>CAWFRX010000010.1:0-45375 GCA_963818345.1 uncultured Acidobacteriota bacterium | reverse complement strand
TACGTGTATGGATAAGGACTAGGCGAGGAAAACACGCTTGTGCGCGTGCGAGGAAGCATCGCGGAAGCAGCATTGATTGGCGAAAGGGATCGGCGAGAGAAATTCGCCGTGGCGGTTGACCTGGTAACGTCTAAACCCGTACCCTCGCCTGCGGCGAGAGTGCGGCACCCGGAAATTCAACCTCTCCGCGAGTCATTTACTGGTACGATACATGGCGATATCCGTATCCGCATTCTTGCGCGTGCCGAATGTTAGAGTTTTCTCATGTCGCGCACGGCCCATCAGTCGCTTTCATCCCGGTCGTATTCGCATGACCCCATCGCCGACTACATGCTCGGGTTGCCGAATCGCGGTCACTTGTCGGGAACTGGCTCGTGATCGCAGTCGCGGCGGGGATCGTGCTTGCTTTTGTCGTTTTGGCGATTGGGAACTTGATATTCTGACGTAACCGACGCCCCCACGGCCGGCGGTATTGTTTACGCTTGGGCACGCTGGGCGCAGCAATCCTCTCCGCTATCAAGACAAAATCAGAATCGCCCGGCTGAAAAGCAGGCGGCCGGCACAAAGTCAACTGCCGGGTGCGCGATGTTTTTGTCGCGCACCCGGCGATTTTGCCGCGCTGGCTGGTTACTTATCGAGTTGGGCTTCGACTTCTGGTAGCACTGCGGTGCCTTCTGCTCGCACCGCGTCGAGTGCCTGTGGATTCAGGCCCAGCGCTTTCACGATTGTTGGGGCTACTTGGGTGGTTGTGGTGGTGGCCGCAACTGTGCGTGCGGAAAAGCCTGGATGGGCTACCAGCAGGATTTCGTTGGTGTCGTCAAGCTCGATGCCTTGATCGTAGTCGGTCGTCGTTCCGGTTGGTACGCCGTACGGTGTGCAGGGGCCTGCGGCTAATCCGGTGCCGGTCAACAATGCTGGTGCGTCGAGCGAACGGTCGTAGGCGACTTCGTAATAGAGGCCGATGGTTTTCGGTGAACCGCCCGTGACCAGCGCCGCTAGTCCGGGAAACGAGCCCGAAGGTTTGCAGGAAACGGTCGCAACATAATTGATTCCTGTGTCGGTGAGGGTGGCCAGGTTCGGGCCGTACGGGTCGCCGCCGTTCGCGCCGTTAATTCCGTGCGTGCAATTGCAGAGGTCGACGGCGTGCATGCCGTAAATGCTCAGCAGCAGCACGTGCTTCACCTTCTTCGTGCGCAATTTGTCGGATTGCGCCACGGTTACTTGCGCCCACAACGCCAGCGTCATCGCGACAGCAAGTCCTGCCAGTACTAGTCTATGCCGCTTCATCGTCACAGCCGCCGTATGGGGATTAGGGCGCCGCAGTTTGAGCCACGCAGCTGTACGCGTGCGTTATTGCTCGGTGAAATCTCCGCTACGGTCGGCCGGGCTGTCGAACAGGGCGCGCTCGCGCGGGAAAGTTAGCCGCACCCGATCTTGCGGCGCAGATTCGATGCACGGGCATCGGCACGCGCAGCCAGAAAGAAAACGGGCGCCCACGAAAGGAGCGCCCGCTGTTGATTCATTCACCTGTTGCCGCCAGGTTACTTGAGTTGAACCGCCGGGAGTACGCTGGTTCCCTCAACACGAACGGCCAGCAGGGCCGAGGGATCGAGACCCAGAGCCTTGAGGATCGTAGGCGCCACCTGCACGGTCCCCACTCCTTCCCGCACTGTCTTGGCTTGGAAGCCTGAATGGGAGAGCAGCATAATGACGTTCGTGTCGTCATGCGCGAACCCGCCGTGCTCGGCTAGTTTCGCGGTGCTGCCGGAGTAAGTAACGCCGACGTTCGGGGTCACGATAATATCCGGCGTCCGTGGGTCCACGGTCGGATCGTTGTAGTTAATGGAAAGCGCCGGGCCATAGTAAATCTGGCCGAGTTCGATTCCAGCGGCGGAGGCGTTGTCTTCGAGAATTTTGACGCTCGCCAGAGTATCGGCCGAGTTGCTCAGCCAGATTAGCGAGACGTCGTCCTCGGTCGGTCCTATGCCGGTGGGGTTGTTGGTGGATTCAGAGAAGGGAATGTATCCAGCATTGGACAGCAGAGTGACGGGTGAAGTGCCATTGATGAGTTGCGAGACGTAGCGGCTCGGATCGATCGGCGACTGGCCGTGCTTAGCGGTGATCACGATCAACGTCGTGTCGTAAAGTCCCCTTGCCTTCAGCTCTTTGACCCAAGCCCCAATGGAGGCATCCACGAACTTGAATTCGCTTAGCAGCGCCGCCGTGGGTGTGCCAGCGGCATCCAAATATCCGCCAGTCACGCTGTTGCTGCTCTCAACGAGCTTCTGGCCCACGCTAAGTGCCTGAAAATTCATGCCCATGATCGTGGGAACTTCGGTCCGCTTGGTTCCCAGGTGGTTCTTGCCGTCGATCTCATTGAGGACTGCGTTGACCTTCAAGGTGTCGTAGCATTGAATGTTCTGAAAACTGTTCGTCCAGGCTGTCAGGTCCGAGCCCGGGTCGGGGATTGACTCGCAGGATAGTCCGGTTGGCGTTTTGACGCCGGGAAGGGCGATCACGCTCGAGTTAATTTCCGGCCCATAAAAGTCGTCAACCGCACTGGGGCCAAGGCCCGAGGCGACCGAGATGTAAGCGGGGTGCTTGTCGGACCATGCCGTATATCCGCCCGCCTGATGGATGACGCTGAAAATGCTGTTGGCGCGGACAAATTCCCATGGATAGACTGGTTTGCACCCATTGCTCGGGTCGCGAACCAGCTTCTTGGGGTCGATGGAGGCAAGGCCACCATCGGTCAGCGCCGCACCGGGCGCGCCGCCGTTCAACTTCGTCTTGTCGAGGTCAATACCCTCTTCATACTCGGTTGTGGTGCCCGTGGGAGCCATGCCAGCGGTGCATGGGCCAGCGCCGAGGCCGTTGCCGGTGGTTATCGCTGGGGCGTCAAGATTCCGGGAATAAGCGACGTCGTAGTACACACCGGTGAGGGCGGGGCTTCCGCCGGTGACGATCGCGGTCAGGCCGGGAAAGGAATCCGAGGTTTTTGACGTGCTGGCGGCGACGTAATTGATACCCGTCTTGCCGAGAGCGGCAAGTTCCGGGCAAAAGGGCTCTCCATTGTTGACAGTGCTGATGCCGTTCGCACAGTTCGCGAAATCAACAGCGTGCATACCGTCAACGCTAACCAGCAGAACTCGTTTGATGTGACCTCTTTCGGAGTTACCGTCTTGGTTGTTTGATTGGGAGCTATCGTCTTGGGCGATTGCGGTGCCTACCGAGCAGGCGAGTGCCAGGACCAGTCCGAGGAAAGGTACAGCAACTGTCTTTTTCATTGTTACCTCCACGGACGAGAGCCTATGAAGTTTCTGTATTGCATGTGTTAGCGCCACGTAAAAATCCGTTAAGGATTGCGCCTGTTGTCAAAATTTTCCACAGCAAATTCAGGCATGCATTAAGCACCGGCAGCGTCGGAGTCGCAACAGTGATGCCAGAAAAAAAAGACTTACGCGTCGGCCGGTGGCCCGGCGGGGGGTACACGCTTCCCCTCAAGCGGTTTCGTGACGACTGCGCCGGCAACGATTTTGCAGAACCGTATACCGTTTTCTGAATCGCCAGCCAACCCCACCGGCATCGGGCCCATCGAAGATGACGTTTCTCTGGTTTGGCTCAGCAGCGCTTGCACTACGGAAAGCGCCGTGAGTATGCTGGAAAATCAGCCGCCGGTGACGGCCAAGCTCGCCGGGATCGGCCAGATCTTCTTTGGGCCGGGCATCACTGAGCTTTACAACGCGCCCGGACTGCCGCCCTCAAGTGATCCGCGCCCGCCGGACATCCTCGTCACTCCAAATACCGGAGCCACCTACTCCGGCAGCACCGCGAAGCTCGCCGAGCACGGCGGTTTCGCGCATGACGACGTCAACGTGATGCTGCTGCTCTCGAACCCGGGCTTCGAACCCAAAACAGTCACCATCGCGGTCCAAACGCTGCAGATCGCTCCGACGATTCGGAAAGCTCTCGGCCTGGATCTGAACCAACTGCAAGCCGCGCAGAAGGAGCACACACCAGTGCTACCCGCCGCGCAGTTCGACGAGGGCGACGACTGGTAGCACCTGCTCGACTGGTCGCTCGTTCGGTTGAGCGCAAAGGCGGTCGCCCGGTCGGTTGACTCCTGTATCAAACGGCCGGCTGATCACCGGGCTCATTGCGCGACTGATTCTCGGATGATTGCTCGGGTGCAAGCTGCAGGACGCATCCGGGCAACAATCAGCCGCCGGTGACTGCAAACGACAAAAAGCCCCACAGCCGTTCCCCGGCGCGCGGCTTTTCTTTGCCGTCGCAGTTGTAACAGCCAAATAGCGAAGTTTGCGCCAGCTTGGAATTCAACCGTACCGTTTGGCAGTCTGGAAGCGTGGGCTACTTGCGCGTGTATACTATCTCGTATTTTGCCCGTATTCCGGTACTCGTTGAATCAATTACCCAAGCTATAATCGCAGGCGGGTTCGCCCGCAAGGGCTTTGGCGATTGCAATAACAATCCTCGATGAACTGCGTGAAGAACTGCCCAGTTGCAAGTCTATATTGATTTCTGCACCGGGAGGCGCACAGCTCCAATGAAATCATTGCGATTCTTTTTTTTGGCATGTTTACTCCTGTTTCAGCTCCCACTCCGCGCTGCGGCGCAAGAAAGCGGAGCGCCCAAGACCACGGCGAACGCGATCAATCTTCCGGCCGATACTGCAATCGTTGCGAGGCTCGTCGCGAAATTTGATTCCACACGCCTTCAGCAAGGCGATCACGTGGAAGCGCGGATCACGCACGACGTAAAAGACGGCCATCGGGTCGTTCTCCCGAAAGGCGCGCTCGTCGTAGGCCAAGTGTCGCATTTTGTGGCGCCGCCCCCAGGCTCACTCTATGGAGTCGTGATCAGGTTCGACACGGTCGAGTTGAAGAACGGCACCGCGGTCTCGCTGCATTTGGAGATTCAAGCGATTGCTCCTCCGCCGGTCGTGCCCGTCAACGCCATCACCGATCTGCCGTACAACGGCGCGAATCACGTGCGCGCCGACGAACATGGTATCGACCTGCTCACCGCCTCGAGCAAGGGCGTATTCGCTCTGCCCGACGTGATTTTGGGGATCGAAGTCAGCAAAAACGTACCCACTCCGATCGTTAGTTCCCAGAATCAGAACATCCACTTGGAAAAAAATTCTCAAATCGTCTTCCGCGTCGCGAATCCCTAGAAGCCACTTGGCCCTGTTGGCTTCCTGCGCGTTCGTGGCGCTGGTCTGCCGGGTGGCACACCCTTCCGCACGATCGGGACCGACACCTTTGATTTTAGGTGTGTCGCGCGCTCGCGCACCTACGGCGGGCAGGCGGCAGTCTGGGCGGTTCAACTCCCGTCCTATCTGTGGCCGCAGGTACGGCTGCGATTTCGACCTGGCCGCAACCGCAGAACCTGTCTCCGGAGCCGCTGTTTCGTAGTACAGCCATTGCACGCCGATGCGAGCGTAGCCGTGCTGGGTTCTGGAATCGACGTGCGCTACCCGGCCAGTAAACCAGCGATATTTCTCTCTGTCTCCTGTGATCTGCTTCGGCACCAGAACCGATAGTTCAATGCGCTCGCCATCGAAGAGCAGTCCCAAACGGTGAAACGCCATTGGCATTTGAAGTTTGTACCTTGGTGAACGACGAAGTTCCGACATGGACATAACCTCGCTCCTGCCTGGGTGGGGTAAGCACCGCTTGCCGTATCGGTCCAAAAAGGGATTCCGCATTGGGGACGCGGTGCAATTACAGGAAATATTTCGCACCAGTTGGATTATTTCGGGCGCATTCCTGTGCTACGTGTGCGCATTACCCCGCTCAATCCCTCGCTACCTGGGAGCGGCGCGCGACTGGTTCAACCAGCTCGGCGGCAAAAACGCCGCCAGATGCGGTATGCTGCCCAGCGCTGCCGAGCGCACAGGGAGAAATCAAATGTCACATCGGAACCTCGCAATGAATTTCGTCGACACGTCCATCACGAAAAGTTCAATTGATGTAGTTCCGAGGCGCGCCGAAGCGCGAGCAGGAATTTTCGCCCTGGCGCTGTTGATTGCGGCAATTTTTGCCGTCACGCTATCCGCGCAGTCGCTGCCGGAGGAATCAGCAGCGCGAGTGGTGAAATACGCGCCAACGTATGCAACAGTGAAGTTCGATTTCGGCCCGGCGGATCCTGTGGCGCGCGTGAGGGCCGGCGAAATCCTCGAGACCGACACGTTGAATTGCACCAAGAATTGTGCGGGAATTCCCGCGGACAAGTTGGAGCTCGCGCGCAATTCCAACCTGCTGACGGGGCCCTTTTACATCGAGGGGGCCGAGCCGGGAGATGCGCTGGCGATCGAATTTCTCGAGCTGCATGTGAACGGGGACGAGGGCGCGGGCGAAATCGCGCCGGGATTCGGCGCGATCAATTCAACGCACTACACGCCAATGTTGAATCCCGATCTGCCGCGCCGCAGCTGGGCCTATGCGATTCATCAGCAAAGCGGCACGGCGACGTATCAGGCGCACGATTCGAGTTTCTCGGTGCAAATTCCTCTGCATCCCTTTCTCGGCTGCGTCGGCGTGGCGCCCGCATTCGGCGAAACGCGCAGCTCGCTGGTGCCCGCAGAATTCGGCGGCAACATGGACGCTTCGGAATCGAGCGTGGGCAACACGCTGTATCTGGCGGTGAATGTTCCGGGAGCGCTGGTGTACGTGGGCGATGGCCACGCGGCGATGGGCGATGGCGAAATCGGCGGAACGGCGATCGAGGTGCCGATGCACGCGCGCTTTCGTTTTCACGTGATCAAACACAGCGCGAGCGACTGGCCACGCTGGGAAAATCAAAATGAATTAATGGCCGCTGGAATTTACAGGCCGCTGGACGATTCGCTGCGCATCGCCTTCACCGAACTGGTCCACTGGATCCACGCGGACTACGGCCTCTCAGAAATGGACGCCTACGAGCTGCTCTCCAAAGTAGCAACGATTCACGTAGCTGAAATGGTTGACCCAAATTATGTGGTAGTAGCCAAAATCGATAAGAAGTTCTTGCCGCCGAAAAAGAATTAAGGCTAGCTGGTGGCGCGCGTCGCGGGGCGATGAACGAGGCAGTGCGTGGGTTTGCCTGCGCGGGATCAGAATCGTGGTGGCGGGCTTATTTCGGGTTTCGTTAGGCCGGAAAAAGCGAACGCCCAGTGCTTGTCCCCGGTCGAGCACTGGGCGTTCTTTACAGTGTTTTGCACGGCACTGTGTGGCACCCTCACGCAGGGGAACGCTAGCTGTTTGGCTGCAGTTCGATCCTGGCTTGGATTGGCCGTCGGCATACTGGCGCGAACCGCGCCGCGCTGCAAAGGGCAGCACGGGACAAATCGGGACATTAAAGGATTTTGGGCCTGAAATCGGAGGCAAATCGCCTCCGAGCGTCCGAATTGGTGCGGTGGTGCCAGGAATCGGCGCGCTGGAGGGCAGAGGATGAGAAACATAGTGGTTGGCTTTCTCGCGCTACTACTTCTGGCAAGCCATTCGGCTGAGGGGCAGGCGAAGCACTCGGTGAAATGGGAAGAGTTAACCTCCGCAGATTTTCGCGACGCGATCGCGCAGGCCCAGGGAACATGCCTGCTGCCGTTTGGGATCTTGGAAAAGCATGGGCCGCACTTGCCGCTGGGCACGGATCTGCTGGACGTGCGCTATGCGGCGTTGCACGCAGCGGAGCAGAACTATGCCGTGGTGTTCCCGGAATATTATTTCGGCCAGATTTTCGAGGCGAAACATGAGGCCGGAACAATCGCTTACAGCGCGGAATTGCAAATGAAATTGTTGCAGGAAACTACCGACGAAATGGCGCGGAACGGGTGCAAGAAAATCATCATCGTGAATGGGCATGGAGGAAACGAAAATCTGCTGCCATATTTCGCGCAGAGTCAGCTGGACAAGCCCCACGATTATGTGGTGTACGTGCAGTGGGGGCGCGAGGAACCTAAAGGCAGTCCTGAGAAAAAGGATCACGTGGACATGCATGCGGGAGAAACCGAGACTTCGACGATGATGATTGCGCGGCCGGATTTGGTGCATCCGGACCGGGCAGCGAGTGAATCGGGTGCGGATCAGAAGCGCGTGAACTTGCCCGATGATGTGTATACGGGGATCTGGTGGTACGCACGATTTCCGAATCACTACTCCGGTGAGGGAGCGCTGGCCACGAAAGAGCTTGGCACATTTGAGATGAATGCGTGGATCACGGCGATTGAGGATGCGGTTCGCGCGGTAAAGGCGGACGGCGAGAGCTTGAAATTGCAAAACGAGTTTTACGAAAAGAGCAGGCATCCGCTGGATACGCGGCCGTGAGCGCGGCTTTTTTTTCGCGCGGCGCTTGAGCAACCGTGCTACGGTAAATTGTGATGAATTTGGGTATGTGCGAACTCATTTCTGCCTTGAATCGTGGGAATCACTCGCTTGCGGAGCTGCTGATATGAAGATTCTGAGCGCTGCTGAAATGCGAGAGGTGGACAGGCTCACGACCGCGCGCTATGCGATGCCTGGGCTTACGCTGATGGAAAATGCGGGGGCGAGCGTGGCGGAATTCATCAGGCAGCGCTGGCCGAACTTCGCGGGGCAGCGCGTCGTGATTCTTTGCGGCAAAGGGAATAACGGCGGTGACGGATTCGTTGTGGCGCGGAGTTTACGGGAATTGGGCGCGAGGCCGGAAGTATTTCTATTCGCGGCGCTGGAGGAAATGCAGGGCGACGCAGCAGCGAACTGCAAGCGTTGGCAGGAAGGTTCCGGCGCGCTGAAGCGAGTGCGCAATTCGGGCGATCTGCAGAGCGTCAAATCCGCGCTCGATTCCGCGGACATTATTATAGATGCGCTGCTCGGCACTGGAACACGCGGCGCGGTGGAAGGGCTTTTCGCGGAGGCGATCGAAGCGGTGAACAAGCGGCGCGGGCCGGTGCGCTCGGCAGTGGTGGCGGTGGACATTCCATCGGGGCTCGTTGCGGACACGGGCGAAGCGATGGGCGCATGCATTAACGCAACATTTACGATCACGTTTACGGCGCCGAAGACAGGCATGATTCTGGGCGCGGCCAGCGATTACACGGGGCAAGTGGTGGTGCGCGATATCGGTTCGCCGCCGGAGTTGATCGATGAGGTGGGGAAGAGCGAGGTTCGCTGGATTGATTGGCGCGAGGTGAGCCACTTCGCGCTGCCGCGCCGCTCGTCTGCCAGCAAGGGAAATTATGGCCACGCGTTGATCGCGGCCGGGTCCGTTGGTAAAAGTGGTGCGGCGGTGTTGGCTTCGTGGGCAGCTTTGCGAGTGGGAGCGGGACTCGTGACTGTGGCCACGCCCGAGCCGGTGCTGCCGATCGTGGCGGCGCACACGCCGGAGATTATGACTGAGCCGCTTCCTGCTACGGATGTGGGCAGTATTTCGATACGCAGCTTTGAATACGAGCGCTTCGAGAAATTGTTGAAAGGGAAGCGCTCGCTAGGGATTGGGCCGGGGTTGAGCACGCACGATGAAACACAACAATTTGTGCGCAGCGTGGTGGAGACGCGGACGATTCCGGCGATTCTGGATGCTGACGGATTGAATGCGTTTGCGGGGCGAGCGCAGGAGCTGAGGAACGGCAGCGGCGCGCTGGCGTTGACGCCACATCCGGGAGAGATGGCGCGTTTGCTGGGTTGCGGAATTCCGGACGTGCAGGCGCAACGGGTGGACGTGGCGCGAAGGTCGGCAGCGGACTGGGGCGCGACGGTGATCTTGAAGGGGCAGCAGACCGTGGTGGCGGCGCCCGATGGGCAGGTGTTTGTGAATTCCACGGGAAATCCGGGGATGGGTACGGGCGGAACGGGGGACGTGTTGACCGGAATGCTGGCGGGGTTGACGGCCCAGTTTGCTGTGACGCCGTGGGTGCGCGTGCTGGCGTTCGGAGTTTATTTGCACGGGCTGGCGGGAGATATTGCGTATGCGGAGACGGGCGAGGCACCGTTGCTGGCTTCGGATTTAATTCGCGCAATTCCGCGGGCGTATCAGCAATTTTATGCCGAGTGCGGCCGTGGGTAGGCGGGAGATTGAGACGCATTCGTCGGAAGAAACGATCGCGTGGGGCAGAGAAATTGGCGCGGGGTTGAGGGCGCCGGTTTTGGTGCTGCTTTCTGGGGATTTGGGAGCAGGGAAGACGACGCTGACGAAAGGGATTACGGCGGGGGCGGGGGCGGCGCGGGAAGACGACGTCACGAGCCCTACGTTTACGTTGGTGCACAAGTACCAGGGACGGGAGCGGGTTTATCACGTGGACCTTTATCGCGTGGGGGATTTTCATGATCTGGAGACGCTGGGGCTTGAGGATATTTTTGGCGAGCACGCGATCGTGATCGTGGAATGGCCGGACCGGTTGAAGTTGCGCACGGATTGGCCGGTGGTGCGGATTGGGTTGGAGCATGTTTCAGAGGATGTGCGAAGGATTGTGATGGAGGACGGCGGGGAGTCGGTGCGCGGCGGTATCTAGCGTAGAGATCCGGCTGGGAAAAAAGCAGTGGCTCGTGATGAGTGGTTAGAACGGCTGCAAAGATTCTCGGCTTCTCACGTCGACTCCGAAATTCCGACCCGCTAAGACTGTCGATCGTTCCGCAGAAAGCAGATTCCTCTCTGCGTCCTGCGCCCGCCCCACTGCGGCGGGAATGAAAAAGCACGGGACTCGGTTCGGGATGACACGCGATTTTCTGTTTCGGCGAACCGTGAAGCCGTGCCCTGACGAGAAGAAGACGTCAGGGTCTATCTTCCGGCTATTTTGTTTCTTTTGGTTTTTCGATTACCTGTTGGGTTTGAACGGAGAAGAGCTGGATGTCGGAGAAGGTGTGCTCGATGATGGTGCGGCGCTTGCCGTAATCGGTGTAGGCAACGGCGGATTTGGGCAGCCAGAGTTCGATATTTTTTGAGGCGAATGCCACCGGGGCGTAATCAATTGAAACTGCGTTTGCGCGCAGTTCGATGATTGGAACGCCTTTCACGAGATTTGTTTCGAGGTGCATGATTTGGCCGGAGTCCGCAGCGATCCAGGCGCGGCCTTTGAGGCTGACCGGAAAAACGTTCGCCTCGGTGCCCATGGAAAGCGTGCGGGGGCGCATACCGTCAACCTGGCGAAAGTAGACGACCCAAGCGGGCTGGTTATTCCACTGGGTGAGGCCTTCGCAGCGCATCTCGTAATCGCCTTGCATTACCGGATAAAAAATCAGGGCTAGAACCGGGAGGCCCTTGTCCACGGTTGTGCTGAGGTGTGCGTTGTCGCTGCCGGCGAGTGGCGTGCGAGTTTCCTGGACTTTGAGCGGCCCGGATGGTTCGCCGAAATCGACGAGATAGTCGAAATTTTCGGTGATGAACATTTCAGACATGCCCAGCCGGTCGGTTTGTTCGAAACGCAGATGCTCATGCGCGTTGAAGTTCTGAAGTAGATCAACGGTTTGCGCGGCGCGTCGTCCGGCTTGTTGCAGGACGTCGTGCAGGTTGCAGGGCGGGGTCGTGGATAGGAATGGAACGGGATCGTCAACTTGGGGTGGATCCCAATGTAGTTCGGCGGGCTTCTTTTGTTTTTCTTGAGATGGGGCGGAGAGCTGTGGTTTCGCGGACGCGAATATTGCCAGTAGCACGGTCGCTGCTAGGGCGAGAACGGCGGTGAATTGTAATGTGAAACGATTGCGGGTCGTCCCGCTAGAGCGAGTGATTGAATGTGCTTTGCACGTTCTCATTTTGGCGGCGCTGGCGGTTCCAGGCCCATGATCTGGAATCCTGCATCGACGTAGAGGACATTTCCGGTGACGCCGCGGCCGAGATCGCTGCCGAGGAAGACGGCGGTGTCGGCGACTTCGGCGATGTCTGTGTTGCGGCGCAGTGGGGCGTGTTCTTGCACGAAATCGAGGACTTTGGAGAAGTCTTTGATGCCGCGGGCGGAAATGGTTTTGATGGGGCCGGCGGAAATGGCGTTGACGCGGATCTTGCTGGCGCCCAGCTCGCCGGCGAGGTAGCGGACTTCGGCTTCGAGCGCGGCTTTGGCGATGCCCATGACGTTGTAATTTTTCACTACGCGCGTGGAACCGAGATAGGTGAGGGTCATGATGGCGCCGCCGTTGGTCATCAGCGGCGAGAGGGCGCTTGGAGACGGCGACCAGGGAATAGGCGCTGACGTCCAGGGCGAGTCTGAAACCGTCGCGCGAGGTCTTGTAGGAACGGCTGATTCAAGTCCTCGTGATTGGCGAAGGCCAGGCTGTGGACCAATGACGTCGATGGTGCGGCCTTCTCGTTTCAGGGATTCTGCCAGGCCGTCGATGTCTGATTGTTGCTGGACGTCGCAGGGGTAAAAGCCCTTGGCGCCGAGTTCGCTGCCGAGTTCTTCGACAGTGGGTTTGGCGCGGTCGTTCTGATAGGTGAGGAGGAGCGTGGCGCCTTCGCGGGCGAAAGCCTGGGCGATGGCGTAGGCGATGCTCCATTTATTCCAAACGCCTAGGACGATCGTGGTTTTGCCTTCTAGCAATTTGGGCATGGTCCGGTATTTTACGCGAAAATTTGGGTTTCGGTGCGGTGGAAGGCAAAAGATTTAACACAGAGGGCGCGGAAGTAGGGCGGAGGTGAGTCCGAGACGGCAACGGCTTCTACCGCAGAGACGCCCCGACTCCGCCGAGGTAAACGCCGGACGTAGAGAACACCGTGCGCGTCGTGTGTCTAGTGGGCGTGGATCCAGCGGATTATTTCGCGGAGTAGGTCGGCGATTACAGGCCAGAGGGCGGCGAAGATGGCTATGCCTACTGCGATGATGCGGGCGAACGGCTTGGAGCTGGGGGAAGGGAGGCCGCGGTATTGCTTGAAACCCGGGGATGGGACGCCGGAGTACGGCTTGGAGCGTGGGGAGGCGCCGGAGATTTGCGCTGGGGACGTAGCGCTGAATCTTGCAGACTGATTGATCTGGGCGGGGAGATGGCGGGCGCAGAAACCGTTGGCGACGGCGGGGCGATCGCATCTTTGGCCTTGGGGACCGAAGTAGAGGCAGGGGCCTTGATCGGCGGAACTCCCGCGGTCGGTGGATGAGATGCCATAGCGAGTGGATGAAACGCCGTAGGGAGTCTGCTCGCTGCCTGTGGGGTCGGTTGGGACGCCGTAGTCAGTTGGCAGGACTCCGTAGTCGGTGGGTTCGACGCCGAATTCGGGTGCTGCGTTGGATTCCGGGTCAGAATTCAAGTGTTGATTCCCGCGCGGAACGGGCGGGCTGCCCGAAAAACCATTAACGGTTAGGAACCGTGCCATTGCGCCGCGCATCACCCCTCGCTAAAGTGAAAGTTCGTGGTCTTGCTGCGCCAGAATGACAGACACCCGCATTGCGCCTTCGCCTGCCCATCCTGCCCGGATGAAGCTGGAGCCTTACTCCGCCGAGATTCGCCTGAGCAATCTGACGCTGGGCATCGACAACATCCATTATGACGTCTTTCTGAGCCCGCGATTCGTCGATTTTACGCGGAAATATCTGCTGGACCTGGTCCGCCAGACGATGAACGTCAGCGCTGATCTACGGGAAAGAACCGCAAGCAGTCGGGCGCGCCCGAACACGGCGCTTTCCGCAAGCTGCTGACCGAAATTCTGCAGGAGTCGCTCACCAGCGCGAAGATTTCAGCAGTCCATCGAAACGGACGTTCTGCACCGGCTGGCGCTGCTGAAATTCTGACTCAGGAAATGGCCAATCAGTTTTCCACCATCCTGGTGGAATGCAAGGAATGGATTCGCGCGCGCGGGCGAGCTTTTCGAGCACAGCGAGCAGGCGCACGTGATGCGCTCGAAGATCGCCGAGATGCAGGCCGACCGCAAAAATATCTTTCGCCAGTGGGCGAAACGCTCGTGCCGGATTTGGCGGGAAGTGGAAGAGGGCACGCTTTGCGAAATCGCGGCGAGCGCTCTTCGGCGAGGATTTCCACGAGACGTACGAGCTGCTGCAGAACCGATTTCTTATTCGTCGAGGGCGGCAACGACGATCATTTGTTCCTCGAGCACTACGTCCTGCTCGGCAATTTCATGAACGATCCGGACCGCTTCGAGGTCTTCGACGCTTTTCTTCTGGATTTCGTGCGCGAATTCGTGCTTGCGGAAGACGATGCCGAGGAGCTGAGCAAGGCGCGCAAAGCCCACGAACGGCTGCTCGAGCAGGCGCGCCATCTGCGTTCGGAGCTCGCGCGCGTGGAAGAAGAACAGGAAGAGGCCGCGGGCGCGCGGGAGAGAAGGCGACAGGTTTCCCGCAGCTTTTCCGGCGCAAGGCGCGGCGTCGAGCGCGAACGCAGGGCGGAGCTGGAAGAGCTGCGCGCAGAAAGTCGCAGCGCTCGAAGAAATCTGGAGAGCTCGGGCCGCAGATCGAGGCCGCCAAGCAGCGCATGGATTTTCTCACGGAAGAATATCAGAGCCGCCTGGGCGATTATCTGAACGAGCCCGCCAATGCGCGGCGGCTTTTCGATGCGGCGGCACCCGCCGGGGAAGGCGAAGCGCGCGCCGGAGACGCGCGCGCAGCTGCTGGAGGAGTGGGTGCACCGGCTGGAGGAGCGCGATCTGCTGTTTCACGTGCTGGCCGGCTACGAATGCGCGAGAATCTACGGCGACTACTGCCCGCCGATCCACCTGCAGCAGTTGAAAAAAGCCCTCGTCAACCGCGACGAAGCGAAGCGCGTCGAGCAGTTCCTGGAGCAGTTTCCGGCGCGCAAGATTTCCATGAAGAGGCTGGAAGAGGCTTCGCGCGCGATCCGCCGCCGCACGCACGAAGAAACCCTTGCCGCGGCGCTGCATTTGCCGAAGATCTCATGCGCCTGCGCCGCGACCGGCGCAATTATCAGCAGGTGGTGGCGTGGATGGAGCGCATCAATCTGGTGCGCTCGGAACACTCCCGCGAGCTTTCGCGCGTGAACAAGAGCCTCTACGAGTTTCTGCATCCGGACGAAGGCCGCCCGGCCGACGATCCCGTGATCAATCACGTGGTCATCAAGGCCGACGTGCGCGGCTCGACGGGCATCACCAAGGACTTGCTGGCGCGGGGCATGAATCCCGCATCGCACTTCAGCATGGATCTGCACGAGCCCGTGAAGCGGATGCTGGAGCATTACGGCGCGGCGAAAGTGTTCATCGAAGGCGACGCCATCATTCTGGCGATCTACGAACACGAAGTCGACGCGCGCCACCACGACGCGCCGTGGCGCGCGCTTGCGTGCTGGCGCGGGAGATTCTCGCCGTCACGCAGGCCTACAACGCTGCGCGCGAATCGGCGACTTGCCGCCGCTGGAACTCGGCGTGGGCGTGGCGTTTCAGGATTCGGCGCCGTCGCTGTGGATGGACGGCGATTCGAAGATCATGATTTCGCGGGCGCTGAATTTTCCGACCGGCTTTCGAGCTGCTCGAAAATGGCCAAGCGGCTGTTTCAA
This sequence comes from uncultured Acidobacteriota bacterium, assembly GCA_963818345.1. GTDB lineage: Bacteria > Acidobacteriota > Terriglobia > Acidiferrales > UBA7541 > Palsa-189. Next base: position 29,956 of record CAWFRX010000010.1, on the reverse strand, counting down.
GGATAATCCTTCGCCATTCAATGTGTTCCTGCTGCAGACGCTGATGGACGACGCGGCGGAGGACGAAGGCGAAGAGCTGCTGGTTCGCTACAACCTGAACGGCATCGAGCTGAACGAAGAGGGATTTCAGAAGCTGAGCGCGGAAATTTCGCTTGCGCCCATGGGCGGAAACTTTCCGATGCCCTGGGGAAAAGAGCGCGTGCAGCTCTATTTTGGCGAAGTTCCGCTGGGCGAATCGCTGGAGCCGATCGTGATTCGCAAGGGATTCGTGCGCCAGCTGTTGCCGGGCGGAAAGATCGGAGCGCAGGGCACTCGCGCCTACTACGAAGTCTGCACCGACGCGAAATTTCTGGATCTGGCCCGCAAGAAGTTCGCCTCCAGCACACCGCGAAGTTGAAGCCGCACGAAAGTTGAAGCCGCACGTCGCCGCAACCTATAATCCGGTGACGGAGGCGAAAGGGGTCCGGTGATCCTCGTGGCCTTCAAAGCCATTGATTCTGTCCTTCGCGGCCAGAATGGTGGGTTCGACTCCCACACGCTTCCGCCAACTTTTTGTACGTCAATCACTTACGCGCGAATTTCAGTACCGTACCAGTTTCCCGTACTGATTGAAATCCTCCAACCTGTTCCATCGCGTCCCGTTGGGTCTGTGGAATCACATGCGAATAGACCCTCAGCGTGGTTTTCACGTCCGCGTGGCGCATTTGGTTTTGGAGAACGGTGAGAGGTACGGATGCTTCGGCCAGCTCAGTTGCCAAGCCGTGCCTGAATGCGTGGAGCCCAGTATTTGAGGGGAATTCCGAGTTTCTTCAAAACAGGCTTTAGCCCGACGCGAACAACGTTATCTCGTGAGCGAGGGCGCGTCCCTTTACGGTTGGGGAAGAGAATCTGAGCCGGGTTGGGTTTCCAATGGCTTTGGATGTAGTCCCTCAGCTTGGCTTCCAGGGCGGTTGTCATTGGAAGCGTTGCGATTGACTTTGGAGTTTTGGGTTGCCGAACTTCCCGCGTGGCATCATCCAGAGACTTGTTCACGCGGATTGTTTTGTGGTTGAAGTCGAGATCGTCGAGCGTCAGCGCCAGAATTTCCCCGCCCGCAAGCCGGTTGACCAGGCGAGGGCGAATAGAGTCTTGAATGGCTCTGGCGCTGCCTCAATGATTTGCGTAGCTTGTTCGCGAGTGAAGAAGGGAGATTCAGGTTAGGTGCTGGTCCCGAAGTTCAAGGTCAGCGAATCCGACTTTCGTAACCTTCATTCCGCAGCGTCCGGCATAGTCAAGAATCGCAAACACGGCACTGAGGAGGTTCACGATTGTCTTAGCCGAAAGTTTCTTCCGGAGGTCGGTTGCGAATTGCTGGATCTCGTGAACCCCCAACTCCTGTGGGGCTGACTTCCCAAACCGAGGAAGGATGTGAACCTTGAGGTAGCTTTCGCGCTGACGAACGGTGGCAGGGGACAGGTTGGGTGCAATCGCCTTCCGCCACTTCTTGACCGCTTCCGCAAACGTCTGCCCTCGATAGACCCGAGCCAAGTTCACCCGCTTGCGGTTCACTTCCTCCATTATGCGGGCGTGCTCCCTGCGAGCCGCTCGTTCGGACATCTCTCTCAATACTTCCGAGGAATCGTCTTCATGCGTTCGTTTTACCGTCCGCATCCACGTAGTACATGGAGTACATCCGGCCATCCGCTTCGGTCACGAAAGACCCTTTCTGAAACCGTCGTCTCGCCACTGGCCCTCTCTTTTGGCCAGCGCTAGGCGACGTTGCGGGGGTGAGAGTAGCACGTTCCGGGCTTCCAGCAATTCCTGGACTCGAAGCGGACACACAGAGTTCTGCTGCCGCCTCAGCCTCAGACATGCGGGCGAGAATTTGCCGAGCAACTGGATGGACCGATGAATCTCGCTGGTCCGCACGTTCGGACGGATCAGCACATCGCACTTCTGATCGAGCATCGTCAGAAAACACTTCTCCCTCGTCTTCTGACCCTTGTTGGTTTGGATTTCGGCTTTAGCCGAGAACTGCTAGGTGGTGGGGAAACGCTACGTCGTGGACTGCACCAGAACTGACCCGTTCTGGATTACTGCTTCATATTGTGCTGTCTCTGGACCCTCCTTTCTTGCATTCTCTATCAGGTTGCCGTTCGCATGGTCTAAACGCCCGGAGCCAGTGCGTGGACGCATTTCAGGTGGGCTTCACCACAATCGAGAGCCTGGACGGGACAGCATCCACGGTGCCCTTCGACGAATCTAGCTCAATGGACATTCATTGGTTCACATTCGGCATCACCTTGTTGAATGTTGTCCGCGAGTGCTGCAACAGCTTCCCGTGGCCAACGCTCCTTACACTGCGCCTCGATAACGTGGTAAATGTATTGGCTGAGTTCAACCGTCTTGGGCCACGTGACCTTCCGTCCAGGTTGGATTCGCCATGCAGGTAGTTGAAGGTGCTGCCTAGCAACATGCCACTTAAAACATTTGACCGCCCAGTCTTGACTGATCCGCCAGCTAAAGGTCACTAAATCCCCCCTTTTCTTGACGTTACAAATACCTGCTTTCTTTTCAGTCATTTACGTCTCCTTTGTATTGCGGAAGCTAAAGCGGAATCACACAGCCCCCGCTTTGGGAGCGGGGCAGTGCATTGTATTTCTCTCTCCCGATTTGCCCAGGGCGACTATCGACTCGTTTATTTCTCCTCTGCGGTCTTTCCCGCCGTCTTTGGTTGAAAAGGTAGAAGGGTGTTGTGGTCAGTGAACTCCTCAAATCAGACACGCCTGACAAGACACACCAATACTGACGTTCGGTTCGTAATGTGTTTGCCCGCCCCGCCGTGCGCGTGCCTACCGCGAAAACTCGGCCCGAGTTCGCCAACCCTGACCCTTTACAGGTGGCGGGAATGACCGATGCAGAACAAAAAGCTCGTTTTTTTCCTCCTACTATTGGGTTGCCATCGTCGGTTTCGCGCACAAAAAATGATGCGAACGATGACCTAACTCGCTGGTGCCGCCGGAATTAAAATTTTCAGCAAAGTGTCCCACTAGGGCCGAATCCCGTCTGCGGATTTCGCCAGTTCTTGCACGGCTTTTTTGGCACGGCTCGCGGTCGTGCGCGGGATTCCACAGTTCTTTTCGATCTCGCGGAGACTGAGAGTGTCGAGAACCTTCTTCGCGTGACTCAATCGCTCGGGTTCGTATAACGATTCCCTGGTTCGAGACTGCTCGTCGGCATAGTCAATTTCTTTCCCGTAGCCACAGTTGAGATACGCGACCGTTAGCGTGTGGTCTACAACGTCGTAGCTGCCATCGGGATCGAGTTCGGGCAGGGAACGACCTTTGCCTCTATCTTTTCTGTACCCGAGAGTGTGAAATCTCCCTCGGTAAGACCGTTTCTTGAACGTGTCTCCTTCACGGGGAATGCGGCGGCGAGTACATGACGAACATGACTCAACGTGTGTCGGTGGCTGGTCTTGTCGAATGAGATCGGGCTGACGGCCAAACTCCTCGTCGAGAATCGCTTGAAGATATGGTGCGAGCGCGGCACCGCCAGTCCGAACTCGAATCGGGTTTGGCGCAAAGGGATAAAAGTCGATTTCAAATTTTCGACCGCATTTCTCGCACTCGACTTTGACTTTGGTAAAAAACGTCTTCACTGGCGCTGGCAACGCCAGGGAGACATCGGCAGCAGGAGAGAGCCTCTCAACGCTCACCTTCGGGATTGGACTCGCCACGCACGCCCGCAGCGTTTTCAGCGGCCCATCTGCCCTGTGATTGCCCGAAACGCTGCTCGCACCGCTGACAACCCCTACCTGATTCATCGCTCCCATGCTTGTTTCTCCGCGTGGCCTTCGCCAGAAATAAAATGAGCGAGAAAGACGTACTGTCTTCTCGCCCAATAGCTACGACTCTGTTTGTTCCAACGTCTCTCGCCCCGGCTCTCTCGCTAGGGGCTACTCTGAATTGCCGTCATCACCTCCTATAAATAGAAAAAGGTGGGCAAGAAGCTATGCCTCTTGGTCCACCCTGTTAGAGTTCCTAGCAATGGCTACCCTTAGGTAGCGTCAAACAGTCTGCGCTGTGACCAGTCTTCTCCTCCTATAGATACGTACTATATCTACGCAGACGTACTTATCCCTGCGCCTCGCGTTGGCGCTTCGCACTGCAAGCACGGCGCGGCACTCCCGGACGACCTTTTTTCCGAGAGAAGGTCAAGCCACGCGCTGGTAGAAGAATTTTGCACGCCTTGAGCGCGAAAGAAAATAGATCGAGAGGTTCAATTTTGCGATGGTACTGCCGCACTGATCCGCACAGCGGCCACTCACGCTCGCCAGTGCAACCGATCCTCACGATCCACCTCAAATGGGTCCTTGCCCCTCCTTTGCGAGGCCGCTTGCGCTCTTGAAATCCGTGCATCACGCCTCGGTACTCAGAAAATTTCGCAGAGTAGGGAGTATAGCTATTACCTGTGCCCTGATACCCTATGCCGGACATAGGCTAGGTTCAGGCAGTTTTTGTAGGGAATAGTCCTTGGGGGAGCAGCCTTTTAGCACACATCCGCGCCCTAGCGGCGAGCGATTGCCAGTCCGATGACTCCGGCCACGGCGATTACCAACCCAACCCACGCGGTTAAGAAAACAAGCCCCCGTGCGCTTACGCGGCCTCGACTGGGAATTGGGTCGTTGATATTCCAGAGGCGTCTAGCCAGGAGAATCGCAGTCAGCAAGAAACCGGCAGCTAGCGACCGCACTGCGTAGTCCAGAGTGAAATCTCCGCGATGCGGGGGCTGCGGGACTTGGGCGAGGAGAAATGAAAAAAGCAGTATGAGAATGCCAAGGACGTAAGTCGTCCAAAATATGATCCGCATCAAGACCCTCTGCGTGGGAGGTGCTGCCAATGGTGCTCCTTTGGGATCAGGCGACACGGTTATAGAATTATCGCAGAGCACACCATCAATTTGCCTGAAAAACACCTAAGTCCTTTGCTGCACGTCGTTTGACGTACCGTTGAGATTCATAAAACGTTAAGTAACTGAATTCATTATATTTACGATGTCATTTCGACTCGATTTCGACTCGATGCTATACCCAAAATCACTGGTCATAACTCCATTGCTTTCAACAAAACTCTCGGGATTTGGGGAATGGGATTGTGCCACAAATTCGAGAAGGCCATTTGCTCCCCGACTCTAAGACACTGCTAAACTTGTGGCCGTCTGTGTCCAAAACCTGATTTTGAGATCGAAAAAACGGCGGACCGGCGAGGCCGAAGAGACTTGACCAGGTAGGCGACGATCATTCACTACATTGCGGAGGGAACTAAGAAGGGCTATATTGCCATGCATTCCCCACGGCCAAATCGGAACCCAAAGCTGACAGAAGGAGGAATTAAAGCGATGAAAACTCTGCTCGGGATTGGACTGCTGGCGGCATTGATGTTGCTGCCGGGTTTGGCGACGGCGCAGAATGCCTTCGATGGCACATGGAAGCTCAACCTGAATCCAGCCGAACCGCCGAAAAAGCCGGACGTTTTCCTGCTACAAGACGGCATGTACCAATGCAAGACATGCGTTCCACCGATAGATGTCAAAGCCGATGGCCAAGACCAGAAGGTCAGCGGCGATCCGTACCACGACACCGTTAGTATCAAGGTCGTGGACGATCACACGATGGAGGAAACGGATAAGAAAGACGGAAAGATTGTCACGACGACAAAAGTGACGGTTTCGCCCGATGGCAACACGGCGACATTTGAATTTAGCGACAGCAGCGCCACCAACGCCGATCCAGTCACGGGCAAGGGCGAAGCTACGCGAGTGGCTAAAGGTCCCGCCGGGGCGCACGCAATTTCCGGCTCTTGGAAGTTCGGCAAGATGGAGGATATCTCAGCGAATGCGCTCCTAATCACCTACAAGGTGGACGGCGATACCTTAACCATGAGCAATCCGACCGGACAAGGCTACACAGCCAAACTCGATGGAACGGACGCACCGTACAAGGGCGATCCCGGGACCACGAGCGTCTCAGTGAGGAAGCTGTCCAAGAATGCGATCGAGGAAACCGACAAACGCGATGGAAAAGTGATCGGCATTTATCGTATGACGGTCGCTCCTGACGGTAAGACCATGACCATCGCAATCACTGACAAACTTCGCGGAACCACTAGCCAATTTGTGGCGGAGAAGCAGTAGACCGCCGTCAAGTTTCCAGCAACCTTTCTATGAGTTGTGTCTGGATCGGGACGCACTCGGGAATAATCTAGGTCATGTCCGAACAGGATTATCACTTCCTGTCCGAGGCCGGACGTGAACATTCCGACCTCCCAACTCAACCTGTTGACCAGCGAATGATCGCTCCCACGCCGGACATCCTCCCGGCGATGTCGAAGACTTGTGCGCGGGTACTGATTGAACAAACTCGCTCGCTCTTAGGGTGGGCTTGCCGGTCGATTCCTCCCAAACTGCTGTTTGAACGCTAAGGGGGTTTGGGATGACAGACAGGCGCAGCTTCTCAGAAATGAAAGCTGAACAGGCAAGAATGGCAGAGAGTTGGAAAGCCGAGGGTCGCCTCAGCGAAGCGTGGGTTATCGCAGACCCGGAAATTGTCGAGATTTTTCCCGCCGGGGTCGCCTTCGGCATTGAAATGGGCCGACGCACTCGCAACGATCCTGGCTACTCGCCAGACGAATGGCGCAGAGCACTGCGTGAGGCTATGGAAAAAGCCGCGGCCCTCGAAGTCAAACTTGAAACGGCCAAACAAGGGATGATGAAAGATTAGCGGTCTTTTTCAGCTTTTCTTTGATGTCACGGCGAAGAAGGCGGCGACTTCTTGGTGTACATGTTTGCCGCCACACTTCGGACATTTGACATTGCCCTTTTCGTATTCCGCAAGCGTAAGGATGCTTTCAAACGGCTTGTTGCAATCTTCGCAGTAGAACTCATAGCGGGGCATAGGCACCTCCGAAAAACGCCAGAGCAGCCAGACTTCTATCTCATGGTCTCCGCTTGAGAAACGCCCGTGTCAAGCCATGCAATTATCACGAACCAGAACAGTTTCCGGTAACGGCGTCAATCAGGCTCTGCCAAAACCTCTACCGAGACTTTTTGTTCTGGGGCTTCGCATCAACGATTACTTGGCACTCCCAACCTTCGTACTGGCCGTGAGCAGATTTGCTGGCCCTAAACAACTCGATGACTGCGCCGTCAACCGCGTCTGATGTCATCTCTTGCCTTCGCGTGATGCATATGCCATAGCGGAATTCCCCACTAGGATTCTCGTTTTCCGACTCGATACGATAGCCCAGGACCTGAATCGCGTCTCTGAAAGTCTCCCGGTCAGTTTGGTTTTGGAAGGAAGTCCAGTGGTGAACATCCCTTGCTGCCTCTAGTTTGTCTCCCTGCTGCTTTAGCACATCCATGAGCTTTCGGTTTTCGATTAGTTCACGCTGCTCCTCGGACGGATAGAGCACGTTGAGATATTGCGTCCAACCAGCGTCTTGCTGCATATCGCAATCGAATTTGTATCCATGAAATAGGCCGACAGATTGATTCACCGTTTCCTCGAATGCCTCGGGAGTCGAACCGTAAAAGTAGAACTCTCGGCGCCCGGAGGTCGTTATGCAGCCAGAGAGTATCCCGTCGCATTTCTTCTCCACGGCGGCTTTGAGCGCGTCTTCCATTGAAACGAGCCTGTCAAACTCTTCGCGGCTCGAAAGGCCGTCTAGGCGTGGTTGCTTGAAGTAGACCCACACCCATAAAAGCCATGGCCGAATGAGGTCTGGAACTGTCGGGCGAATTCCGAGGTCTAGCCGAATTGAGGCCGGCTTATCGTTCACTTTACAGAAATAGGAATTCCAATCCTCTGACAAGTGGTCTCGATTAAATAAGAATTCAAGTGAGAACGAGAAATTTATCACGGCTTGGCCGCAGACGCATCGCTAAGTCAGTGGACCCATAGTCGCGCAACCGGACATCTCGCCAGGGCAAATCCGCTTCTCGATTAAATGCGTTTACTAGTTACTAGCGCAGCAATTCGTCATAGACTAGTCTGGTTGGCGAGAACGTGTAGGAAGTGAGAGCATGAATTTGATTTTGTGTGTTGGATATGCCGTTACGGGGCTGGCTCTGATCTACTGGGCTGTGCCGCTCTGATCCGCTACAATGCTTGGACTGCTGGTCTGCGTGAACGTCATCCCAACTTCAATCCGCCGCCAACTCCCGAATGGCGGGTACGGAATACCAAAATCATGACGGTTATTTTTCGCATTGCTGGCGTGTTCTTCTTTCTGCTTTCGATTTTGAGTCTCTTGACGCTGGTTGGTAGCGCGGCTAGATCACACTGAAATTCAAAGCCGTCCGCCGTCGCTTACTCCGAATCGCGCAGCCGGACATCTCGCCAGGGCAAATTCACTCTGCCGTGAGGGCGTTAATCAGGAGCTAACTGGACGATGATGAGGTCGGGCTAGAATTGCGTTGTTAACGCTATACTCGGTTCGTAATGACCCAATCATCTCGCGTGTGGATTGCCGTCCTGTTCATCGCAGTATTGGCCTTTATCGCATATCAACTGTTGGGAGTAGGACTGCTGGTCGGACTGGGCGGGCGACAGCAAGGCTGCTCTGACGCTCTGAAAGAATCTGTCGTGTCGCCTGACGGAAAATACAAGGCAGTCTTGATGCAACGTAATTGCGGTTTCGCCGCAGAGACGTACGCGCACGTCGACATGCTCCTCTCCTCTGAAACCGCAAGCATTGACCGAGTCAGCGGCAAAATTCAGGCCAATACCGTCGTCGCCAGTACAGAAAGTTACGAGGATTTCACAATCGAATGGTTAAGCCCGCGAACTCTTCTGATTCATTGCAAAAGCTGCACAGGAGCAGTTAACGAGGCAGCAGGAATTCTTGCGCGTCGAACATCGTGGAATGACGTTGCGATTTCATACGTTTTGCCTTGATGTGAGTCGTGGCCCTGAGGTTCGCTCGAAAGCCGCTAAGTCCTGATTAGCCCTGACTGCGTAACCGCCCAATAGCCGAAGCGAATCTCGGGTACGATTTCACTTCTGCGGACGCACGTTTATCAGGAACGTGGACGTTTAGTTTCCGCGGGGCCGACGACGACCCGCCCGGAACTCTTCAAGGGAGACTAACGTTGAGCCATCGCTTCTGACCTAATCTGGTCTGACAACTCTTTAAGAGTATTCGCGGAAAATACTTTGATAACGACTTTTTTCTTGGCTGAAATACCGGCTTGGTTCCGTGCGACAGCACTCGCTAGAACTAATCCCATCATCGGCGGACGCATCGTAGAACCCAAAAGGCTCACCTCGACTACTGCCTTCGGTGATTTGGACCTGCGTGACTTTTTAGCTTTGAACCCTTTCGGCTTCGTCTTCTTTGACATGTGGGCACCTCCGTTGTCGGGAATTCTCGCACTTTAAGTGCGGAGATGGCTAGAGCTTCGTGAGGTCATAGTTGCGGTGTGATGCTGGACGCCATCAGCGGAAACCTCACTCCGAACTCATCCCGAAAATTTCTGATTTTCAAAATCCTGTCTAGGAACACCCATGTTCAATATCTATTTTGATTGGGACGAAGCCTATACTCGGGCCAAATTGGCAATGGTTGGCGAGTTTTCCTGAAATTCGGGCGCAGCTATCGCACCGCTGCGAACAACGAGGAAAACCGATGCCAACCGTACCGGAGATCATCACCGAAAACGTAATCAAGCAGTTGGAACAAGGGGTAGCGCTGTGGCGTAAGCCTTGGTCTACGTCGGTGCCGCGAAATCTCATCTCGAAGAGACCGTATCGCGGATTGAACGTATTCATGCTGGCGACTCAGGGATATGGCTCCAATTATTGGGCAACGTTTAACCAGGTTAAGCAACTAGGCGCTCATGTTCGGCAAGGCGAGAAGTCTTCGATGGTGATGTTCTGGAAGATTCGACGAACTCGTTAGGCGGAAGATCGACGCGGACGGCGAACGATCTGACGAAAAGGGCAAGTCATTCTTGCTGCGCTACTACCGCGTTTTTAACGTGGAGCAATGCGATGGTTTGAAAGCAATCTACGGCGACGACCGCAAGCCCGTCAATCCCATCGCAGAGTGCGAGTCCATCGCGGATCGGATGCCAAATCGCCCGACAATCGAGCAACACTCCCAAGCATTCTATCGGCCATCGGCGGATATGGTCGGGATGCCATCTCGGAATTGTTTTGAATCGCCCGAAGCGATATTATTCCACGCTGTTCCACGAACTCACGCACTGAACCGGACACAAATCGCGTCTAGACCGTTTCGAGGAAAGCGCAACAGATCACCAATTCGGCTCGGAATTACAGCAAAGAGGAACTCGTCGCTGAGATGGGAGCCGCGATGCTCGCAGGAATGGCTGGCATTTCGCACGCGACTCTCGCAATTCCGCAACCTATCTGCATTCCTGGATTCAAAGACTCAAATCCGATTCCCGGCTGATTATCTCTGCCGCATCCAGGCACAGAAAGCAACGGATCACATTCTCGGCAAGACGCAGAACGAAGCGAGTTGAACAGGACCCTTTGACAGGTGGCCTATTCCACCTCAAGAGGGTCCAAGAAGACGATCCAACGCTTTGGATCACGCAAACCGGAGGCACCAAACATGCGAGCCGCTATCTATGCGCGAGTCAGCACGACGAACCACGGCCAGAATATTTCGATGCAGACGCGAGAATTGCGAGAATCCAGGCCGAAGTTCTGTCAGCAGCGTTGGACTGAAACCGTGCGTCAAGTTGACCGACGCGGTATCCGTATAGTCGTGAGCAGTCTGCCCATCGCCGATGATCGTCCCGAGAACGCCGCCTCTGCACCTCCGAATAGTGGGACGTATTAAATTTACCAAAGATTTTCGTGCGGTCCGAGAAGTAATGGTCGACACGGGCGTCATAACTGTTGCCGTTGTAACTGAACGGGACGTTCAGGATGTAATTGTTCAGGATGCCGGGAGCATTTGGCTGAGGCAGATACTTAATGATCTGCTGCGCGATTGGACTGATTCTGCTCTGGGGGATGATGTTGTTCGCGAACGGCTGGCGCGCCGTGCCGTCCGAATTGCCGGTGGCTGGATCGTAAAGCGCCAGACTGGGCACCGAACTGAAATCTCCTGTAAACCAGGCAGAGGTGGGCGGGAGCGTGTTGGTCGATGTACTCGACTGGCGGAGAATCGGCCCTGATAAGCGCCAAAAAGAATGTCTTGTTCTTAATAACCGGACCGCCGATTGCCGCTCCGAACTCATTGCGCGTATAGCCGGGTTTGGGCTGATTGTCTTTATTGAAAAAGTCGCGTGCCGCGAGAGCCGCCACCCGGTTGAACTCCCAAAGACTTCCATGGAAAGTGTTGGTTCCACCGCGCGTGATAACGTTTACAACGCCCCACCGACCCGCCCGAACTCAGCGCTGTAATTGCTCGTGCTCACATGCACCTCCTCGACGACCTCAGGACTTGGCAGGTAAATGCTTAGGCCGAGAGTAGGGTTCGTGTTGTCAACGCCGTCCACGATGGTGTTGTTTGAAGAATTCCCCTGACCGTTGGCGTTGAAGAAGGTCGTCCCCTGTGGGTCTTCGATAGTTGTGAAGTTCTGCACCGGCGGCGAAACGCCTGCCACCAATCCCGCCAAAGCCTGGAAATTTCGATTCGCGATCGGGAGTTCCTCGACGTTCTGGGTTGTAAAGTTCTTCGCGACTTCCGCGCGGTCTGTCTGAAGTGCCGGAGCTTCGGCAGTGATGGTCACGGTCTCACTGGCGTTTCCCGGCGTAAGCGTCGCGTCCAATCGGAGCGTGCTGGATACATCGAGCCGAACATTGTCCTGGGAAAATTTCTTGAATCCCGCAGCTTCGACGTCCACGCGTAATTTCCCGGTTCAGGTAAGTATGGTATAGACGCCGTCCCTGGACGTGCTCGACGTTCGCACTGTCCCGGTAGACCGTTCCGTGGCCTTGACCGTGGCGTTTGGAACCGATCCGCCGGAAGAATCGGTAATCGTCCCCGTCAAGCTTGCGCTCACTACCTGGCTGAAAAGAGGACGTTCAAGACTCACTGTCATCAGCACCAGAAGCATCACGGTCGCGGCAATCCCGCCCACCTTTTGAATGTGATGTCCGTAGTACATTAGTTCCTCCACCAAATTCGAGCCCTCAAGGCTGGCTCACGGCCAATATACATTGTTCAGCCAATGGCAGGCGGCCCTTCCAAGGGGAAAATTAACTCCGATTCGCCATCGAAACCCGCGAATGTACGGATCAATGCATTTCGTCTCCTATTTGAAGCGGTTGGCCCAAGCCAAGCCGACGCGACGTGGCCGGCCTTGAATCATTGGTTCAGGTCCGATTTCGACGCTGATAACCTTAGACATTCGAATATTACGATCAGGCGCCGTTGATCCTCCTTGATTACGAGTCGGCCAACGAGAGACGCCTGGCGGGCGTGCATACGCCGGACTACTTCGTCATTCACAGGGACTCGGCTGGATGGCAGCGGCCTTATGCACGGAATGTGATCCGCTGAAAGGGACCTGAGAGGGCAACCGTTTGGGGACCCTGAGAATCCTGCGTTAAAACAGGTGGGGTAGCGAAGTTGGCGCTTCGCAAACTCATTCTCAGGAGTCACCCAAAAGGTGAATAACAATCGAAAGCATAGCGGGAAAACACGCTCCAGACAAGGGGCTGAAGCGGCTACTCCGGAGCCTTTTAAAATCGGGGCGTCCACGCCTTATGACTTCTCGGCGCGGAATCTGACGGCCTATGGCGGCTTGCTGCCGGTCGCGACCATGCTGGAAAAGCTCGGCTTTCAGCAACTGGTCGAGGAGACGCTCAGCATCCGGCGGCTGACGCGGGCAATGCCCGTTTACCGGTTCGTGCTGGCGATGGTGCTGGCGCTGTATGTGGGATTTTCGCGGCTGAATCATCTGCGTTTTCTGGAGCGCGAGCCGATGTTGATCGGGATTCTGAAAGTGCTGCGGCTGCCGCCGCAGTGCACGTTCTGGCGGTTTCTGGCCTCGCTGCATCTGAATGTGGCCGGGCAGATTCTCCGGATCCAGCAGGCCATGCGGCGACGTGTATGGGAATCGGCGCATGTGGCTTTGAAGACGATCACGCTGGACACCGACACCACAGTGCATACGCTGTTCGGCCACCAGATGGGCGGGCGCAAGAGCTATAACCCGAAAAACAAAGGAAAGAAAAGCTACCAGCCCATTCTGACGTTTCTGGCCGAGACACGGGAATACGTCTCAGGCGAGTTGCGCAATGGCGACCGGCCCACCGGCAAACAGATCGCCCGGCACCTGGAAGGTGTCTTCGGCGCTGTGCCGGAAGGCGTGGAGACGATCTATGCGCGCGCCGATTCCGGATTCTACTGCGCGGAAGCGGTGGAGGCGTATGAGAAAGCCGGGGTGCGGTTCATCATCTCGGCACGCAAGACTTCACGCCTGATCGACCAACTGAAGGCGGCGCCATGGACCGGTTCGCCGAAAACCGATGCCGACGGCCAGTGTGAGTTTCGTTATCAGCCTGAGGGTTGGAACACAGCGCATCGATTCATCGCGTTGCGCTACATCAAAAAGAAGCAGACGCCTGCGGCGGGGAAACCCGAGCAATACCAGTTGTTCGAAACCCCGGAATACAGCTATCGCGTATTCGTCACCAACATAAGCGGCGGGATCGCTTTCCTGGCGTGGTTCTATAACCAGCGGGCGGGCGCCGAGAATCTCATTAAGGAAGCAAAAAATGATGCCGGGCTCACGGCTCATCCGTCGGGACGGTGGGCGATGAACTGCATTTACTTTCAGCTCGCCATGCTGGCTTACAACCTCAACTGCTGGCTGATGCTGTTCAACCGGGAAGAGCAAGCCAAAGTGGAAACGCTCGGCCACACTACGCTGGCCACGGCCCGGCTGAAGTTTCTGTTTCTGGCGGCGCGTACGTCGACGCAGTGATTGGCGGTGATCATGATGGCACTGGGATAGCTGGCCGTATTCAGCAGTGTTCCGGTGCAGGCCCAGGAACTCCCGTCTGTGTACGCAGGATCAACATCGCGACGGCACTGGCCGTCCCGGCGAGCGGTTGTTGTTCCGCGGGACTTGCGGACTGCACGACACAGGCGATGTCCAGTCTGGCATGGCATCGATTGGCCTTCGCCATAAACGTCTGGCGCGACGTCGGCGGTTCCCCCAATGCAGCCGTGTCGAAGTGCGACACCCGGACCACGGTCACGGACCATGGGCTGTCATCGCTGCGCTCCACGCGTCACCACGATTTCCTGGGTCGCGCCTGTGGTGACAGGGGTCCAGACAATTTGGCCAAAACCACGCGATCCTTCCGACGCCATCAGCACCGCATTCTGGTCGCCCGGCGACCAGGCGGCGATCGAATAGCCTTCGGAGTCACCAAAGACAAGACCCACGCGCAACTGCCGCGCAGTCTGCGACGTGATGGAAAACCGCACCTGGCGCACGCCCGCCGGGCATTTCCATCGCTCCGGCCTCGCCGGCAGGTTCGTGCCCAAATGCCGCGCGTCCCGTCCTACTCGCGGACCGGGCCATTACCTTCTCGGCAGCACTGGGGGAGGGCAGGTTGAGGCGGTAGTCGACGGCTATCTGTGCAAAGTCACCGACCGGCGCCTGAAATCGATCGCCCGCTGCGCTCATGATCGGCGCGGCGCGGGACGGCATGCGCATGACCTGTGCCCCGGCACTGCCGAACAGCAGGGTCACGACCAGCAAGGCGGACCCAGGCGGGCCCCACGTTTACATCCATCCATTCCTCTTCAACTTCAACTATCGTCGCAAGGCCGCTGTCGGGCTGGCAATGACGCGCCGATGCTCTTATTGCGGACCCGAAGGTCGCCCTTCGAAGGCTTTCACCGGCACGAGCATACCGCGTGCCACCGTCGGTCGCGGTCCGGCACTACCCGGCACGTTGTCCTACAGTTGCATCAGCGGCGCCCGCCATACCAAGCGCTGCGACCTCAGGCGACACTTCGGATGCGGCTTTCCCCGCTTCAAATCCAGGAGAACGCGAATGAACAGCAACCAGGTCAAGGGCACCGCCAAGGATATCGCCGGCAAGGTCCAGGAAAAGGTCGGCGAAATCACCGGCAGCACGGACCAGCAAGTCAAGGGCACGGCCAAGCAGGTTGAAGGCAAGCTGCAGAAGGGCGTTGGCGATGTACAGCAGGCTGCCAAGGATTCCGTCAAGGAACGTAAGCAACAAGGCTAGAGCAACAGGCGAAAATCACTGCGCTGATCGAAGCGATGGCCGCATGCAGCGGCCATCGCTTTTTATCGTGCCCGTTCCGTCAACGAGCGCGGCGTTTTCAGGCGCCATCAGCAAAAAAAGGCAGGCCTCCAGCTAGAATGATGGCGGAAACCGCGCGCTATTCATGCGCCGCCGGTCCTCAATTCGAGTCCAGATGGCTCCAAATTCCATGGTTTGGCTGTCGCCCGGACGTTGGTCGCCAGAACGCTGGGTGTAGCCGCGGTGATCATCGTAGCGCTGCTGGTCGGCCTGTGGCTGGAGTCCCACCACTCGTCAAGCACGCGTTGCAATCGAATGTCGCCGCCGTTCTGCATCGCCCGGTGCAGGTGGATCGGGTGGAGTCCAATCCGCTTATGTTGACCGGTCGCGTGAGCATGGCGTCACCATCGCCGACCGCGATGGCAAGACCACCTTGCTGGCATTCGACGAGCTCTGAAGCCGAATTGTCACTGGCCTCACTGTGGCACCGCGACCGGTCGTCGACCGCATGCATCTCACGCGGCCCCGCCTGAACCTGGTCCGCAATACCGACGGTTCGTACAGCATCCAGGACTCCACCGACGACCTGGCTCGTGGTCCTCCCGGTCCTCCGGCGCGATTCTCGTTCAACAACATCGAGGTGACCGACGGCACGATCGACTTCGAGGCACCGGCCGGTGGGCCGCAAGCACAGCGTGAGGGACCTTTCGATAGGGATCCGTTGTCGAGCCTGCCCTACCAGACCACGATCAAGGTGCTGCCGCGCGTGGAGGGCAAAGATCACGGCAGTCCGTTCGCGCTGACCGGCAGCACGACACCCTTCGCCAGGGAGCGCGATGCCGCGCTGGACATCAACCTGGACGCGGTATCACTGCCCGAATACATGGCGTATCTGCCATTCAAGCTGCGCGGGCGGGCCCACGTCGGGAACCCTGACTACCCGCGCGCAACTCGTGTTCACCGACGGCGCCGAGCAGTCGCAGCCGCGGTCCCTCTGGCTATCGGGTCAGGTCACGGTCGATAACCTGAACTTTGAGCGAAACAATGGGACTCCATCGGTGGTGCTCGACCAGGCCTCTGCCCATGTGGCGCGGCTGGATGCGCTGAACCACCACGTCGTTGTGGACACGGTAACGCTTGCGCGGCCTGCACTCGAGGGCCAGCGCGCGGCCAGCGGTAGCATCAATCTGGCCGAGCCGCTGGTCGAAGGCAGCGAGGCTCCGGCGACGCCGCAGACCAGCGCTGCGTGGCGTATCGACGTCGAGAAAGCGCGCATCGAGGGTGGCGTGATTCACGTTGTCGATGAAGCCGTGCGCCCCGCCTACCGTCTCGACGCTTTCAGACGTCATGCTGGATGCCACCGACCTGTCCACCGCCACCGACAAGCCTGCGCATGTGCAGCTGTCATTCGAACAGCGATCTGGGTTCGAGGCGGCCCACGCGGAGTTCGACCTCGTGCCCATGTCGCTGGAGGCCAAGGGCCACGCCCGTGTCGACAAGGTTTCGCTCAGCGCCTGTACCCCGACGACGCAGACGCGCTGAATCTCGAGGTGCAAAGCGGCACGGCCGACGTGGCGCTGGATTTCGAAACCGCTCCCGAGGGCAAGGGACGCAAATTCGCGGTGAGTGGCGGCGAGGCCGTCGTCGCTGACCTCCGGCTTGCGTTGCATGGAGAGCGCGACCCGCTGTGGCGGGTACCGCGGTTAGCCGCGTCGGGTCTGACGCTCGATGCCGGAACACACAAGATCGAAATAGCCTCGCTGTCGAGCACGGGCGGCCAGATGGTATTGCGGCGCGACCCCGACGGTACATTCAATTTCGCGCGGATGATCAAGACGACGGCAGCCACCGGCCGCAGCAGCGAGCACGCAGACGACACCTGGACTGTCGACGTCCGCCACACCAGCGTTGACCGCTACGCCATCGATGTCGATGACCGCCAGCCCTCGCCGCCCGTAGTCGTGCAGTTGCGCGAGGTGGCATTGACTGCCGATAACCTGACCAATGCACACGGCAAGCACGCCACGATCACAGCACACAGCAAACTCGGCGAGGGCGGATCCCTTGCGATCGATGGGCCTTTTGCCACCAACCCGGTGGCGGGGCGGTGGCATGTCGTCGCCGAAAGACTGCCGCTGGCACCACTGCAGCCCTACATCGATCCCTGATGTGAACGTGACGGTCACGGCCGGCACGCTTTCCACCAATGGCCACCTGGCCTTTGGTGTTCTCGACGAATGACAAGACAGCCGCGGCCGGTCGCCTGTCGCTGGTCGGGTGACGTGGCCATCGCGGATTTTGCCGCGCTCGACAAGCCAACCGCTTCCGACCTTGCTCGCTGGAAGCAACTGAGCCTGGCCGGCGTCGACGTCGACGTATCGCCGCTGAAGATCGATATCGGCAGCGTCACGCTGTCCGATTTCTTTGCGCGGGTGATTGTATACAGCGATGCGACGCTGAATTTCGTCCGCTTGCTGACGCGCGGGAAGCGCGGCGTCGGACGGCAGCGCAGTGGAAGCTGCGGCGGACGCCGTGAATCTCGGCGGCGCCGCCGGCGCCGCTACGGCCACTAAGCCATCGTCCCTGGCCGCGGGAGCCGCGAAGCCGGCGGCGGCGCCGTCGCCTCAACCCATGGCGCCGCAAATCCCGGCACCCCCGCCCGCGCAGTCGCCGCAACAGACTGCCAGTGCGCTGCCTGCGAGTGTCACTGGCACGGTCCCGTTGACCGTCGGCCGTATCGAACTGGTCCGCGGCAACGTCCAGTACTCGGACTTCTACATCCGTCCCAACTACAGCGCCAACCTTACCGATGTCAACGGCAGCATCTCGGCGATGTCGGCTACCCAGTCGGGCAATGTCGCCATCTCCGCCAAAGTCGACGGCAGCTCGCCCGTAGAAATCAGTGGCCGCATGAATCCGCTCGCCCACGACCTTACGCTCGATCTCGCCGGCAAGGCACACGATATCGACCTGCCGCCGCTGTCCGCGTACTCAGCCAAGTATGCGGGCTACGGCATCACCAAGGGCAAGCTGTCATTCGACGTCAGCTACAAGGTGGAAAACCGCAAGCTGTCCGCCAACAACCGGGTCATTCTGGATCAGCTGACCTTCGGTGAGCACGTCGACAGCCCGACGGCCACCAAGCTGCCCGTGCTGCTCGCGGTGGCGCTGTTGAAGGACGTGCATGGCGTCATCGACATCGACTTGCCCGTCGAAGGATCGCTGGACGATCCGCAGTTCTCGGTGGGTGGACTCATTGTGAAAGTGATCGTCAACCTGCTGACCAAGGCGGTCACGGCGCCGTTTGCGCTGCTGGGCGCTGCCTTCGGTGGCGGCGAGGAACTGTCGATGATCGAGTTCAAGCCGGGCGTGGCCACGCTGGACCCGGCCGCCGACGCGAAGATCGACAAGCTCGCCAAGGCGCTGACCGCGCGGCCGGCGCTGCGGCTGGATATCGGGGGTCATACCGACACGGCGGCCGACAGCGAGGCGCTGCGGGAGCAGCGGTCGAAGACGCGTTGCGCGCGGAAAAGGTCAAGGCGCTCGCAGCGTCCGGCACGCCGGTGTCCGACTCCGCGGCCGTTACGATAAGCAGCGAAGAGCGGCCGAGGTACCTGCTTGCTGCCTACAAGGACGCGCCCATCAACGACCGGCCGCGCAATTTCATTGGCCTTCTGAAGGATATGCCGGCCGCCGACATGGAATCCATGCTGCACGACCACGCAAGCGTCAGCGATGACATGCTCGCCAGTCTTGCGACACGGCGCGCGGAAGCCGTCAAGGAAGCACTGGAGAAGCGCGGTGTTGCATCCGAGCGCCTGTTCATCGTCTCGGGGAAGCTGGCCGCAAAGGGCAAGGAAGCCGGCGGCGCGCGCGTGGACCTTGCGCTGAAATAAGCCGCTGCCGACCTATACGCGGCGGCGGTACTCCTCGGTACGCGTGTCGATTTCGATCTTGTCGCCGATGCTCAGAACAGCGGCACTTGCATTTCGAAACCCGTGGCGAGCTTGGCGGTCTTCAGTACCTTGCCCGAGACGTGTCGCCCTTGACGGCCGGTTCCGTGTAGATGATTTCGCGGACCAGCGTGGTCGGCAGTTCGACCGAGATCGCTTTCTCGTTGTAGAACGTCACTTCGCACGGCATGCCGTCTTCGAGGTAGTGCAGCGCGTCGCCCATCATTTCGCTTCTCGACTTCGAACTGGTTGTAGTCGGCGTCCATGAACACGTACATCGGGTCGGCGAAGTACGAGTACGTCACTTCCTTGCGCTCGAGCTGGACGACGTCGAACTTGTCGTCGGCTGTACACGATTTCAGTCCTGCCGCCGGACAGCAGGTTCCTGAATTTCATCTTGACGACGGCGGAGTTGCGGCCCGATTTGTTGTATTCGGCCTTCTGCACGACCATCGCATCCCTGCCGATCATCACGACGTTGCCGGCGCGGACTTCCTGTGCGATTTTCATGACGTTTCCGAACGGGTTCTGCCGGCATGGCCAACGGCGATCGGATCGCAGCTGTGGCCTGTGCCTGGATTAAATTACCAAAGCCTTAATTTATCGCTTTTCGGCCGAATTTACCAGTGACGCCGAAAGCTCGGGGAGGGCCGCCAGCTGTGTCGCCCACCGGGCGTTGTGGCGGCCAAGTTCGTCCCGGACTCGCCAGAACGCGGGCCACGCCGCAGCCGAAGTCGGGCCGTCCTCCCGGTTCGAACGCGTCCGAAAAGGCGCGCACCGCGCCTGCGACTTCGACGCCGCGTCCGCGAGTAGCGGTCAAGGAAGGCGGCCAGCTTCGTGCGGTGAGCGTTCGCTTCCTGCGGATAGATATGCCACGCAAAAGGCTGTTGCGCCCATTGCGCGCGAACGAAGGAGTCTTCACCGCGCACGATGTTGACTGCGCTGACCCAGAGCCTGCGATCGAATGCCGGTTGATCGACCCAGTGCATTACGTTGAGGCCGATCGCGCCGCGCTGGACGAATGTCCCGGCGCGCGGTTCGAGGCCCAGCGAAGACGCAAGGCTGCGCGGGGCAACCCCCAGCGGCACCTGCACCGACAGCGGCGGCTCTCCGTCGACCAGGCCTCGAGCAGCGCAGGCAGCGCCCTGTTTTCGTAACAGAAGAGCGACACGTCTGCAGCGGCCATCGGGCGTGACGGGACCAGCGGTCACGCGTGCCGAGGAGCCCGGGTTCGCGCAGCAGGCCGCCGGTATTGGCAGTGAAGCCGGGAAAATAGAACCAGCGGGGCAGCGGCCGGTCGGGTTGCGGCGAAGGCAGGCCGTGACGGGTATCGACCCAGGATTCTGCCGACAGGTATTCCAGGTTGATCCAGACGTGGCGCCTGCGCTCGAGCGCGTCCAGATAGGCCGGCGGCAGCCCGCAGCCGAACGCTTCGATCACGACATCGGCGGCGACCACGTCCGCTATCTCCGCACCGTGAAGGGCGCGAATCTCGACCCCGTCGACGCGCTGCGTGTCGCGCGCAGGGTCCATTGCGGCGACCAGTGGCGCAAGCCGCGCACGGTCGTCGATCGACAACGTCACGTCGAGACCGTGCGCGGCAACCAGCAGGCGCGCAAGCCTCCAGCAGACACCCGCGTCCCCGTAGTTGTCGACGATGCGGCAGAAAATATCGAAACGCTTCATTTGGCGCCGATTATCTACCTGCCCGTCGTGTGCCCCTCCCATCGATGCCGGTAGCTTCGTCACACCGCGCAGGGACGGGTATGCCGGATAATACGAATCTCGAGCCTACCGATGGACGAAGGATCTGCCATGCAGTTTCCGATTGACGTGATTCTCGATGTAGTGTGCCCGTGGTGCTTTATCGGCAAGCGCCGCCTCGATCGTGCCCGGTCGAGCCCGCTGCGCTCGATCCCGACATCATGCCGGTGGTCAGCTGGCACCCGTTCGAACTGATCCTACGACCGCCCGGAAGGTGTCGACCGCCGGTCCTATCTTGAGGCCAAGTTCGGCGGCCCTGAACGCGCCCGGCAGATTTATGAACGCGTCAGGACGGCGGGCAAATCCGCGGACATCGATTTCGCGTTCGACAAGATCATCACGCAGCCGAACACGCTGCAGGCGCACCGGCTGATCAGTTGGGCGCAGCGTCGCGGCGACGACGTTTCCGGGCTGGTCGAGCACCTGTTCGAAGCCTATCTTCTCAATGGGACGCGACATCGGCGATCGCGAAACCCTGGCGGCGATCGCGGGCGAAGCGGGCCTGGACGGGCACGCTGCGCGTCGCATGCTCGACAGCAATGAAGGTGTTGCCGAAGTGCGCGCCATGGCGCAGCGCTCGCGCGAGCTCGGTGTGACGGGCGTGCCCTACGTCATCCTCGCCGAAAGTGTTGCGGTGTCCGGTGCGCAGGAAGTTCCCACGCTGCTCGCGGCCATCGGCGAAGCACGAGACGAGTTGCTTGCTAGGGCCGGGACCGCACACGCGGGGTGACCGCGGCAGCAATGGCGGAGCCGCTGCGGGGGACGACACACATGGCCGCCGCCGTGCGCGGACTCGACGCCCAGCTTTTCGTAGATGCGCTCGAGGTGCTTGGCCACGGTCGCCGGGCTGGCCCCCAGGATGTCAGCGATCTGCGCGTTGGTCTTGCCGGCGGTCACCCATCCCAGTACTTCGCGTTCGCGCGACGTCAATGTGGACAACAGATCGCCACGAAGGTCGAGCTTCCCATGTTCGCCAGCAAGGTCTGCGGGATTCGGCCCAGCACCGTGCGCCCGCCATTGCGCCAGCATGACCGAGGCGCGAAAAAGACCGGCCAGCACAGGGCGCATCTGTTCGAGCAGGTCACGCTCAGGGTCGCCGAAGTCCAGATGCTGCCGGTTGAACACAAAGCTCACCAGGGTTTCCGCGTCAACATAGAGGGGGAAGCGCCAGCGAGTGGTCGAGGCCCACGCTCAGGTAATAGTCGGCATATAAGGGCGTTGCCTGGAAACGGGCAGAGGACAGCGAGTCGCTGATCCGGTGGACGCCGCCATCGTGGTGCGTCTTGTGGAAACATACCAGCGGATGCGTAAAGAAATGGCGGTCGAACGCCTCGAGCGCATCCGCGCCAAGCGCATGGCCCGGGTTGGCGACCACGCGCCGCCGCCCGTTGGTCAGGTCGCAGATCGACAGGGTAGTGATTTCCGAGGGCACGAGGGCCGGCAGAAGGGTCACGCCACGGCGCGCGAACTCAAGCGGCGACGGGCATCCTTCGCCCATGCGGCCCAGCACCTTGAACGCCGCTGCACATTCGCGCGCCGTGGGATGCGACGCACGTGCGCGCGACCGGACCTCGGATCGGATGCCGGAATGGACGGGGGTTCGGGCCATTCTTCCTCCGCTTCGTGTGCGTGCGCCTTACGCTCAACCAGGGTCTGCTGAGTAGCCCCGCGTGCGGGAGGGCGTGGCGCGCCGGGCAAACGCAGCTCCCGTATTTTCGTCTCGCCGCCGGCAGGATACAAGACGGATATTCGCGCGGACGCGCGTTCTCGTAGGGGAGGACATCGGGGCGCCGGATTCGCAGAAGCTGGATGCCTTCATAGGCAAGTTCGTCAGCGACCTTACAATGCGCTGGCGCGTCGACGCGACGACAACATCAAGGGGTCTTCGATGGCATGGGTCTATCTCGGAATAGCCGGGCTGTGCGAAATCGTGTGGGCCGTCGGACTCAAGTACACCGAAGGTTTCACCCGTCTCGCGCCCAGTGCGATTACGGTAGTGGCAATGGCGGTCAGCATATTCCTGCTTGCATTGGCGATGCGCGTACTGCCGCTGGGGACATCCTATGCGGTCTGGACGGGCATCGGTGCCGTGGGAACGGCGCTGCTGGGCATCGCGATTTTCGGCGAACCAGCGACAGCCGCACGCCTGGCCTGTATCGGCCTGATACTCGCCGGCATCATCGGCCTGAAGCTCGTCACGCCTGCCTGACGCGCTCAGCGGCGCACGTCGAGTTCGCTCTCGTGCCAGTTGCGCAAGGCGAGACGCGACAGCGCCGCCGCCGCCGCGAACAACGCTACGCCGGCGCCCGCGATCAACAACAGCGCCGAAAAAAGCCGCGGCATGTTGAGCTGGATGCCCGCCATCAGGATCTGGTAGGCGAGTCCGCCCCTTGTCCCCCGGTGCCGGCCACGAATTCCGCGACGACAGCACCGATCAGCGAAAGCCCGGTGGCAATCCGCAAACCACCGAAGAACCACGGCAATGCCGTTGGAATCTGCAGTCGCACGAGCGTTTGCCAGCGCGTGGCGTGCTGCAGCCGGAACAGGTCGCGCAGGCCCGGATCGACGCTGCGCAGGCCCAGTGTCGTGTTCGCAATGACGGAAAACAGCGCTACCACCGATGCGCAAAGGATCAGCGCGATCCGCGTGTCCTTGACCCAGATGATGATCAGCGGTGCGATCGCGACAATGGGCGTCACCTGGAGGAGAACCGCTATGGGTAGAGCGACGCTTCGATCCAGCGACTTTGCGCGAACGTGACCGCGATCAGCACGCCGACAACCAGCGCGACGGCCAGTGCAACGAGGGCAATCGACAGCGTTACCGAAAGCGATCCCAGCAGCAGCGCGCGGTCCTCGACCAGGTTGTGGGCGACCGCGGCGGGCGACGGGACAATATAGGTGGGCAACGCATAGATGCTGACCAGCATTTGCCAGAGCGCGAGCATCACCAGTGCCACCAGCAGCGGTGCCGCATAGCGGACCCATGGCGCCAGTGGCTTGCCCGCACTGCTCATGCGTTGGGCGCGGGCGCGGCCACGGATACGTTGGCTACGCGCTCGGAGATGTCGAGGCAGTAAGCGGCGAACGCCGCGCTCGCGCGAAACGCCGGAACCCGGGGTTGGGGCTCGGCGATTGCCACGTCAGCGATCACCCGTCCTGGTCGTGCCGCCATCACGATGATGCGCGTCGACAGGAACACTGCCTCCTGGATGCTATGTGTCACGAAAGCCACGGTCAGCTGCGACGAGCGCCACCACTCGATCAGTTCGCCGTCGAGGCGGTTGCGCGCAAATTCATCGAGCGCGCCGAACGGCTCGTCCATCAACAGCAGCTCGGGCGTCGTCACCAGTGCGCGCGCAATCGATGTCCGCATGCGCATGCCGCCCGAGAGTTCGCGTGGGAACGCCTTCGCAAAGCCTTCGAGGCCCACCTGGCGCAGCGCGCGCATCACGGCAGCGTCGCTTTGCGCACGATCATGACCTGCGAGATCGAGAGGCAGTCGCACATTGCCGGCAACGCGCGACCACGGCATCAACGTAGGCGACTGGAACACGTAGCCGATGCGCTGTGCCACCGCGGGAGGTCGATCGGCACCCCACCAGCGCAGCCGGCCGTGCGATGGCGAATCGAGGCCGGCGATCAGCGACAGCAGCGTGGTCTTGCCACAACCCGACGGCCCCAGGATCGAAACAAACTCACCCGGCCGCAGCGTGAGTGTGACGTCATGCAACGCTTCCGTACCATTCGGCCAGGTCTTGTCGACCCCTTCGACCGCGACGACGGGCGCACCGGTATCCGGACTCAAGGGCGGATGTGCACGTCTCGCGCCACGTCGAGGTTCCACGCGGCGCTGTAGTCGATGTTGGGCTTCGCGAGCCCTGCGGCGCGCAGGAAATCCACCGTGGACTGCCAATGCGCGGCGGTCATCGTCAACAGGCCGTCGTCGGCAGCCGCGCCGCCATTCACCAGCTGGTACTCCTTCATCTTGCGCCAGCCGTAAGCGAGCAGGTCGTCGGTCATCTGCGGGTTGTCCTTGCGGATCAGCGCGTTGCCCGGTGCGGGATTGGCGAGGTAGCTTTTCCAGCCTTCCGCCGAAGCTCGGACGAAACGGGCGAGCGCTTCGCCGCGTTTTGCCGCCGCATCGCGGGTGACGATCAACGTTTGCGAATACGGGGGATAACCGAGATCGGCGAGCAGGAATACGGCAGGCTTGATGCCCGCCTTTTCGATC
The DNA here is from genome assembly GCA_963818345.1 of uncultured Acidobacteriota bacterium. GTDB lineage: Bacteria > Acidobacteriota > Terriglobia > Acidiferrales > UBA7541 > Palsa-189. Next base: position 4,756 of record CAWFRX010000010.1, on the reverse strand, counting down.
GAGTAGGGCTCGCTGGTGACAAAGCCTTGCTGCGACAGCATGGGGTCGGCCAGGAAGGGCTGCACCGAGAATGCATACGGACGCTTCTGGGCGTCGGTGAAGCCGTACCTGAGCTTGAGCCAGGGCCAGAACGTGGTGTTGCTGGCGGCGCCGATCGCAACAGGCTTGCCCTTGAGGTCGGACAGCGCCGCCACGCCGGGGTGCGCGATGATGACCGTCGGATTTTTCTGAAAGGTGGCGGCGATTGCCGTCAGGGGCACACCTTGCTCGGTGACGGCCAGTACCTGGAGCGCGTCGCCCATCGCTACGTCGAGCTGGCCGGCGGCGACAAGCTGCAATCCGTTGACCTGCGGGCCGCCCATCTTCAGCGTGACGTCGAGGTTGTATTTCCTGTAGATGCCTTCCGCGAGCGCCTGGTAGAAGCCTCCGTGCTCGGCCTGCGCTAGCCAGTCGGTGGAAAACACTATCCGGTCAGGTGGTGGCATTTGCGCCGTTGCAAAGGAAGCCGACAGCAGCGTCGTCACTCCCAGCCCGATGCACCTCAGCCCATTCCGTGCGAACGGGCTGCGTACCGCCGGCAGCACGGATCGATTCCACCGCGCAGCCAACCGCGCGACGCCGCGCTGCAATGGAATAATGCGGGATGAAACATGCAGCCTTACTTGCCGGATATGGATCATGCGCGGTTGCAGGTCCGTGGTTTCCAGGGCCCGACGATTATGCGGCAAGCCGCGGAATTTGACCGCAAGATCGCGCTTCCGGCGCGGCGACCCACCCGTTAAAGTCTGCCGCATGAACACCACGACTGCATTCACCACCCGCGAGGCCCGCTTGCGGGCCATTGCACAACGCGACGTACGCGCCGATGGCGCCTTCGTCTACGGCGTCCGCACCACCGGCGTGTACTGCCGCCCTTCCTGTCCGTCGCGCCGGCCGCTTGCCTCGAACATCGCGGTTTTCGTGGCGCCTGCCGCCGCGGAAAGCGCCGGCTTTCGTGCCTGCAAGCGCTGCCGTCCGCAGGCAGCGGCACTGGCCGATCCCATCGTCGCCGCCGTGGCCGCGGCCTGTCTCGCGCTCGAGCGTGTACATCCCGCCGGGACTGCAGGAATTGGCGGCGCGCGCAGGCTACAGCCCGGCGCATTTTCACCGTGCGTTTCGCCGCATGACCGGACTGACGCCAAAAGGGTATGCCAAGGCGGCCGGAGCGCGGACTGCGGCACCGACGCATAACGCCGATGCCCTGCATTACACGTTCGCGAGCTCGCCGCTCGGCCGGCTGCTGGTGGTGGCAGGACGACGCGGTGTGCGCTGGATCGCCCTGGGAGACAGTGACGTCCGTTTGCTCGCCGACTTGCGGCGCGCATTGCCGGCCGCCACGCTGGTTCCCGGACGCGGACGCACTGGCCGATGCGGTCGCGCGTGTGCTGGCGTTCATCGAGTTGCCGCAGGAGGGCTGGCACTCCCGCTGGACCTGCGCGGAACTGCCTTCCAGCATCGGGTGTGGAACGCGCTGCAGCGCATTCCCGCCGGCAGCACGATTTCGTACAAGGCGCTGGCCACCCGCCTGGGCTCGCCCAGGGTGCCCGTGCCGTGGCGTGCGTGCGCCGCCAATACACTGGCGCTGGGATACCCTGCCACCGGGTTGTCGCGAGCGACGGCACGCCGACCGGCTATCGGTGGGAAGTCACCAGCAAGCGCGACCTGCTGGCACGCGAGGCGTTGGCGAACGATGTGCCCACCGGAGTACGGCGGAGACAGGCCTAGGCCTTTCACCAGGCCACAACTGCCCCCCAGCCGCCGAAGGTGTGGCGGACGCTGGCGCGGCTACAATAGCGGAGGCCGCGGAACCCGTCCGGATTCTGATCGCGTACTCGCCCGCAGACCGTTTTGCGGCTGACACGGTTTCCAAGGCCCTGACCGACACAGGCTTGGCCTGTGATGTGTTCGCGGGAGACCCGAATGACAAGCCCGCGGTGGCGGCGGCAATCGCAGCCGCTTCGGCCATGCTGCTGCTGCATTCCGCGACGGCAACAACCGACGCCAGGGTGCTCAAGCTCGCAGAAGATGCCGCCAGTCATCGGCTGCCGATGCTCGTCGTGCGCCTTGACCGTACCGCCCCTTCATCCCGCCTCACCGCCTTCCTCCGTTCGGTCCCCTGGCTGGATGCCGCCAATGGCAAGCTTCCGGAGCGCCTGAGTGGCATCGTCGTGCGAGTCAAACAGCTCGCCGGGGTTCCGTTGGGCGACGCCGACGCCGTGGACGACGGCCAGGGGGGCATCGATCTGTGGAGCGTCGAGCTGGCGGCGCGTTCCGCGCATATGGATCATCGTGGGTTTGCTGATCCTGGCGGGTCTTACGGTGCTTGCCTGGCGCGCCTACGATCGTTACGCCACGCAGAGCGCCTACGACCGCGGCGTCGCGCGTCTTGCGGAAGGCGATCTCGACGCCGCTGCGGTCAGCCTCGACGATGTCCTTCACCGCCGTCCCGACTGGGCGCTCGCATGGCGCCAGCGTGGTTTTGCAAGCCGTGATGCCTCCGCGCAATCCGGTATTTCACCCGCGCGATCGAACTTGATCCGAAGGATGCGGCACGCCCTTGCGGGCCGTGGCCGCGCCTATGTTGCAATCGGTGACACGAGGCTTGCGCTTGCCGATCTCACCGCGGCGCTTGCAATAGCGCCGGACACATCCGACTGGTACGGTGACCGCGGCCTGGCCGAGCTGTTGCAGAACGACGATGCTGCTGCTGCTGACTTCCGGCGTTGCGCGGCGCTGGATCCCCACTGCACCGCTTCCTTCGGGGCGCGGATAACAGCGGTGGAAGCGGCGCAGAACCGGACACCGCGCGACTGGTTCTCCCCACCCTGAATCCGGCATTGACGCTGATATCGGCACGTCCGGACGTGCGCCTTTGCGTCGCGCCGGTCCTACGACAAACGCCTTGGCCACGCGCGAGACCTTGCACACTCCTGCTCGCGGCCGCGGCCGTGGCCGGACTATTGGTGGGCGGCTGCGCGACACGGCCGATCAATCCACCGATCGCCAAGGCCGATTCCCATGCCGGCTACCGCCTCGAGACGCGACCGCCGCGCGGTGATTCCCCCGACACGCTGATCATCCTGGCGTTTTCCGGCGGTGGCACCCGGGCCGCGGCGTTTTCCTACGGGGTGCTCGAGACGTTACGGCGAACCGAAATCGTTCGCACGGACGGCCGCACCGTGCGGCTGCTCGACCAGATCGACGCCATTACCGGTGTATCGGGAGGCAGCTTTACCGCGCTGGCCTATGGCCTGTATGGCGAGAAGCTGTTCGACATCTACGAGAAAAGCTTCCTGAAGCGCAACATCCAGGGCGAGTTGATCGGCAGGACGTTGAACCCCTGAACTGGGGCTCGTTGGTGTCGTCCGGATGGGGCCGGTCGGAACTGGCCGCGGACCTCTACGACGAGGTTCTGTTCCATGGCGCCACGTTCGACGATCTCAGGAAAGCCGGGGACCGCTGATCGCGGTCAGCGCAACCGATATTTCGACCGGATCGCGGCTGGTTTTCATACCCCAGAACTTCAACGTGCTGTGCGCCGACCTGGGTCCGATACGCCTGTCGCGGGCAGCGGCAGCGTCGTCCGCGGTGCCGGTAGTGCTGTCGGCGGTGACCATCAACAACTATGGCGGCACTTGCGGCTACCAGGTTCCGCCCGAGCTTGCGCGCTTTGCCACGGAGGTTGATCCACCGCGGCCAGCAGCCCGCATGCTGGGAAGGATCAACGAGCTGCAGGAATTCAGCGACGGCGAGGCCAATCCTTACCTGCACCTGGTGGATGGCGGTATTTCCGACAACCTGGGCCTGCGCAGCGTGCTCGATCTGGTGCAGTCGCTCGAGGCCCTGCACGAGGCGGGAATTCCGACACCGCTCGACCACGTGCGCCGGATCGTCGTCTTCGTGGTCAACTCGCTGTCCGCGCCGACCACCGACTGGAACAAGAGGGAGGAACCGCCGGGGCTGCTGGACACCCTGATCCAGGCGTCGGGTGTGCCGATCGACCGTTACTCGGGGGAAGGTGGAGCAGCTGAAAGACATCGCGGCGCGCTGGAAAATGCTACGGCTGATCCGCGACTCGGCGGCCTTCTCCAAGCCGACGCGGCGTCGCGAAGTATGTTCGACAACGCTCTGTATGCGATTGACGTGTCCTTCCCGGCCCTCAAGGACAAGGTCGAGCAGCGAATACCTGAACCAGCTGCCGACGTCGTTCGTGCTTTCCGACGAGGCGGTGGACCGCCTGCGGGCGGCCGCCTCGACGATCATCCTCAACTCGCCGGACTTCCAGGGCCTGCTTACGAACCTGTCGACATCGCCCGCGCAGCCGATGGCCAATCCGGTGCCCAACGCGGGGCACTGAAGCAACCGGCAGCAGACCCTCCGCTGTGTGCGGTTGCTCAGGCCGCGTCGTGATCAGTGCTTAGCCGAGGCCTTCCACTGCTCGATTGCCTTCATCGTGTTTTCCACGTGACGGTCGGGATCGAGGCTCGCGTAAACATAGATGACCTTGCCATCGGGGCTGATGACGTAGGAAATGCGATCTGCATGCCCTGGCGCCTGCGCCAGCTTGGCGTCGTACTCGCCGGTGATCCTGCCGCCGGCGTCGGCGCCCACGGCGAACTTGTTGCGGCAGGCTTCCACGGAAAATTTCTTCAGCGTGGTGATGTCATCGTTCGACATGCCGATCAAGAAGCGCCCGTAACCGACAAGGTACGCATAG
>CAWFRX010000009.1:0-82441 GCA_963818345.1 uncultured Acidobacteriota bacterium | reverse complement strand
ATGAGCTTCACAGAAAAGCAGGGAAAAAATCTCACAAATGCTTGCTGTGGCGTTGCTAGCTCTAAATCCAAGCTCCCAATTTCTCCTGTAACTTGTCCCGAAGTTGTACCGAAAACCTTTGTCGGGGTCGGGAGCCAATCCCAGACTCTCGTTACTTCCGAACGGGATTGTGCGACGGATCGGGCTGAGTCCAGTTACAGCGGTCACGGACGGCAAAGAGCCGATGACCGCCCTTTCGTCCCGACGTCCCGGCGTTTTGACGCGCAAGACACAGAAGCCGTTTTCCCGTTGTGGAAGGTGACGCGCTCGGTCAGCACTGAGCACGCATCCCGTTATCACAACCGGAGAGTCGCGGAAAACGCGGTCCACGGGGCTGGTATGAACTCTTGCGGAACTGGGTGTTGGGCACGGCGCTCAAAGGCACTATGGGTTTACTTGGCTGTGTCACGGCGAGGGCATATACTGCCACAAGAACCTTCCCCGAAGCGTGCACGCAAAAGGCTGAATGAAGGAGATTCCTTCATGAACCGCTCAAAAGGAATCAGGATAATTTGCGGGATATTGCTCGGTAGTTGCCTTGCATGTGTTTGCTCGTTGCCGCTGGAATCGAGTCCGCGAACATCAGCAAAGCCAGTCAACGGTCTGGAATTGACTGTCGTTCCCGAACCGCCTGAGACCAGTGTTCCCGCTCAATTCAGACGGGAACGTTTCCGAAGTTTAGAGTTGAAGGTGCTTACGTTGGTTCGCGCTCTCGCTTGCGTGGCCGCCGTTCTTCTCATCGCGGGAACTGCGGTTCAGGCGCAAAACACCGTCTTCGTCGCCGCATTCTTGATCTGCGGACCACCCGGACTCAGGACTGCTGGTAGTTGGGCAAAAAACAAGTCGGAATTGTTAGGGAAGCCCGCTTTCGGCTCTAGCTGGCAGCCGATTCTGCGGCTGAATTGGCTGCCCGGAGAGGTTCGGTCGGCTGGTGCGTCTCCGAGGCGGTGGATGGCTTTGTGGCCACCCTAGACGGCTAGTTCAGCGCATTCTGGCAGCGGCCAAAAACAGCCGGATAGGGTCACAATAAGAGCTCGCGATACGACTCATTCGGTGCGCCGAGTTCGCTGCGGCGGCTGCTCAGTTGCGACCTACAAGAAGTTGCGTGTGAGCAGCGAGCGGAGATACCGAGAATGCCGCCAGCGACTGTAGCCAGAAGCTACTGAATATTCACAGTAATCGCTGTCTGCTGCGTTGTGCCAAACGATGTCGCGGTAACAGTAACTGTGTAAGCGCCAGCACTTGTGCCCGGGTCCGGCTGTTGTACGTGTGTAGTCTGGCAACCGGCGGCAACGAGGATAGCGCTCGCCAATGTTCGAGCAGAATGATGCGCCGACGCCTCTGAAGCAGAAGTGCAGTCAAGAGCAAGACCCCCGCAATCGTTATGGTCATTTCATCCATTCTCAACTCGTTCGGCCGAGGTGGCCGGCGTGGTGGCACGAATCCGGAGCTTGGCGCCGTTGTTTTTACGGTGAGCGTCGCAGACTGACTGCTCGTAGTACCCGTCGGAAAATACAACGAGGGGACGCTCATCGAGCAGGATGGGGATCATTGAGGTTCGGGGAGTCACCGCACAGGACAACTCGACCGTAGCTGGGGCAACGAATGTCTCCGTCACCATGATCGTCTGATTTGCGGGCTGCCCTGGAATGACGTTGAGAGTAGCCGTATTGGGCGCCGGGCTCAAGCTGAGAGTCAATGCGCCTACAGCGATCGTCACTGGCGACGAGGTCGAGCCGAGATAATTGCCATCATCCGGCACGAACACCGCCGTCAATGTCTCAGTAGACGCCCCTACCCTGAATCCCGTTCTCTCGATCGACTCCGCAAACCCGTTCGCATCGGTATTGCCAACCGTGTCAAAACCTATGGTTGAAGCCTGCGTCCCGTTCACGAATAGTTCTACGTTACCCGTCGGCGCAGTCCCCTGGCTTGTGGTGTTCACAATCGTAGTCAGAGTGATTTCGGTGTTCGGCGCGACGCCTGCGGAGCTTGGCGTGACACTCACAGTTGTGCTTGTAGGCGTCACGGTAAAGGGTACGCTTGAAGACGTGCTAGCCTTATAGCTTGCGTCGCCGCTGTAAGCGGCGGAAATCGAATAGGACCCCACCGGCACATTCGCCGTTTGGGCGACCGCGTACCCTTCACTATTGAGCTGCGGTGTCCCAAACAGATGATCCGTTTCCGTCAACGGAAGAGCTAATCCTGACGCTTCCCGTCGCGGATTCTTGTCCGGATTGGCTTCCGACAATATCGGCACGGATCAGGTCAAGATAACCAGTATGGCCGGCGGAATTCGTTTCGGTTGCGTTCCCCGAAACGGGGTTCACTACGCTTGCGGTGACAGTCGCTACACTAGGTTCGGGATTCACTATTACCGAAATTGGCGAGGAATCGCTCGCACCATAAATACCGTCGCCAGCATAATGCGCCCTGACCGCATAGCTTCCTGCGTATCAAATTGCAGTCATGAACCCAGAAACAGTCCCGCCCGCTAATGGGAAAACACCAACATTGGAGACGATACCGTTCGGCGATGTGAACGGGGCCGCGCTGAAGTTCGCCGCCCCCCAAAGTGCCAATCAGCGAGAGTAGCTCGGGTTGGCTCGAGGACGAAGTTCCAGGGCCGGGGCTGACTGCGGCATTCACGTACACAGGCGAGCCATGGGTTAGGGTAATCGAACCGTTTACGCAAGTGCTTTCTGTGCTCGGCGCAGTCGAAAGACACAAGGTTGTCGAAGTCGGATGGAAGCCGCCTGCGGCTGCTGTCCAATTCGTGACCAAATTGTACGCGTCCACCGAACCGAGACCGGTAGCAAGATCGAAGCCCGTTCCCGCGTTGAACGCCGGAACTCCGTTCGGAACGCCACTGGAATTCGTTTGCTCCAAGATTCCATACGCTCCGTCGTTCGCAGTGTCACTGCAAGCGGGACTGGCGCCGACGCAGGGAACCGAATTGTTACCACGGGTGACATCGTGGAATGTGCACTTGGAATCAGGCGACGAAGAAGAGCTGCAGTTCAATGCGCTTTGATTCGCTGCCAAATGATAGAGGACGTAGTTCGCGTTGCCTTGGCGCGGCGAGAGGTTGGGATAATTGAGCGCGATGTTCTGATTGACCAATGCCACGATGCCTGCGAACGTTGGAGCCGCGAGTGACGTGCCGCCGACAGCCAGAAAATCGAACGAATTAGACGAAATCGCGCAGTTGCCCTGCATCGAAGCCGCCTCGCAGAGTATGTAGAAGCTGTTGCTGGCCGAGTTGACGGCCAAAAAAGCGAAATGTCAGGAACGTCCCTGGAAACATCGGTAACCGTTGTTAGGTCCGAGCCCGCCGCGATGGGCTGCCAAGGCGGCTTGGCGTAAAAACTGGAGCATTGCCCCACTCCGTTTTGCCCCGTGCACCGGCTTTGCCCACCACTACCTGCGACAATGTTCACGGAGTCTGTGCTCGGCGGCGGACTGCACCCGAGAGTCGAGCCACTGAAGCTTTGGGCACAGGTGTTGTTCCACGTCGTCTCGGGAATGTATCCCGTGGCGGAAACAAACCCGATCCCGTCGATCGAGCTACTTGCGCCATTCCAGTAAGTCGACTGGTAGTTTGCTGCGGTGATGTCAAAGTCGGTCCCGCCTGCCGCGACGTCAAAGGGCGTTGACGCGACGCCGCTTACGAAGGTGCCATATTGTGCAGCGTTGGGGGATGACAAATCGCGATTGTCGCATACGGCGGAGCCAGTATCGCCAGAAGCGACCACTGGAGTAATGCCTTGCGCGGAGGCTTGCTCCCACAAGCTATATTCAAACTGGTTCCCGCTGTTCCCCAAACCGAACTCGCATACGCCGAAGCTCTCGCTCACAACGGGCGCCAGATTGTTGTCAACAACGTATTCGGCAGCGAGGTCAAATCCATGGGATACCTCGGTTGGCTCGTCGATGACGAAGTCAATGGTGGCGTTTTTTGCCACGGCGCCGGCCCACTCCACGTCTATCGTCCCTTCCGTTTGCGCGGAGGTGTAGCCCGGATCGGGACCGTCCACGATAATGTTCGGGGTATTCGGAGGCAGTCCAAAAATAGACCGGAAAGTTGTAACATCGCTCGTAGCAATTTCTGATTCGCCTACGATCGCAATCGTTTGGCCCGTTCCGTCAAGTGCTGGTCCCGATGCCGGATTCCATAGCTTCATCACGTCGTAGATTTTGGCAAAGTCTCCGGGTCCGACGGCATTGCACGGGGTGGCGCAATCGCTCGTGCTGAAAGTAAAAAGCGGGTCTACCTTCCCAGTGACAGTGTTCTTTCGGAAGGTTCCGACAACGTGGCTCAGTTGCTGCGACGGAAAATTGTTTAGCGAAACGGGCCCGGCCACCACATCCGCCAATGCTTCCGGAATTTGGGGATCGCTTGCGTTCGCTAGGCGGTCTTTGCCGTCAACCACGTAGCGGTGAATCTCGGTGTGAAATGTGCTGCGGACCTGCCCCGCTGTTCCCGAAAACTCAATTACCGTTTTGCCTGGGGACACATGTGCCACACTGAACCCATGCGTCCCAAGCCAACCCGCCACCGTCCGCACGTCAACATCCGCTGGGCCGAACTGCTGTCCGAATTGCTGTGGCGTCAGCCATTGATGAAAGTTAACCGAAGCAGCGCTCTGCTGGTCCTCCAGCAATTTCCGCAGCGCCTGCTCTTGTTCGGGGCTTCGCCGCAACAGCAGCAGCATGCGGCGCAACGGCTGACTGTCTGCTGCTAGGCCTCGGTCGTATTGGGGGCGGGCCAGCGGGTGTGTGTTGCCTCGCAGGGTCGTTAGCTGTGTCTCGTCAATCGGCGTAACGATGCTCTGGCGAGGCGCCACATTTTGCGCCATTGCGATCTGTGGCACCAGCAGAACCGTGCACGATACGCCCGCCACAATCGCGGCGGCAATTGCTTCGTTCCATCGGTGGAAGCAGCGTAGAGCCCTTAGCACACTCATTCGGGTTTGACCCGTCGAAAGCTGAATCGGCACTTGGTTATTGGCGGTGCTGGTTTCCTTGGTGTCCATTGCCCGGCTTAGTTCCTCTCGGAGGAAGCCGACGCAAACGCGGAGGCATGGGCAACTATGTGCCACAGTTTGGGCATGATAGTTCCCCGACCCAGCGTCTGAGTTTGCTCCCTAGAAAGTTTTCTAAAATAAGGGGGACGAACACGGGAGGATACCACAATTCAATAAGCTATGAGGTTAATGCTTTGCTCTACCCCCTCTCTTGGATCGGTCCTGAAGAAGTCGGGGTCGCAGTAACTCGCTTCATCCAATTCTTGCTATTTCGACGCCGGGACGCCTTCCTCGCGGGTATCGACCGCAAACATCGATGATAGACTTTCGGGGTGAACGCTACTGAGAACATTCACCTCGGGACCTCCGGCTTCACTGCATCGGGATGGGAAAGCTCGTTTTATCCTGCCAGGATGAAACCTCCCGATTTCCTCGGCTTTTACGCTGAGCACTTCAATACCGTGGAAGTGGACTCCACGTTTTATGGAACACCGTCGCCGGATACCGTCAAACGGCTGGGCGTCGAAGACCCCTGCTGGGTTCATTTTCTCAGTCAAGATTCCCCAGGTCATCACCCATGAAAAGGTGTTGGCGGACTGCGATGCGGAGTTCAGGCAGTTCACCGACACAATGCAGATTCTTGGCGACAAGCTCGGGCCGATGGTTTTTCAGTTCCCTTTCTTCAGCCGAAGTGTGTTCAAGAACCAAGCCGATTTTCTCGATAAGCTCGCTCCGTTCTTGAAGAAGCTGCCTCATGACAACAAATTCGCTGTGGAGATTCGGAACAAGGACTGGCTCGATGCCCGGTTCGCTGACCTGCTGCGCGAGCATCGTGTTGCCCTAGTCCTTCAGGATCGGTCGTTGGATGCCAGGTCCGACCGAATTTGCCGAGAACTTCGAACCCATCACAGCGGATTGGACATATATCCGCTGGCTCGGAGACCGCAAGGGAATCGAGGAGATCACGAAGACATGGAACAAAACTGTAATTGATCGTACTGGACCAGCTTCAGCTTTTGGGTGGATTTCTGCGACCAGACAACGAAGCGAGGCGTCACGGTGTACGCCTACGCGAACAATCACTACGCCGGTTTCGGATCTGCGACGGTCGAGTTGTTTCGAAAACTTTGGCAGGCGAAAGGATTGCCCGAAATCAGGAAGCCTCAGCGGAAGCCGCAGGAATCTCTGTTTTTTGATTTATGAGGACGAGGCGATCAAATAATTCGGTTGTCGTTTTGGTGCTCTTCGTCATCGTTATCGCAGCAGTTGTTGCGCATAGAACGAGCCAAGTGCCGGGCGAACTTCGCCCGAGGCCCCTAGCCATCCGTCTTCTCAAGCTGCGACAGTTGAGGCTCGCATCGGACCACCCGACATCTATCCCGACGCGATCCGAACACCAGGAGCCACGAATCCGGACATCGCCCCAGATAATATTCAGGAGAACATTTGCAATCCCACTTAATCCTGCCGGTAGCGGCGTGCAAATGCTCCAGGGGTTTTCACCCGTTGACTGGTTTCACGGTCAAGATTGCAGCGGCGGCTACGGCACCTCGTGCCGCGTCAACCAAACGCCCTGAGGGGAACAGTTGGTTCTACAAACCGGGTGCCCTACCTGCAATTCCTAGACCGTCGAATCCTGACCGATTCTGACAGGTCTGAATCGGTCAGTGCCGCTCTCAGGCTTGACATATCGTGCATGCAGGTATGTACTACCCATCCAGAAATCGATTGGGATAACTGATGGCAAGCAAGATTGTGCTCTTGGATTGGCTAGCGATCGCCGCCGAGATAGCTACATTGCTTCTCGTCGTAATCACGTCGGTGCAGGCATTTCGACTTAACGAGCGCTACAAGAAGGACTACGAGAGGATGCCGCTCGCCCAGGCCAAAGAACTGGAAACGAAAGAAGGTCGATGGCGTCACACAGCGCATGCGTTCTCATTCGTGGCGTTGATGCCTGCCTGCTTTCTCTTGTACGGTCCAGTCTTATCCTGGATAGTGTTCTTACAACGGGTCGGCGGGGCCGCATTCATCGCTGCGTCAGTATCGTGGGGTTTCAAGAAGATCGACGGCGCTACGGCCAAAGACATCCTCGTTGGAGACGTTTCAATTCCACATCAGATAGTTCTCTCGTTGTGGGGAGCACTGGTTGGAATTTTTGTTGTGTCCTGCCTAATTGTTTGGCGAACACCCGAGTTGCACCACGAGCTGTTTAAGCCATAAGGATTAACCTATGGACCTCCAGCTTCCGGTTCTTCACCTGGCTTTTGCCGATTTTCGCGATACTCGCCGTCCTGCTAGCTTTAATGTATTTCGTGGCAGTCGTTGAAACGTGGTTCTCGAAGGACGGCCAAACGGCGAGCGGAATCCCGCTGACGAATCGCCGTCTCGCAGCTACCTGGGCGTTTGCTGGAATTGTATTGACACTTGGCGTTGGCGTTTTTGCGGGGGAATCAGGCCGATCCGATACTCCCAAACTGATCGTCCCGTTTGTCTGTATCGCTTATTGGGCTTACTACCACTGGAGGGTATCTGCGCTAATTGATTTCGGGCTGATTCAGGATCAACTCACAAAGGTTTATAACGACGCGGTGCTCGAAGTTTTGAAATTGGCTGTCAACCCTTTGACCGCGTCGGAGGTCTTCGAACGAATCATTCGTGATGTCGATTCCGGGTCGCCTGCTCACGCAGGTGGGAGTCAGTTGGCGCGGCGAGTCGCACCGGTTCCGTTGCGGGCTATTGTTGACACACTTATGTTCACTCCCGCAAAGGTCACAACTATCTTGAACGATTTGGTGTCGCAAGGGCTTGCGTCAAGACAATATGGCTCCGCAGGCTCGGAAACCACGTACTTTCTAAAGTCCCGCGAGCAGGGTATATGAGACGTGCTGGTCGGCGCAGTCATCGCAGCGGCTAGGCTGGCGGTCGCGCGACGCTATCGAACGGGAACCTTCCTGGCGATTCCGGTTCTGCTAATGCAACTCGGGAAATCCCTTCGCATACCAGAGATTGCGGAACTTCTCGATGGCTGCCAAATGCTAAGCCTTCGTAATGATTGTTAGCGTACCGTAGACCGAGACGCCGCCGGTCGCTCTGTAATCGCCGAGGCTATCCTTCGCTGTGGAACCGCACGTTCCCGAGCGCGTGGCAGACGCCCGACCGCGTCTTCGCCAAGTGGATGCAGGGGGCGGACGCGAATGGTGGTCTTGAAAAGTTCCTCTACCCAGAGTTTGCACAGAACGAGCGCAAGAGGGCGGAGGTCAAGGTATGGATTCTCGGGGTTTCGTAGCATCCTACGGCACAAGGTGGGTGAGCCGAGCAAATAGTGCCGTTTCAGGTGTCGGAAGCCTTAACGCCAGCGAACGGAAACGGAGGGCAAGAGAGATAGTGCAGCAGAGCGGAGTGGATACGCCCGAGTATTTCGAGCGGACTGTTCTCAGCAACACGGGCATCACGTTCGGCGAGCAAGCCGTCGTATGGTTTGCGTTGATGAGCAACCCCCGGCGAATCGGCAAGAACGGTCTACCAACTTCTAAGGGAACTCTCGATACGTGGAATGGAATCGTCGAACGCTGCAAGACCGAGTTCGGCGATCTTCCGCTAGCAGCCTTGTGCATGACCAACAGCCCGTTGCGGACTTAATCACTCAAGTTGGTGACGGAGCCGCTGCCCAAGACGGAAAGCCCGCCGAGCCTAAGACGATCAAGAACTATTTCGGGGTCATCAAGGCTGTGGTCGCCAGCGCGAAGGACAAGGGCACGCGCAAGCAGTTGTTCCCGGTGGTATGGGACAACGATGTTCTGCTCATGCCCCGCGTCAATCCGAAAAAGCAACTCGTCCGGCGTTCACCGCCGAGCAGGTGAGCGAGATCGTCGGCGTGCGAAAGGCAATACAAGCTGTTTTCACTTATTGGCGGCATCGGGTTGCGCATCCCGGAATGATCGGCTGCGCGTCGAGCACGTGTTGGACGATTGTTACCGCCTTCGCATTATGGAGAAGAACTACGCAGGGAGTCAGGAAGATCGTCTCAAGACCGCCAACGCGGAGCGCACAATCGAGTCGCACTCCTGCGTTGCGCAACTGCTGAGCAGTGCACATCGGCAGCGCACAACGGGTTGGGTGTTCGAGAACAAGAAACAAAACCTCTTTGTGCGATCGAATATACTCAAGCGGGTGCTGCATCCGATTTTGGTCGGCAGCGAGAAGAAGCCCGGAGTCACGGGCAAAGGCAGGCGAGCATGCCTTCCGCCGCTATCGCGACGGCTACCTTCGCCGCAGGACTGCCCGGCAGGATTGCTCAAGTACTGGCTGGGACATTCCCGCACCAGGACATGAGCGATCTATACGACGGCAGCGTGATGACGAAGCATATCGTATGGAGATGGCGAGAAGCTAGGGACGGGATTTAATGTTCCGAGTTATACCGATTGTACCGAAAAAGAAAAAGAGGCGACGGGAGCCGTCGCCTCTAAGTAATTGATGGAACAGGAGAAATTGGTTGCGGGGGTCAGATTTGAACTGACGACCTTCGGGTTATGAGCCCGACGAGCTACCAGGCTGCTCCACCCCGCGAAGGCATCATAACGGATGCGCGAGAGTCGGTCAAACGGTCGAAACTCGTTGCAGCCGGTGCCATCGAACGGAGAGACGACCTGCAACCGCATCTTACGGACGACCGACAGCTATAGCGTTTCTGGAAGACCGGCTTTGAGTAACTGGGCGAACTGCTCGGCGACGACGGGCCCGCTGAAATAGTATCCTTGCGCCCCTTCACACTGGTGCACCCGAAGAAAAGCCAGTTCTGCTTGCGTTTCCAGATGGTCAAAGACCTACAGGAGGCTGAAAACTACCAGGAACTATAGGCGGTGTGTTCAAAGGGCGAGACGGCGTTCGACGTTGCGTGAACGTCGGTCATGCCTCCGGCGGCTTGATCGGGACTGAGCACAAAATCGTCAAAGTCCGGGTGCCACTCATTCGTGCGTGTGATGGGATCTTCCGGGATCTGACTCAGGTAACCCGCCGAGACCAGGTCGTTGAGGGATTGCGGCGCCTGCTGCTTGTCTAGCGTGTACTGCTGAATGGCGCTGCGCATGGTTTGCAGGTCCTGCTTGAGTACGGCCTCTCGCGCACGAACAATGGATTGCTCGTAGCGCGCCGCGGCCATGCCAATCAAGATAAGAATAATCGCGATGACCACCATGAGTTCCATCATGGTGAATCCGCGCCAACGTCCGCGCCGGCCGGCAAAACCAGGTCGAGTTGTCGGTCGCACCATCATGGGACTACCAATCCGAATACTTCGTATCGTCCAGGCCCGTGCCGAGAGAAAGCGAGTAAACGTCGAACACATCCCGGCCGCCCCAACTCTTCGAATCGGAATCGTCCTGCACCGCGCGCATGCCCCATTCGGCGCGACCGGTCATCGGATCGGTGGGAATGTGCCGCAAAAAGCGAATGTGCTGGGTGAGCGGGAGGTTGTTGGTTCCGGCAGCTCCTCCGGCCGGATTGAACGTCGACGCGGGTTGCGTAGCGCCGAAGCCCGATGAGCCCAAGCCTCCGCCAAATCCCGATCCTGCGCTAGCTCCCAAGCCGCCTGTGCCTGTGGTCGTTCCGAATCCGCCAGCGGCGCCCGCGCCCACGCCCGTGCCAATGGCCGCCCCAAGCGGCGCACCCGTGGTTCCCGTAGAAACCACGTCTACGCCCGTCACCAATGTTTGCAAATCCGGCGGGTAACCTTCCGTGCCGACCTCCACCTTGATGCGGCCACGGTCTGCCGTATCTTTGTAGCGGTCGATCGCGTCACGCATTTCGTGCAAATCGCGACGCAGTTCAGCCTCTTTCTGCCGCTTCACGGTAAAACGCGCAATCGGCATGGCTGCCGTGGCCAGAATCATCAATATGGAGCATGCAATGATCAGCTCGAGAAGCGTCATGCCGCGTTGCTTCGGCTGGATGCGGCGAAAGGATGAAAGCCTGGCGCACATAGTTGCTGATTCCACCGATGTCACGGCCCGACGCGAATCGTCGCTTCGCTAGTGACGAATTGCACCGGCCGCGACTGCGAATCGCGCCCGTTCACTTGCACAATGGAAAGCTGCGAAGTGCCCGCCGCCACGCCGCGCACCACAACGCCAAACAGCGTCCCACTTCCGCTCACGCCAGGTGTATTGGGCATCCGCGTGGCAGACACAATGGCTTGGCCGGCCGCCTTGTCCACTCGCTGCACGATCGCAATCGGCTGTGTTCCTCCCGAAAGGAAGTCGCCCTGGCGCACATCCTCCACCGAAACCACCGCTGGGTTGTACTGCAGCAACAACGGTACGGAGAAAAGGTCCTGCGCGTTCTGAACCACGATGCCAATCGTTGTGGTGTCTCCCGGCTTCAGAGTGACGTTTGCGGGCGCAAAGCCTAATTGCGCTGCCGCCGTTTGCGGAGCGGGAGCAGCGGTCGGCGTCGCGGGCGCAAGCGCACCCTGCGGGGGCGCCGCAGCGGCTCCGGGCACGGGCGCAGGTGCGGGAGTCACTGCCGGCGTCACCGGAGGCGTCATGACTTCGGTGTCCAGTCGAACCTCGGCATTGGTATCGGTGCCCGACGCGATGCTCCGCAGATTCTCCGCCGTGATACTCGGCATGCGAACCACATGCGGGGTGACCACGATCAGGACTTCCTCATCTTCAGTCTGCAGCTGATTGTCGGACGTGAAATATTTCAGAAACGGAATCTGCGAGAAACCCGGCCAGCCGCTTGTCGATTTCGTCGACGTATTCTCGACCAACCCGCCCAGAACATTGACCTCGCCATCCGCCAAACGAATATCATGCTCCACTTTGCGCGTGCTGATCACCGGCTGGTTGATGCCGCCAATGCTCTGCGTCCCGGTCACCGACGATACTTCAATCGAAAGCTTCATGCTTACCGTCATATCGGGGTGAATGCGCGGCGTCACGTCCACAATCACGCCGACATCGATGTATTGGAATTGCGTGTTCACCAAGGGATTGACGATCCCGCCGGCCGCTCCTGTCGCCCCCACGCCCACGCCTGCTTGGAAGCTGCCCGTCGCCACAGGTACTCGCGAACCGATCCGCAACTTCGCGTCTCCTCCGTCCACAATACGAATCTGCGGATTATCGATAATCTGGGTGTTGCTGTCGGTGAGTAGCGCATTGGCCGTTGCGCCGGGAAGCGTCACGCTATAGTCGGCCGTCGTCAAACCTTTGAGCTGATTGAGGGGCAAACCCGTTGCCGTGTTCGTAGTTGTGGAAGTGGTTGACGTGCTTGAAGTCCCGCACGTGGTCGTCGAAGTTGACGTGCACGGCGGCGAGAAAGCCAGCGACGCCGATGTTCCAGGATCGATGCCCAGATCGCGCATTCGAGTACGGTCCGTCTGCAGCACTGCAAACTGGATCACTACTTCCGGCTTGGGCTTATCGATATCATGAATAATTTTTTCCGCCAGCATCACTTTGTCCGGGGTGTCGCGGACGATGATGGCGTTCTGCCCGTTAAATTGCTGCACCCGCCGCAGATCCAGCAATTGCCGCAGCGCGTTGACGATCTCGGTTAGGTCCTGAGGAAGAATCGTGTTCTGCAGGTAGATCGTGCGCACGATTTCTTCTTCATAATCCCGGCGCTTCTGGGCTTGATCGGGCGCGACGAAAATAATCTCGTTGGTCACCGGCTTCCAAAATGCCTTAGCTTCGAGCGAAATAATATCCAGGGCCTGCTCAATGGTGACGTTGGTCAGCTCGATGGATACGCGTCGTGAGGTCAGGTCAGGATCGAAGACCACAGTGAGGCCCGCGAGCTTGGCCACGGTGTCGTAAATCATCTTTACATCGTTGGTCATCTTCAAGTTGATGGGCGCCCGCGACAAGGGCTTGAGCGCGGGCGGGCCTACCATCGCCTGAGGCTGATCCGACGCGGCTGGCACGGCGGCGGGCGGCGGAGCTGACGCTGCCTGCTTCGCAGCGATGGCGTCGAGCGTCTTCCTGGTCTCTTGTTGGGCAACGGGGCTGGACGGGTCGATCAGCATGGCCTTTTGAAACTCGGCCAGCGCCAACTGCAAGTTGCCCTGTTGGCTTAGCTTTTCGCCTTGCTCAACGTGATATTGCGCGGCCTCGAAACGCATGCGGTCGAGCTTCAGCTGATACTCAACGCTCGTCGGATTCGCCTTGAGCGCGCGCTGATAATGCACCACGGCGGTGTCGTAGTCTTTGATGGCTTCCGCCTTCTTGCCTTCATTGTATTCCTGGTTACCTTGCGAGCAAGCGGTCAGGGTCGCCAGCGCTAACACCGCGCAAGCGAGCAAAAACAGGCCTGTGTCCCGTTTGCGATATCCACAATTCAGCATATTCACCTTGAGGAAGCCATTTGATTGTCGCCGCTGGGCAGGGCCCTTTTTGATTTTCCACTTCACTCGACCGGAATCGCCAGTCGGAGTGCCCCGCTTCGCTCGCTCGGGATGGGCCGGAGCGCAATCACCGCGAGCGCATAGTAACGCGGGCTCCAGATAGCGGCAAGCCAGCTTGCCCAAGTTGCTACCCGCCCGTTAAGATAGCTGCGGTGTCGAAGCCGACTAAGAAATCCAGTAAGCCAGATGCAGAGGGCGTCCAGGTCGTTGCCCAAAACCGCGCAGCTTCTTACAACTATCACCTTCTCGAAAAGTTGGAAGCGGGCATGGCGCTTTCCGGCACCGAAGTAAAATCCCTCCGCGCCAGCAAAGCTAATCTGCGCGAAGCCTACGCGGAGGTCCGGGGAACCAGCGTTTGGCTGGTTAACTGCCACATTTCCGAATACTTACCCGGCGGCCCGTATAACCACGAACCGCTCACGAAGCGGCGGTTGTTACTGCACAAAAAAGAGATCGAGCGTCTGCTCGGCAAAACACAGCAGAAGGGATTGACGCTCGTGCCCTTGCGCATCTATTTCCGCAAGGGCCTGGCCAAGTGCGAGTTAGCGCTGGCTCGCGGCAAAAAAGATTGGGATCGCCGTCAATCCGAACGCGAAAAGGAAACCCGGCGCGAAGTGAATGATGCCATGTACAAATATCGGAGACGCTGAAACATATATGGATAAACGCATGTCCGTGACGTTAGACACGCAGTCCTTCGCAGCGGTCCCCACCGAGGCCTTGGTGAGTTTCGTGTTTGAACGCGACAACGAAACTGGCAAACCGGTGGAGGGTGTGATCGAAGAACTGGATCGCACTGCGGGAGGCGTCATCCGGCGTGTGAACGACGCTGGAGAATTGACTGGCAAAAAGCTCGAAACCACCCTGCTACATTTCGCTCCAGGACTGGCCGCGCAGCGCGTGCTGCTGATCGGCGCCGGGAAGCGGAACAAATTTGGCACCCCCGAACTCCGGCGACTGGCGGCGGTAGCCGCGCGTTACCTCAAGGCTCGCTCCGTCAAGAATCTGGCATTCCTCGCGCGCGAAGGCTATCGGGACGCTCTCGCGGCGCAAGCCGTCACCGAGGGGCTGCTGCTCGGGAACTTCGACGGCGACAAATACAAGACCGAGAAAAAGAACGGTCCCGTCGAGTCGGCTGTGCTCGTGGGTTTTGACGCCACAGCGCGAGACGGCGTCGAGCGCGGACGCATCATCGCAGAGTCGCAGAATTTCGCCCGCGAACTCGGCGATGAGCCATCGAACCTGCTGACGCCCACGCTGCTCGCGGAGCGCGCCGTCGCCATGGCGCGCGAGGTGGGACTAGCGATCGAGGTCCTCGATGAGAAAGGCATTGCCGGTCTTAAGATGGGCGCGCTGCTGGGCGTGGCGCGCGGCAGCGCCGAGCCGCCAAAGTTGATCGTTCTGACCTACACTCCGGAAAAAGCCGCACCAGCCGCACCGGTTCTCGGGCTAGTCGGCAAGGCCATTACCTTCGATACCGGCGGAATTTCCATCAAGCCGGCGCTCGATATGGAAAAGATGAAGTTCGACATGGCAGGCGGAGCGGCGATGTTGGGCGCCATGCGTGCACTCGCGCTTCTCAAGCCGCGCGTGAAAGTGATTGCGGTCATTCCTTCCACGGAAAACATGCCCGGAGGACGCGCCCAAAAGCCTGGCGATGTGCAGATCGCCATGTCCGGGAAATCCATCGAGGTCATCAACACCGACGCCGAAGGCCGGCTCATCCTAGCCGACGGAATCGCCTACGCGAAGCAACTCGGCGTCACCCACATCGTGGATGCGGCGACGCTGACGGGAGCCGTCTTCGTCGCCCTGGGCGTGGTTAACAGCGGCGTCTTCGGCACCGACGATGCCTTCACCGAACGGGTGCTCGCCAGTGCGAAAACGGCAGGCGAAAAAATGTGGCATCTGCCACTCGACGACGACTATCGCGACCAGATCAAGAGCACCATCGCCGACATTCAAAATGTAGGTGGCCGCGGTGCGGGCGCGTCGACCGCAGCGTGGTTCCTGCGCGAATTTACCGGCGACACTCCGTGGGTCCATCTCGATATCGCCGGCACCGCCTGGCTCGACGATGCCAAACCATGGGCCGGCAAAGGCGGTACCGGCGTCGGCGTGCGCACCCTCGTGGACCTGGCGATGAATCTCGACCAAGCCCCAGCCTTGAAAGCCTAGCTCTTTAGACAGCCCACTCAAAGCGGTAAGCAGCGCACGCAAAACGACCGCTCCGTCTACCTACCGAAGCTAAGCCACGGCGTTCATTCCGAGGGCCTGCGACTTTTTTAGCCTCCGCCCATCGCGCCGTCATGCGAACGATCGTAGCTGTCTGACGCGCACCTCGCCCGCCGCGCCCCAGCAACCCGCGGTCACCATGACTTTTTAGCCCAGCCAATCGGACCGTGACGCAAACCATCGCAGCGCCATGAAGCCCCGCGTCATTCTGAGTCGAAGTGGCGGTCTGCTTTTTCCCGCGTCGCGTTCGCCGCGACGCACCGCCACGCAGCGAAGTATCTCTCTGCTGGTCTTCGTTCGCATCGTTCCGGCTTACCGTCGAAGGCGACGGTTCTGCCGCATCAGGTTGCGCACCTGTTGAACCCGCTTCGTGCTTGTTCACCTTGCTCCGCCCCAGCAACCACCGGTCATTCCGACCGTAGTGGCGGCGTCCTTTCTCCAGTCCCGCTCCTGCGGGACGGGCCGCCACGTAGCGGAGGAATCCCTCAGCCGCTTTGGTTCAAATTGCGACTCAGCGCTTATGCGGCCCATCGGTTCGGTTTGATTTGACCGACACGCGACCCTACATCTTTTCTGGCGCTTCGATGCCGAGCAGCGCAAGCGCGGCCACCAACTGCCGTTCGACCACTCGGGTCACTCGCAAGAGAAACAGCCTTCGCGTAGCGTCCGACTCCGACAGGATACGGTGCCGGTGATAGAAGAGGTTGAACGCTTGCGCCAGCTCGAAGGCGTATTTCGCGATGAACGCCGGCTCGCGGGCCGTCAGCGCCGCAGCCACTTCAAAATCGAGTAAGCCAGCTAGTCTGACCAACTCCCACAAATCGTCGCCCTGAGGCGTCTTGAGAAACTCCGCGTCGACATCCGGCTGAGCCAGATCATCAAGGCTCTCGATGCGAAATTCAGGGTGCTGTTCGGCCGCTTTGCGAAAGATGTTCCGCGCGCGAACCACGGCGTACTGGCAATACGGTCCGGTTTCCCCGTCGAAGCTGAGGGCGTCCCGAAAATCAAAAGCGATGATGGTCGTGCGCGTGTACTTCAAAAGAAAGTAGCGTAGGGCCCCGACGGCGATCGCGTGCGCGATGCCCACTCGTTCGGCCTCGGACGCCTCTGGCTGGCGAGTGTCCACTTCTGCGCGGGCCGCCGCTTCCAGGCGGTCAAGCAAATCATCAGCTTTGACGCCCAGCCCCTTGCGGCCGCTCACTTCCACGTACGGTTTGCGCGCATCTTCCTCGGACAACGTGTAACCCATCTCGGCGGCGCAACGCGGGGTGAGCGCCACGATTTCATACGAGAAATGGATCGAACGCGACGCCTCAGATTCAAAACCCAGGGCCCGCATCCCGGCCACGACTACGTTTTGGAGGTAAGACTGCCGGGTGTCGATTACGTTAAACACCTCAGCCGCATGTCCGAACGCTGGCGCGCCGGCCTCGCCCCCATCAGCCACGCTGGACCAGGCGACGTGGCCGTTCTCATACCGATGAAAGCGGCGATACGCAAAGTCGCGGTCGAGCAGGCCGAATTTCCAGAGCTGGTAAGCGATGTCCTTGCCCACATAGGTCACCGTGCCGTTCGAGCGAACAATCACCTTCGCGTCGTCGTCTCCTTCCCCGCCCGGCCCACCTTCGGCGGCCGACAGGTTCATGACCCAACACCCCGCGTTTTTGCCCGCGTCGGCCACATGAATTGCACCGCTCTGCTTCAGGCGTGTGAACGCTGCTTCCCAGAAGTTCAGGCGAAGAATCTCGCTTTCGCGCGGCAGTACGTCATATTGCACCCCAAGCCTATCCATCGTCCGCAAATGGCAGTGCGCGATCGCCACCGAGATGACTTCGGCGAGTTCGGCAACCGGGCCGCCGCCCTCTTCGATGGCCGCTAAAGTCTCGCCACGCAGCGCCAGTCGCTTCTTGTCTTCTTCATAGAACTGCGTGACCCGCGCGTAAAGGTCCCAGCACAAATAATCGAAACGCGGCCCGGCCGCGAGCGCGCGTACCTGCTCCGTCGATAGTTTTTCGATATGTTGAAAGCCGACCACCACGTCGGCGACCTGGACGCCGGTGTTGTCGATATAGTTTTGCACCTCTACACGGTGCTCAGCACGACGCAGCAACCGGACAAACGTGTCACCCAGCGCCGCGTTCCTCAGATGGCCAATGTGGGCGGCCTTATTAGGATTGATATTCGTGTGCTCGACGACGGCTTTGGGCGCGTCCGGCGCGTGCGCCTCAGCGAGTCGCCCCGCATCGCGAACGGTTGCGGCCAGATACTCCGCCCGGTCGAAGAAGAAATTAACGTACCCCGCCCCGGCCGTTTCCACCCGGTCGACGCCGGGGATCGCGCCAAGTTCGGCCGCTATTTCTCCGGCAATCTGCCGCGGCGCGCGCCGCAACCGCTTGGCCAACTCAAACGCGAGCGGCGTCGCCACCTCGCCCATGGCTAAGTTGGGCGGGCGCTCGGTGGCGATGTTCACCCCCGCAACGCCTCGGCGAGCCAAAAATGCGCCTAACGCCTCGCGAATGCGTGCTTCCACTGTGTGATACACGTTTTCTTCACCTGAAACCGCTGGCGCTGAAAATAAAGAAGAGCGCCGATTATAGGGGAGCGCAAGCGGAACCGTCAAAGACGGTCCGGTACTGGCTGGGGGGCAGGTTTATCAATCGGAAAAGGATCGACGCGGGGCGCTGGTGACTTTTGTCCATCATCCTTACAATGTACTTGACCGTTCGGTTACCGCCCTAGGAGATGAGCTCCCGTGTCGAACATTCGCCGACTCGACTCCGCCGATTTGGAGCGCCGCGAGCTCCAATCAACCGTATTCGCGTGCGCAGCGATTGCCATCTTGGGGATCGGCAGCGCCGTACTGATGTACCCGGTGGTGTTCGATCACGAGGGCGCCTATTCAGACCGTAACCTGCACATCGCCTTCTTTGGATTCTGCGGACTCTGCGTGCTTCTCACCGCATACGTTTGGGATGCCCAGGCCAGAATGCGGCGTCTGCGGCACCAGATGGATTCGGATCGCAAAGAAAGCAGTGCGGCCCGCCAACAAGCCAGTGAGGAACTGCTGAAGAGCATACCCAAGCTGAGCGCGTTCCAAGACCATCTGCCCATGGAATTCCGACGCACCACGGCGACCGAACAACAACTCTCGATCCTGGTCGTCACCTTCCAGTTCCCTTCGGGCGCGTCGTCCGACGGTATGCAGGCGTCGATTCTCGGTGACGCAGCCAAAGCTGTCTCGCGCAAACTGCGCGAAAATGATTCCATCTACGTTCTCGGCCCCGCGTGCTTTGGCGCGATTCTGCCTGGCCTCGAAGCCTCAGCGGCGCGCGGCCTGGCCTCGCGAATCGGCGAGGGCCTGATTGACGCTGCCGGGCTGAACACCCGATTTACCTACAAGATCGAAGTGGTGAACTATCCGGAGAACGCCTCGAGCGCTCACGAACTGCACGAGGCCGTTCGCGCCATGATCCCGCCGGACAAATCGTTGCGCGGGCTAGCCGAAGCCCTGGCGTAGCGCCCGCCCGATTTCCTCAAGCCCCAATTTGCAGCACCGCCGCTCCTGAAATAGCGTCATTCTTGAGCGCATTCAGGGCCCGATTCGCGTCTTGCAACGAGAACAACTCTACGCGCGTGCGGATTGGAATCTCCGCGGCGGTGCGCAAAAACTCCTCGCCGTCAAGCCGCGTATTATTGGCCACGCTGCGAATCACCCGCTCTTCATAAAGCAGATCGTAATCGAACGATGGAATCGGACTCATGTGAATGCCGCCCAAAACGAGAACCCCGCCCTTCCGCAACGCCCGCAGCGCGGCCGGCACAATCTCTCCCGCTGGCGCGAAGACGATCGCGGCGTCGAGCTTGCGAGGCGGTTGGTCCAGAGTGCCTCCGGCCCACACGGCGCCGAGTTCCAAGGCCAGCCGCTGGTGGCGCTCATCCCGCGTGCAGGCATAAACCTCGGCATTCCAGTGGCGCGCCACTTGAATGGCCACATGCGCCGCCGCGCCAAAGCCGTAGAATCCCAGTCGCCCGCCGCTCTTGATCCCCGAAAGCCGCAGCGACCTGAATCCAATGATGCCCGCGCACAGCAAGGGAGCGGCCTGTTCGTCGGGAAACTCGGCGGGAATCGGATACACGAAATCTTGCGGCGCGACAATATATTCCGCGTATCCGCCGTCCACGGTGTAACCGGTAAAGCTGGGATGATCACAAAGATTCTCCGCTCTGGAGCGGCAGTACTCGCAAGTACCGTCGGTTTGGTGCAGCCATGCGATCCCCACTCGAGCGCCCGGGAGAAACCTGCCCGCACCCTCGCCGCCAGCTTCGACTCGCCCGACGACCTGGTGTCCTGGAATCACCGGCGACTTGCGCGGCGGCAATTCGCCTTCGATCACATGCAGATCCGTGCGGCATACTCCGCAGCAACTCACGCGCACCAGCACTTCGCCAGCGGCGGGCTGCGGCACGGGCACATCGCAAAAGTTTAGTGGATTGGTTTCGATCGGCGCCGGAGCGCGAAGAACGCAGGCCCTCATGACGCGACCCCCTCAGCGTCACAGTGTGGGAACTTCAGAAGATTAGCATACGACACCAGCCGCACTTGTCCAGAGGCCGAGCTGCCGTCCCGACGGTTCCGAGCCGAGGCAGACCAAGCACCGAGCAGTTCTTTAGATGAGGATGCGGCGAAGAGCCGCGAGCGAAGACGTCAAAGTTGGCAAAGTTTGTTGCTGAGGCTAGCCCAAGTCGAATCCGGGAGGCGGATCGTAGACTTGCCGGAAGGTGACGCGGCACTCTTTGCCGTTGATCTTGTACTGGAAAACAATCTCGCCGGGAGCAATGAAATGTCCAAGTCCTCTACGCTTCGAGTGGGACAGCACCAGCCACTGCTGCACGACTTCGTAGGTGCCGCGCTCTCCCCAGATTTCGTAGCTGCCATCGCGGTCCAAGATGAGTGGCGGGCTCTGGCACGGTTCTTTCTGATCGCCGATCTCGACGCGAACGCAACGATATTTCCCGTCGAAGTCCGTTTGGGCGCGAAGCGCGGAAGGCCGCGAACCCATGGCCAGCAACACCAGAATCAAAGGCGAGAAACTCAGCCAGCCAGCACGGGCCCGGAACATTTGCATGCGAACTCCCAGTGGATTGAAGGTTACAGCAGCGTATGGAGGAATAGCACACAGATTGCCGAAGCGTGGTGCAATGTAACTGATTGAATTAAAGACAGTTAGATGGCAGAGAGGCGGTGCTTACCAACTCGTATGAGCACTGGGGGTACACAAGAGAGCACAACTATTCCACCCGCGTGCTGGTTTGGAGCCCAAACCTACGGGCTCGCGGGGGAGGCAGGCAACTCGGGTATCGCTTCCCCGTCCTTTCGCGGGTCGGAAGCGCCATAGTTCACCCCGGTGGCGAAGTCGCGCATCACTGCTTGGCCTCCGCCAAACGTATTGGAAAAACCGTTGTGCATTTGCACCATGTGGCCCTTGGCTTCGAGTTCGGCGCGAACATTTCCTGGCACGCGGTTCTCGAGTTGCACGTCGCAGCCCTCGAAGGTGAGCTTGGTAAAACGCGCCGCCTCCATGGCCGCCTGGATATTTTGGTTGAAGTCCACCATATGGGAGACGAATTGCGCGTGCGCTTGCGCCTGATTCCATCCGCCCATGATTCCGAAGGCCACGCGCACGTCACCCTTGGTCATGAGCGCGGGAATAATCGTGTGCAGCGGGCGCTTGCGGGGCGCGATGACGTTCGGCGAATCCGTATCGAGCGTAAATAAGGCGCCGCGATTGTGCAGCACAAAACCGGTGCCGTCGGCCACCAGCCCGGAGCCAAAGTCCTCATAATTGCTCTGGATCAGCGAGACCATGTTTCCGTCGCGGTCCACCACGCTGAGATAGATGGTGTCGCCTCCCGGCGGAAGCGGCGATCCTGGGCCCACGTGACAATTGGCCTTGTTCGGATCGATCAACTGGGCGCGCTTGGCGGCAAAGTCCTTGGAGAGCAGTTGCGCGACGGGCGGCGTGGAAAATTTCGGGTCGCCGATGTAGCGGATCAGATCGGCGTAAGCCAGCTTCTTGGCTTCAATCATGGTGTGCAGCGAGCGCGTCGAGTTCAAGCCGAACTCGTGCAGCGGAAACGTCTCCATGATATTGAGCATTTCGAGCGCGGCCAGCCCCTGGCTGTTCGGCGGCAACTCGTAGACCGTCCAGCCGCGGTAGGTGGTCGAGATGGGATCCACCCATTCGGCGGAATAGTCGGCAAAATCTTTTTCGGTGAACGCGCCGCCGTGCCGCCGGGAAGTCTCCACGATGCGCCGCGCGATGTCGCCCTTGTAGAAAGCGTCGCGGCCACCCTGCGCGATCTGGCGCAGCGATCCAGCGAGATCAGGGTTGCGAAACACCTGGCCGACCGCCGGAGCTTTGTCCGAGGGCAGATAGGTTTGCGCGGCGGCATCGTTCGAGCGCAGAAGCTCGACGTTTTTCTGCCAAAGTCCCGCGACCCACTCGGTCACCGGAAAACCTTGATCGGCAAGCTGAATGGCCGGCGCCAAAACCTCCGAGAGCTTTTTCTTGCCGAAGCGATCGAGCAATTTCTGCCAGCCGTCCACCGCGCCGGGAACGGTCACTGTAAAAATTCCGCGCTCGGGCATGTCACGCAGCCCTTGCTTTTTCAGGGTCTGAACGGTGAGGCCGGCCGGCGTCCAGCCGCTGGCATTCAGGCCGTAGAGCTTGCCGCTTTTGGCGTCGTAAATCATCGCAAACAGGTCGCCGCCGATGCCGTTGGACATCGGCGCCACGACCCCCATGGCAGCATTGGCGGCCACGGCTGCGTCGACGGCCGTACCGCCGCGCTCGAGCATCTGCACTCCCGCCTGCGCAGCCAGCGGCGATTCGGCGGCCACAACGCCGAAGCGGGAGATGATCATCGAGCGGCCCTGCCCGCGGTCCTGCGCCGGCGCGGCAAGGCGCACTGCGAAAACAACTCCGATGACAAGGAGGGCGGCGCCTAGCCATCGGCGGCAATTACGAAAGCGCGTAGTGGGTTTGTGTTTCGGCATGAGACTCGGCCTGAGCCGCAAATCTAGTCCAAAAGGGACTCGCCCGCAATGCTTGGGCTGGCGGGGCTCGGGCTGACGGGGCCTCCGGGCAAAGTTAAAGTATTGGTTTAACACTCCCCACCCTACCCCCGGTGTTTTTACAAAAGAGTGCGCACGCGACTGAAAACAATATAGTTGGCTTTCGCTCTGGCGCTAAAAAGCGCACGAAGAGCACGGAAGTGCATGGAAACGCGCGGGTTATCTTTTGCCGTCCTGCAGATAGCGCGCAAGTCGATGAATCTGCCGATGGTTGCAGTCCTCGCGCCGGAGCTACAGAGGGCGGAGTCGCCGACGGTTGGCATTTGGCAGCGGCGCCCTCGAACGGTGACTGCTGGCAGACCCCGACTTGGTTACCGCGAAAGCTCGACGGATTCGACCGCAGCGCCTCTCGCCGAGGCCTGCATGTGCCGGGGACTTTCGCTATGGGGGCGGCTGAGGCCACCCCCCTAGTGTTTTTGCAACGATGTGATTCCAAAGGAGTTCCTCCGTGGGGTGACCAAACGATGTGATTCTAAAAGGGTTACGGAAACGGGAAGAGACGGGTAGAAGAAGCTATTATTTGTTTTGTTCATAACATATTTTACCATGGGGGTCAAGAGAGGCGGCCTACGGGTCCCGAGGCGCGCGCCACAATGCTACTCCGGCAGCTTTTTGGGAGGTGCCGGGGAGATTAGGGCAGGGTTTTGTCCACAAGGGGATAGCATTTTGCCCATGAATCTTGTGACGCTCGCGATCAAATTTGCGGTCAATGAGACCGGAAATATGAGTCGTCATGAGCTCCATACCACCGATATAACGTACGACCGGAACAAACTATTGAACCTTCGTCAGTATGCCGGCCCCGGATTCAGCGGCGCAGCTACCGCTGACCTGAGAACGGATGGTAAGCAGCTTTCCGTCGCCAGCAACAATCCTTTGGAGGACAACCATTCCATCTGGACTAGCCCCCTGCAATTCTAGGTTCGGTCCAGATTTTTTCCCCATCACACTCACTGTTGTCAGGCATGCGGAATTCGTAAACGACGCCGATCCGGAAAACTCTCCGTCCGCGTCCTTCAAATCCAACACGAGCCTTACGGGTAATCGATCTACTGGATTCAATGCGCCGACGAATGACCCGGAAACCGGAGGGTCACTCCCGCTCCACGTACCGCTGTCGCCATTAGTACAGCCGCCAGGAGCCGCAGTATAGGTGCCACTGGCGGATTGACCACTAGGCGCCACAGTGCCGGTCAAGTCCACAGCCTGGCCGTTTTCAGTGAGGGTTGCTGTGATATTTGTACCAGAGACAGTCCCACTAATGGGCGCTGACGCTGCACATACGGCGCCGGCTAAGGCGAGCGTCCCTGAAAAGCTGCTCGCGGATTGGGCGAGAGTACCAGATGCCGTTCCCGTCGAACCATGAATCGATACAAACGTGAGCTGCCAGTTCCCGGCGATATTGATCTGACCAGACGAGGACGAGTTGTTCCCGCCGCCGCTACAGCCGACGTTCAGGCTCAGAACAAACATAGCGATCAGGTGGCCTGTAGGGACAAGTCGCATCGCATGCCTCGCAAGGAGGGGGCCGCCGCGCACACTACACCTGGGAATGGGCGGTTGTCCAGTGGTGTCGAGCCGGATAGCCGGGTCGCGCAGCGCCTGCCGCAGTTTGCGGATGCCGCGGGCCGACACCGTCGCCCGTTAATTCGGAGTCGTGAGGAACAAGGGCGAAGAACCATTAAATCCACTACCCACTGCGCTTATGTCGATGAAGACGAATTGGTTAGGCGCGATCGTGTAGAAGGCCAGCGTCTCGCCGCCATTCAGAAACGTTCCCCGGCCTGTACTCGCGCTAAGCCCCCCCACTGTAATGGGTGAAATTGCACCGTCGGTCGAGGTGCTAACCGTAGTGCTACCGGAAGAGGTTGGAACCCGCTGGTCGGCTACAAGGGCGTACTGGCCGGCGGTGGAGGTGAGTTCAAACTGCGCAATGAAGGCATCGGCGTCGTTCAAAGCCAGCCCCTTGCCGCGGACAATTCCTCCATTACCGGCAAGATCGGTCCCGGTGGAGAAAGAACCAACTCCGCTCTGGACCGTGAGCGGCCCCGACATAGCCCGATTGCTCGCGCCTGACGTGCTGTCCATGATGTAACTGATGCCGCCCGCCGTACCAGTGAGATAGAAAACAAGCGAATTGGCGAAGCCGTTTGAGGTGCCGCTCGTGACGGTCGCTGTGCCGCGGCCCGTGAGCGGGTTGTATGTAACCAATGGTATGGCAAGCGCTCCGTTCGTGTTAATCGCGCCGTTGTCGTTGGAGTCGTCTGCGATTGTCCCGGACGTGAGGCTGGAAATGGCGAGTTGTCCGACAGCCGAAATCTCGCTCGTGGTAGCCGTATCGAATCCGGCCATTCCGAAGACGGATCCCGTGGTGATGGCCGTGGCAGGAATGGTCGACTGCGACTCGGCGTCAATCATCATGGTCCCGTTGCCGTCAATTTCAGCGGCTATGAAACGGCTGGCGGAGATGCCGTAATAGGCGAAAGTCTGTGTAGGGGTAGCCTGCAGCGCGTCGGCCAGATTGATGGTGAATGTGCCGCGGCCGTTGCCGTCTGGGGCGGTGAACGCACCGATGGTGGCCGTGGTATTGGGTCCTGCGGTGCCGATGCCGGAAATGCTGCGATCAAAAGAGGAGGCCGTAACGGCGCCGTTGGAGGCGAGCGCTAGCCGGCCAATCGCTGAGGTCGGCGTAGCGTCACTCTTTCCGTTCACTGTAACGACGTAGTTCCCTGCCAACTGGGCGAGTGTTAAAGCCGATTGCTTCTGCATGGTGCCGGCTACCACGAAATTATTCGCGGATATGTCCATGATGCTGCCAAAGGTACCTGTGGAGTTCAGCGCGAAGGCAAACTTCAGCGGCTGGGCGACGGTGCCATCCGTGCCCGTGAATACCATCGTCCCTAATGATCCCAAGCCGATGGTTCCCGCCGGGAGGGAATCAAACGCATAGCTGCCGGTGATCGCGGCAGAGGCCGTACTGTGCACTCCATTGTCGTTCACGTCCACGTCGCCAGCGGTGATCTGCCCAGAACCATTGGCGGTGAAGCTGCCCGCGATGACGATCGGATTGACGGGATCGTAGCCGCTGAGCACAAAGCCGAACTGGCCGCTCAGGCCGGAAGGGGGTGGAGTTACGCTGGAGGGGCTAACGATGAAGTTCACCGGGTTCGACGTGCCGCCGCCTGGTGCCGGGTTCGTCGCCACGATGGGATACGACCCGGCTGTTGCCAGATCAGCTGCGGTGAGTGAGATGGTCAATTGAGTCGCGCTCAGGAAACTCGTCCCATGCGCGGTCCCGTTGTATGTCACCGTGGTGCTGGCAAGAAAATTGGTACCGTTGATGGTTAACATCTGCGCCGCTGCACCGGCCGTCGCCGAACTGGGCGCCAGCGAGGTTATGGTCGGCACGGGCGCCAACACCGTGAAGGTCACGGCATTTGACGCGCCCCCGCCAGGCGCTGGATTCGTCGCTACGACGGGATACAACCCTGGTGTTGCCTGATCAGATGCGCTAAGTGAGATGGTCAATTGAGTCGCGCTCAGGAAGCTCGTCCCGTGCGCGCTCCCGTTGTACGTCACCGTGGTGCTGGCAAGAAAATTGGTACCGTTGATGGTTAAGGTCTGCGCCGCTGCTCCGGCCATCGCAGAGGTGGGCGACAGACTAACGATGCTCGGCAGAGGATTCTGTGAGGGCATTTGTTCGTTAATTACAGTACAACCAGCCGTTAAGACGGCGAGCACAGCGAGGCTCAACGAGAGTGGCCAAGTGACGGTTCGACTGACAGGTGATTTTTGTGTCCGCTGCACGCTCATAGATTTCGCGTAACGCCGCGATTCGCCTGCCGAACGCCTACTATCTTGATCGCAATGAATCCAGTGACTCGGCCCGTGTGGGCGGTTATATACACCAGTTTTCAGAGCCCCGCAACCAACTAAACTTCCCATCGACGCTGCGTTTGACCATCCCCGATTGGACCACGTCCGGTTCGTTCAAGTACTCGATCCGCTGATCCTTGAGGAGATTCTGACCTATGACGCTGAACGCGGTTGTTTCCGTGTGATCGAGAGCAGGAGAGCTTAGGTCATCGATTCGATGGGGCTTTGATCGTGGCGCATGATACGTGCGGCCGGACGCCTGGCAGTTCCCCGCCAATCGGTAGACCCGCGTTCTCAGGGGAATACCCGAGGTTGTGGTGTGAGGCCGTCGCTGTAGTGTGAGGAGCGGGCCGGCGGTGAGAAAAATGGCCCGCCGCAAAGCGAGTTCGATAGAATGATGATGGCGGTTAACTAGTTTTTGCGAGGCGCTGACTTGACGCAGGGGCCAAAAATCGCGGGGCAAGACACGACAGACTCGCCGCAGCCGTTGAGCGAAAATGCGCGGCTTCTGCGGGCTGAGCATTCTGACCCCTTGGGCGTTCTGGGGCCGCATGTGGTGGAACGCGATGGCGCGGCGCGGCTGGTGGTTCGGACGATTCAGCCGTTCGCTGCCGAGGTCGCGGTGCTGATCGATGGCGAGACGATTCCGGCTGCGCGCGTGGAGCCCGAGGGAATTTTCGAGGCGCTTTTGCCGGCGCGCATCACGGGTCCGCTGGGCCCGGAACGCTATCGCTTGCGCATCCGCTGGAACGACGGCAACAGCAGCGAAATTGCCGACCCTTACGCTTTTCCGCCTCTGCTTACCGATTTCGACCTGCACCTGCTCGGCGAAGGCACGCACCAGGTGCTCTACGAAAAGATGGGCGCGCATGTTTGGGAGGTCGCCGGGTTGCGCGGGGTGCATTTTGCGGTTTGGGCGCCGAACGCGCTGCGCGTTGGCGTGGTGGGCGATTTCAACGGCTGGGATGGGCGCGTGCATCCGATGCAGCCGCGCGGGGGCTCGGGCGTCTGGGAGCTATTCGTGCCGGGCCTGGACGAGGGCGCCAACTACAAATTCGAGATTCGGTCGAAGCATGGCGATCTGCCATTTTTGAAGGCCGATCCCTACGCGTTTGAGGCGGAGCTCAGGCCGAAGACGGCATCGCGGGTGCGCTCGCTCGATGTTTACCAGTGGCAAGACTCGGCGTGGATGAACGCGCGGCCGCTACGAGACTGGCTGGCCGAGCCCATTTCGATCTACGAAGTGCATTTGAGTTCCTGGCGCCGCGTGCCGGAAGAGAATCATCGCTGGCTGAGCTACCACGAACTCGGCGAACCAGCTGATTCCATACGTCAAGCAGATGGGCTACACGCACATCGAACTGCTGCCGGTGATGGAGCACCCCTACGACGCGTCCTGGGGCTATCAGACGGTGGGCTATTTCGCCGCGACCAGCCGCTTCGGCACGCCCCTCGACCTGATGCGATTCATCGATCTCTGCCATCAGGAAGGAATCGGCGTGATCCTGGACTGGACGCCGGCCCACTTCCCTTCCGACGCGCATGGCCTGGCCGAATTCGATGGCACGCATCTCTACGAGCACGCGGACCCGCGACAAGGACTGCATCCGGATTGGGGCACGCTGGTATTCAATTACAGCCGCACCGAGGTGCAAAATTTTCTCTTGGCCAGCGCGCTGTTTTGGTTCGACAAGTATCACGTCGATGGTTTGCGCGTGGATGCCGTGGCGTCGATGCTTTATTTGGACTACTCGAGGCAGCCCGGCGAATGGATTCCGAACGAATACGGCGGGCGCGAAAATCTTGCGGCCATTGCCCTGCTGAAGCGGCTGAATGAACTGGTGTACGCGCGCTATCCCGGCGTGCTGATGATCGCCGAGGAGTCCACGGCGTGGCCTGCGGTGTCGCGGCCGACCTACCTGGGCGGCCTGGGCTTCAATTTGAAATGGAACATGGGCTGGATGAACGATACTCTTCAGTACTTTTCGCTGGACCCGATTTATCGCAAGTATAATCACAACCGCATGACCTTTTCGATGCTGTACGCCTTCACGGAGAATTTTGTCCTGCCGCTTTCGCACGACGAAGTGGTTCACGGCAAGTCTTCGCTGATCAACAAAATGCCTGGGGATCTCTGGCAGCAGTTCGCGAATCTGAGGCTGCTGTACGGATATTTTTACGGGCATCCCGGCAAGAAAATGCTGTTCATGGGCTCGGAGTTCGGGCAGCGGTCGGAGTGGGACGCCAGCACGAGCCTGGAATGGGGCCTGCTTGCCTATCCGCAGCATCAGGGTTTGCAGCGGCTGGTCGCCGACCTCAACGCGCTCTACCAACGCGAGCCGGCGCTGCACCAGGTGGACTTCGACTGGCACGGGTTCGATTGGATCGACTGCAACGACGCCGCCGCCAGCATTCTGTCTTTTCTGCGGCGCGCGAGAGATCCGCAGGAAATTGTGGTGGTGCTTGCAAATTTCACGCCCGTCCCGCACGAGCGTTACCGCGTGGGCGTTCCGGAGCCGGGCTATTATCGCGAATTGTTGAACACCGACGGGGCGTGTTACGGCGGCACCGACGTAGGCAACGCGGGCGGCGTGATGGCGGAGTGGGTGCCGTGGATGGGACGGCCGTACTCGATCCCGGTGCGCGTTCCGCCGCTGGGCGTGATCTACTTCAAGCTTCAGCGCTAACGGCTAACTTGCGGGCCGCGCCGCCGATTTCTTCGATTGCGTCGATTGCCACGCAGCGTGAGGCAGAGGTAGCGGAAGCGCGGGCAGCTATTGCAGGTCTGACGGCGTCACCTTGGCGATCCACGCATCGTAGTCGGACGTGTAACCGACGCGCCCTTGCAGGCCACGGATCCTTTCCTCAATCGCCGCAATTTCGGCTTGCGAAAGAGGGGGAAACGCCTTGAGGCGCTGCTCGACCGCGATCGCTTCGCCTGCCGCGCGCGCCTCGCTTGCCGCGTAGAGTTGCGAGAAATCCTTGGGGCCCTCTCCAACGCCGACGTAGTTTTCGACCAGCCTCGTGGTCACCTCTTGGCTGTGCACCAGTGAAACGCGAATGTTGCCTTTGCCCGTGACTACGTTTCCAACGCCGTAGACGTGGTCCGAACCCGCGTAGCGCGGCAAGTCGCCGCCGGTAAAGGTGTAGTATTCCCCCTTCATGGCCACGCCGGGAAGGAGTTCGGGCACCGATCCGATGGAGGAGACCACGAGAGGCGCGCGCAGTTCGTATTCCGTGCCGGGTATCGGCTCCGCTTTCCTGCCCTCCACTTTTGTTTCCGCGACCCGTAAGCCGGCCAGGCGATCATTCTCGACGATCAGCCCGGTGGTTAGCCTGCGCTCCTGAAAGCGAAACAAATATTTTTCCTGCGCCTGGCGAAGCACCTTCTGGCGGACCTGCTCGGTCTTGGCGATCTGCTCGGGAGTCGCGTTCGCGGGCGGCTGGGCCAGGGGCATGTCCTGTTCGCGACGGCGGTAAATTAACAGGCACCCTTTCACGCCTAAGTCGGCGGGCTCGACTCCGTAAAACTTGCAGGCCGCGGGAATGCCCTTGTCCAGCTCCAGCATATCGGTCTCGAAGCCGCGGGCCTTCAAGGCTCGCTCGTAATTCTCGAACTGCAACACTTTGACGACGTCGATCGAGGCCAGGCCGCCGCCGACGACGAGCGCCTCATCCGGAGTTTCGTAGCGCGGTCCCGAGTAACCCTTTTCATTTTTGTGGTTGTACCAGTGGATGAGCCGGTTCTGATACACCAGGCCACGACCGACGAACTTGTCGGCGCCGGGCACGCCCAAGTCGCGGTCGCGCCAGGCGCCGTTGGCCAAGATCACCGCGGAAAAACCCCAGCGATTGGACAAGTCTTCAAACTCGATGTCGCGGCCGAGCTTGGTCGAGGGAATGAAGTAGACGTTTGGCTTTTTTAGGCGCGCGTCGATTCGGGCGTATTCCTGTTTGCGCTGTTCGACGTGCCAGCGCGGCAAACCGTCTTCGATCTTTCCGTAGGGCCTGGTGTTCTGCTCGAACACGGCCACGCGGATTCCGTGATCCGCCAGGATTTCGGCGGACACCGACCCGGAAACCGCGCCCCCTACGACCGCGACGAAGTATTGCCCGCTAGTGGACATGAATGCTGGTTCCCTGCGGTGAAGCGCCGGCTCGCCGCTGATATTTGGATGAAGTTGCGGCCGCTTCGAGGCAGCGCGGAAAGAGCGCAACGTTGTGGCGTGGACTCGGGCTCGGCGTGAGGCCACACCTATAACGCGGGTTGCTATCGGAGCGGGCACGCGGTTACTGCGGAGACTGTCCCCCGCGTTGGCGCATGAGTTGGGAAGGGTCGAACTTCTGCGGCGTGCCGGTGATGTGATCCTGTGCATCGCTGATCACCCGAACCAGGGTCATGCTTTGGCCGTTGCCGGTTGATTTGACCAGGCCCCACGGGGACACTTTGTTGGAGATCCAGATGTCGCCGCCGTCCTTCGAGCGGTAGTGCTCGCAGCTGAAGGTGCCGGCGGGAGTGGTCACGTCTTCGGTTCCCACGTGCTCGGCTTGGTCGCGGATGTCCGTGGTGGTTGGAGTCGGCGTCTGGCCGCCGCGGCTCATCATCATCGCCGGCAGCTCCATGGGCGCTTGTCCCTGCATCTGCACGATCATGCGCGCAATGGTGGAATTCTTACCGTCCAGGACCATCAAATTCTTCGCGTACATTTGACCCTTGCCGCTGGGGTTCATGGCCATCTCAAGCCAAAAACCCTGCTTGCCGTTGACATCCTCTTTGCCAACCACGCTGATTTCGATTTCCTGTTGGCCGGTTTTGCCTTGCATTTGGTATGCGGCGCCCGCGCCAACCGTCGGGCTGAAGACGCCGCGAAAATCGGGCAGGGGCACGCCCATCTGTGAAGCAGCCGGCCATGCAGCCGCGAGCGCTAAGGCGGCGACCAATCCCAGGTTGCGCAGAATTCGCATTTTGTCTCCTCCGACGTTCGCGCTTGAAGCGCGCGGGTACATTCGAGTGTCCTGGTGTTTGTACCAAATTCACGCGGCGGGGGCAACGACTTTGCCTTTTCGGTGGCGATGGTTGGCGGCGATCGGTGGCGATCAGCCGCTGCGCCGCGACGCGCCGCGCGGCTTACTCGTAGGCCAAGGCGTCGACCGGGTCGGTTCCGGCAGCGCGCAGTGCGGGATAGGCGGCACCCGCCAGCGCTCCGGCAATGGCAACAAAGACGGCGCGCGCGATCCAGCCGGCGGGAATTTGAATTTGAAGTGTAGGTGAGGTTCGATGCAGCAAGGCGGTGGTCCCGTAGGTACTGGCAATTCCAAAGGCAACCCCGAGCACCACCAGCACAAGAGCTTCCGCAACAATCAGCCAGCAAATCTCGCATGCGCGACGCCCCGAGCGCCTTCAGAATTCCGATTTCCCGCCGCCGCTCGAGCACCAGGGTGTACATGGTCAGCAAAATCACGAGGAAGCTGATGGCCACGCCTAACCCCACGAACGAATTAATGAAGGGCTTGAGCTCGGGTAAGCTGGAAGAGGTCATCAGCGACATGTACTCGGCCATCGAACGGATGCGGTAATCCGGAAAGCGTTTTACCATCGCCGCTCGCACGGCTTCGGTGTTCCCCGTGGTACGCACGTAAATCATGGACACGCGGTTTTCGGCGCCGGCGATGTCTTGCGCGGTCGCCAGCGGCACAAAGAAGCGCGCGCCTTTTCCGTGCACGACGATGCCGGAAACGCGGAAGGTGTGGTTCATCAGCGTAACCGTGCCACCGGCCTTGAGCTTGCGCGCCTTGCGCGGCGAGATCGTCGGCTATGGCGTCATCGGGCTGCGTGAAGGGCCCGCCGGAGAGAAATGTGAATCCCGCGCTGAGCCGCTAAAGCTCGCATAGTCTATTCCGTAGACCACGCCTAGCGTCCGCGTATCCACCACAATAAAAACCGGAGAGGCTTCATCGACTCCGGGGAACCGGGCCATATCGGCGGCCAGAGATTGCGGCATCACGGCGCTCGAAAAGGAAAAGAAAATAGAAGAGTTGGGCGGCTGAACGATGATGTCGGCGCCCACCCCTTCGGCGCGCGCGCGCCAATCGCTGAGAACACCCGGGTGAGCCCGACGATGAAGAGAATCAGGAATACCTGCAAGCCGATGGCGACTGCGCTGAGCGCGGAACGCAACGGATGTACGCCGAGATTATTCCAAAGTAATCGCGCGTAGAGGAATTTCCCCCGATCGATTCCTTCGGGGAGAGACTCGGTCATGGGGCCATCATCCGGCCGGGTACTCTAGCATCTGAGTTTCGAGACGTCAAAGCTCGCGCCACGGTGGCGCGCCGGAAAACTTTCTCAAGGAAAGAAGTGGTGGCGAATTAAAGCTCTGCGGCGCCAGACAATTTAATTTTTGCGCGCGGCAAGAACGCGGAGCTTTTCAACAAAAGTGTTGAAAAGCGTGTGGAAAAGGAGGCCGCGAGCGGCGTAACTGCGCGCACTGTGAGTGAGTTGTACTGTTTGCACAAACGCAGTGCAGGTTCCGAGCAGCACGAGAATATTTTTGTCCGGAGCGTGCGGCAGCGCACACAGAGAAGCTGAACGAGGAGATCGCGACGCGTTTCAATACCACTTCGTGCCTGGGCGGCCGAGGTGAATTTGAACCGTCTGCTCCTCGGTTTGCACGTCGTAGTATTGGCCATAGGTTTTCCATCCGGGCGCCACGATTTGAATGAGTACTTTCCCCTGAGGAATTTCCGGAGAGTGTGCGAGGCCTTCCAGATTGGTTTTGAGGTTCAGTTCGACCTTCTCGTCTCTGTGGTGCTTCGCGCTGCAGGACAAATTTCAGGTAGATGCTCGCGTCGGCGAGAGGCTTGTTCTCATCGCCGGCGGTTACCTGGACGGTCAGACGAGCCATGGGAGCCGGCGCAGGAGGCTGCTTCTGAGCGCTTGCGCTTGGTCGGAACAGCGTCATGCAAAGAAAAAGCAGAGTCATCGCCGCGAGGATTGCGGTGGTGTTCCTGCGGCTTTGCATCGTCGCTCGTTTGGTCATCGAAAAAATTCCCGGTACGTCCAGGACCTGGTCTTTTTTCACTTCGATTTCCCTGAGTGCGATTGACTCCGACTGTTTCCTGAGCTACTTTCGACCCCGCAGTCGTCGCTACCGCAGCGAAGCGCTTCTCTCTACATACTCCTGCGGCGGAATTTGCGCAACCGGGAAGCAGCCGCCGGTTATTTTGCTTTCGTGACATGGGTCTTTAATAGGATCTGCGACCTTGGCAACTGGCGCGTTCAGACTCTTAATGCGTCGAAACGAAAAGCAGATCCCTCGGCCTGCGGGCCTCGGGATGACACCGGGTTGTGCGGATGTTGACCAATGACGTCACCCCGCTCATCCGACCACTGCCCACATCAAAGCCCGGGCAGCGAATAGCAGAACCATACATTTCAAGTACCAGAATTAATCCATTCTAGGAGGCAGAGGCATGGGATTCGCCACCGACGCGATTCACGTCGGCCAAGAGCCTGACCCCAGCACGGGCTCCATCGTCGCCCCGATCTATCAGACCTCCACCTATGTGCAGGAGGCCTTTGGCAAGGGCAAAGGCTACGACTACGCGCGCACCACGCATCCCAATCGGCAGGCCCTGGAGCGGTGCGTCGCCGAACTCGAAGGTGGCACGGCGGCTTACGTTTTCACCTCCGGGATGGCGGCGATTGACGCTCTCTTCCGGCTGTTGCGGCCGGGCGATCATACCGTGGTGTCCGAAGCGGTTTATGGCGGCGCGTACCGGCTGATGACGCAATTGCTGGTGCAATTCGGGCTCGAATTCAGTTTCGCCGACACCTCCGACGCCGCAAGCGTGCGTCGCGCGCTGCGGCCGAACACCAAGATGCTCTACGTCGAGACGCCCACGAATCCAACGATGATCGTCTCGGACATCGCTGAGATGGCAGGCATCGCCAACGAGCACAACCTGACGCTGGCCGTGGATAACACCTTCCTCAGTCCCTACTTGCAGCAACCGCTAAAGCTCGGCGCGCACATCGTGGTGCACTCGATGACCAAATATCTGAATGGCCACAGCGACGCGCTGGGCGGGGCGGTCATCCTCACGCGCCCCGCCGACGCCGAGAAGATTTACTTTTTACAGCGCTCGACGGGGGCTGGGCTTGCGCCGATGGATTGCTTTCTGGTGTCGCGCGGAATCAAGACGCTGGCGGTTCGCATGAAGCAGCACGACGCAAACGGAATGGCCATCGCGTGTCACCTCGAGGATCATCCGAAGGTCAAGCGTGTGCTGTATCCGGGACTGCCTTCGCATCCTCAGCACGAGATCGCACGCAAACAGCAGCGCGGCTTCGGCGCCATGATTTCGTTTGACGTAAATACGCTCGAAGCGGCGCGAACGCTGCTCAATCACGTGAAGCTTTGCTCGCTCGCCGAAAGCCTTGGCGGGGTGGAGACATTGATCTCGCATCCCGCGACGATGACGCATTCGTCGATCCCTGCCGAGGTGCGCCAGCAGATCGGCATCACCGACGGGCTGGTGCGGCTTTCGGTGGGCATCGAAGATGCCGAGGATCTGATCGCCGACCTCGACGCGGCGCTCGCACAAATTTCGACGTGAGTTGCGAGTACCTTGTGTCTACGGCGCCCTTCAGGGGTTGAAACCCCCGGCTCACGCTATCCCCATTGTCGGAGCTAAAGCTCCGTCCCCCTAACGGATCCCCGACTCAGGACCGAGTAGGTTCGTGAAAAATGTTTTTCGGTGTCCTTTCGAGTTCGTCTCGGCGACTTTGAGAATGACCGCTGCTTGCTGGCCGTCGCACAGTGTCGAGGCACAAATCGGTTCAGCGGGCGCCACCTTGCGGCAAACCGTCGCCTTCGACGTAAGCGGGAACGACGCGAACGAAAACCCGCAGAGAGATTCTTCGCTGCGTGGCCGGACGTTCCGCAAAGCGGAACGTGGGGAAGAACCGGCCACTCCGACTCAGAATGACGCGGGGCTTCAGAACGCTGCGATGGTTTGCGTCACGGTGTGATGGACTGGGCTAAACGTCACAGGCTCTTGGAATGTGCGGTGCCAAGAATTTCGGGTGCTGGCGGCCAGGAATTAGGCGTTGAGAGAGTCGCCGAGCCAGGCCAGGTATCGCGAGGAGCCGCCAACGATGGGCAAGGCGATGAATTCGGGTACGTCGTAGCTGTGCAATCGCTCGACCTCGTCGCGTAAAGCGGCGAGCCGACCTTTGGAACTCTTGATGATCAGCAAGAATTCGCGCCCCTGCTCAATTTTTCCTTTCCAGCGGTACACCGAGTGTACTGGCGCGTCCAGAACGTTGACGCAGGCCGCCAGCTTGCGCGTAACCACGCTGCGGGCGATGCGGCTGGCCTCGCGGCGCGATGCGCAGGTCACCAGGACGACGACGTAGGATCGCGGGGATCGCTTCATGGCTGCGTCTTGCCGAGCGCACAAGCTCTAAGGCGCGGACTCCCAGCAGAACTCTCGCGCGTAAGGCGTGGGTGGTCGTGGGCTTTCATGGCAGCGTCTTGCGGACTGCGCATGCGCTATGGCGCGGGTTCCCGGCAGACGCCCAGCGCGTAAGACGCGGCTGGTCTTGGGCTGCACACCATTTACTCTTTGCCGCCAGCCGTCGCGAATGCAGTAAGCAGATCACCGGGCCAAGATACAATACCGAGCCGTCACACACCAATGACAGCTTGTCCGATCAAATTTGGCACGTCCGGCTGGCGCGGAATCATCGCCGAGGATTTTACCTTCGCAAGCGTGCGCGTGGCCGTCGCCGCGATTGCCGAACACGTTCGCGCCAGCAACGCGAATCCAACGATGCTGGTGGCGCGCGACACGCGATTTTTTTCCGAAGAGTTTGCGCGTACCGCCGCGATGGTGCTCGCCGAGCACGGCGTGCGCGTTCTACTTTGCGACGGTGCGACCCCAACTCCGGCGGTCGCCTACGAGATTCGCCGGCGGAAGATCGATGGCGCGATCAACTTCACCGCCAGCCATAACCCAGCCGAATATCATGGCATAAAATTTTCGGGCGCCGCCGGCGGGCCGGCCCTTCCCGAGGTCACGCGTGACATCGAGGCGCGCGCCGCCAACTGGCAGCGCGCAGCAAAGCGGACGGCTCGGCCTTCCCTTCGCCGCAGGAAGAAAACAAGTTCGAGCCGATCGATCCGCGGCCAGCCTATCTCGAGCGCCTGGCGGAACTGGTGCGCTTCGATGCGATTCATGCGGCGTCGCGGCCGGGGGAAATCGGCATTGTCTACGACGCGCTGCACGGATGCGGAGCGGGCTATCTCGATCGGCTACTCGCCGAACAGGGCATCGGGGCGCGCACCATCCGCGCCGAGCGCGACGTTCTTTTCGACCGCACCGGCCCGGACGTCTCGGAAGAAAATCTCGCGCCGCTCGCGAAGGCCGTTGTGGAACGGGGCGCGCGGATTGGGCTGG
Source organism: uncultured Acidobacteriota bacterium (assembly GCA_963818345.1). Lineage (GTDB taxonomy): Bacteria > Acidobacteriota > Terriglobia > Acidiferrales > UBA7541 > Palsa-189. Next base: position 45,252 of record CAWFRX010000009.1, on the reverse strand, counting down.
CGACCGACGGTGACGCCGACCGCTTTGGCATCGTCGACGACGCTGGCACACTGGATTTCGCCGAACCACATTCTGGGCCTGCTCTACGACTACCTGCTGGAGACGCGCGGATGGCAACTGGAAGCCGCCCGCAGCGTGGCCACCTCGCATTTGATCGACGCCGTCGCCGATAAACACGGCCTGGCGGTCCAGGAAACGCCAGTCGGCTTCAAATACATCGGCCAACTGATCCTGCAAGGCACGATCGCGCTCGGCGGCGAAGAAAGCGCGGGACTTTCGATTCACGGGCATGTGCCGGAGAAAGACGGCATCCTTGCGTGCCTGCTGGTGGCCGAGATGGTTGCGGCGCGGCGCGCATCGCTCGACGAGCAGTTGCGCGACCTTTTCCGCCGCGTGGGCCGCGAATATTGGCCGCTGCGCATGAATCTGCGTCTTCCCGATGACGTGAAGGCGCGCACGATGGAGCGCCTGCGCGGCGACTTCCCGAACATTTCTCGGACGGCGCGTGGCGGGCGCCGACCGCACCGACGGGCTGAAGCTGCTCTTCGACGACGGGGCGTGGATCCTGCTGCGCCTTTCGGGCACCGAACCGCTGCTGCGCATTTATACCGAAGCCGCCACGCGCCAGGAGTCCGCGCGACTGGCGGAGCGAGGCGCGCGAGTGGGTATTCGGGACCGCGAAAGGAACCACAGCATGAGTCAGATCGCCACCTCGCGGACAGCCACTCGTTTTGGAGCCGCCACGCGCGGAAGATTCTGGGCGGGGCGCTGCTGCTGCTGGCGATGCACGACGTCTTCGGCGCCGCACGGCTTCCTGGCGATGTGGCGCACGCAAAAGGAGATGGAGCAGGTTCGCAGGCGAAGTCACGCGGCTCGACACAGGAAAACAGCGCAACTGGCGAGCAGGTGAAATCGCTCAAGACCGATCCGCAGGCCATCGAGCGCATCGCGCGCGAGGAGATGGGGCTGGCGCGGCCGGGCGAAATGATCTTCAAGTTGCCGCCGCCCGCACCGGCGAGCAATCGGGCGCCAGCCGATCGCACTGAACTCTCGTTAAGGCGCGTGACTGACCGCGGTCGAGCGGGGCCGCGCAAGGCGGCCACTTCACCTCCCTAAGTCTGCGCCGCGACCCGAGCGGGCCGCCGCCAAACTGCCAGCGCCTGCAGGCCGCGGCCCTTGGTGCGGTTGCGAATCGTGGCCAGCACGGTCATCGCGACGAAAATCATCAGAAGCCCCAGCGTCGCGCTGCGCAATGCCCTGCGCGCCTTTGTCAGAATCGAAAAGCGGCCGTAGACGAATTCGATGTGCACCCAGTAGACCAGCAGCGAACGCCTGCCCAATCTCGATCATCGGGCTGAATCCCCACTGGCCCGCTCCCCAGCGGCACCACGCGTAACTCAGAAAACGATCCCATGAGACGCCCACGCGCACCAGGAAGAAATTGGGGCTGGTGTGCCAGAAATCGTAGACGGCGTAGAAGCTGGACGGGCCGCGCGTCCAGCCAGAGGCCGAGCGCGATAGAGCGCGCGCCACGCCGCTCCGCAGCGGACAGCCGCCGCGAGCTCGTGGCGGCGCGCCCACGGAGAGAGCAACAAGAAGCCGATCGCCAAGTCCGGCAAAGGCGAACGCCGACCACGGAAACAGCGGGAAGAGCCACGGCTGCGGCTTGTCGTAGATGTGCACGCCGTTGATGTAGGACTCGAGATACCACGGCAGCCAGCGCGGGCGATGGGTGGTCCACAGCGGAGGAGTAGCCAGCGCGATTGCCGCGGCGGCAGCCGCGCCGCGACCACGATACGCGCAGCGTAGGCCGCGACTGCGAGCTGGTCGCTGCCGCACGACATCACCTCGGGTCTGGCGGCGCGCCCATCGATGCCAGCCAAGATACCGCGCCGAAAGCACGCCCAGCAGCATGATGCGAAAGGCCGATGATGTTCAGCACGTCCACGCGGAGCAGATCGGTCCAGGGCGCCCACGGCTGACCCAGCAGAAATTCCTGCAAGCGAAACAGCAGTCCCGAAGGCAAAGACCTCCGCGCCGCGCAGCATCGTGGCGCGCGCGATCCGGCCGAGCGGCAATTCCCTTCTGCCGCATGCGGTCGGTGACCAGCGCGACGGAGACGCCGGCGAGAAAAAGGAAGAGCGGCGCGGGCAGCGTGCCGCCGAGCTGCGACAAGCTGGAAGAAGTGCGTCTCGCGCGCGGCGCCGCCGAGCCAGGAGTCGTAGCAGTGCGTCTGGAACATCAAGACGCAGGCCAGGCCGCGCATCCAGTCGATGTAGGCGAGGCGCTGCTTGGTTGGTCAGCATCGCGTCATGTGCCGTGCGCTACACTACGCCAGCATGTCCGCGCGATCGCATGCTGCGGCCCAGGCTTGCCGTGGGCTCGTTGGTGCGGCTGCAGTCCTGGCCGCGGCATTGTACGGCAATCTGGGCGGGATTCGGAACGCGGCGCGTCTTTTGCGGCGACTGCTGGCGCTTCGCTGATTCTGCTGGCGGGCGAAATCTGGCTCGCCGCGCCGGCGATCCGCGAACGCGCTCGATGCGCGCCACGCGGCACCGCAGAGGCGGCGCGCTGCTGGCGCTGTGGCCGCTCGGCGCGTACTTCTGTACGCGATCGGCACGCGGCGCCTTTTCATGGTGGCGCACTGGGAATCGCCGCGGCGTACACGCTGGCGCCGCTGGCGCTGGCGGCTTCCGCGCAGCGGGCACAAGCCCGGCGCCTGGCAGGACTACGCGGCCATGCTGGCCCTGGCGCTGCCGATCAAGCTCGGCTGGCTTCACGGCATCTTCCCTTACCCTGACCGCCTCGGCTATGTGCTGCCGATGCTGCTGGCCATCAACGTGGGCGCTGGCGGCATTTTTATTCGTGCGGCGCTCGACAGGCATTGGCTATTCGATTGGCTGGCGCGCGCGGGTGGGGCTGTCGTCGGCACTGCTGTGCTTTGCGGCCATCGCGGCGATCGATATTCCGCTGGGGATCGGCGCATCCACTTCATTCGCTTCGATCCGCGGCGCGGCGCATTGGCGCATGCTGCCGCTCGATCTGATTGGGATTTTTGTCTTCACCGGCTGGCCGGAGGAGTTTCTGTTTCGCGGGCTGCTGCAAAACGTGTTGGGAAATCCCTGCGCAGCGAAGATGCGCGGGATGGATCGTGGCATCGATCATCTTTGGGCTGTCGCACATTGCCAATGGCGGTTTCCCAACTGGAGGTATGTGCTGCTGGCGACCGATCGCGGGATTCTTTTATGGATATGGCGTGGCGGCGAACCCGGTCGATGTTTCCCTGGGGCGCTGGTGCATACGCTGGTGGATGCGATGTGGTACCTGCTGTTTCCAGACGCTGTAGTCTCGCGCTGGCTCAGTTCGCATCTCCTGGCCAGTTGGAGCCCAGAGTTCGCGAGCCGAGGCAAGCTCGTGCCTTGGGCGCGCTGATCGAAGCTGATCGTACAGTCGAGCGATAAAGCGTGCTCAGCGAACGACGCCGGCCAGGGGGCTGGAGGCGCTGGCGTATAGCTTCTTGGGGATGCGGCCGGCTAGAAATGCCTCGCGGCCGGCTTCGACGGCGTGGCGCATGGCCGAGGCCATGAGCGGCGGCGTCCTGAGCCTCGGCGATCGCGGTGTTCATGAGCACGCCGTCGGCGCCTAGCTCCATGGCTACGGCGGCGTCGGAGGCCGTGCCTACGCCTGCGTCGACGATCAGCGGGCACTTCGGTGATGCGCTCGCGCAAAATGCGCAGCTAGGCGTGATTCTGGATGCCCATGCCCGAGCCGATGGGCGCGCCCAGCGGCATCACGGCGGCGGCGCCCGCGTCCACCAGTCGGCGCGCGACGACCAGATCGTCATTGGTGTAAGGCAGGACTACGAAGCCTTCTTTGACGAGCTGCTCGGTGGCTCGCAGGAGTTCCGCGGTGTCCGGGAAAAGCGTCTGCTGGTCGCCAATCACTTCGAGCTTGACCCAATTCGAAAGGCCCACTTCCCTGCCGAGGCGCGCCGCGCGGATGGCTTCTTCGGCGTTGTAGCAGCCGGCGGTATTCGGAAGCAGGAACGTATTTGTCGCGGTCGATGTAGTCGAGCAGGGACTCCTTGGAGCGGTCGGTGAGGTTCACGCGGCGGACGGCGACGGTGATCATGTTCCGCGCCAGAGGCTTCGTGGGCGCGCTGCATTTCGGCATGGCTGCGATATTTGCCGGTGCCGACGATCAGGCGCGACTGGAAGGCGCGGCCGGCGATGACCAGTGAATCGTTCATGTGGCGTATCTCCGGGCGATATTGTACTGCGCGAATCGCGCGGCGTGAAATGGGGCGGCACACGTCGCAGGCTCGTGCAACAGGAGCACTTCGGTAGGAAGGCGGGCCGCTCCTGGTCTTTGTGACTGCGATTGGTCGTTGTAAGATTCCGCGATTTCCTCGATGATCTCTTCCCCGGCCAGGAACAAGGGCTATGGATCTTTCTCTCTTTTTCGCCATCCTTGGCGGCCTTTTGGTGCTGGCTTTCGTCGCCAACCGACTGGTGCGCTTCACGCACGTGCCCGACGTCATCATCCTGATGGCCACCGGTGTGCTCATCGGCCCCGCATTGCACTGGGTGAAGCCAGACATTTTTCGCGGCGCAACGCCGGGCTTTGGTTCTCTCGCCCTGATTCTGATCCTGTTTGAAGGCGGCCTGGATCTGAAGCTGGGAGAAATTCTCAAACATTTTGGCCCCGGGTTTGTACTGTCCATCTTCAGTTACGTATTAACCATGGCGGCGGTCGCGGGTGTTTCGCACTTTGCGATGCACTTTTCCTGGCTTGACGCGCTGCTGATCGGCGCGATCCTTGGGCTGCATCAGCAGTTCCATCCTCTTGCCTGTCCTGCAACAGGTGAACCTGAGGCGAGAAGTCAAAGTGACCTTGCTGGTGGAGGCTTCCCTGGGCGATGCCTATGCCGTGCTGGCAGTCACCACGCTGCTGGACCTAGCCGCGGGAGGAAGCGCCGCTCCGAAAGCGATTGCGTGGACGCTGGCATCGAGCTTGATCTTGGCAGTGGCCTCGGGAATTCTCGCCGGAATGCTTTGGTCGTACCTGCTCCCGGTGTTGTCGGAAGAGCGTTTTTGGCAGGTTTTGACGTTCGCGGCGGTGCTGCTGGTTTATTCCGGCGTCCATTTCATGATGGGCAATGACCTGATTTCGGTGTTGGTCTTCGGTCTGACGCTCAGCAATTTTCACGCGGTTCGCAAACGCGTTCATCTGGATGAGCCCGACCGAGCCGATTGGTTTAGCGAAATGCCGGTTACCAGTGAGCAGGGCGGGTTGCACCACGAGCATCAACACGCCCAGATGCTCACCTTCCACGGGGAACTGGCTTTCCTGTTGCGCACGTTTTTCTTCGTGCTTCTGGGCATGCTCGTCGATTTCGACGGGAGTGCGCAGGAGCGCTCTGTTTGCGCTTTTGTGCTTCGCGGCTATTTTGGCGGCTCGGGAAATTACCGTGCAAGCGGGGCGCCCGGTGTGGCGCACGTTTTCCGCGCTGGAGCGTGAGGTAATGGTGTGGTTCATTCCCCGAGGCCTCATCTCCGCGGTGCTGGCGATCGAGGTGCTGGACACGCGCGGCAGCAAGTTCGAATTCCTGCCGTCTTTGGCCTTCGCGATTATCGTACTGAGCAACGTCTTCCTTTTGGTTGGCACCGTTCGCGCACGAAACTTGCCCGCAGCGGTGCCAGGAACGGCCGAAGAGACGCAGAGCACTGAGGCCGCGACGCTGCTCGATCAAAGCTAGGCTGGGCCTGGCGTGGGACGGCCTGGCGTGGGGTGGCTTGGCGAGACTTGGCGAAGGATTCGAAGTAAGATACGGCGGGCTCGCGACGGAGATGAAAATCGAAGAAGAGGTTGATCCGTGATGCGCACTCAACATATTGTCCGCGGTCTGATCGCGATAGGTCTGGTGGCGGGAATCCTGCAAACGGGGCCCGCGAAGGCAGCTCCGCAAGGCGGCGTGACCTGGACGAGCTTCCAGGATCCGACGGAGCAAGCGTTCACGGTGGAAGTGCCGAAGGGATGGACGATCAAGGGCGGACTGTTCCGCATTGGCTATTCGGACGCGCGGTACATGGTGGACATGATCTCGCCAGACGGCAAAACGGAAGTTCGCTTGGGAGATATGGCCATTCCGCCATACGCGCTGCCGACGCCGACGCATCCACCGGGCGACCGCGTCGATCTGGGCGCGCAAGCGCAGCTGACCAGCGCGAAATATCACACCGGGCAGGAATTCGCCACCGCCTACGCGCAAACTCATTTTATTCGCGCGTGCCAAAAGCTGGACCCGCAGCCGAGCGACGCGAACGCGCCCGTGAAGGACGACGCGGCGCAAGCGGCAGGCGTCGAGCGAAGCACGACCGGCCAGGCAACGTACAAGTGCGACGGGCCCGGCGGCCAGCGCATCGCGTATGCCTACGCGCGCACGAGCCTCACCTCGAATATTTGGACCGTCTCCATGCTGGTCAGCTTTCTGGCGCCAACGGAAACGGCGCCCCAGGCGCGAACTATCCTGCTGCACTGCACACAGACCTTCCACTTGAACCCGCCGTGGATCCAGAAACAGCAACAGGAAGACGCCTACGGGCTGGAATATCAGAAAGCGCGCCAGCAACAACGAATGGCGGCGTTGGGCCAGCAGGTGCAGCAGTTCGAGCGGCAGATGCAGGCGATGCGGGATCAGGTCAGCTCCTTCGAACGCGGCCAAGAGCGGCAGGCGGCACAAGTGAACAGCTTCGACCAGGCGCTCCGAGGAGTGACGCCGACGGTCGACCCTTACGGCAACGAACGCGAGGTCTGGACCGGCCCCTACGCGAACTACTGGAGAAATGGCACGGGTACCGTGGTGAATTCGACGCAATCCCCAGGCGCCGGATGGGTACAGCTGAAGCCGGAAGAATAGTCCGCGCGGCGCACCGTACTGCGATTGCGACAGTGGTCAGGGCAGCGGGAGGCGAACCATGGAGCTGCGCACAAGGGAACGGGAGCGACCCTCTTCTCCTGGCTCCTTCGGCAACCTGTCCGTGCCCGGAACGCGCGCAGGCGCGATTGTTTCGCTGGGACTGGTGCTCCTCGCATGGCTCACGATTCCCCTCGCGCGTCCATTTTTACTCGGCACCGCGGGCGCCGGTCTCGCCATAGGCTTGATCCTCCAATGGAAACATCGTGGGTAGCCACAAGTAGCCACATGCGTCGAGTGAGCCAGGCAAAGCTCCCCAAAGGCCATCGATGATCGGGCTGGCCGCGAATTTTTTAACTCCAGCGCGGCTCACGCGGTGGGCGTGGGCAGCATTCGTTGCCTACTGGGTGATGTCGGCCCTGGAACGGAAAAAGACCAAGAGGCAAGAGACCTGGGTGAGCCGGTTGAGCTATACGCTACCGCTCGTCGGCGCGCTCCTTTTGCTGGCATTGCTGGCGCGGCCGGAAGCGCGTCACGGATGGCTCGGGGTGCGCTTTGTTCCGGTAGCGCGGCGGTTCAATGGACCGGCGCTGTGCTGGCGGCGGTCGGTGTGGGTTTCGCGATTTGGGCGCGGCGACACCTGGGCACCAACTGGAGCGGCGTCGTCACGCTGAAGGAAGGACACGAACTGATCCGTACCGGCCCGTATCGAAGGATTCGCCATCCAATTTATACCGGGATGCTGCTGGCGTTGTTCGGAACGGTCATCGAAATCGGACGGGTCGCGGGGCTGATTGCGTTCGCGATCGCCTGGGCATCTTTCACGATGAAAGCGCGACGCGAGGAATCTTTTTTAGCGGAAGAGTTCGGCGAGCAATTCGACGTTCATCGCAAAGAGTCGGGGATGTTCCTGCCGAAACATGGCTAAACCGGGTGGTGAAGCTTGGGCGACGGGCGGCATCGCGAAACTGCACGCGATGGATTAACGAAGCTTGGCGTCGACAGGAGAGGTTGCACCCGATGAGTCGGATCGCCCCGATGTGTAGGTTCGCGAGGCCATTCTTTTGGTGGGCGCTCGGGACGGATCGCTGGGCGCCGGCAGCTGACAGTCGTCCATCTCTTTGCGAGCTGCGGTGAAGTCGGGGTTGAGCGTCAGGACCTCCGCAAACTCAGCGCGAGCCTCGGCGCAATTGTTTTGCTGCGCCAGGGCGATACCCAGAACAAAGTGATACATGGGCACGTCGGGACGAAGCGCGAGGCCGGCGCGGAGATTGGCCTCGGCCTGCTTCGGACGCCCGGTGTGCATATCCACCATGCCGAGCTGCAAGTAGTTATCGGCAGCGGCAGGACTGAGTTGCTGCGCACGCTGGAATAAACCTTCCGCGGCCAGCCAATCGCCGCGTTCATAGGCCTGATGGCCTAAGAGAACCAGCGTGATGGAAAAATCGTTTCGCAGGATCGGATCCTGAGGATCGAACAACGCGGCATGGTCGAACACCGAGTACGAAGTCGCCCAATACTTGGTCGCGTTCGCTGTGGCGTAAGACAGAAGCACGGCCAAGGCCGCCGTCGCTACCAGCCAGCGCCGCGGGAAGCCGAGCAGCGGGACGTCCTGCGAAAGCTTATCCAGAATCAGAGCTACGAGAAGCGCAGCGCCGAAACTGGGCAGGTAAAAATAGCGGTCGCGCACGATGTTTCCCGCCGGAAAGACTCCCAGGTCGAATGCCGGGAGCAACCCCGCAACCATCCACGCCACGGCAAAGGCCACTTCGCGCCAGCCGAGTTTCTCGCGCATCAGCCAAAGGCCAAGGGCTAAAGCTGCCAGGACCACCAAAGGCAAGAGCACGTGAGCGGCAGTGAAACGCGGTTGCAGCGATACGGCGTAGAACGCCGACATGCGATCCGGCAGCAACCACTGCCGCACGTAAAATAGCGCGACCGAAGGCAGCGACAAGAGCAGAGTGGACCAGGGCACAGCCACTTTGGGATGAGAAGATCCGTGCAGAACAGACTGGCGCACCAGCAGGTAAGCAGCTGCAACGGGCAGGTAGGCCATGGCTGGTTTGGCCGCTTGCCACAAGCGCGAGCGTGCCAGCGGGCGTGGCCGTCGCCAAGCGCGCGTCGTATAACCAATCGTCGTATAACCAAGTGTGGGCCAAGACGACCAGCGGCAGCAGAATCGCCGATTCTTTCGAAAATAGCGCGGCGGCGTAGAGGGCGCAGGAAACGATCATCCAAATCGGGTTATTTTTTTCGCGCCACTGCAGATAAGCAAGAAAGGCCGCGAAGAAAAACACCGACCAGAACGATTCCGTGGTGCCGGAGATCCAGCCAACGACTTCGTGCCGCATCGGATGGATGCCAAAGACCAAAGCGGTGGCGGCCGCTATCAGAGGCCGCCCCGTCACGCGCCGCGCCACTTGATACGCGAGAAAGGTCACCAGCACGTGCAGGAGGATCGCGGCCGCGTGCCAGCCGGCAGGAGCCAAGCCGAAGAGCGCATCGTTGATGCGAAACCAAACGAAGTTCAGCGGCCGGTAATAGTTGGCTGGGACGCCGGACCCGAGATGCTGCCACACATGCCCGACGAAATATCCCGGCACGAATCGCCAAGATTGAATCAGCTGGTTGGTGACGAGTTGCCAGGAATCGTCCAAGACAAAAGAGAAGCGCAGCGCGGGAGAATAGACCAGAGCCGTAAGAGCGAGGACGCAGCCCAAAAGATACCGTTCGCGCGGAGATGCGGCCGCGGCGGGCGATGCGGGTAGCTCGATGGCTTCGCGCGTCAGGGTTGGCATGAACCTAGCGGGGAGAACGCGCCGAGCGGTGACTCAATTTGCCGGCCAGTTCTCGATCCAGTCTAGCGTAGGGTACGCGGACTAGGGCGCGTGAATAGGGCAAGGTGCGTCTATTCCGTAACGATCCGTATTCCGTGACGATCCCAGGGGCTCGGAGTCAGGAAGGGTGTTCTCCGCAGCTGCGGAGTTTCCAAGCAGAGATTGTGCAGCATACGCCGCCTATTTTGCGGCCGTAATCGAATCGACCTGGATTGTCTTGGTCTTGGCGTCTAGCGTGCCGACGACCTTAACCTTTTGCGCGGCAAACTTCTCCGGCGTTTTTTGGTCGCTCAGCGTGTAGGCGTTTTTGCCATCGTATAGAACATAGGAGGCGCCATGGGCATCGATGCAGGCCACGGTGCACTCCGCGTCGGTCGGCCCCATGCGCATGTGCGAATGGTCGGCATTCGCGCACATGTCGTCGGTAATGGTTCCGGTGAAGGTTTGTTTGGCCGGGGCCGCGGCCAGCGACGAAACGGCTAGGAGGCTCAAGATCAGGTATCTCATAGGGCCTTTCCAGAGGTCTTGACTCACCAGCATTTCATGGTCTAGACCAAAAGCAGATCCCTCGGCCTGCGGGCCTCGGGATGACACCTTGCTGGTGATGACGTGCGCTCTACGCTGAGGCAGGCGCGAACCCGGTCACGCGCCAACCCCGCTATTTTCCGGGCGTCATCAGCGCTCCAAAACTCTGACTCCCCGCAACTGCCGCCTTGACTCACCAGCATTCCTCAAACCATGCGGGGTCGATGCCCAAGCCGACCCGCGTCAGCCCAGGACGGTGTCATCCCGAGGCCCGCAGGCCGAGGGATCTGCTTTTGGTCGAGACTCGTGCAACGCCCGGCTCTGCGCAGAGACCACGCGCGAACCAGAGCCCGCGCGCGAACCCAGCCACGGGCAAATCCGCTATTCGCCTGGCGTCATCAGGTGCGCGGTGGTGGTGCCGGCGTTCATGATCCACACGCCGCCGTCTTTCGGGTTGTCGGGAAGTCCAGTGGTCTGCGTCGTGGCGCCGGGAACGGCGATGGTCATGTGCGTTCGAATGTGATCCTTGTCAGGCCCCATCATGTGATACCAGACCGAACCGTATTCAGGCTTCACGCGCGATCCGTCTTTTTCGGCGGCATCCAGCATGGCCTGCGTCTTGGCCTTATCGCCAACGGCCTGGAACTTCAGATTTTGCGCGACGCGGTCGAGGTTGCTGAGGCTGCTGCATTCGACCATGTAGGCGGGCTGTTCCGGCATTCCCGAAAGGTCGTAGCAGACGATGCGGTTGGTGCCCTTTCGCAACGTCGTGTAGGTGAAGTCGGCATTCCACTTGATGACGGTCGCACCGTCGCGAAGATTGGCCGGGGCGGCGAGCACGGCCTTGTCGATGGCGTCCTGCGGCGCCTGAGCGAACACGCTGGTCGAAACTGCAAGCACTCCGAGAACCATCAGGGCAAAGGGTTTCATTCGAGACCTCCCACTACATTTTTCGATTTGAATCGCAAGGTTCAGTTCACGATACACCTGTTCTCGTCCGGGAGACAACGCAATTTGCCCCCCACGGCAATCCCTATGCCCCATAGGGTCGCGCTGCGCACTTCCAGAAAAATCGCTAGGGGCGAGCGGGAGAAGGTTCGGCGTAGAGCTGCTCGATGGCATCGGCGTATTCGCTGCTCGATGACGCGGCGCTTGAGCTTGAGCGTGTAGGTGAGTTCGCCGCTATCGAAGGTAAAATCGCGCTCGATCAAAGCGAAGCGCTTGATGGTTTCGTACTGGGCGAGGTTGGCGGTGAGACGCGCGACTTCGGATTCGATGAGCTGGTGCACCCAGGGATGGGCGAGCAGGTCGGCGCGCGAGGAAAACGTCACGCCCTCTTGCCGGGCGCGCGCTTCGATGGCGGTAAAATTCGGCACGATGAGAGCGGCGATGAAGCGGCGCTTGTCGCCGACCAGCGCGGCATTCTGAATATAGGCGCTGGTCTTGAGCGCATTTTCAATCGGCGCGGGCGCAACGAGCTTGCCGCCAGCCGTCTTGAGCAGCTCCTTCTTCCGATCGGTGATGATGAGGTAGCCGTCTTTGTCGAGGCGGCCGATATCGCCGGTGGCGAACCAACCGTCGGGCGAAATGACCTCGCGGGTTTCCTCGGGCCTGTTGTAGTAACCCATCATGACGCAGGGCCCGCGGACGAGAATTTCGCCATCGTCGGCGATGCGCACTTCGACGTCGCTGCAATGGGGTGGCCGACGGTGCCGATGTGGTTGGGGGCGACGATGTTGTTGCTGACTACGGGCGAAGTTTCGGTCAGCCCGTAGCCCTGCGAGATCGTCAGACCCACGGTGGTGAAAAATTCGGCGAGTTCGGTCGCCAGCGGCGCGCCGCCGGAAATGAACAGGCGGATGCGGCCGCCGACTCCGGCGCGAAATTTCTTGTAGACGAGGCGGTCGGCCAGCTCCCATTGCAGCTTGACGAGCGGCGAGACCGGGCGGCCGTAGGCGCGCCACGGAATCGCGCGGCGCGCGGTGCGCACGGCCCAATCGAACAAGTGACGGCGCAGGCCGGTGGCCTGCGCGCCGCGCTCCATGACCGTGGCGTAGAGCTTTTCGAAGAAGCGCGGCACGGCGGCGGCAAGGTCGGGCGGACTTCCACGAGCGCGCGCGCAACATCGTCCGGCCGGGCGACGTAGGCGACCGGAATGCCGCGAAACAGGTAGCAATAGTCGGTGAGACGCTCGTAGACGTGCGACGAGCGGAAGAAAAGACAAGGCCAGATCGTCCGGGCCGTAGGCCAGGTTTTGGAAGGAGGCCATTTCGTTGGAGACGAAATTGGCGTGCGAAAGCATCACGCCCTTGGGCTCGCCGGTAGTGCCGGAGGTGTAGATGATGGAAGCAAGCTGCGCGGAGCGCAGCTTGGCGATGCCGCGGCGATAGGTGCCGACTTCGGCTTGTTCGCGGAAGCGATCAGCGTCTCGTACTGCAGCGTATCGTCGGGCCGGCGCCCGCGGCGCCGCCGGCAACGATGATGCGCTCGACGGTGGGCAGTTCGCGAGCGCATGGCCATGCAGCCGCGCGACTTGCTCCGACGCCGGCAACAAATACGATCTTGGCTTCGGAATGGCCGATGATGTAGGCGATGCGTTCAGGCGATTCGCGAAAATAGATCGGCACGACGACGGCGCCCAGGCCGGTGATGGCGAAATCGGCGACGTGCCATTCCGGGCAATTGGGCGCGAAGACGGCCACGCGGTCTCCCTCGCGAACGCCCATTTCGGCGAAGGCATGCGAAAGACCCGCAATGCGGCGAAGCATTTCGCGCGCGGGAATGTCCTTCCAGCTGATCGCCGACCTTGTGAATTTGCGCGCGCGCGTCGGGTGAGCGGATCCATGGCGTCGATCAGGCGTTCGGGGAGTGTGGGATATTCCATCGGCGTCGGAGCGAAACTTTAGCAGCAGCGTACGGAACGAGGCAATGGCACTCGGTGCGAATGGCGAAGCCGGACAGGCGCGTGCGCGACGCGCGGTAGCGCGGAGATGGCACTCGGGCACGTGCGTCAAGATGCACGCGAGGCGCATGGATTAGGATGGCGCGAGCGATGACGCACCGATGACCAATCGAGGCGCAGGAGGGACGCTCGCTGGCGGGATTGTGCACGCGCCGCGAGGAACCGCACTGTCGTGCAAGGGCTGGGAGCAAGAGGCGGCGTTGCGGATGCTGATGAACTGCGCCGACCCGGATGTGGCGGAGCGGCCAGAGGCACCCATCGCTGCGCGCGAGCACTGGCGCGGGAAATGCCGCGCGCGACGGGGACCGCTTCCGCGCGACGCTCGCTGCACTGCGCGAACTCGAAAGCGATCAGACGTTGCTGGTGCGCGCGGGCCAGCCGGCTGTCGTGTTTCGCACGCGGGCGGAGGCGCCGCGCGTGGTGATCACGACGAACGGCGTCGCCAACCCCAGCGAAGCGGCGCCGGCGAACTGGCTTTACGTGGGCACGCAGACCGGCCTGCCGACGGCGTACGAGGCTTTCGCAGCAGCGGCGCGAAAACATTTTGGCGGCACGCTAGCGGGACGGTTGGTGGTGGCGTGCGGCATGGGCGCGACGGGCGGCGCGCAGCCGCTGGCGGCCACGCTGAACGGCGCGGCGTTCCTGGGCATCGACGCGGACCCGGAACAGATCAAGCGGCGCGTGAAGACCGGCTACTGCGAGGCCATGGTCAATGACCTCGACGAGGCGCTGCGCATTCTGAAGAACAGCGTGCGCAAGCGCGAGCCCGCCTCCGTCGGGCTGATCGGCAATTGCGCGCAGGTGATTCCCGAACTCGCCAGCAGAGGCATCGTGCCCGACCTGCTCACCGACCAGACTCCGGCAGACGGCTCGTGCGGCGGCTATATTCCTAGCGGGCTACAGCGGGCCTGGCGGGCTCACGCGCCGAGCAAGCGCGCGAGTTGTGGAGTGCCGATCCGCAGAGCTATCGCCAAAGGGCGCAGGATTCGATGGCGGCGCAGGTCCGAGGCATCCTGGAGCTGAAGCGGCTCGGCTCGCTCGCCTTTCGGCTTTGGCACGGATTTTGCGCGCCGAGTTCGATCCCGACCGCTGCTTATCCGCGGGCCGCAGCTGCTGCTGTGGGTGGCGCTTTCCGGCGAACCTGGCGACATCGCGCGCGCCGACCGGCTGGCGCTGGAGATATTCTCGGGCGACGAAGCCGCCGCTCGGTGGATCCGGCTGGCGGGCAAACATGTGCAATTCCAAGGCCTGCCCGCGCGCGTATGCTGGGTGGATAAGGCGCTGCGGGCCAAGTTTGGCTTGGCGCTCAACGAGCTGGTGGCGCAAGGGGCGCTCAAAGCGCCAATGGTGATCGGCGGAGGCGATTTTGGCGGCGGAACGCAAACGTCGCACGAAGCAGGGACGATGGAAGCAGACGAGGGCTCAGACGCCGCGCCAACGTCGTCGGCGGTGGAAGCACTCCTGGAACGCTTGCGCCGGACGCAGGGCGCTAGTGCAAGCGTCGCTTCGTGGGTAGAAGTTCAGGAGCAAGGCCGCCGGAATGCTGACTCGCGGCTCTTGGCGTACGCCGTCGTAGCCGACGGAACCGCGGACATGGCGCGAAGAATCGAGCGCGTGCTAACCGATGACTCGGGCGAGATGGACGCTTGCTCGGCCGATGCGGGCAGTACTGGTGTAACGGATACTGCGCGCCAGGCGTCCGGCAAAATCCCTAGTTCGTGACGCACAGCGCAAAAGAGCCTGCGTCGCATCATACAAAGCACCCGTCAGACAGCGGATGAGTTGGCAGGCAGGGCGATTCGTTTCTGCTTTTATGGCCGGAAGAGACTGGAATCACGTAAAATTGGGGCGCATGCCGCCTGCTGGCGAGGGTGGACCGTCAGCTCGATCCCGTTTTCACGCGAGCGGCGCGACACCCCAGGGGGTTCCCGCAAATTTCCATGAAGCGCTTGATCGAGTGCGTGCCGAATTTCTCCGAGGGTCGCGACTTGGCGCGAATCGCCGCGCTAGTCGCGGCGGTGGATGGCGTTCACAGGCGCGCGAGGTGCTGGATTGCCACAGCGACCCGGACCACAACCGGAGCGTGGTGACGTTCGCGGGCGAGCCCGAAGCGGTCGCGGAAGCGGCGCTGGCCGCCGTCGCCAAGGCCACGGAGCTCATCGACCTCAATCCGCATCGCGGCGAGCATCCGCGCATCGGCGCGACGGACGTGCTGCCGTTCGTGCCGCTGCAAGGCGTCACCATGGACGAGTGTGTGGCTCTGGCGCGGCGCGTGGGCGCAGAAATCTGGAAGCGCTACCAGATTCCCGTCTATTTCTACGAGAACGCGGCGACCCGGCCGGCGCGCGCGAAACTCGAAAATGTTCGCCGGGGACAGTTCGAGGCGCTGCGCGAGGCAAGTGCTGAGCGACCCCGATCGCGCTCCTGACGTGGGCGCCGCGCGGCTGCATCCGACAGCCGGCGCCATCGCCGTGAGCGCGAGGAAGTTGCTGATCGCCTATAACATCACCCTGAGCACAACGGATGTTTCGATCGCCAAGCAGATTGCGCGCGCCATCCGCGAGTCCAGCGGCGGCCTACCAGCGGTGAAGGCGATCGGCGTGGCCGTTCGCTCTCGCGGGCTCGCACAGGTCTCGATGAATCTGACCGATTTCGAGGTGACCTCGATCCAGCGAGTGTTCGACGCCGTGCGACGGGAAGCCGAACGCCACGTTTGCGCCATCGAGGGGAGCGAAATCGTCGGCCTGGTGCCGAAACGCGCGCTCGACGTGACCGCGGACTATTTCTTTCAGCTTGATTCCTTTTCGCGGGAACAGATTTTGGAGCACCGGATCGCTACCGCCTTCGGGGAAAGCGCGCTGGGAAACTCGCCCGTCACGCGCGCCGCTCGCCCGAGCGCCAGTTGAGATAGACCCCAGTTGAGATAGGAAAAGGAAATTGGAGAGACGAGCTATGAAACGATACCTGATTGGCACGGCCGCGCTGGCGATGGCGTGTATTTTGCCCTCATTGGCGCACGCCAGCTCGCTCAGCACCGATGTGATTGGCATGTTTCCGAAAAACGTCGGCGAGTTTGCTTACGCCGACCTGAAGCAGGCCCGCTCGCTCAGCTGGTTCCCACAACTCAAGCAGCAAATGCTGCCCGCGCGTTTCCGGCAGTTCGAGCAGGTACTCACCGCGGCTGGCGTGGACCCGAACTCGCAGGTGGAAGAGTTGGCCTGGGCGCTGGTGCCTTCAGGCTCAGCCAACACAGCGAACTCTATGCCAACCGACGAGGAAGTGGTCGGAGTGGCGCTCGGAAGCTACCAACCCGATTCGGCGGAAGCGTACTTCACCGCCAAGAAACTGCCGCTGGTGAAGGTGCGCAATTTTTCGCTCTATGCGTTCGGCGGCGGCACGGGCCCAACCGATTTATTCTTTGTATTTATTGACGCCAGCACGGCGGCGTTCGGCCAGCGCCAACAGCTCGAAAGACTGATTGCCGTGCGCAACGGCGATGAGGAAGGCTTGCTCAGTAACCCGGATCTTTCGCCGCTGATCCTGCAGGCAAACGGCAGCGGCATGTTTTGGGCGGTGCTGGACGCGCCCTATACGCGTCTCGCGATGCAACAACTTCTGCCGCAGGTCCAGCAATTCCCCCAGGCACAACAATTAGCAGCGAAACTGCGCGCGCTCACGATCGAATTCACCGGTAGCAGCGACCTTCAAGTGCACTTCGAGGCCGTCTGCGGCAACCCCGACGATGCCAATACGTTTGCAGCGTTGATGCAGGCGGGAATTCTCTTCCAGCGGTATCAGGTGGCCAGCTCCAATCCCGACCTGGCTTCCATGCTCGATCAAGCCAGCGTCCTGCCCTCCGGCGACAGGCTGGTGATGAGCTTCGCGGTAAGCAACGACCAGGTGATGGGGCTGATCAAACACAACACCTTTAGCATGCCGCAGTAGTCAGGCAGCATGCCCCAGCAGTCAGGACTGCAGCGAGTCGGGTGAAGAGATATGCGGCCCCTCGCCAGGGTTCGCAAGGCTGACTTCGCAGGCGTCCCGGCACGCTGGGCAGTAATACAGTCCATCCATGCAGAGATGTACGCCATCCTGCCCCATGCAAATACAGCAGTAGCGATCGCATTGACAGTGCTGCTCGGTCTTGTCGCACATGGAGCAGACCACGGTTGGCATTTGTTGCGACTATAAAGGCCGTTCCGAGCCGTAGCAAGATGCAACCCGCGCTTCGAGTCGTAGAAGAAAACAGGGCTTCCCATCGTAAAAGTTTTCATAATTCCGCTCTAATTCCCCCCCTGTAGCATCAAACGTTTTCACGGAAGGGAGCCGTCTGGCACATGCACCGATGATTGGCGGACGATTTGGAGTCGTTTTGCTCCTGCTTAGCCTCCTTTTGGCTCCGCGCATCTTGCCGGCGCAGGTGACTGCGGGTACGGCAGAAGGCTCGCTGCGAGATTCCGACGGACAACCCTTGGAAGGTGCGACGATTCTGGTCACCGGCGGCGCCGGCTTCCGCTCCACGCTGCGGACGAACGCGAGCGGAGAATTTGTCCTGGTGGCGCCGTACGGGCAATACCGGCTGTCGGCGGAAGGCCAGCACGATCCCGAATCCACGGGTGTGGAGGTTTATGTCGCGCCCCTGCAGATTACGCGCGTTGATCTAAAGGTGGGCGCGTCGGGCGCATTTGAGTTGGTCGCGCAAGCAGCACAGGCAGTCCCGGGTTCGTCGTCGGACACGACGCGCGGGCGCGTTTACCCGGAAGGCTTCAGCCTGGCGAGCGCTCTGATCAATCGGGAACCCGGCAGCGATACCCAGCCGTTGGACTTCAATGGGCTCTCGGACAATCGCCTGGCCCTGGTCTCACGCGGCGCGCTCGCCTGGACCGACACGCAATACAAGCTCAACGGAATGGATGCGACGGATTCTTACCAAACGGGAGAGACCGCGATCCTGCCCAATCCCGAAGCCCAGAGCGACGTTTTGACGCGCGGCGGCTTCGGGCAGGTCGGCTCCGGAAGCGCCGGAGCCGAATTCGGCTTATTTTCAGCGGAAGCAAGTCCGTCCTGGCATGGCGAGGTTTCGAGCGCAGACACCGGTTCCCTGCTCACGTCGGGAAATTTACCGCCCCCTAACAAGACCGGCATCGTGCAGCAGCCGGACGAATTCATCTGGTTCACGCGCGACACGTTCGAAACGGGTGGGCCGATCACAAAATGGGCGGACCTGTTTGCTTCGGTTGCCGGCCAGTGGGCGCTACAAACAGTCCCGCTCGCGAGCATTGGAACGAACCAGGGCAGCCATATGCTCTTCGGGGATCTGCGAAGCCGCATCCGCGTCAGCGCCAACGATCAGCTCGATCTTCTGTATAGCGGCTCTCGGGTCAGCCTCTCGGAGGGCGGGATTCCCGCGGACATGGTGGACTTGATGAGCCGGCGCATGGCTCCGTCGCTGGTGCTGCCCGGCGGATTCCAGAATGAAGCCGAGGCGGACCAGTTCAATTATTTGCAAGCGGGATGGACGCACCAGTTTGCGTCGGCGCCAAATCTTGGCCTCGTCCAGGTGCGTTACGGTTACTCGATGGTCCATCTGGACACAGCGCCCATTGAGCCGAACGGCGCACAGCAGCAAAGCAGCACCGAGCTTCTCGGCGGAATGGTAACCGGAGCGCCACCGATCTCTGACCTTGCCACGCGGGCGCGGCAGGAGGTGGAGGGCGCGTGGATGTTTGCTCCTCTATCGATTCGGTCCACTCGCCATCAGATTACCGTCGGCGCGGGCTTTGAAAGCTCGTCGCCAACCGATCGCGTGACCACACCTTTGGACGTGAATTTAGTCACGGAGAGCGGCTCGGCCGCGTTCGTCGTGGAATTTAATACTCCGCTGGTCACTCGGGAACTCGTGAGATCGTCTTCCGTATACGTCACCGATCGCGTGACGTTCACGCATCACCTGACCGTCGACCTGGGCGCCTTCGCCAACTTCTCACGCGGCTCTCTCCCGGCGCAATCGAGCCCTGCCGGAGGCTTTGTCCCGGCGCGGACCTTTCCCGCACAGCCGGACCTGATCTCGTGGAACAGCATTTCGCCGCGGGCCGCATTCGCTTGGGTAGTGCCTCACGCTCACGGCCTGCTCGTTCGCGGCGGTTTTTTTCAGCTGGATGCGCCGCTTGCGGGCAGGTACCTCGACTTCGGAAACCCGAATAGTCTTGGAGGCAGCCAATACCAGTGGACCAATCCCGGTGACACGGCGTCGTTCGAGCCTGGGGAGCAAGGAGCTTTGCTCCTACGTTTTGGCGGACCTTATTCCTCGATCTCGCCGTCACTGAAGAGGCCCTACTCGAACCAAATTGACATCGGCGCGGAAATTTCTCTGGCGCGCTGGGGCAAAGCCACCGTACTTCTTTATCGACGTTATGAGAACGACCGATTGGCTGCCATCGATACGGGCGTTCCGTTCGGGGCATTCACTCCCGTCAGCGTGATCGATCCGGAAAACAACCTCGGCCCAACCCCTATCGCGGTCTACTCGCAAAACCCCGCCACATTTGGCCAGGATCGTTACTTGCTGACGAATCCGGCAGGGCTAGCACTGCTCAACGAAGGCGTGCTGGTGGAGATGAGCAAGCAGTGGCACGCGGTGACGTTTCATGGCTCGCTCATCCCCGAAGAATCCCTCGGCCCTACCAATCCTGGAAATTCAGTTTTCGCAAATGATCCAGGCATCGTCGGATCGCTGCTCATGGACCCAAACACCACCCAGCACGCCACCGGGCGCAGCTTCCTCGATCGGGCCTGGGAGGCGAAGACACAGGTGACCTATCGCTTGCCGGCCGCGTGGAGCGGGATCGAGCTGGACAGCACGCTCGACTACCTCGATGGCCTGGCGTTTGGGCGCGAACTGCTGGTGACCGGGTTGCCGCAAGGACCGTTCCTGGTCCAAGCGACGCGGCGCGGGTGGAGCCCGCAGGGCGGATATCGCGCTGATTTCGTGGTGAACTGGAATCTTCGGTTGCGCCGCGATTTCCATGTCCCCGTTGGAAAGCTTACCGGAACACTGGACATCCTGAACGTGCTCGACTCCGCCGCCAGCCTGCAAGAGAACGACCTTACCGGCCCGAGCTTTTTTCAAAGGTTGCCGGTCGCGGTTCAGCCGCCGCGCAACATCCGTGTCGAGGTCCGCTACGACTTCTGAAATCCGGACTCCGACGATAAGCCAGTCAACGATATACCGGGTCACGATATACCGGGGCTTTCTTGACACTTTTCCGCAGCGCGTGCTAGTTTCAATTTCTCGCCAGTCTCACAGAGAAAATATTCGTGACCGCTCCCACGACGACGCAGCTTCGTAAGACCGCGCTGCATTCGGTTCATCGCCGGCTCGGCGCCAAAATGGTCGATTTTGGCGGCTGGGACATGCCCGTCGAGTATTCCGGCATCATCCGCGAGCACTTGGCAACGCGAACCGCCGCCGGACTGTTTGACGTGAGCCACATGGGCGAGCTCGAGGTGCGCGGGCCGCATGCGCTGGAGCTGGTGCAGCACGTCACCTCGAACAACGCCGCGGCGCTGGTGGACGGACAAGCACAATATTCCGGCCTGCTCACTTCCGCAGGCACCTTTGTCGACGACCTGCTGGTGCACCGCATCTCCGAAAGCCACTACCTGCTGTGCGTCAACGCCAGCAACCAGGACAAAGACTTCGACTACATCCGCGAGCACAACCGCTTTGGCGCCGAACTCGAGAATGCCGGGCCGCGCTATTCGCAACTGGCCCTGCAGGGCCCGCTGGCGCTGGGTATCCTCGAGCGCCTCACGCAAGCGCCGATCGCGTCGCTCAGGTATTATCATTTTATGTTCGGCGAGGTGGACGGAGTCGCCTGCCTGATCGCCCGAACCGGCTACACCGGCGAAGACGGATTCGAGCTGTACTTTTCGCCCGAGCACTCCGAAAAGCTATGGAATGACCTGCTGGACGCAGGGCGCGGCGAGGGGCTGCTGCCCTGCGGGCTGGGTGCGCGGAACACGCTGCGCCTGGAAGCTTCGATGTGCCTTTACGGGCATGAGATCGACAACACCACCACCGTCTGGGAAGCGCGGCTCGGCTGGATCTGCAAGATGAACAAAGGCGAATTTCTCGGGCGCGAAGCGCTGCTGGCACAGCGACAAAGAGGTTTGGGGCGCGTGCTGGTCGGCTTCGAGATGCAGGACCGGCTGATTGCCCGCGACGGCTGCGCGGTGTGCATCGGCAGCACGCGAGGCCGGCCGCGTAACCAGCGGCTCCCACGCCCCGTTTCTCAAGAAAAACATCGGCATGGCCTACGTGCCGGCGGAATCGAGCGCGGAGGGCACGGAAATTCAGATCGCCGATACGCGCGAACGAAGGGCAAGCCAAGATCGTGCCCATGCCCTTCTACAAGCGGGCGAAATAGCCGGATCCGATATCACTGCGAGTGGCAAAGACGAGATCGTGACCGCGACTGGCTATTAAACGGAGCGCAAATGTATCCCAACGACTATCGCTATACGAAAGATCACGAATGGGTCCGGCTGCAGGACGGCACGGCCACCGTCGGCATCACCGATTACGCGCAACACGAACTCGGCGACGTCGTGTATGTGGAACTGCCGAAAGTCGGCGCGAAATTGACGGCCGGAAAATCGTTCGGCACCGTGGAGTCGGTGAAAGCAGTGAGCGAAATCTATGCGCCGGTTTCCGGCGAAGTAAGCGAAATCAACGCGTCGCTCGGCGGCCGCGCCCGAACTCATCAACACGGACCCGCACGGCCAAGCCTGGCTCATCAAGCTGAAAAACGCCGACGCATCGGAAATCGCCAGCTTGATGGATTCCAGCGCATACCAAGCCTACGTCACCGAGAAAGAAAAGGAAGCACTCGGCCTGATGCGCTATCTGCCGAAGAGTCCATCCGAGCGCCAGGAGATGCTCGATGCGATCGGGGTGCGCTCGGGCGAGGAACTGTTCCGCTCGATCCCCGAGGCAGTTCCGGCTGCAACGCCCGCTGGACCTGCCCGGGCCGCTTTCCGAGGCTGAGCTGATCCAGTATTTCCGCGATCGGGCAGCGGAAAACTCGCAGGGCTACACGAGTTTTCTGGGCGCGGGTGTCTACAACCATCTGCGATCGGTGGTCACCGACACCATCATTCAGCGCGGCGAATTCCTGACCTCCTACACGCCCTATCAGGCCGAGATCAGCCAGGGCACGCTGCAGGCGATCTTCGAGTTTCAAACGCTGATGTGCGAGCTGACCGGGCAGGAGGTGGCCAACGCCTCGATGTGGGACGGCTCGACGGCCACGACCGAAGCCGTGCTGATGGCCGAGCGGCTGACGGGCCGCCAGCGCGTGTTGGTGGCGCGCTCGCTGCATCCCGAGTATCGGGCGGTGCTGGCGACGTACGCGCGCAACGTGGGACTGGAGATTCGCGAAATCGGATTCACCGCATCCGGCCAAATCGACGCGACCGCGCTGGCCGCCGAAACCAATGCTCAGACCGCTGCGGTCGTGGTGCAGTCGCCGAATTTTCTTGGCGTGATCGAGCCGGTAGCGCGTATCGCGGAGATCGCGCACGAAGCGGAAGCTCTCGCGGTGGTAGCGATTGCGGAAGGCGTCTCCCTGGGCATCGTGCGGCCGCCTGCCGAAGCGGATATCGTCGCGCTCGAAGCGCAAAGTTTCGGCTTGGCGCCGAGCTACGGCGGGCCCTACGCGGGCGTGATCGCTACGCGTGAAAAGTACGTTCGGCAGATGCCGGGCCGGCTGGCCGGGCAGACCACGGACGCGCAAGGGCGGCGCGGCTTCTGCCTGACCCTGGCGACGCGCGAGCAACACATCCGCCGCGAGAGAGCGACGTCGAACATCTGCACCAACCAGGCGCTCTGCGCACTGGCCGCCACGGTTCACCTCTGCCTGCTGGGCAAGCAAGGCCTGCGCGAAATGGCCGAGCAGAACCTCGCCAAGGCGCAATTCGCGCTCGCCGAACTGGAAAAGATTCCCGGCGTGAAGCGCGCGCTGACCGGCCCGGTGTTCAACGAATTCGTGATTCGACTGCCGCGCTCGGTGCGCCTGGTGAACGCGCAACTGCTCCGCGAAAAGATCATCGGCCCGCTGCCGCTGGGCCAGTTCTATCCGGAACTGACCAAGTGCGGGCTGGTCTGCGTCACCGAGACGACCCCGCGCGCGGAGATTGAACGGCTGGCGGCGGCCATCGGCCGCATTCTTTCCCAGCCGCTGTGAAGGAGCCGGAGTTGACCGATCGAATCAAAAAAGCCGGGCGACACGTCAGCCAGAACGAAGGCCTGATCTTCGAGAAATCGGCTCCGGGCAAGCGCGGCATGGAGTTGCCGCCGCTGGACGTGCCGGCCGTGGATGCGCGCGCCCTGCTGGGCGCGGACTATGTGCGCGACGGCGTCGAAGGCCTTCCGGAGGTCAGCGAGATCGAGGTCATCCGCCACTTTACGCGGCTTTCCACCTGGAACTACGCCATCGATCTGGGCATGTATCCGCTGGGCTCCTGCACGATGAAGTACAACCCGCGCGTCAATGAATTCATCGCCCGGCTCGACGGCATCGCCACCGAACATCCCTATCAGCCGCAGGAATTGTCGCAGGGCTGCCTGAAAATCCTGCGCGACACTGCAGCCGCTGCCTGCTCGAAATCACCGGCATGGACGCCGCCACGCTGCAACCCGCGGCGGGAGCGCAAGGCGAACTCACCGGCCTGCTGCTGATTCGCGCGCTGCTCACCAGCCGCGGCAACCCGCGCAAAAAAGTGCTGATCCCCGATTCCGCGCACGGGACCAATCCCGCCACCGCGGTGATCGCCGGCTACGAGGTCGAAAACATTCGCTCGGACGCGCGCGGGCAACTGGACATCGAGCGGCTCAAAGACCTGGTCACCGACGACGTGGCCGCGCTGATGGTCACCAATCCCTCCACGCTCGGAACCTTCGAGCCGCGCATCGCCGAGGCGGCCGAACTGCTTCACGCGCGCGGCGCCCTGCTCTATATGGACGGCGCCAACATGAATGCGCTGGCTGGCGTGGCGCGGCCGGGCGATTTCGGCGTCGACGTGATGCACCTGAACCTGCACAAGACCTTCTCGACGCCGCACGGCGGCGGAGGGCCGGGCGCCGGACCGGTGCTGGTGAAACAAGCGCTGGAGCCGTTCCTTGCCGATTCCTGTGCTGGTCGAAAGAGATGGCCGGCTGGTCCTGGACGCGAACCGGCCGCAGTTCGATCGGCCGCGTGCGAGCGTTCGGGGGCAATTTCGGAGTGCTGGTGCGCGCGCTGGCCTATACGATGGCTTACGGCGCGGGCATTCGCCAGGCCACCGAAGATGCGGTGGTCAACGCCAACTACATTCGCAAGCAACTGGAAGACGTCTACGAGCTTCCCTACAGTTCGCCTTCGATGCACGAGGTGGTCTTCAGCGACGCGCGGCAGAAGAAATTCGGCGTGAACACGATGGATATCGCCAAGCGCCTGATCGACTACGGCTTCCATCCCTACACCACGGCGTTTCCCTTGATCGTTCCCGGAGCGCTGATGATCGAGCCGACCGAATCGGAATCGAAAGAGGAGTGCGACCTGTTCATCGACGCCATGCGCTCCATCGCGGAGGAAGCCGCCAGCGAGCCGGAACTGGTGAAGACGGCGCCGCATTCGACGCGGGTTGGCCGGCTTGATGAAGTGGGCGCGGCCCGCAGGCCGGTGCTGCGCTGGAAGCCGAAGAGTTCCCCCAAAGCAGCGGATTGAGTCGCCAGGGTTAGTCCTGTGGTTAGCAGGGCTGGCGCCGGTGGATCATTGAACGGCGCAGCTAAAAAAAGGGCGTTCGCTGGCCAGATTCGGCTTGACGAACGCCCAAAGAAAGCTGCGTGCTGCGCGAGAGCTAGGTGTCGTTTCTCCGGCGAGCCGCGGGCACCGGAAGCGACGCGCTGGGCGGCAACGACGGAGCCTGAATTTCCCGAGCGGTCATTCTGGACGGATGTTCGACCAGTTTCCCGCCAGTCGCACCCGCCGCAACGGAATTCGCCGCGGCTGCCGCTGTAGCCAGCAACCGGAAGTACGGCGCCTTCGCCTTCCTTCTCGAACACCAGCCTCTCGGACTCTTCATCCCAGTCGATGCACAGGATGTCGCCCAGCCGCACTTGTTCGGTGGCCAACAGGTTCGCGAGCGGATAAACCACATTTCGCTCGATGGCCCGCTTCAAGTGTCGCGCGCCATACTTGAGGTCGGTGCCTTCCCGCAGCAGGAAGGCCCGCGCGGCAGGGGTCACGCGGAACAGGAACTGCCCGCGCGCGGTGTCCAGCACGCGCCGCTGCACCATGCCCAGCTCGATGTCCAGGATCTGTTCGAGCTGCACGTGCCGCAGCGGATGAAATACGACCACCTTGTCCAGCCGGTTCATGAATTCGGGCGAGAACTTCCGGCGCGCCGCTTCCTGCGCGGTACGCTCGACCTTGCCATCCAGAATGCTTCGGCCGGTTTGTTCCCAGGCTGCACAAACCCCATGCCGCCCGTCATCATTTCGCGTGATCTCGCCGCCGCCCAGATTCGACGTCAGGAAAATCATCGGTCTGCGAAAGATCCACGCGGCGGTTGTCGCCAAGTGTCAACGTAGCCTTGTCCAGCATGCCCAGCAGCAATTGCCACAGGGCGTCGGAAGCCTTTTCGATCTCGTCGAACAGCAGGAAGCTCAGCTTGATCTTGTCCGTGTGATACTTGGCGAGCTCCTCCTGGGTGATCAGCGGATGGGTCTCGCGGTGGCCCAAATAGCCTGGAGGCGAGCCGATCAGCTTGGCGATTTCGTGCGAGTGCTGGAACTCGGCGCAGTCCACCTTGATGACCGCGCGAGGGTCCCCGAAAAGAATCTCGGCCGCAGCCTCGACGATGCGCGTTTTGCCCGAACCTGTCGGCCCGAGGAACAGCAGGTTGCCAATGGGGCGGCCGGCCGGGCACATCTCCGCGCAGAAGACCTGATACAGGTCCACTAGGGCGCGGACGGCCTCTTCCTGCCCGACGATCTTTTGCCGCAGCGCGGCGTCGAACTCCTGAGACTCGAGGCTGCGAAGCGTGGGATCGAGATGTTGACGCGGCTGGCTGGCACGCATGGTTCTCCCCTACCGGATATTCCGCTCAGCGAAAACACCTCGGCGCGGAGCCCGGTCGAACTGGTCGAGTTTCACGCCGACCGTGGAGTGCAAAAGGCGCAACTGCGTCACCAGTTCATGACCGGTAGCAGGCGCCTCGGACACATCCAGCAGCGGCGGAAAAAGATCGGCCAAATCCAAATTCAAACTGCGAAGAGTGGCCAGCAGTTTGCGGACGTAGGCGGACTTCGGGTCGAACAGTTCGACCTGATCGTTGACCTGTTCGCGAAGCGCCGTCCAATTGACGTCCACGAAGGGATACGCGCGGGACACCTGACGAACCACGTCGTCGGTAATCCTCGGGCGCTCCCCCAGCCGGGCAAGGTGGAGTTGCTTGACCTTGCCGGCCCGGCGCACGTTGTGCACCAGGTAATAGGCACCGTCCTTTGCGGCGTAGAAAAGCCATGCTCTTGTGCCTCAGTCCCTTCCGTCCCGTCTGCTCTCTATCTCTCTCGTCTCTAACTGTCTCATCGGCTGTAGTGTATCTATTTTCCACTACAATGAGTTGAGATGCACGCTTCTCTTTTTTGTTTGCCTCGTATCGGTTACTGTCTGGTTCGCGGCACCCACTCGGCGGGGCGATCGCGCCTGCCGTACGCGTCACCGCGCGCCGTCACAGCTCCCTGTCGATTAAAGGGCATTTACATCCTATATATTAGATGCGTGAAACGAGGAACTCACTTGCGTGCGGCGGAAATACGGCAAACCCGGAGCCGCCCATAGCAGGACTAGTACCCGTGCTCAAGAGCGAACATCCTTGACGTGGAAGCCGGTCTACCGTCTGGTGAGACGTGTCCCCAAGGGGCGCGTGATCATCTTATGGTCAGCTCGCTCGCGCCACAAAATTGCGCGGGCGGCGCACGCGCGGCAGGCTACGCCATGGCCGCTTGTCCCCAGGGCCAGGGTATTCCCTGGCATCGCGTGGTCGGCGCCGGCGGACGCATTTTGCTGGGCGAGCCGCGAGGGATCGCTGCAGCGCCGTTTACTCGAAAGCGAAGGGATCGAGTTTCGCGGGCAGCGCCTCGAACTCGAAGGGCGAGAATGGCACTCCGCCCAAGGCGCGAAAGCGCCGCAACCGGGACACCCGCCTAGAGCGTGGCCGTTCGCAACGATTTGCGCAGACTCCGGCGCCGACCCTTGCACCGACCCTGCACTCCGTTCGCCGCCGCTTCCGAATGTGCTATATGATGTTGGTTTACCGTGACCTCTGCCATCATCGAAGTAGAGAACCTGACCAAGCGCTACGGTGACGTACAGGCTTTGCGCGGCGTGAGTTTCGCCGTGCAGGAGGGCGAGGTGTTCGGCCTTCTCGGACCGAACGGCGCCGGAAAGACCTCCACGGTCGAGATCCTCGAAGGACTGCGACCCGCCGACGGCGGCCGCGTGCAGCGTCTGCGGCCTGGACCCGCAAACCAGCGGCGACGCCTTCAAACAAAAGATCGGAGCCGTACTGCAATCCACGGCGCTGCCCGACAAAATTCGCGTCGAGGAAGCGCTGGCGACTGTTCGCCAGCTTCTACGACCACCGCAGGGACACCGGCGGGCTGCTCAAGCGTTTCGGGCTGGAAGAAAAGCGCCGCGCCTTCTACTCCCAACTCTCCGGCGGACAAAAGCAGCGGCTGGCCCTGGCGATGTCCCTGGTGAACGATCCGAGCGTCATTTTTCTCGATGAGCCGACCGCCGGACTGGACCCGCAGGTGCGCCGCGAGATCTACGACATCGTGGAGGAGCTCAAGAAAGAGCGCAAAACGATCCTGCTCACCACCCACTACATCGAGGAAGCCGAACGGCTGTGCGACCGGGTGGCGATCGTGGATCAGGGCCGGGTGATCGCCCAAGGGACGCCGCGCGAGCTCAAGCAGGGCTCGGCGGGACAACCGCGCATCGAGTTGCGCCTGGCGCGGCCCGAACCGGACGGCGCGCTGGGGAAGCTCGAGGGCGTGGCCGACTGCCTTTCCTCCGACGGCGTTTACATTCTGCATTCGACGCGCGTGCCGCAGACGATCGTTTCGCTGGTGAAGCACCTCGAAGCCCAAGGCAATGAACTGGCCAGCCTGGAGATTGCCGCTCCGACGCTCGAGGACGTCTTCCTGGAGTTGACCGGCAGGAGGCTGCGCGATTGAAACACGCATGGACGCTGACGAAGTCCGCATGCGCCTGGCGCTGCGTAACCGCGCCTTTATCTTCTTCAGCCTCATTCTTCCCGCTGGCACTCCTGTTCCTTTACTTGGGCTGTTTGCGGGACGCGGCAGCGCGGCACGCCGTGCCGTACCTGCTGGCGTCCGTGCTGTCGCTCACCGTGATGGGCAGTTTTTGGGGATTGAGCGTGCAGCTGGTGACCTTCCGCGAACAAGGCATCCTGCGGCGGTTCCGCATCGCGCCGGTCAGCGCGGGCGCGATGCTGGCCTCGAGCATTCTGTCGAACTACCTCATGACCCTGCCGACCGTCATCATCGAGTTCGCGATCGCGCGCGAGACTGTTCCATCTGCGAAGCTGGGGAAACATAACCGGCATCATCTTGCTGGTCACGCTAGGCACGATTACGTTCGCCGCGCTGGGACTGATTGTCGCCAGCGTCACCAATACCATGCAGGAGACGCAGATCATCAATCAGATGCTCTGGTGGGGATTCCTGGGCCTTTCCGGCGCCACTCTTGCCGCTGCCCATGCTGCCCGGATGGCTGCAAACGTCTGGCGGCGTTTCAGCCGGCCACCTACCTGGTCACCGGCCTCGAACGCGTGATGGTGGGCCAAGTCAGCGTGCTACAGATCGCTCCCGGAACTGCGGCGCCCTGGCGCTATCCGCCGCCATCGCGTTCGTCATCAGCCAGCAGCTGTTCCGCTGGGAACCGGAAGCCAAGGTGCCGCGCAGTGCGAAACTCTGGGCCGCTTCCGCCGTGATTCCCTTCCTGCTGCTGGGGTCTGGGAAAGCACGAACGGCCAACTGCGCGCCGAGGCGCGCGCAGGATTACCTATCGATCGCGCAGCCTTCGCGCACCGACCTCCCGCGCTGAATCGCGCGCCCTCCCTGGACGAGAGCAAGCCCCGAAGATAGAGCTGCTCGGTGCCGATATGTTATAATTTTGGCTCGGAGAGAGCCCGATGAGTCTGAAGAAAACCGAGCATATCTGGCACAACGGAAAGACTGATTCGCTGGGAGGATGCGCAAACATTCACGTGCTCTCCCACGTGGTCAGCTATGGCTCGTCGGTCTTCGAGGGCATTCGCTGCTACGAGACCTCGCACGGTCCGGCCAGTTTCCGCCTGCGCGACCACATGCGGCGACTGCATCAATTCCGGCCACATCTACCGGATGGAGAATCCGTATTCGACGTCGAGAAGCTTTCGCGCCGCCGCGCATGAAGTGGTGCGCGCCAATCACCTGGGCTCCTGCTATATCCGGCCGCTGGTGCTGCGCGGCTACGGCGACGTGGGCGTGAACCCGATCGCTTGCCCGATCGAGGTCTACATCGCCGCGTGGGAGTGGGGCGCTTATCTGGGCCCGGAAGCGCTCGAAGAGGGCGTGGACGTCTGCGTCAGTTCCTGGACGCGCATGGCTCCGAATACCCTGCCGGCCATGGCCAAGGCCGGCGCCAACTACATGAACTCGCAGCTCATCCGCATGGAAGCGGCGGCCAATGGCTACGCCGAAGGCATCGCGCTCGACGCCAACGGCTACGTCAGCGAAGGCTCGGGCGAGAATATCTTCATCGTGCAGGACGGCATCGTTTACACGCCGCCGCTGGCTTCGAGCGTGCTGCCAGGCATCACGCGCAGCTCGATCATGGCGCTGTGCGAGGACCTGCACATCCCGCTGCGCGAGCAGATGATTCCGCGCGAGATGCTGTATATCGCCGACGAGGTCTTCTTCACCGGCACGGCTGCCGAAGTGACGCCGCTGCGCTCGATCGACCGCATCAAGATCGGCGCGGGCCGGCGCGGTCCCATCACCAAGCAGCTGCAAGAGGAATTCTTCGCCATCGTCGGCGGCGCAAACCGACCGTCACAACTGGCTCACTCCGGTCGCTGCACCCGTCGGCGCGTCCGTGGCGTAGCGGCGCTCGGCCCACGCTGGCCCGCCGCCCGTG
Organism: uncultured Acidobacteriota bacterium; assembly: GCA_963818345.1. Taxonomy (GTDB): domain Bacteria; phylum Acidobacteriota; class Terriglobia; order Acidiferrales; family UBA7541; genus Palsa-189. The sequence continues at coordinate 14,760 of CAWFRX010000009.1, read as the reverse complement.
CATGTACAGCAGACCGCAAAAACTCGCCGCGGAACTGTTCGGAACGTTCGCCGTCGTGCTGGTCAGCTCGGGCGCGATCTGCGCCGACCAATTCCTCAAGACAACCAACGCAACCGGCATCGGCATTGGCCCGCTCGGCATCGCCCTGGCGTACGGAGTCGGCGTTCGGAGCCTTCGTCAGCGCCGACCAGCCGCATCTCCGGCGGCCATCTCAACCCCGCTGTGACCATTGGCTATTGGGCCACGCGCAGATTGGACCTCTTCGACATGCTGACCTACTGCGCCGCGCAATTGGCCGGCGCCTGCGTCGCGCGCCTATCTGCTGCGCTCGATGGTTCCGGAAGAAACCTGGCGCGCGGTAGCGCTGGGAACGCCGGATCTGACCAACGGACTCACGCGAGCGCCCGGAATGCTGATCGAGGGCCTGCTGACCATGCTCCTGGTGTTCGCCTTCTTCGCGACGGCCCAGGGCCGAACCGACGACAGTCCGAGCGCGAGTCCGGCCGTGGCGGGCGTGGCCATCGGGCTGCTCATTACGGCTGCAGCCCTGTTTGGCGGCCCATTCACCGGGGCGGCGATGAACCCGGCTCGCGTGCTTGGGCCGGCGCTGGCTTCCCGGCACTGGACCAATCACGGCGTTTACTGGGTCGGTCCTCTCGCGGGCGGCGCAGCCGGCGCAGTCATCTACAGCTCTATCTTTCCGCGGCATCCGTCCCGCCCAGAGCTAGATTCCAGCTCCCGCTCGCAGTTACTAGGCGGGTACCACGCCGCTGCCAGCCTCGCTTGTTCCCGCTCGATGCCAATGCTAGGTTCGGTAGAAGCCCCTTCGAAAGCAGGATGGTGTGCTGATGGCACTCAGCATCGACGAATTGCTGCGCCGCGCTGTGGAACAAAAGGCCTCGGACCTGCACCTGAAGGTCGGCAACCACCCCTATTTGCGCGTGGACGGCTTGCTGAATCCGCAAACCGACGTCGCCAGGGTCACGCCTGAAGAGATGCTTTCGATGGCGTTCAGCATGATGACCAACCGCCAAAAGCAAAAATTCAAGGAAACCGCCGAGCTGGACATGGCCTACGGCGTGGCGGGCCTGGGGCGCTTCCGCGTCAACGTGTTCCAGCAGCGCGGCAACGTCGGCATGGTTCTGCGCGTCATCCCCACGAAGATTCGCACCGTCGGACGAACTGAACCTGCCGCGCGTGATTGAGAAGATCTGCGAGGAGCAGCGCGGGCTGGTGCTGGTGACGGGAACGACCGGCTCGGGCAAATCCACCACGCTTGCGGCCATGGTGGACCGCATCAACTCGACGCGCTCCGACCACGTGATCACCATCGAGGACCCCATCGAATTCCTGCATCGCGATAAGCACAGCTTCATCAATCAGCGCGAAGTGGAAGTGGACACGGCGAGCTTTTCGACCGCGCTGCGCGCCGCCTTGCGCCAGGATCCCAACGTGATTCTGGTCGGCGAAATGCGCGACCTCGAAACGATCGCCACTGCCCTGCTGGCCGCCGAGACCGGCCACCTGGTGCTTTCCACGCTGCACACCCTCGACGCGACCGAAACGATTCAGCGCATCATTGCCGTCTTCCCGCCGCCGGAGCAGAAGCAGATCCGCCTGCAACTCGCCGCCACGCTCAAGGCGGTCGTCAGCCAGCGCCTGGTGCGCCGCGTCCGACGACAAGGGACGCGTGCCCGCCGTCGAAGTGATGATCATGACCGCGTACATCCGCGACTGCATCATCAATCCCGACAAGACCCGGCTGATCCACGACGCGATTTCCGCCGGCACCAGCCAGTACGGGATGCAGACCTTCGATCAATCGCTCTATGACCTCTACACGCGCGAGCTGATCACCTACGAGGAGGCGCTGATCCGGGCGTCCAACCCCGACGACTTCAAGCTGCGCATGCAAGGCATTCGTTCCGCAGCCGACGCGGCGCGCGAAGAGATGGAGCGCACCATGGCCGAGTACGAGCGCTTCGGCCAGCGCTAGGGTCCCACCCGTCGTCATCCAGATCGTTCGAGAATGTCAGGGTTCCCTGTTCCGCCATTTACAAAGATTCTGCCGCCGGCGTGGTGGTACCGGTCGCCGCTGGACTTTGTACGTTTTCCGCATCCATCTCGACGGTGTCGAGCGGAATCTTAAGGCTTGTGGCGATCTGACTTGCGGTCAGGCGCTGGGTCAGCAGCTCCTCTACTTCCAATAAAACGGGCGGAGCGATATTGATTGTGCCGGCGGGACTGGGCTGCCATTGCGACGATAGTGTGACCGTGTCTTGTGGAACGGCCGACGACGCCGCGACTTTCGATTTAGCGGCTGGGATTGCAGTTGCCAGGCTGGTATCGGGAGCATCCGTCGGGGTGGCTTGTAAACCTGAAATGGGCATAGGACTGGTTCCTTCCGTGTTCGTTCCTGCAGATCGGTTCCCGTACTATGTCAGCTTCTTGCAATGCTTCATCGGCAAACAAACAAATAGCATTAGCACCGATTTCAGCGAAGAGAGTGGCGCCAAGATAATGCACGCGCTCTGAACCACGTCGATTCCCGCTGTTAAATGTCATTGCCAACACCAGACGCCCCCCGAACACCCGTGTACGGACCTGAGCATGTGTTCTTCGACAGCCTGATCGTGCAGTGGAACAACGCTTCGGCCTATTTTGAGCGGCTACTCCCCCGGGTGGGATGGATGCGAAGGCGCAGCAGCGTTTCGTCGAATCCTGACGCGGGCAGACGGCGCGGCATTCCACAGGGTCTCGCAGCGGCACACGATGATGGTAAGAGCATCAGCGCCTGGCGGGCTCGCTACATCACCCCAGTTTCATGTCGGGAGGCTCAGCCCATTTCGGAACCGTCGCGGAGCTGGAAATCGGCCAGTGTCTGCGCTGACCGATCCGCAGCTTGATATCAGTGGTACCGGACGTGCACATCAGAGCCTGGAGCGTACAGTGACCGTTCGCTACGCCACGGACAATCGGAGAGAACAGAAGGCTCGCGGTGAACGTGCCGGTGGAAATAATCCGGTATGACCCTCAAGGGTACATGTTCACGGAGCGGACAAGGATTGAGGATATTACGCGCATGGGCTGCCGCTTCAGATTGCAAACGCGCTGCAGCGAGGGGATCTCGTTTTGGTCCGGCCACGGGCTGGAAGCGAGACACGCTTGAATGAAGGGGAATCAGAACTATACGAGGTCAGGTGGACAGCCCCAGAAGGAACCGGCTGGACCACGGGAGCCCTCAGCTGGAGCCCGAGGATCTCACAAATAGGATATTTCCGCCTCCGAACGCTCGTGATCTCCCATCGAAGTAACGCATGGAGACGTGTGGCTGGGGAGCGATGAACGCGGCGAGATCGTCTGGCATCCCTTAGGACGAACTACGTTTTGTCCCTGAGCGCATTGCCCCTTCTCTGTAAACCTTCTATGCTGGGCGCGCCATGCGTCCACCTCCGCGTAAACATTCCGGCGAAGAAGAGCTGTACACCGCCGCCCTGCGCGGCCTCATGCGACGCGCCTACTCGGTCCACGAAATGCGCGCTTACCTCGAGCGCCGCTCCGAGGACCCGGCCCTGGCTCGCCGCGTGGTCACGCGCCTAAAATCCGAAAAGCTGATCGACGATGCGCGCTATGCCCTCCAGTTCGCGCGCCAGCACGCCAACTCTCGCAAGCAGGGCCGCCACCGTATTACGCGGGAAAAGCTGCGGACCCGCGGCGTGCCCGATCGCCACATCGAATCCGCGGTCTCTCAGATCTTCGCGGAAACCGACGAGGCGCTGCTGGTGCAAAAGCTGATCGAGCGCAAGCTCCGCAGCGCGCGTGGCCCTCGTGGCCCGATCGATCAGCGCCAGACCGCATCGCTCTACCGCATGCTTTTGCGCGCGGGATTCGACTCCGAGCTTATCCGTCGCGAATTGCGGACCGCGCAAGCCGGCCAAGCCGCGATCCCAGACCTTCCCGAGGACGATTCGGCCGAGGAAGCCTGACCAGTAGGCCCTCGCTTCGTTGGCTTGCCGAATTTATGAGCGAGCGGGTCCGAATGGTGTCTCACCGCTTCCCGTACGCCGTGAAAATGTAATCCTTAGCCGCCGCCAGGTTGTGGCACGCGACCCCGCACTTGGCGTCGTTCTTCTGCGGCGGCCGGTCCGCTGCGGTGCCGGGCGTGAACGTATCGGACGCCGCGTCGTAATCGAACACCGCGTATCCCCATCCGTGGCCGTCCGGAAATCGCTTGGCATCCTTCTCGATGAACTCAACCTCCTTGAGGGCGCCCGGCACCGTGTCCGGCGTGGTCGCGGAAAAAGGCGGGTCGGTAATCTTTTTCGGAATCCATTCGATCTTTGCAATCTTGGAGCCGTCGGGAAAGGCTTGCCATTGCCCGGCACGCCATCCCGGTACGCCTTGATCATCACGGGATTCGCCAGGATCACTCGGATCACGTTCTGGGCATCGGTCAGACTGGGCCCGACAGCCTGCCAATCTTCGTATCCCCGGAAGTCCGAGAACGCCAGCCCACCCGGCACCTTCACCGTATATTTGTCCTGAGCCGCAAGAGCCAGAGCGACGGAAACCGTCAGGAATGCCAGTGCGATCAGATTGGTTGAAATTCTCTTGCTCATCATCCAGTTCCTCCTTCCGGTAAAGTTGCGATCGGGGCCGACCCGTCGTGCACTTAGTTGCCGGGCCTCGCGTCTTGGGTACGCAAATTTTTTGAAGGGATCGATGCGATGAACGCGTCGTTGCCGGCTCTTCCGCTGCTCAAATCATCTGCGCGTTCAGTCCAGGTTCACGGCGGGAGTACGATTCAACATGAGTCCTCCGTCATTGCACCCATAGTAGGAAACCTTGCGGGCTTTAAGGTCAACGTCATAGCGCACAACGCCAGCACGCCAACTGGCTTCGAGAAATTCTGGAAAGGTGCTCTTTCCAGCTTGATCGGTGCGAAGCGCGGCAATCAATGCCTCCCGGTCGAACGGCGGCACGTCCACCATACCGGAAACCAGGGGGTGTTCCTTGAACGGCAACAGGACCGTCCTCGGTCAGGTAAAGACTTTGTGAAGACGGCAGTAACCGTAGATCGCGTGTGACGCCTGCGCGAAGCAAAGTCTCAGCGAGATACGGGAACCCTCCCGACTTTTGGGCGCATAGCCATCGCCCGCCGTTGTGCTGCTTGCAGATTCGCAATCGCCTGTGCTCACCGTCGCCTCCTCTAGGCTCTCCGTTTTTTCGCGTCTTCGATTTGCAGTGTATCGGACAGCAAAAACTGGAAGGCAAATCCGTCGCGTGATGCGTGAGGCCTTGACCGTGACGGGCGGACCTTGCGAGGGGAATAATCGACCAATTAGGCCGCGTGTCGCTGTCCGTAAGACCCAAGATAATACTGCGCGGGCATCATAACGTGGAGAATTGAAACGACGTTCTTCTCCCGAAGCTGCCGGGTGCCGCACCCTTCGGCTTTAAGGGTGAGGGTTTTCCCGTACCTCACCGCTGACCGTCGTCCCGAAGGAGGCACCCGTTTCCCTCCGGCATCTCGGCCCGTTCGAACGCACTGCTGTCCAGGTCGATTCGAATGCTTGAACCTTCCCGGCTGCATTCGAATCAAGGCCAATTTTTAATCACTCTACAATAACGATTGCACATAAGTAATAGCTGTGATAGACTATCTCATGCTCGGTCGAACTCTGCAATCACCCTGTCTTTTTCGGTCCGTCCTGACCCCGCGCCTTGGTCCGACCGGGAGCAGGCCACATTTGCTGCGTTCCGCAGAACGGGAAGGAACTCCAGCAAAATGAACACTTACGCAAAACGCGCCGCTAACCCCCGTGGAATGAGCACTTCCAAAATCATTGGACTTAAAGTCCCGTGCAATGAACACTTACAAAAAAGTGGGGGGTGGGGGCAATTGTTGCCCAGCCGCCACCCCACGCTCCCAGCCGCGACGCGAACGCAACGCCAAGCCCGAGTGCTCATTACCCGCTGCTGCGGCGCGTTGCGGGGCTAGATGGCGTCTGCCATAATGCGTTTTCACGAAGAGACACCCAGACATGTTGACAGGACACCAAATCAAAAAACAAGCGCTCTCGTAAGTTTTTTAGTTTCAACGTAAGTGTAGTCGGCTGCAGAGGTTAGGACAGAATCGCAGTTTCTTGTTATACCGAGTTGTGAGCAGTTTTGCACACTTTTCTGTCACAGTTGAACCCACAATTTTTACGTCAAGGCGTCCTCTGTGCTTTTCCTGCGGTGCGGTCACACCCAAGTCAAAAGTTTTCCTCATGGATTACGGTTGTGGGGGGTGAGAACGAGTGCCACGAAAACGACAGCACTGGTAGCAACTGGTAGCAGCGTTGTTCTTCAGACAGGGTTGTCACCGCTGTTAGAATCCGCTCCATTTACATCGGTCGGTTTGAACTGGCGAGGAATTTTGCGGGTGCGCACCGCTTCCCGAATTCTTCTAATCGTATCGCGTTCCATTTGAGGCGTTGAGTATCCGTTGGGCAGGAACGTTCTTGCCGAAGCACCGAGTCGGAAACCCCGGTGGAAACACAGCGCTCTTCGTCCAAATTGGACGTGGCTTGTATCGGCTTCAGGAATGACAAAATGCGTAGCAGAGACACGGCACTCCTCGCGCTCGTTGTTTTAGCCGCTCCTGGCTCCCCCGTTGGTGGACAGGATAAAACCACGTTCACCCTCCACGTAACCAAGGTCAAGCGCGACGCACAAAGCAGACTTCGGATTGATGTAGAAGCGGAGAGCACTTCGGTGCAATACATGTTGAGTTGCGAGGAAACACCGAAAAACAACACGTGCTTTATGCCGCAAGCATCGAAGGACTATCAAGCCAAGCCTGCCGCCTCCAACCCGGAATACATGTACGTCTACGGCATTACGGGAGACGCCGCCATTTTCACCATAGACGGGCAGGAGCAGAAACCACGAGGGAAGAAATACCCCACTTTTTGATTTTTCAAATTTAAGTGTCAGTGGCTCCGGCGGAACGGACAGCGGGAACTTGCGACCGCAGATTGATAATGCGTTTGGAAATTGAGCCACGCTGCGGACTATTTTCACGAGCGCCTTGCGGCTCGAATGACTGGCACAATAATGGGAACTGTCGGTGTAGAATCGCCCTATGCCCTACAAACGCGTCATCGATACGAAAATACCCAGCAAATTCAAGCCGACCGAGCAGGCCATTTTGGTCTACCTTTACGACCATCCTGACGAGAGTATCGATACCACGCGTTTGACGCAGTTCTCACCGAACAACAAAGCAACCGACGAGCACTGTCCTATGAAGATGTGGAGTACGCAATCGAGTCGTTGATTGTCGGTCGGCTCATCAGGGGAAAACGGACGGCTAAATCGGGCAAAGTTGGCTTCGTCAGCCTTCGGCTAACTCCGAAGGGAGAAACCGTGGCTATCCAAGAGCGCCGCGATGCCAAGGGCTTTACACTCGTCTTTAGGGGTATCGGAGAGCCACCCGATGAACCTGGAGCGTAGTGGGGTCAATTGTCAATCGGACGTTGTCCAGAATTCTAGCGTTCGCGGGCGGCGATGTTCCGATATTCCGCGCGGCAACCGTCGCAGATGTGGTAGTCGTGCTCTTTTAGGTTGCCTTCCGTGAATTCTGCCGCCACGTCATCTTGCACAAGACGCCCGCACAAGGTTGTTGGCTTGCTGCGTTTTCTAATGTGCCACACTGCTTCGGGCGAAAGCGACTGAAAGGCGTCGCTGCAGAAACTGTACTCGGTCATCGCGGAACCTCTTGCGGCAGAGTCTAGCAACACTGCCAACCTTCGCGCGGCCCGCAGACTGATAGGGCGTTTGGAGACTGAGGCGGTCAGATCGTTCTTACCCTTTCGTGTGCGCCACAGCGCGGAGATTGTTCCAGTCGCCGTTATAGGAAACATCAATTTCATAAACAAACGGGTCGGCATTGTCTGCTGTCGCCGTCAGTTGAAAACGGTACGTTCCCCGATACGCCGTCAAATTGCCTTGGCTGCCCAATAGTTTCTCCACAGAGATTAACCACCCCGATTGATGCTTAGAAACTCTCATGAGGTCAACGTAGAACGGGACGCCTCGCGGAATGCCCCGAGGAGAAAAGTCGTAGCCTGCCCATGTTAAAGGCATCGGGTCGTGAAACGACGTTGGTGTGGTGGTGCCCGAAGGATGAACCTCCGTCAGAGCGGTTAGGTATACAAGGCAATTCTTCGCTGGCCGCTTTCCCGCGTTTTGAACTCTTGCTCGGACGTATATTTCTGCAATGTGCTGGTGGTCTGGTTTTCGGTAGTCCACTTCAACTTTATTGGCTCCTTCTACGCCCTTATAGTCAATTTGCAATCTCGGTCGCGCGCGCCAATCGCGCCAGTTCTCGTAAGTGCCGTGAAGAACCGCGCCTACAATTGCGCTCCCAAAGGCAACAATTACCGCGACGCTATCACGCATCTCCATTCCTCCGCGCCGCTGGGATTCTAACACGGTACAATGCTCGCGATGAGTGACCTTTCACATGTAAAGAGAGGCATACCCAGGATTCATTTCCCGCGAGGCCTATCCCGCGTATCATGCTTACTATGCCGGGATGCAAGAGGAACCCATTGCGCGGAATGTATGTGTATGCCGCCGTCGCTGTGGCTTTGATGGCCGGTTGTCAACGCAACATCTCCGGGTCTTATCTCGCCAGTGACAAGAGCGCCGTCATTTGGCTCCAGGTAGTTCGGACTCCAGACAACCATTTGACAGGTCAGTTAGCAGAAAACGTCTTAAAAGCGGACGGCACTACCGAACAAAATTCAGCGTCCGTCACCGGGGCCGTTGACGGGGAGAATGTGATAATTCAAGGAAGCCGGTTCTTTGGCCTGGAGTCGTTCGTCCTCTCAGGAACCCTGCGCGGAAATGCCTTGACACTGACCGGGGCGCAATCCGTTCCGCTCACTTTCACGGCCTCCACGCCCGCTGAGTTTCAGGCGAAATTGGCTGAATTGAGTGCCCGGTCTCAGGGCATCATCCAAGCGAAGGCCGTTGACCGGCTCGTTGGCAGAATACAGGTCTTCGATTCGCAGGCGGACCTTCATTTGGGCAGGTTTCCGAGTGCGGAAAAAGCCTATGAGGCAATCACTGCGAGGGTAGGCGAGTATGTCGCACGCGAACGTCAACTCGCAGGGAATCCGAAAGCGACAGTGGCGCGTGCGCAACTCTTCGTTGCTGCAAATCAGGCATCAATTCAGACGGACCAAATGCACCATCAGGGCTGAGTCGGTTCAATCGTCTCTTCGAGACGAATATGAAGCCCCTGGCGACTGAGGTAGAGGCCTCTGAGCAGCAATGTCACGCCGTATCCCAGAGCAGGGGCAATTTGACCCAGGAAGAGGTTCAAAACGTCGATGCGGCTTGTGGTCGGCTTGCCAGCGCCGTGGGTCCGTTCAGAGAGAATTCAGTGCCATCTCAGCCGGTCTTGCCCATCTTGAGCGGATTTACCAGGATGAACGCGGCACGCAACAACAACTGCTCCAGACAGCGCAGAGATTGCAGTAGCGCACCGAAGATGTGGCCTTTAACCCGCGTTTGTCCACAGAACAACTAATCGACCTGGGCGGCCTTGCGCCATCGGTTGCCAAGGATTGGACGCGGCGAGAAACTGAGACCGAATAGTGGCGGCGTTTCCGAAAACTGAAGCGGGCGTCTGAAAGCGTGTTACCCTAGATTATCGTCTGCGACAGGATTGACGTGACCTTCATGTCTAATTCACCTAGCTCGGAGTGGGCTTCCCGAATCGGCGTAGCATCGCTAGGCTTTTTCGTGGGTTGGCTTGTCATCTATTTCGTGCGAAGATTCACCACCTTTACTCCCCAACTCCTCAGCGCAACCGTATCTATTGTTGTCGGAGGAGCAGTCGGTAAATGGTTTCTACGAGCCAAGGCTGCGGTGCTTTACTATTACCCAATCGGACTCTGGTCGCGCTCGTCGTGTACAACCTCTTGTATTTTCGGCAAACTGGTTATTTTATGCTTCTGCCCACACTGCCAAGGCACTAGTCCCTGCCCTGTTCCATCTAAAAACTATTTTGCAATTCCCTGTCATCAAACTCGCGAAATTGTCATCGGTGCGCCAGCGTCGGCAGCATCTGGAGCGGGAGGCTCGCGGTCGCATCGGCATCTCCAGTCTGGACGACTGGCGCACTCCTGTTTGTGCTACTCCCGCACTAGTCGGTTCCAGTCATTTTACCAAGACACTGCCACGCATTGATGAGAGGCTCGGAAGAAACGGAAGAGGCGACACCCAAAAGTAAAGAGGCTGGACAACCCCATAGGCTGTATCCAGCCCACTGCCGTTGGCACGGCTTGGGGTTGTCCATGCACACATTGGACCCCACCACTGCGATTGTCAAATCAATTTGTCGGTGGCTCAGGCGTTCGGAAATCAGTGTCAGTTGGGGCATCACAGCGAGCGCGGCGAACTTTTGGCGGACTGCTTGGCGTGGCCGCTCAGAAGGCGGCGGCTACCAACTCTGCCTCTCGGTCCCAAACTGCGAGCAGCGTGACTTTGCCACTGGTCTTGACAACGTGGACATAGAAAACTTGCGTGTCATCCTCAATCTCAAAGAAGTCGGGCCGCTTCGGGTCTGGACGCGCTGGCGCACTGTTATCCAGTAACTGGCGCAGTCTGGTCTGAGTTGCAAGCGAATGATTTCGTGGGGTCTCAATCTGTAAAGCAGGCTCTGTGAACAGCATACTCCGTCCATTTCTCGGGCTGGGTCCATTTGTTTGTCCTATCCACCATACCCTATGGGACGTGTGCCGACTGCGAATAGTCAGTGAATTCTTTTGATGGGACCAATCCGCCAACGGCAGCCCGCCCCCGAGTGACATGGGTTCTCTCTAGGGCAAGACTGAACCCCACGTAATAAACTTGTCAAATCGATTCGCCAGTGGCTCCGATGTGAAGGGCAGCGAAAGGTTGCGCCCACTGATTGTCGGATGGTTGTCAGTCCGTCTTTGCGAGACGCCTGATTTCGTCCTCTAGATGAGTCAGACGGCGTGCCACGCTGAAGAGGTAGACGCCAAAGATTATTGCAACTGCGAGATAAGCGGCTGCCAAACTGTCGAGATTTTTATCAGCGATTGAGTCTACGCGGATTTCCTTCGTCGTGGCATCGAGTGTGCCGAAAACCTTTACCTTTGCCCCCGCAAATTTTCTCGGCGTCACTTGGTCACTGAGCGCGTAGAGTCTTACCGTCGTAGAGCACGTACGACGCGCCACAAGAACAAGCCTCGGTACACTCCGCATCGGTGGGGCCCATTCGCATCTTGGAGTGGTCGCCTGTCGGGCACATGCTGTCCGTAATTGTACCCGTGAACGTCTGGTCGGAGCCGAAAGCGGTCAACATCGCAACGGCCAGAAGGCCTATCGCCACTGCAAGTACCTTCAACGATTTTGGGATCCGCAACTGCCACAAACGGAAACCTCCTGCAGTGGCGATACTATCACGCATGTTCGTCTGTGCTTCGTGTTCGCTTTTAGGCACTGTTGCCCTGCCGAGGCGGTCGCGGATAATGGCTCCGCTCCTCTCTCAGTTCAGCGACGCGGCTATAGCATCCAGTTGCGATTGTCCTGACCGCAGAATTGACTGTCCGATTCAGCGGTGGTGGAGGGTTCTTCGCTGCCTTCCTGATGCGGACAAATAACTTTCATCACATTCTTCTCAGGAGGCAAACTTCTGGCGACCCGACATCGCTGCGTCACCTCATGAATAAACGACCGTCTTATTCGGAATACCCCCCTCGTTTAAGAGCGTTACGAACGCCCAGATGAGCGAGTCGATGATTTTTTCATCCGTGATGTGCTGCGGATTGAACTGCCGTCGAAACTCCTGAATAGCCACGGTCAGCAGCCCTTGTTCGAGCACTCTGCGGTACTCCTGCATCAGGAAAGTATGAAAGTCGAGGAACCTTCCTATACGCTGTTTCAGGCTCAAGCTTCGTGCTGGAGACTGAAAGAAATAGAAGTCGGCAACTCGTGAATTGTAGATTGGAAGACGCGGGTCTGCGATGTGAAGAAGTTTGGTCGCAAAAGAAAACTGAATGGAGCGGTCGCCGTTCCGACTCACGGCGGTGTTGTAGAGCGCATTGACTGCATCGCCCAAATTGTGCGTCTTCTTCTCGTTGCCTTTCAAGAGCTGAAAGTAGGGTCGGTAAAAATCGGGAACTCAATTGGGCAGCATTCATCGCTCAGAAGCGGCGGTACTCTTTCTGATACGACGCCTGGTCGGCTTGGTCACTGTTTTGAACGAGCCACTGATAGTTTGGCAGAAAGTCCCGAAGGAATTCGCTCAACGACGGGCTGTGCGAAATCGTTAATCAGACGGTGCATAAAAATCTCCTCGCAAAAAGCGTTCTGGCGGGCCCCCCAGAAAGTAGAGAGGCTGGACACCACTTAGCTGAATCCAGCCTCTCAGAGGTGGTGTTGAATGTCCCGCACAGACTGAACCCCATGTGACGATTTTGGCAAATCCAATTTGTCGGTCGCTCGGGCGCAACCGGCAGCGGGAAATTGCGCGCCAAATTGACAAGGCGTTCGGAGATTAGTCTGAACTGCCCGAAGCCCATGAAGTCTGAACGCCCGTTGCTCTGTGCGGCCCCTCTAGGTCGTACCTCTTACGGTAGTGGGATTTAATCCTTTGTAGCAAACTCGGAGGCCAGGCTGGAGAATGACGTGGACCGCCATGTTCGGTCGTCGCTCGGGAGGGCTGCCATGCGAGTCGTCAGGCAGTACGGGACCATGTGGGCACGGAATGAATGCAAACATTAAAAACATTCCGAGTAGCAAAAAGGGAGGACGAAGGGTCTACGTCCTCTTTGACGGCTCGATGCCTATGTACGTCGGCAAGGGAAACATCAGGAGTCGAATCAAACAAGCAAGCAACAGTGAGAGACGGAGACATCTCTGGGACCACTTTAGCTGGTATGCAATTAAAGAATCCCTAATGATGTACTACATCGAGGTACTGATGCTGCGAATCCTGCCACCCAATTTGCGGTTCCTAACTCGCCAAGGGGGCAACTTTAAGGACGCCACGAGGATAGACCAGGGTAGGGAGAACAAACAGGCGGTTTGGATTTCTCGCAAAGCGAGCCTACAAAAGTGAACGTCTGACTGGCTTCCACGGCTCTGGAAAGTCTTCGCCCGCTTTCGATGATTGAGGATTTCGGCTTCTTCTCGTTTCGGTCCTCCCACCCTCAGTGGGACTCTAACACGCTACAATGCAGCCATGTCCGACCTCTCACGCCTGTCCACAGAGAAACCAATCGGCCTGGAAGCCCTGCGCCAACGGCTGGCAGGAATGAGCGACGCTGAACTGCGCCGATTCGGTGATGCCACTAAGTTGATGTGCTCGCCCGAAGCACACTTCGGTAAGCCGCCGCGATAATAGCAATGCCCCACCGCCCAACGCTGTGGCAATCGTTCTTGCATGTGTTTGGAAAGTCGCAGGCCAACGCGGTTTGTACTCCACAATCTCAATCTTCCTCTTCTCAACGCCGCCAATTAGGCCTGTTGCCTTCGACTGAACTGAAAGCCGCCATGTTCGACCTATCCTGCCTGTCCGCAGAGCAACCAATCAACCGAGACGAATTGCGTCAGCGACTGATAAAGATGACCGATGCAGCACTGCGGGAATTTGGTGAGGCTGCGCGGTACATCTGTTCGCCCGCTGCGACTTTGGGAAAGCTACTGCATGGTCAGGACAAAATGATCCACGCTCATATTGCGCGGCTTGCGGTTCTGTACAAGGACCTGCGAATCGAAGTGCACGAAATCGTAGAACCGTCAGTGCCGCTTTTGGATGCGACAGACGAGAGGTACTGCAAGAATTATTTCCTACGGCGTTGTATCGCTACCCTCGTTGAATTTGCAGAAACAGTCAGACTTCTGGACGAATGCGATGTGTTTAAGCCGATAAAGAAGGGACTCGACAAGAAGATACGCCCGTATTGGAGCGGAGCGGTGCGCTTCTTTCGACAGCACGAACCGTTTCTCAAGAAAGTTCGCAATGACATTGGCGGGCACTTTGGCTCGATGGCTGCAGATTGTGCGGTCAGACACGTTGGCCCCGAAGCCCTGGAAAACTGGAGCGCAGAACTGACAGAACGGTGAGGCTCCACTTCGCGGGAGAGCTTGTAGCGACCCGCGACATGGAGGCATCTTTCCGGCTCAACCAATGAAGAGAAGTTCCAGCACCTTATAAGACCAACTATTCAGGGATTCCACTGCAACACGATGCAGCCATTGCATTACCGTTGGCTATTTGTGGGAGCAATTTGGTCGGCAGCCCCGTGCCGTCCGAGCCAACCGAGATTCTGTCCGCGCAACTCACCGTGCGAACCGACGGCCCCCCAGCAAACAACTAGGCGTCACCGATGCTGGCAAACTGCGCCCACAGATTGATGCGGCATATGGAGACTGAGCCCGCCGAGCGTCGCAGAGAGCGGAATCGCAGTGTGCTCCATCACTTTGGCGATGTGCTAGAATTCTTCCAAGAGATGACGGCAAACGCAATTGTAGATAAGCTGCGCGCGGCTTTGTCTGAGCCTGTCGATAGTGAATGTAAGGTCGTTTACATCCTCGCGGAGGCCAGGAGCTCTTAGAAACCTACCCACCTACCCCGTTGCCCTTCGCGCTGAAGCTTTATTGTCATTGGGCACTACACGTTGACCTTGAGAGTCCTGGGACCACATTGCCGTTCCTAAAACGTGTTGACGA
>CAWFRX010000008.1:0-55354 GCA_963818345.1 uncultured Acidobacteriota bacterium | reverse complement strand
TCGAACCCCCGAGACCCTTTCGGGCCTAACGGTTTTCAAGACCGCCGGTTTCAACCACTCACCCACCCCTCCGTTTGTGATTCTAGCGTACTCTGTGTTTTCGCGGCACATTTGTGACAACCGACGACGATTGGCGGCGAGGAGGGAAGCACTTGGTACGGACGTCGAGCGCGACGGATGCAATGCTACATTTTTTTGGCGTCGGGGTGTCCTGGTCCCCACTCCGCCGATGGAAAAGAGATTTTCCACAACGTCTGGTTGGGGGCGACGAAGGTGACGCCAACTTCGCGAGATCCATCGTGAGCGGTGCCGAGATAGTCGACCGAGCACTCTAGTGCGGCTTTTGTCGAAGGATTGCGGAGAACGATGGTTTGTCCCTTGGCGACCTGCATTTTGAGCTGTAGTAAGGCGCCATGAGCGCTGATGGATATGGTTTTGGTTTCTTCGAGAACCTCGGCGCCTAAGCTGTTATGAGCCGCGACTTCTACCGGGATGTTCACCATGACGCGCTGGGTGCGACGGCGGTTCGACGCCAGCCAGGTGCGCTCCATACAGATCGCAAGCCATTCATCCAGGACCAGATACTGCTCCGGCACGACGTCGATGAACATTAATCCCATGCCGCCGCTTGCATGCACTGACATGACTGTCGCTTGCGCGTGAAAGACTTTATCTCCGCGGGTGACAGAGAGGTCCACATTCGTTTGCGCGGGGAACGGGCTGGCCAGCCTCACGTAGCAGCCGAATCTTCCTAAATTCGTCAAGTGAGCCTGCACGCGCAGGCCGGAATCGACATCGGTCACTTCGGCTTCCGCAGTAAACTTGTAACGGTGACGTTCGCGACGCTCGATCCTACGGCTGGGTGTCGGCGTTTCAGTTGCCGGGGAGGGCCCCTCCTGTGGCGTCGCGGTCGTCGGAATGTTGCGTAGCAGTTTCGGCGTCCTGATCGCGCGCCCGTTCCGCTTTCAGCACCGCGAGATCCAATCGCTCCCGGTCGTCGCGGTTGAGGAATTTGAATTCGATTCCCATGCCGTGGCCTGGAAGCGCGTGGCGCACAATGGCTTGCACGAACATCTCGCCGCTAAGCAGTTGCAAGCGCAGATTGAGTAACGTTCCGACCGGCGGAGGCTGTGGGGTCTTTATGAACGCACCGGTGCGGCTGATCTCGGAGATTCGCGCCGCCGAAGATAAGCCGGCGCCGTGCCAGACAACTCCCATCTCTTCGATGGGTACTAAGCCTGAGGAAACAAATCCATTCATGCTAAGGCTCTCCGCAGTACCCACAACCGGTGGGCCCATGTTTGGCTGTCGCGTCGGCAACACTTCTGAAGTGTTGCCACTCTTGCCGGCGAAAGGCCTCGCAGTTGCCCGTCACAAGCAGAGCTGCAAATCGATTCGATTAAAGCTTAGGCGCTTGGACGAATTTGGGGTATAGAACTTTGGATCCATGTTGCGGTGGCAGAACCCCACGGTTTAACCCGTCGAGTAAGGGATCCTTTTGAGCAATTACTTGCGGCACGATGACCAATCACAATCGCCTCGGTCCCTACTCGTTGTCGGCTGCGTACCCTACCGTACAGTACATTTTCCGTAACAAGCGCGTTTATATTTGGAATTGAGCGTGTGGCTTTTGAAGTATTCTCATTTCTGGATAGCGCTAGCGGCGGACTTTTTCCGACCGATTTATCCCCATGACAAAAGCTTCGATGCTCGACCCTAGATGGCGTCGCTTAGCGCGCCTGCGCTGGTATTGCAATGGATCTTGCATTGCGGCCATCGTCGTAGGCGGCCTCGCTCTATGGGGCCGGGTCTTTCACATCGAGCCTTTGAAGTCGGGATCGCTGCACTCCGTATCCATACAGCCCAACATATGTATAGGCCTGATCTTGTTGGGAGGGTCGCTGTGGATGCTACTGCCGGACCCGCCTCGCAGGTCCAACCGTTATTGGGCCCTATTTTTCAGCGCCTTGGTGGCCTTGACTGGCGCCCTGACGCTCGTCGAGTACGTTTTTGGTTTGAACTTGCATATAGACCAGATCCTTTTGACGACAGGCGCCAGCGGCTTCACGAAGTACTCGCCCGGACGCATGTCGCCGATAACGGCCATCACTTTTGTAGCGCTGGGTTTGGCGCTGCTCCTGCTGGATTGGGAAACGCGACGAGGATGGCGGCCGGCGCAACTGTTAAGCCTCTGTGGCGCGCTGGCTGGCATCATGTCGTTGAGCGGCTACATTAATGGCGCTGAGCCCGTTTACAAGGTTTTTTCCTTTACGCCGATCGCCGTGTTTACGGCGCTTACGATGTTGATGATAAGCGTCTCAGTTTTCTTTGCGCGACCCAAGGTAGGAATTGCAGGAGATGTGACCGGAAGATTCCTAGGGAGCGCAATGGCGCGCCGCTTTCTTCCTGCAGTGATCGTCGTTCCGCTTTTCGCGGCCTGGTTTCGGATGCAGGTGGAGCACGCTGGCTGGTTCGGAACGAATTTAGGACTTGCGTTGAATGTCACCATGAACGTGGTGACCCTGTCGCTACTGGTTTGGCTGAACGCTCGGCAGTTGAATAAGACGGAGGAGTCTCTCGAGGCCGAGCGAGATGCTAAGGATGTCCTCTACGATGCTTCGTTGAGAGACGAACTCACGGGTTTGTACAATCGCCGAGGTTTCCTGTCCTTTGCCGAAGAGCAAATCAAACTGGCCTGCTCAGGTCGCCGGGAACTTTTGGTGGTTTTCGCGGATGTCGATGGATTAAAGGGAATCAACGACGGATTCGGGCATGCCGAGGGAGATCGTGCGCTGAGAAAGGTTGCAGAGGTGCTGCTTACTGTTTTTCGCGATACCGATCTGGTCGCGCGCCTGGGCGGGGACGAGTTTGCCATCCTGGCGCTGGATTGTTCTCCCGCTGGCTTGGTGAGAATCAACGCCCATTTCGACAAAGTCCTGCGCACGATCAACGCTGGTGACAATCCTTGGAAGCTATCGATCAGCCTTGGCACGCTGCACGTCGACGCGAGCCATCAACTTTCCATTGGCGATCTGCTGCGTAAGGCGGACGGAATCATGTATGAGCGCAAGCGCGGGAGACTGGTCCTCGCATAGAGATAAGCACCCGCGCCGAGAATGACGACGGCGATTGTTCTCACCGAACGATTCTGTACCCTCCCTCGAACCTAGCGCAGTAGCAAGCCTCATCTGCCCGCCGCGCGCAATCGATTCTCGATAAGCTGTTGATGTGCTGAATGATTATTTGTAACGGCGAACGCAAAGCTTCGTAACGCTGGCGAGTGCGCGGCCCTCTGCGCGGTGATCGGCACTGTGATAGTAGTATTCGGAGAGAGACGACGTGTCCGCGGCTTACATCTGTGAAGGGGTGCGCACGCCGATCGGGCGCTACGGCGGCGCGCTCGCATCGCTCCGCGCCGACGATTTGGCGGCGGTTCCTCTCGCTGCGCTGCGCCGCCAATTTGAGAAGAGCGATTGGGAGAGCGTTGACGACGTTCTTTATGGCTGCGCCAATCAAGCGGGCGAAGACAATCGCAATGTCGCCCGGATGGCCACGCTACTCGCCGGGCTGCCTGTAAGCGTTCCGGCCGCGACCGTGAACCGCTTATGCGGTTCGGGTATGGAGGCGGTCGCCGTGGCGGCACGAGCGATCGCCGCGGGCGAGATTGCGTTGGCGATCGCGGGCGGCGTGGAAAGCATGAGCCGCGCGCCGCTGGTGATTCCCAAGGCGACGTCCGCATTTTCGCGGAACGCAGAAATTTACGATTCGACGCTCGGCTGGCGATTCGTCAATCCGCTCATGCGCGAGCGATACGGCGTAGCGTCAATGCCGGAGACGGCAGAGAATGTCGCGGAACTGTACAAGATCGACCGCTGTTCTCAGGATCGATTCGCATTTCTCTCCCAAAAGAAAGCCGCAGCAGCGCAAAAGGCGGGAATTTTCGCCGAGGAGATTGTGCCGGTCGCCGTTCCCGGCCCCAAAGCGATCGTGAGGATGGTCAGCGTCGATGAGCATCCGCGTCCCGATACCACGATCGAGGGATTGGCGAAGCTGCCGACGCCTTTTCGCGAGGGCGGCACGGTCACCGCCGGGAACGCTTCGGGAGTGAACGACGGCGCCTGCGCGCTTTTTGTGGCGTCGGAGAATGCCGCCGCGCGATTTGGTCTCGAGCCGGTGGCGCGAGTGGTGGGCACGGCGGCCGCGGGCGTTGAGCCGGACGTGATGGGAATTGGCCCGCTCTTCGCCATTCGAAAGTTGTTGGCGCGCGTGAATGTGGGGATTTCGGCGGTCGATGTTCTCGAACTTAACGAGGCGTTTGCGGCGCAGGTGCTGGCCGTCACCCGCGAACTGGGCTTACCCGACGACAGCGAAAAAATTAATCCCCACGGGGGCGCGATCGCCTTGGGTCATCCTTTGGGCATGAGTGGTGCGCGGCTGGTCCTGACGGCAGCTTGCCAGCTTCGCCGCACACGATCGCGCTATGCGCTCGCCGCGATGTGCATCGGCGTGGGGCAGGGCATTGCCATGTTGCTCGAGCGCGTCTAGAGAGGGAAGGGTACAGGAGTCGTCGCGCTCTCTTCGGGGCTGAAGCCCATGAGTGACGACCAAGAGCCCTTTCAAAGCGCGAACTGGTCAGCCGCGGCCGCCGGCTCTCTTGCGCGTCTTCTTCTGCACCGGGGCTTCGGCTGTCGCGTCGGACTCGGCTTCGGCTGCGGCCGGGACGGAGCGCGCTGCTACGGGTGGCTTCATCGGCGGCGTGGGCTTCTCGGCCAGGCTCTTCTTCAGCGCATCCATCAGGTCAATTACGGGAGCGAGCTTGGGGTGGGCCGCCGGGGCGACTTCTTGGCCCTGGAGCTTGGCATCGATCAGCGCGCGCAAGCTGGCCTGATACTCGTCGCGGTACTTGCTGGGATCGAACGGTGCGGAGAGGCTTTCGATGAGTTGCAGGGCCAACTTTTTTTCCTGCTCGAGCTTTTTCTCATTTCCCTGGGGCGCTGCCTCGTCGGTCTGACCGTATTCGGCCAGCTGCCGAATCTCGTTGGCGTAGAACATGGTATGCAGTGTCAGGCCGTGTGCGCGGGGACGCAGCACCACGATGTTCTCGCGTTGGTGCATCGTGAGCTTGGCGATGGCCGCGTGGCCGGACGCCTCCATGGCATCGAGCAGGAGATGGTAGGCCTTCTTGCCGGCATCCTCGGGCGTGACGTAATACGAGGCGTCGTAGTAGAGCGGGTCCACTTCATCGAGCTTCACGAACTCGAGAATTTCCATGGTGTGGGCAGAGGGCGGCTCGATCTTGTCGAGGTCCTCCTCGGTGAAGAGAACGTACTGATCCTTCTCGTATTCATATCCTTTGACGATCTCGGAGCGCTCGACAATTTGATTGTGCGTGGGGCAGAACAGCGGCATGCGGATCCGCGTGTGGCAGGTCGAGTGGAGCTGATTGAGGCTGATGCGTTCGGTACGAGCCGCGCTGAACAAGCGGATCGGAATCGAAACTAAGCCGAACGTCAGGTGGCCCTTCCATACGCTAGTAGCCATGGGCGACTCCTCCCCCGAAGAAGGCGCTAAGTGGGTAGGGGAAGCCAAGATTATCCGCGCCAGACGCCGCGATGCAAGGGGAAATGCCCTGAGGGCACCCCGAAAGACACGGTAGCCGGCTGGGCCGCTTCACGAGCGAGGGCGCCGCGGATGTGCGGATTCTTGGCGCGGCGTTTGGGGATTCGCGAGTATCGTACTCGAGCCGATCTCGTGTTATTAGTAGGCGTTCGGTTCGCGTGCGGTCGTTGACTCGGACCGTCGGGGGTCGAGACATGGCGGATCAGCATCGAGTGGTCATCATTGGCGGGGGCTTTGGCGGGTTGAGCGCAGCCAAGCGACTCAAAAATGCCCCCGTGCAAGTGACACTCATCGACCGCTGCAATTATCACCTCTTTCAGCCCTTGCTCTACCAGGTGGCGACGGGCGCGCTTTCTCCCGCGAACATAGCGGCGCCGTTGCGCAGCGTGCTCAACCACCAGAAAAACACAAAGGTATTGTTGGCCGAGGCCACTCGCGTTGACGCTGCCGGACACCGGGTGATTTTGAGCGACGGCGAAATTCCGTATGACTCGCTGATTGTGGCGACCGGGTCGTCCCACCAATACTTTGGCCATGACGAGTGGGAGAAGTTCGCGCCCGGTTTAAAAACGGTCGAGGACGCGACCGACATGCGGCGACGAATCCTTTTGGCGTTCGAGGCTGCGGAGCGCGAAGAGGATCTCGCTAAACGCCATGCCTGGATGACCTTCGTTGTCGTCGGCGCCGGGCCAACGGGAGTGGAACTCGCCGGCGCGCTAGGAGAAATCGCCCACGACACGCTGAAACGTGACTTCCGGGACATTGATCCATCGGAGGCGACCATCTTTCTCGTGGAAGCGGGCGATCGTGTGCTGCCTCCCTACACGCCGCAGCTTTCTGAGGCCGCCCGAAAAATGCTGGTGGGACTCGGCGTAACGGTTCGCACGAGCGCTACCGTGCTGAATATCGAAGAAGGAGCGGTAACCATTCGTGAAGGTGAACGCGACGAAACAATTTCCTGTCGCACCATTCTATGGGCGGCCGGCGTTCTCGGCTCGCCGCTGGGCCGTGCGCTCGCCGAGGATGAGGGCGCTACGGTGGACCGCGCGGGCCGGATCGTAGTCGAGCCAGACCTCACGGTCCCTGGCCATCCTGAGATTTTTGTGATTGGCGATCTCGCGAATTTCAGCCATCAGACGGGCAAGCCGCTTCCCGGCGTGGCCCAGCCGGCCATCCAAGCCGGGCGTTACGCGGCTGACGCGATTAGGGCGCGGCTCACCGGCAAACCAGTCGCGCCATTTCACTACGCGGACCGCGGAAGTCTCGCGTCGATTGGCCGAGGCGCGGCGGTCGCGGATTTGGGATGGCTACGTTTATCCGGTCTGTCCGCCTGGATTATTTGGCTGTTCGTCCACATTCTCTACATCGTGGAGTTTCAAAATCGCCTGCTGGTTCTCGTGCAGTGGGCCTGGCTGTACATTACCTACGACCGTTCTGCGCGCCTAATTACCGGGAAGAATCCCTTCCCACTCGATCTATAGCGTCGATCGCGGAATCATCCGAGCGCTGGCGCCGAACAGGGTGAATCGGCCTCCGCATATCTACTGTTTAGATACGCTCAGGCCAGTGACGACGGCTTCGGTGTTGTGTGCAAAGCGGATTCCGTAGACGCCGTCCGTCGACTTCAATTTTCCCGCGGTGACCAAAGCCGTTTTGTCGTAGCTGGCGACGACCGTGCCGTTAATGGCGCACTCTACGCGGTTGCCTTTGACTCCCAGAGAGATCTCCTGCGTAACGGGTTGTCCCACACCCGCAGCTTTGTGCACGGCAGCGTTCGGAGCGCCCTGGCCGTTCATTTGAAATGGCTGTGGACCGAATCCACGCACGATGAAGTAGCCGTTACCATAGGCCGCGCAGTAGAGGTAGCTTTGCTGCGAAGTTCCCATATCATTGCCCGCGATAACGACGCCGTAGGGGTGAGGATGGTCGTTCAGATTCATGAACTTCGGCTCGTTGAACGTCGCCGTCACCGTGTAGTCGCCAGCCGCCTTATTCGCTGGGTTCCAATAGGTCACCGCCGGCCCGGTGATGACGTGCAGGGCTTTGCCCTCGGGGGCCAGTTTAGCGTCCTTAACTGTTTGACCGGATCTGCTCGGCGTCGGCATCAACCTTGCCGACCCATCCGGGCACTGAAATGCCGCCTCCCGCGACGAGCCGGTTGGCATCACCCTGCGCGTGGACATTGTGGACATAGAGGAGCGACGGAATCAGAAGCGCAAAAGCCGCTAACAATGAGGAACTCCGAGCGTGACGCATATGGTGTCCTTTCGCGGGAGGATGCTGACCCTTCACGAGCATAAGAGTTTTTCGGCGCGGTTACAACAAAGACGCTGACCAGATTGAACGCCGCAAGCAGGCCTCTTTACGAAACCAAATGATGTGAAGACGCGATGTTTGGCGGCGTCGCGCGTCGAGGCTGCCACGAGTGTGCATGCGATAGAATGCGCGCATGCCCAAGCGGCTTGAAGAGTACCAGCGGAAACGGCGGTTTGATCGCACGCCCGAGCCGCCGGCAGACGCGGGCGCCGCGCGTAGGGACGGCACATTCGTTGTCCAGAAGCATGCGGCGCGAAGGCTGCACTACGATTTCCGGTTGGCCATCGACGGCGTGCTGAAGTCCTGGGCTGTGCCGAAGGGACCATCGCTCAATCCCGCTGACAAGCGGCTGGCCGTGCAGACCGAAGACCATCCCATGGATTACGCCAATTTTGAGGGGACGATTCCCGCAGGCAATTACGGCGCGGGAACCGTAATGGTGTGGGACCGGGGCACATTTGAAGTCGAGGGGGCCGGAGGCGCGCGAGAGCAACTGGCGCGGGGCGAAATCAAATTCCAGCTTCAAGGAGAAAAACTGCGCGGCAGTTTTGTGCTGGTCAAGCTGAAACACAGCGAAAAGGGCAACGAGTGGCTGATGATCAAGCACAAAGACGCCGCCGTAGATCCGGCCTGGGATGTGGATGCACACGACGGGTCGGCGATTACCGGGCGAACGCTCGAGGAGATTGCCGAGGAGCTTCCGCCCAAGCGTGCGGCTCATGCGATAGCTCCAGGAGAGCTGGCAGGCGCGCGTAAGAGCGCGATGCCGTCGCGCGTGGCCCCGATGCTGGCGACGATCGACGGGCAGCCGTTTTCAGATGCGGACTGGCTCTTCGAGATCAAATGGGATGGCGAGCGCGCGCTAGCCTGGGTCGCGGACGGCAAAGCGACCTTGCGTTCGCGCACGGGCAAAGACATCACGGCGCAATATCCGGAATTGGTTTGTCTGCCGGAAGCGCTGCATGCTAAACGCGCCATCGTCGATGGTGAGATCGTGGTGCTCGATGAGCGCGGGCACAGCAACTTCGAACGGTTGCAAGAGCGGATGCATGTTCGCGCACCTTCGGCCGCCTTAGTCGCGCGGCACCCGGCGACCTACTACGCGTTCGATCTGCTTTATTGCGACGGCTTCGATTTGCGGGAGGGTGCACTCATCGAGCGGAAGGAGATGCTGCGCAAAATCTTGCGACCGCAGAATCCTGAGGCGGGGCCCGCTGGGTGCGTGCGCTTTTCCGATCATCAGGCGGAGAAAGGTAAGGAACTGTTTGAATTGGCCCGCCGGGAAGGTTTGGAGGGCGTCGTCGGAAAACGGGCGGACAGCCATTACGTCGGGACGCGCAGCACCAGTTGGGTAAAGATCAAGGCCACCAGAACACTCGACGCAGTTGTGGGAGGCTGGACGGCGCCGCGCGGCGGGCGCGAACACTTTGGATCGCTGCTGCTCGGTTTGTACGACGACGGCAAGCTCCGCTTTATCGGGCACGTGGGCAGTGGCTTTGACAATAAAGGGCAGACGGCGATTGCGGGCGATCTGCGGCGGCTAGCCACGACGAAGTGCCCGTTTGCGCAGGTGCCCGAAACCAATGAGAAGGCCTTTTGGGCGAACCCTGCGCTTGTGGCTCGGGTGCGATTTACCGGCTGGACGCAAGAGCAGCGGCTGCGGGCGCCGGTGTTTCTCGCGCTTCGTCACGATGCGCGCCCGGAAGACCAGCGCTGGGAAGGCGTAGGCGACCGCGGCGACTCCTAGCGTTCCGGTCCCGACAGGCCGCTCGACTACGGCGAAGGCTGTGGTGCGAGCGCCTGAAATTGCGGGTCAGGTACTCGCCGGCGCGGCGAAGATCGAGGCTGAACTGTTCGGCGGCAGAAAAGAAAATATCGTTGTGGAACTGGAGGGCAAGCGATTTCGCCTGAGCAACCTCAATAAGGTCTATTTCCCCGAATCCGGCTACACCAAGCGCGACTTGCTGGCCTATTACTTTCGGATGGCGGACACCATTCTTCCGTTTCTGAGGGATCGTCCGCTGGTGCTGCGGCGCTATCCCGACGGGATCGCGGGCCAGGCGTTTTTTCAGAAGGATATGCGCGAGGGAGTGCCTGAATGGCTCGAGACCATTGCGATTCCGTCGGAAGGCAGCGGGAAAGATGAAGTTCACTACGCGATTGCCAACGACCGCGCCTCCTTGCTGTTTCTGACTGGGCTGGGGTGCATCGATCACAACCCATGGTCCAGTCGGCGGGACGACCTTGAACATCCGGACTATTTTTTCTTCGATCTCGATCCGTCCGACGGCACGGAATTTGTCGTCGTGATGAAGCTGGCGCGTGTACTGCAGAAGAAGCTCGATGAGCTGGGCCTGAGGATTTTTCTGAAGACGTCCGGGGCCACCGGATTTCATATCTACGTGCCCGTGGAGCGCGGGTACACGTACGAACAGCTGCGCATCTTCGGGGAGATTGTTTCGCGGCTGGTCACCGCGGAGGCGCCGGACCTTGTGACGCACGAACGAACCGTGGCCAAGCGCCCCGTGGGCCGGGTGCTGATCGATGTGCAACAAAATTCGCAGGGGCGGCCGCTGGCGGCGGCCTACTCGGTGCGTGCGTTTCCGAAGGCGCCTGTTTCGACTCCGGTTAAGCCGAGCGAACTGCGCCCGGATCTGCGACCGGAAAAATTCAACCTGAAAACGCTGGCGCAGCGGCTCGAAAAGGAGGGTGACCTGTGGGCTGATTTCTGGAAGAGCCGGCAAAGAATCGAGAAAGCCCTGGGGAAGATTCACGCAGTGGTACCGCCGCGCCAATCCTGAAGTGACGATTTTCGATCGCTGAAAGTTCCCTTGACCTGTTGGCAAGACAGGCCCGCTGGGTCCAAGGCGTTGATAACAACGATACAGCCGCCGTGAAAGTGCGCCCCTTTTGGGTTGCGCCCTTTCTACAATGCGCTCAGTCGCGTGTCATGTACAACGAGGCCCCAGCCCGGGAGCGTGTTTGTGGCGTTGCTGCAAGAACGTCGTTCCAGTACACGAAAGACTTTGGAACGCCTTACGTATATCGATCTGCTCTCGACCAACGGCGGGATCGTGACGGACCTTTCCGAGGGAGGCCTCGGGTTTCACGTTGTTGCGCCTGTCCAAGTCTCCGGGCCCATCGACTTCTGTTTCACGAGCGACGCCAAACGAATCGCAGGCACAGGCGAATTGGCATGGACCGATGGGGAGAAGAAGACCGGAGGTTTGCGCTTCGTTCAGATATCCGCGGAGGTCCGCGAACAGATCCGGCGCTGGCCTTTAGACTCAAACCTGCGGTTTGACCTGGTTACGCACTCCGAGCCAGATGTTGAAGTCGCAGACGTATCCATTCCGGAAAGCACAGACCAAGTTAATATCGATCCTGCCGCCGGTTCTCATGCGCCTTATTTTCCCGAGGTTGCCCCACCGGAGACTCGTCCGGGCACGCGCACGCCGCGACTTCTGAAAGTGATCGGTGTGTCAGGTCTGGCGGGGGTCATCGGAGTGGTGACGTATCTCTGCTACCGCGAAGCGCGGGAGTGGCTCATGGAGTCGAGAAGGAGCAGCGCGGGGGACCAGACCTCCGAAGCGCTCACGCATGCGCCGGCGTCCAAACCTCCCTCCGACACCGCTCCGGTTCGTGATTTGCCGGCTGGAAAATCACAGACGGGAAGTGAGCCAGCGCGAAAAGTTCAGCAACCGCCCGCGAACGCAGCGCCAGGAGCGCCCCGGACAAGTGATGCAATCGCGCCGGTCCGGAAGGCTCCAGCGCCAAGTCAGCCGGTCGCGGCTACGCCCGGCATGCTGTTCGTGCAGGTGGCGGCATATACCGACGAGCCGCATGCGCGCATGCTTGTCGAGACCCTGCGGGAGCAACATTTCGTCGCATTTGTCCGCCCGCCTGCTGGTGACGTGTTCTACCGAGTGCAGCTGGGGCCTTATGCGAACCAGGAGTCCGCGCGAATGGCGATCGGCCAACTGAAGAGGGCAGGCTTTGAAGGGTTTATCCGCGATTAAAACCGCAAAAGCCCACGCCGGGTGCGGACGCTCGTGTCTCGCGTTTGACCGCCCTTCGCGGCCACATCTATAATGACTCGGCCTACGGGCGCGACGCGCCCATCGGGGCAAGTAAGCCGCACACCGCGGAACGTTTTGCCTGCCGCAGGATAAGCCGGCAATAGGAGAATGCATCGTGAAAGCGACGCAGCTGCGTCCAGGAATGATTATCGTCCATGAGGGCGAGCTCTATACGGTCCACAGCGTGGACCATCGCACTCCGGGAAACAAGCGCGGCGCGATGGCCACGCGCATGAGAAGTCTGCGCAGCGGTTCGATCATTGACTATCGCTTCCGGGCGGAAGATTCGATCGATCGGGCTATCCTGGACGAGATCGAGTTCGAATACCTGTACAACGATGGCGAAGGCTATCACTTCATGAATACCGAGACCTTCGAGCAGATGCACTTAGGCAAGGACGTATTGGGCGACGCGGTTTACTACCTGATTCCCAATTTGGTGGTGAAGCTGGAGTTTTACGAGGGCAAACCGATGGGGGCCATCCTGCCCGACACGGTCGATCTCTCGGTTGTTCATACCGAGCCCACTGTGCAGAAAGCCACTGCCAGTGCCGTGATGAAGCCAGCAACGCTGGAAACCGGACTGACGATTCAGGTGCCGCCCTTCATCAACAATGGCGACAGGGTGAAGGTGGACACCTCGGAAGCGCGGTACGTGCAACGCGCGCAGTAGTCTCTGCTCAGCAGGCGCCTAGACGGCTGCCGGCGCCGGTGATAATTCCGGCGAAGTCTTGAGCAGGCTTTCCAGTTCGTCTACCAGCGTGCCATCCCACCAGCCGCGCGCAACCTCCTCACGTACTGTGGCAAAAGCCTGTTTTGAGGTCATCGCCTTGCGATAGGGCCGGTCGGTGGTGAGCGCGTCGTAAATGTCGGCGACCTGCAGGATACGTGCAGTGAGAGGAACCTGCTCGCCGACGAGATGATCGGGATAGCCGCTGCCGTTCTGGCGTTCGTGGTGCGAGCGGATGATGGGCAAGACATCGCGAAAAAATTTGAGAGGGGCGCAGATCTGCTCGCCAACGCACGTATGCGTCTCCATGAGGCGGCGCTCCTCGGGATCGAGCGGGCCGGGCTTGAGCAAGATTTGATCGGGAACTGCGACTTTGCCCACGTCGTGAATCATGCCGCCACTACGCAGGGCCGCGCATTGATCGTTGTGCAGACCCAACTGTTCCGCGAGCGCCACCGAGTAGCGCGACACCCGGTCGCAATGTCCTTCTGTATACGGGTCCTTGGCCTCGATGGTGCCGGCCAGCGCGAACAGCACAGTCTTCGGCGGTCCCGAGTTCGTCACCGGTGCGCTTGAGGCGGACCAGAGATTTCACGCGCGCCAGCAGTTCTTCCTTCCGGACGGGCTTGTTTAGAAAGTCGTCTGCGCCAGCTTCGATCGCGCGGATGCGGTCTTCGACGGTTCCCAGTTGCATCATGAGCACCATGGGCACTAAACGTGTCGCCGGGCTGGCCTTTGCGGCGCGGCAGACCGAGAAGCCCGATTCCTGTGGCATACCCACGCCCAGCAACGCCAGATCGATGGGTTGCTCTTCCAAAACCGATAAGGCCTGCGGGCCATCGTCAGCGGTGAGTACACGATAACCCTGAAGGCGCAGCAAATATTCGAGCGGCTTGCGGATCTTTTCGTCGTCGGCGAGAAGTATCGTACCGAGGGGCATCCCGTGTTGCAACACGATAAACTCCATTCCTTCACGGCTACGGACTGGAGGGGGGTGGAGCGTCCGACGGCGCAAAGCTCACTGGGTTCTTTCGGTAACGAAGGGGATTTGAGTGTGACTCTGGTTTCCATCACTGTCAAGAAGATCTTCGTCTGGAGCGAGCGTACTCGAAATCACACTCATCAGGCCAATTGTCGAGTAGCGCCATCGAACAGAGCCCAGCGCGTCTATGTTGTAGCAACATAAAAATGTCACCCCTCCTGGAGATTGGTATGTTCCAGACGGGTATCGCCGTAGTAGAGCGAAACCCGGCCATCGAGAGTTTGGTAGAGCTGGACTTTGGCTCCCGCAAAGCTGAAGCGCCGGTTCTGCGGCGGGATCTGGAAGCGGCGGCCGTCCCATTGCACGACGTTGTCGTTGCTGACGATGCGTTCGTGGCGGAACGCACAGATGCGTTGGAGATCGTCGGGAGCGGGCCGCCAAGCTTTGGCGGCCTCGCGCGGAGTGCGAGCGAAGCGGCGGTTGTAGTCGGCCGATGAACCTGCGCAGGACCGCGTTGGCCGAGTGCGATGTCGCCAGCCTGGGCCAGGCGGAGTTCGCTGGTGAGGCGATCTTGCAGCACGCCCCAGAGACGTTCGACGCGGCCTTTGGCTTGGGGAGACTGCGCGGCGATGAAGGTGATGCCCAGTTGAGCCAGGGCGCGGCCGAATTGAGTGGGTTGGCGCTGGCCGGCGAGTTCTTCTTCGACGGTCCAGTGATCGTCGTTGCGAACGAAGATGCCGCTGCGATCGCCGTAGAAGGCGGTGGGCACACCGAAGCGATGCGAGCAGGCTCTGGAGCAGGCGGAAGTAGCCTTCGGCGGTTTCCGAAGGAAAGAACTGGGCGGCCAGGATTTTGCCGGAGGCGTCGTCCTGCATGCCCAGGGCGGTGAGGCGCGGGCCGCGGCCTTCGAGCCAGTCGTGCGGGGAGCCGTCGAGCTGGACGATCTCGGCCTTCGCGAGCGACACGCGGACGGCGCTGGCGATGAGCGGGAGCCCGCCGCTTACGTGGCGAGCCGATGCCTGCGCGTCGCGCAGCAAACGGCGCAGGGTTTCGCGATTCGAGCGAGAAGCCCTCCTGCTCGATGAGCTTCTCGCAAAGGTGATGGTCGTTGAAGCCGGCATAGCGGGTGC
Organism: uncultured Acidobacteriota bacterium; assembly: GCA_963818345.1. Lineage (GTDB taxonomy): Bacteria > Acidobacteriota > Terriglobia > Acidiferrales > UBA7541 > Palsa-189. The sequence goes on along the minus strand of CAWFRX010000008.1, from coordinate 40,498 downwards.
GGGCCAGCTGCAGGATGCGATCCCGCACGCGCTGCGGCAGGCGGCGGGGGCTGGGCCGCCCGCGGCTGGCGTGTGCCAGAGCCGCTGCGCTGCCTTGCCGATAGCGCGCTTTGAGCCGTTTGATATGCCGAGGCGATAGATCGAGCAGCTCCGCGGCTCTGGCACACGCCAGGTTTCCTTGCACGCACTGGGAAATGACTTCCACTCGTTGCAGTTCCTTCTGACTCAACGTGAATGTCTCCTGTCTCATGGGGTGACATTTTCACGTTGCCGTTAAGGGGTGACAGAATTATGGAGCTAAGACAGGCTACCCTCAAACCCTGTTCCGCACCGCCACGGCGGCGTACAATAGCGGTATGGCTAAGAGCTCCGTACCGCCCATCGAAGTCACCTGCCCATGCTGCCAGTCGCGCCTAACCGTGGACACGCAACTGGCCGTAGTCCTTTCACACGTCACGCCCACGAAAGCCGCTCCCGACGTGGACATCTCCGACGCCGCCAGGATTCTGGCCGACCAGGCCCAGCGGCGGGAAGACAAGTTCCGCGACTCCTGGGCCGCCGAACAAAATAAAGAAGACGTACTCGCCCGCAAGTTCGAGGAAGGGCTTAAGAAAGCCAAAGAGCAACCTGCCAGCAGGCCTGTGCGCGATTTCGATCTCGAATAGCCCGGCGGTCGGACTGTGAATCGCCTCTCCCCCGCCGGAAGAAAAATCAGGAGGCCACAGCGCCACTTTCTACGAGCCACTCTTGCTCTGGCCGCGGGAATAGGCCTGCTGGCGCCGCCCTTTTATGCGGGCGCCTCCGACGCGCAACCCATCAATGCCAAAAACGCTTCCGCGCAAAAGGCGCGTTTGCCTCGCGACCGAGTGCTCGATCGCGGCGTCGAACTCGCACGCGACCCCGCGACGGGCGAGCTGCGAACGCGCTCGGCGGCCGCACCCGGCGCCGACGCGGAAGCGCCCTCTGACGCTGCGGTCATCCGCTCGCGCGTGGAACTGGTGCAGGTCGGCTGCACGGTCATCGCGCCCGATGGCACGCGCGTGCGGGGCCTAGCGCGCAACGATTTCCGCGTGCTCGAAGACGGCGTCGAACAACAGATCGCCTCATTTGACGCCGCGGAAACGCCCGCCAGCATCGCTCTACTGCTCGACGACAGCCCGAGTATCTATCGCGAGCTCAGCGAAACGCGCGAGGCCGCCCGTTCGCTGACCGGCTCACTCCGCCCCGAAGACGAAATCGCCGTGGCAGCCTTCGCCAACCAGACACATCTCCTGCTGCCCTTTTCGCGCGACCGGAACCTTCTCGCCGCTGCGCTGGCATCGCCCGAGCTCACCCGCGTCACCGACACTTCGCAGTCGCTCATCTATCAAGCCGTCTATCTCACGGCCCATGAGCTTTTTGCCGGACGCGCAGGACGAAAAGCGATCGTGCTCCTCACTGACGGCCAGGACAGTGGCCTCGGCCTCACCTGGGACCCAGCCAGTATGCACGCGCGGCCGGCCGCGCCGAATGTGCTGGCGTTTGACGACGTCGCGCGCGAACTAGCCTCGCAGGGCATTGCCCTCTACGTCATCTCCACCGAAGGCCGTCCGCGGGGCATGAGCCAGGCATGGCTCGCCGAGCATCAGCGCCAGCCGCTCGTCTCGCCCGACGCGCGCCGGGCGGGCATGCCACTTTACTCGCTCTATCTCGCCGAAATGATTCGGCAAGTCGGCGGCGAAATCTACTTCCTGCGAGAAATGGGCGGACTCGCGGAAGTCTACCGCCGCATCGCCCTGACGCTCGGCGCCGAATATACGTTGGCCTACTACCCCGCGAACGGCACGTCGCAACCAGGGTGGCGAGCGGTAGCCATCCAGTTGCGCCCCGCCGCAAATCCCTCGCGGGCCGACTCCTGGCCCTCCGGTTCACGAGTCGAACACCGCGCCGCATACTACGTCTCCGCCACTCCCTAAGTGTTCTGAGTCAGAAGTCCGTACCGGCCTTTAGGAGCCGGAGCATCACTCGACATCACGAAACCGGTAAGTAACGCGCTTTTGCAATCGATGTGCCATGCAAAAACGGTGTCATCCCGAGGCCCGAAGGCCGAGGGATCTGCTTTTGGTCAGCAACTCAAGAAACGTTTGTGCGTGGTAGCGTGGGTGCCCCAGGTTTCGAATTAAGAAACCTGGGTCCGGGCATGGATTTGAAACTTGCCCCAGCCGCCACTCCGCCAGCCTCTTCAGATACAATGAAGCCCATCCCGATGCCGACCCGCAAACGCTTCCGCTTAAAGCTGCCCTCGCGCACGCTCGTGCTGGGTGAACGCACGCTCATCATGGGCGTGCTCAACGTCACGCCCGACAGCTTCTCCGACGGCGGCAAATATCTGGACTCGCCGACAGCCATCGCGCGCGCGCTCGATCTCGCGCGCGCCGGCGCCGACCTGATTGACATCGGCGGCGAATCCACGCGTCCCGGAGCGGACGCGGTGGCCGCCGACGAAGAGATCTCGCGGGTCCTGCCCGTACTCGAAGGCCTGCGCGGCAAGATCCGCATCCCGATTTCGCTGGACACCCAGAAAGCCACCGTGGCTGAAGCGGGAATCGCCGCGGGAGTGCAACTGATCAACGACGTCAGTGCCCTTCGCACCGACCCCGCGCTGGGCGAGGTCATCCGCCGCCGCCGCGTCGCGCTCATCGCCATGCACATGCGCGGCACGCCGAGCACCATGCACCAAGGCCCGTTTGCAACCAACGTTGTGCGAGACGTCGTCAGCGGCCTCAAGGCCGCAGTCAGCCGCGCGACTCGCGCCGGCCTGGCAAAATCCCAGCTCCTGCTCGATCCCGGAATCGGCTTCGGAAAAAAGTATGCGCAGAATTTCGAACTGCTCGCGCATTTGCCGGAGCTTGCGCGGCTCGGCTATCCGCTGGTCGTAGGCACGTCGCGAAAAGTGTTCATCGGGTGGAAGCTCGCGGGCGATAGCAAACAGCAGCCGTGGCCCGACGAAAAACGCCTGTGGGGCACCGCCGCAACGGTCACCGCAGCGATTCTGGGTGGCGCGCACATCATTCGCGTACACGACGTCGACCAAATGGCGCAAGTAGCGCGCATCACCGACGCCATCGCCTCCGCCCGATAAGTCGCGTCGGCCCAGTAGCCGGCCGGTCACTTGTATCTAATTAGCTAAACTATACCGGTCGTTGCGTGTGCCGCTTTTCGAGTCGGTTCGCGCGGCGGCCCGTGGTATGGTAGCTCGGCTTATGCGCAAGCCCTCTCACGAGCTTGCGTCAACGGAGTGCTGCGCACACCGCAGCAGAGGAGGCTCTCATGCCGTTTCGAGTAGCTACCATCGTCGCGTTTGCCGTGCTCTTTATGTTTCCCTCCCCAGGACGCGCCCAGGTGCTGACCGAGCACGATGTTTCTGTTCGCATGGCCTTGACCATCGCGGAAGCAGCTCTGGCAGAGTGCGGCGTTAAGACCACGGTTGCCGTCGTCGATCGCACAGGCCGGCTCCGTGTCTTCCTGCAGGGCGATGGCGCGTCACCGCACAATATCGAACTAGCTCGCCGCAAGGCCTACACGGCCCTGACCTTCGGACGCACCTCCGCAGAGTGGGCGCAGCGCACCGAAACGAACCTGCAAGGGCAGCGGGCGCTCACCGACGTCATTCCGCTTGCTGGCGGCGTTCCGATCAAAGTAGGCGACGAGACCATCGGCGGCGTGGGCCTCAGTGGAGCCCCGATGGGAGGCACGCAGGAAGAGGCCTGCGCCAAAGCCGGCATCGCCAAGATAGCCGATCAATTGAAGTGAGGCGCAATCGAGACGAGTGAAACTTTCTGCGGCGCAGAGGACCGGCCTTTCGAGCCGCTGGAAGGCCGGACAGTCCCTTCATGAAATCGGGAGACTTCCGGGTACCTGGCGGACGGCTTCGAAACAGGCAGGCCGTCGCCGAGCCTATGCACCCCGATTTTTTCCCTCGATCAGCACCGCGGGGTCGCCGGCCCGGTCGATCGCCGGCTCCGCCCCATACGCCCGCCAGTGCTTCCAGAAGATGCCGAGTGACGCGATCATGGGTATCGACAGATAAACACCCACGACGCCCCCAATTTCTGCTCCTGCGAGCACGCCAAACACCGCCAAAAGGGGATGCACCTCCACTTCGCGTCCCATGATTCGTGGTGACGTCACGTAGTCTTGGATCACACGCCACGCCGCAAGAAACGACATCAGAATTAGCACATGCTGATAGTTCGTGCCGATGGCAACCCCAACGATCAACACAGCCGCCAGCAGCGGGCCGACAAACGGGATGAACTCCAGTAAGCCCGCGATCACGCCCATGACGTAACCGTAGGGAACGCGCATCACCGTCAGTCCGAGCGAGAACACCACCGCAGTCAGTCCTGCCAGGATCAGTTGGGCGCGGATGAAGTGCACCAGCATGCGGTGCACATCATCGAGAACGTCCTCGACAAAATCACGCTGACTCTGGCGCTCGAACATTGCCAGCATGGCGGCCTTCAACTTGGCCCCGTCGTTCAGAAAAAACACGGCCAGAATCGGAACCAACAGGAATAACCATACGTTTGCACCGATGGCAACCAGACGTATACCAAAGGAACGAGCCATTTGGTCGACACTGTCGCTGTGATCCGCAAGAAACTGCTGAATCCGGTGGCGAGTCTCATTGCTCCACCCGTGCTGCGCTCCGATCTGGAAAGCGATCTGGCCCGTGCTAATTCTCTGGTACAGCGCGGGGAGGGTCGTCGTCAAGTCTTGCCCCTCGCGGAAGAGGCGAGGACCCACAGAAACGAAAAAGATGGCCATGCCCGCGGCAATGGCCAGGTATACCGCAGCAATGGCACGCGGACGGGATCCTTTTAGCCACCTGGCAACGCCTTCGACGACCGGGTCGATCACGTAGGCAAAAGAGATCGCAAACAGGAAGAGTATCAGCGTGCTTCGAGCGGCATAAACAAATGCCAACCCGGCTGCGAACAACAGGATGGTAATCAGAACGCGCGACGTTTGTGCGTCGAGCAGCCTCACCTTTCTAGCAGTCATGGCCATCCGATGCCGCCGCTGCCTCGGCGTTCCAGGCGGCGCCGAAAAACACTAGCATTGCGGAAAACTCCATCCACGCCATTAAGCCGATCGCCGCAGCCAAGCCGCCGTATACAGGCCCATATTGCGTCCGCCGAACGTAAATCCCAAACAGTACGTCGAGTCCCCAACATAAAATAGCCGCCACAGAGGCTCCCGGCAGAACAGAGCTCCAACTCGTTGGACCTGGTCGCGCAACCCGATAAATCAAGGCTAAGACCAACACCTCCAGGATCATCGTCAATATCGGAAGGAGGATCGTCCAGAGGCCGTGATCCCACGGAAACTCCTCCGCTCCGCCATTAATCCTTTGGCGTAACAGCTGCCCAAAGGCGGTCAGCGCGATGGTTCCGAACCACACCACACTCGCAACGAGGAATAAAAGCACACTACGAAGCTGCTGCCCGAGAGCGGAAACGCTCCTGTTGTCACCATAAATCAGATCGATACCTTGGATGGTAAGTTTCATCACCCGCGAACCCAGCAGCAGGGTTCCACCCCATCCAAACAATGCCAAGTACCAGCTCTTCACTTCCGGACGCAAAAGATTTCCGGCTACCAGTTGCCAGCTGCCGGGAGGCAGGATCGTCGAGAGCCGCATCGCCAGCTCCTGACCACTGTTCCCTTCCAGAGTACTCTTCATCAGACCCAGCACGATCAGTAAGATCGCAAAAAACGCCAAAAACATATTGAAGGCAACCGCCTGTGAAATCATCAAGCACTGTTGGAAGACTCTTGCCACCGTTCGGAACAGTTTCAGCATTGCTACGGAAGTATATCGGGATTTCCGCTCCCGACAGCTCGGATGAGTGAAACGACTCCACATTCACGGACGCACCACAGAGCCACTCATAAAGATGCAAAGCCACCACTCGATCTAAACGCAACCCGGCCGTGTAGGTTCGTTCCGACCGCGCCGTGCTCAGCCCCTTGGCATAGGTCGCGCATGCAACTAAGCGTCCGCCCATCAATGACAAATTCGGTTCATTTGGAAATGCTCCGGGGTGTATAACTATGGCCATCCGGGTGATCAGATGAAATTGGGGATCGAACCCTAACACCGGCGTGTCATCCCGAGGCCCGAAGGCCGAGGGATCTGCTGTTGTCTCTAAAGCCTGCGATGCGTGAGTAAACCGGGCCGTCGAAACCCCGGCGTCTCCGGTTGGCAATCCAGAAAGTGAAGGCGTGCTTATGCCGACATCAATTCTAAAGGTAACCTCGATCCGAGTTACATTCTTGCTGGGACTCCTGACTCTCTGTGTGGCCGGATCTGTCTGGCTGGCGGGCCCCTCCGCCCGCGCTGCGGGACAAGAGGCGCAGGCGCCAAAGCCCACTCAATACCCTCCTTTATTTTTCCGGGAAGACTGGCAGTTCGCCAGCGGCTTGCCCAACGTGAACACGCCGCAGGAGCCCGAGCACGCCCTCTTTCAAGGCGACGTCGCGAACTCAAATCTCGAACTGCACCTCTACGGCGACAAATCCGGCCCGGTCATGGTCAAGCAGCCCTACAACCGTGACATCACCTACGTGATGACGCTGCTCTGCACTTCAAACTGCGCGATCACCCTGAGGGACAAGAACAACGATGTGGACCTCACCGGAGTCGCCACCATCCATTGGCGCACCAGGGTAAGCGGTTTTCATCTACTCCATCCCATTCTCAAGCTCGCCGACGGAACCTGGCTCGTGGGCGACCATGCTACCGCGTACTCGACCGACTGGGTCGAGTCCGAAATCCAAATCGAGGACGTGCGCTGGCGGAAACTCAACATTCAGGACGTCATCGAGAGCGACAAGTGGGTGGACAATCCGAATCTCAGCAGAGTCGAAGAGGTTGGCTTCACCGAGTTGATGCGTGGAGCCGGCCACGGTGGTGCCGGCTCGCGTGTCGATTGGATCGAGGTTCACGGCAAACCAGTTCCGCGCGTCGCCTCAGCGACGACCAGTGGCACCCGTTGACCGTCGAGAAGCTGTTGACGTCAATGTTATAATGTTACATGTTCGTCACCGAACATCGCTCCCCGCAAGACGGCGCCCGCGCTCGCCGCGCCGTACCGTTCACTAAGCATCCTCCTGTTCCAGCAATTCTCGGCCAATCCGCAGATACACAACGGACCGCTTTTGTCGTGCCCGCCCGTCTAGCAGTGCCCCTGCAGCCAGCGGCGCCCCCGCAATCAGCGTTGCCCCAGCAATCAGCGGTGTCTGCGCAACCAGCCATGCCACAGCAGCGCGCTGGCTCCAGCCCCCAGCGGAGCCCCAACAACAGGTTGTCATCCCGAGGCCCGAACGCCGAGGGATCTGCTTTTCGAGCGCGCTCGAGCCGCGAGCGCCCGTTGTTTTTAGCAACGACCGCACCTTTCTTTTCGCGAGAGTTTACTAACCGCTGCTGCTTCAATAAGTTACAAACAACTCCACTTCCGCTCCATCCCAACAGCATAACTCTAGAATTTCCAATCACTTCCGGGCTTGCCATGCACTCTTCAGCGCCAGAGCGAAAGTCAACTCCTTTACTTTCAATCGCGTGCGCACTCTTTTCTAAAAATACCGGGGGTAGGGGGGCCTCGCCGAAAATTCATTCGGCGAGCATCGCAGCCACGACGTGCGCGATCCTCTGGGCCCTCCTCGCCTCAGTCTCGCCGGCGCGCGCGCAGCTTGCCCCAACCGAACCCGACCCCCTGGCTCGCATGCGAGCTGCCGCAACCGCAAATACCGAGGCTTGCTCGGTGAAGGAAGTCTCAGCCTGCGCGCAGGCCAATCCCAAAATTGTCGCCGCGGCGCTTGGCTCCTCATCTCTCGCAGAGAATCTGCGCCATCTCGAAGAAATCGGCGCCGAGGTCGCCGGCGCATCTGGCAGGGCCCAAGCCGCGGCTTGGGCCGTCTCGAACTTCCGCGAAGCCGGCGTGGATGAGGTGCACACCGAAGACTCCCACGGAGCGCAGTCGCACTCAAGTGTCGAAGCCGATCAGAAAAATGTAGTGGCGGAAATTCGCGGACGCGAGAAGCCGGAGCAATTTGTCGTCGTGGCCGCCAACTTGGACTCCCGGGTACAAGCCAGCAGTGAGCCGGACGACAGTTGCAACGTCGCTCTAATCCTCGAGGCCGCTCGCGATATCCATCTCACCGGGCTTCGCCCGCGCCGCTCGATCCGCTTCGTGCTGTTCAGCAGCAAAGAGCAAGGCATGCCCGGCTCGCGCGCGTACGTGCAGGCGCACCGCGCCGAACTCGACCATGCCGTTGCTGCAGTCATCTTCGAGAACGGCTGCGGCCGCGTCACCGGTTTCTCGCTTGGCGGACGGCAAGACCTCGAATTGGGCGTGCGCGAAGCCTTCGCGGTTGCGCCAGTCGATTCGTGGGGCATTGTCCACGACACCTACGACGCGCCCCTGCGCGCCGGCAATTTCGATTTTTTGCTCGAAGGTGTGCCCAACCTCCTGGCCAACCGAGAACCAAAACCCGCGCTCGTGAGCGGCGCCTCACCGGGCAGCGCTGAAAAAGCCGCCACAGACACCCTGAAACACAACGCAGCCCTCGCGGGCGTACTCGCATTTGCTCTCGCCGAAAGTGAAATGCCGTTGGGCCGCCGTCTCTCGCATGACGAAGTCGAAGCCTTGTTGCGCAAGACCGGACGGGACACGCAAATGAAGCAGGCCGGCGCGTGGAACGACTGGGAAAACGGCCGCCGCGGTCGTCAGCCATAAGAGCCGTACTTAGAACGTTCGCAATGCTGATCTTCTAAGCGCATCGGTAGGGTGGGGCTATAATAATGGGGCATGGCTTCCTCCTCAGAATTGTCGCAAGGCCTCTCTCGCGGCGCGCCCTGCCGCGCGATTCTCGCCATCGACTATGGCCAGCGGAGGATGGGACTAGCGCTCTCCGATGAATCCCGTCTGACCGCCCGCCCGCTGGGCACGTTGACGCGGACCAATCGCCGCCAGGACGTTTTGCGGCTCCGCGAACTGTGCAGGAAACATTCCGTCGGCGAGCATCGTGGTCGGCTGGCCGATCCATCTCGACGGCACGCCGGGAATCATGGCTGCGGAGACTGCGCGGTTTGCGGAGCGGCTGCGCAAACATCTGGGGCTGCCGGTTGAGTTGCTCGATGAGAGGCTGAGCAGTTGGGAAGCCGCTCAAACCGTCGGCGCAAACACGCCGCGAAGCGAAACTTCGCCTCGGAAGAGAAAGACGCTCGACGACGTAGCCGCGGCAGTGATTTTGCGCGACTACTTGTCTGGCGCGGTCCGCGGCGCGCGGGGTTAAACCATGCGCCGCGCGCTGCTCATCGCCGGCCTTCTCTTTCTTGGGCTCGCTGTCGTTGGGGGCTGGGTCTGGTCGTCGCTGTATCTGCCGTACCAGGGCTTTTCCGCGCCGGGGGTGTATCGTGGATATTCCGCGAGGCGCATCGAGCCGCTCGATTGCCCGGCTGCTGGCGAGTCAGGGCGTGGTGCGGAACCGCTGGGTGTTTGAAGCGCTCAGCCGCGCGCTCCCGGCGCACGCTGCAAGCCGGCGAATATTATTTCGACCATCCGGTGACGGCGTTTGAAGTTTTCGACACGCTTGCCGAGGGCCGCGTCTATGTTCGAGAATTGGTGATTCCCGAGGGCTATTCCATGTTCGATATCGCGGATCTCGTGGCTCGCGAGGACTTCATGAGTCGCGACGATTTTCTGGCTGCTGCGAGCGACCCAGCGCCCATTCGCGACCTTGCGCCCAACGCGAAAAGCCTCGAGGGTTTCCTTTTCCCGGCCACCTACGGATTTCCGCGGCATCCCAGTGGCCAGGCGATGGTCGATGCCATGGTGAAGCGCTTCCGGCAAGAGTGGACCACGATTTCCGCGCAGCCGCCTAATACACAAGAGCCCGGCGCTCAACAGCGCGACGCGCAACCGTCTGGCGTACAGGCGCCGCCTCTCGAAAAGATCGTAACTCTGGCATCGCTTGTCGAACGCGAGACGCCCAAGACCCGACGAGCGCCCGTTAGTCGCCGGAGTATTCGCGAATCGCTTGCGCCAGGGCGTGCCGTTGCAGTGCGACCCCACGGTTGTCTACTCCTTGGAACTGGCGGGGCAATACACCGGCACGCTGGACGCCAGAGAAATTCCGTTCGACTCGCCGTATAACACGTATCGCCACACCGGCTTGCCTCCCGGCCCGATTGCCAATCCGGGAGAGGCATCCTTGCGCGCTGCCTTGGCTCCCGCAAAAACCGATTATCTGTATTTTGTGGCGAACACCGAAGGTGGGCATTTTTTCAGCACGACGCTCGAAGAGCACAATCGCAATGTCGCGAAGTACCGGCAACGGCTTGCTGCGGAACGCAATGCGGCGCACTCTCCGGATTCCGCGCCGCCCGGCCCCGAAAGAGGTCACGCGCAAAAATCGCCGTGAGAATGCTATGAAAACACCAAGCCCCGAAACCAAGAAGCACAATATCCTGGAGATCGCCCGGGATCTCGCTGTCGAACGCTTTACCCCGGCTGAGGTGGAACAGATTCGCCGCCAGCTCGTCGTGCGGCTGGGTGCGCAAGGCAAAACGGCGCCGGAATACATTGCCGAAGTGTTCGAGGAAGCCGGACTGCGGGTTTCGCTGACCACGCAAGCCGATGCCGAAGACCTTTATGAAGAGGAGTTCCGCGACTTATTGCATTTCGCCACTCTGGAAGACGCCGAGATGTGCCTGGTGCGTCTCGATGAGCTGTGGCGCAAGTTTCGTTCCGAAGAGCGAGAAGGCTGCGGTCGAGCGGGTTCTCGAGGTCGCGCGTTTGGGACGGCGCCGCGCGGAGATGATCGCGCGCAACCCGCGCGTGGACGCAAAGAAGCGCGAGGAGAAGCAGGAAGTCATGGAGTGGTTCGGGATCTGGCTTAAAACGCCTGAGGCTTTTTTCGATTGGCTGGAAGTACGCAAGCAGATCGCCGGACTATCGGCGGCGCTTCGGCGAAAAAGCATTCGCGGCGGAGGAATAGCGGCCGCGTGCCCGAAATAGCTCATCGGCTCGAGGTCGAATCGCTGGACCTGGGAATGGACGTGCGCGCCGTCCTGCTCGAGCTGATCGATCCGGAGACTCGGGCACCGGTGACCGGCCCGGAAGCTGCGCGTATCTGGGCGGCGATCGTCCCGGCGCTCGGCAGCCAGCGAGCCTTGGGGGTTCGACTTTTTTGCGCACCTGGATCGAGTTCGTGATTTCTGCCGCCTGCGCGATATCCCTTTTCGCGAATCGAGCGTGATCGTCATCGAGCAGCCCGCGGCTGAGTTACTGGTCGCTCTCACCGAACGTTTTGCCGGCGAGACCTTTGGCGTGCGTGCAGGCGCTCCCTTGGCTGCGGGTGATGAAGCCGTAGAAGGAGCGTTGGCTTTGCGTGGCGTGGATGCCTACCAGGATGCCTATCGGAGGTACGCGTTCTGCGCGGTCTGCGATTTCGAGAACGGTTTTCTGACCGTGCTCAGCGAGCATCTGTGGGCGTCCGAGGTGATCCGCCGGGCGCGTCCTGCGCTGGCGGGCATTGCAGGTGGATGTCACGCGTCCGGCATAGCCTTGGGCTTGGCGTTGACGCTTATTATTCCGGCTGCTAGCTTGAATTGGGCCGCACAAAGGGGAAAAAACTGAAAAACTGGGGCCGAATTTGGTTTGCGACGATCGCTCTGCTCTGTGCAGCGGCGGCTGGCTGTGCCGTGAGCCGCACGCGGGCCGTGCCGCCGGAACAGCTACGCCCTGCGCAAACCGCGACGCAGGAGCAGTTGGTCGCGGCGTATGACGATCAGGCGCGCTCGGTAAGCAGCGTGAACGCTACCGTTGAAATGAGTCCTGTCGCGGGCTCGGCGTACAGCGGTGTCATCGAGCAATACCACAGTGTTGGAGGCTTCATCCTGGCCACGCGGCCGGAGATGATTCGGGTGATTGGTCAGGCTCCCGTCGTGGCCAAGGACATCTTCGACATGGTCAGCGACGGCCGGGTCTTCCACATTTTTATTCCGTCGAAGAATGCATTTCTCGTGGGATCGACAGCAGCTTGCACGGCCGTCGAAGAAGCCGATCGAGAATCTTCGACCGCAACACATCCTAGATGCGCTGTTCTGGCCCGAATTGCCCAAAAATGACCCTGTCCTCTTCGAGGAATCCGACGCAACACCGTCGCGCTACTACGTTCTGACACAGTTGCGCCGGTCCGATGCCAGTCTGGAGATTGCGCGCAAGATCTGGTTTGACCGCGCGGACCTGCGCATCTCCCGCATCGAAATCTATGGCCCCGCGGGAAGACTCGACGCCGATATCAGCTACTCTCATGTGGCAAATGGACCCGCCCTGCAGGGCCCTGGTTTCCCCGCGAGATTCACATCACGCGGCCGCAAGAGGATTACGAGCTCGCACTCTCCATCACGAAACTGGCCCTGAACTCCGAGATTGCCGCCGAGCGTTTCACCCTACCCCAGCCAACGGGCACGGAACTGGTACGCGTTGGAGACAACGAACCTGGCGCGCAGCCGTGATCGGTCAGATGGTTTTTCGCAATGTCATCCACCGGCCGATACGAACGCTGGTAAGCGTGCTCGCGGTAGCGGTCGAAGTCACGTTGGTGATCGTCATTGTTGGGCTCACCAGCGGAATGGTGCAGGAGACCGCGAAGCGCATCGAAGGAGTGGGCGCCGACATCATGTTGCAGCCGCCCTCTGCGTCGGTTTTCCTGGCTTTCAGCGGGGCCCCGATGCCCATCCGAATCGGCGATCGACTCCGCCAACTCAAGTACGTGCAATCAGTCGCGCCGGTTTTGCTTCAGTTCAATTCCACCGGGGGTATCGACGTCCTCTACGGCATCGATCCGGAGAGCTTTCGCGCCGTTTCGGGCGGCTTTGTTTTCCTCCAGGGGCACGACATGACCGGACCCGACGACCTGCTGGTCGATGACGTTGCGGCGCGCTCGAAACAAATCACCGTCGACAGCACCTATCGTTTGCTCGATCACGATTTTCATGTTGCCGGCATCGTCGAACACGGCAAGGGTGCGCGGCTTTTCGTGCCGCTTCAGACGCTTCAGGATCTTTCCGGCGCCCGCGATAAAGCGTCGATCTTTTTTCTGAAGTCCACTCGCGCCGACCACACCGCTGCGGTGATGGACGAGATGCGCGCGATCTTGCCGGGCTATGAGATCAGGCCGCTCAAGGATTTTCTGTCTTTGATGACATCGACGAGCCTTCCGGGGCTCGAGGCATTCGTCGACAGCATGATCGCGCTGGCCGTAGCCATCGGATTCCTGGTGATTTTTCTCTCGATGTATACCACGGTCATCGAGCGCACGCGCGACATCGGCGTGCTGAAATCCATGGGCGCCTCGAATACCTACATTATCCGTGCGCTACTCATGGAGACGGCGGTCATCTGCGGCGTCGGGATCCTCGTGGGCATCGCAATGAGCTATCTGACTCGCGCCTTCTTCCTTTCGGCCCTTCCGACTCTATCCATTTTGATTACGCCCGACTGGATCGTCCGCTCGGCATTGATTGCCGTAGCCGGAGGATTGCTCGGAGCTTCCTATCCGGCATGGCTCGCCAGTCGCAAGGATGTGATCGAAGCGCTGGCCTACGACTGAGCCCCGAATACAGCGCCATCCGAGGCTCACCGCCCCTTTCCTCGGTGCAGCTTTCCACGGCCCGGAATCTGGATTTGCGCTAGGCGGCAGCCGGGACTACGACTAGAATGTTTGAGCTCTCCGTGCCACGATTCTCCGCAGGGACATAGGTGTGGAACAAATACTAAGAACTGAAAATCTCTGGAAGACCTATCGTTCTGGCAAGGTGGAGCTATCGGCGCTGCGGGGCGTGAATTTCGAGGTGCTGCCGGGCGAATTCGTGGCTGTGATGGGTCCTTCGGGCTGCGGAAAGTCCACCCTTCTCTACGTGGTCGGAGGCTTGACGCAGGCAACTCGCGGAAAAGTGTTCGTGGACGGCAACGATCTGACGGCGATCAACGACGGCGCGCGGACGCGGCTCCGCCGGCACAAGATTGGCTTCGTTTTCCAACGCTTTAATTTGTTGCCGACGCTCGACGCTTTTGGCAACATCGCCATCGCGCAACATATCCACGGGGACGGATTCGATCCGCACCGGTTCGAGGTGGTGACGCGAATGCTCGGTCTGTCGGACCGGCTGCGCCATCGGCCCGGGAGAACTTTCTGGCGGCGAGCAGCAGCGCGTGGCCATCGCGCGCGCCATCATCAACGAACCCAAGATCGTCCTCGCCGACGAGCCTACCGGAAATCTGGACACGGAGAATTCCGACGCCGTGCTTGGCATGTTGCGGCAGTTGAACAAGGAACTGGGCCAAACCATCGTGATGATCACGCACAACCCGGAAGCCGCGCGTACGCGGATCGCGTCGTCCACATGCGCGACGGCGCAATCGTGAACGAAGTGGCTGCCGCACTGACGACCATGCGAACGCTTTGGAGAGGATTGGTTCGCACGATCTTCTGGTCCTTCGAGCGCGGGACCTGGCCCTACGACGTGGCCGTCGCCATCATCGTACTTTTCGTGCTCCTATCGCCGCGCTCTTGGTTTCACGACCGCCCGCCCGCTGGGACCCCCGCCTTCCCCTGCCATGGTGCAGTTACGCGGCGTCGATTCCGATGGATACGATCGAGACCTATCGTGTGGACGCGCGGCTGCTGGCTTCGCAAATTCATACGCCCGAATCTCAGCTCGAACACGAACTGCACGACGCCATGCGCAAGAACGTCTCGAACTTGCACGACACCAACAGCTTCGAGATTGTCCGCATCGAACCGATTCGCGCAGACGATGGCACCGTCGCTTATTACGACGTCTCCATCAAACCCTGAAGGCTTGCCTGCATCATTGATGGACTAGTTCTCGCGTTCGGCGCAACGAACTCTCATTCGCGCGCAGGGCCTTTTATTGTCTATGATAGGATGCCCGCCGCGCCTCGGCGGAGAAGGGGTTTGCCACGAACGGCAAGATTCAATTTGTCGATCGCGCTGATGCTTCTGGCGGTGGGTCTGGCCTTCTCGGCCGGGGTTTACGCTGCGCAAGCGCCGCGGACCGTCGATGACGTTTTGAAGCAAGTCGACCGCGAGGCCAAGAACCTTTCGCAGCCTCACGGCGAATGTGGAACGGACCAAGGTCACCGTCGTTGTGAACGACCATTCGACCGAGTCCGGTCAGATGCAGGTGCGGCACGACGATAAGATGCGCATCGAGCTGACCTCGCCAGATCCGCGAACGATTCTGCGCGATGGCGATCATCTTTATGTTTACACGCCCAAGACGCAACAGGTGGAAGAGTACGATTTGTCAAAACATCGCGACTTGGTGGACCAATTCCTGCTGCTCGGATTCGGCACGTCCGCGGACAATTTGAAAAAGGGCTATCTGATTACCGTCGAGGGCGAAGAGACGATCGGCGCAGAAAAAGTGGTTCGGCTCGAGCTCACGCCCAAGTCCGACGAAGTGCTCAAGCAGATATCCAAAATCGAGCTTTGGCTGGACGAGACCACTTGGCTTCCCGCGCAACAAAAATTCTACGAAACCGGGACGGCCGACTACTTCATCATTCGCTATACGAATGTCGCCCGAAACGTCTCACTGCCTGACTCCCGCTTCAAGCCTCATTGGCCCGCCGGAGTAACGCGAGTCAAACCTCAAGATTAGACTTTTTCCCCGGCGCCACGGCGTCCTCGCTCGTCTTTCCGGACGCCAGGCGTTCCCGTTCCAATAGCCCCTGTTTGCACGCCAACCCCCAGCGATAGCCTCCGAGTCCGCCGCCCTCGCGAACAACGCGATGGCACGGGATCAGCACCGAGACGGGGTTGGTCGCGCAGGCCCTGGCCACCGCTCGCGCCGCTTTGGGCTGACCCAGCGTGCGCGCTATTTCGCTGTAAGTGGATGTTCGGCCGTAAGGAATGCGCTGGAGCGCTTGCCAGACGCGCCACTGGAATGCGGTGGCTCGAACGTCCAGCGGCAACTCCAAGTGCGGCTGTCGGCCTGCCAAATGGACTTTCAGGGTACGCACCCAAGAAGACAGCAGCTTCGATCTGCAGCGGATGGTTGCCTCCGGGAATTCCCGGCGCAGCGCCGCTTGCAAGGTAGCGTCTCGCTCACCTAAAAAAATCGCAGCGATGCCGCGGCTCGTGCCCGCCACCAATAGCCGCCCAGCCGAGCTTGATGCAATCGTGTAATCGATGATCGCGCCCGCTCCTCCGCGACGATAGGTTGCCGGCGTCATGCCCAGCAGTGCGTTCGATCTCTCATAGAGGCGGCTTGCGGAGCCAAATCCGGCGTCATAGAGTGCGGTCGTCACGTCGTCTCCTTTGCGCAACTTGCGCTTGAATTGTTGCAGGCGGATCGCGTCGGCATAGGCGCGCGGGCTGAGGCCCAACAGCTTGTCGAATAAGCGTTGCAAGCGAAACCGGCTGATGCCAGAACGCGTCGCCACGGCGACCAGTTGCCTCGGCTTCATCGTCCCGGCCTCGATGATGCGGCAGAGGCGGCCAATCAACGCGAGGTCACTATTTTGCGAGCGCTCGCGCGGCCGGCAGCGCCGACAGGCGCGGTATCCGTTCCGTTCAGCGGTTTCAGGCCCGTCGAAGAAGATCACTTGTTCGCGGCCGGGTCGGCGCGCGGGACACGATGGAACGCAATAGACGCCGGTCGAGCGCACCGCATAAACAAATGCACCGTTCATGGTTTCGTCTCGCTCGCTGACCGCCTTCCAAAGGCACCGCGGCGAACCTGGATTGGTTCCGTTTGCCGGGTCGGCTGGGTGCCGAAGATGCGCCAAGGTTTTTCTCATTCCTTCACGTTTCGTGCGATCTCCACCAAACGATACGCGCCCCGCCAGAATGAATCTATCCGATTTTAGCGTTCAAACTCGGCACCCGTCAGGCCCGCTCGACCAGCGTCCACGCTGGCCTATCCTGCCCGGCCCAGCCGAACCCGGCGAAGTTATCTTTTCGTCAACCGTACTTCAATGTTGCATTGACCCCCGAACGCACGAACGACATAGTGGCCTCGGCAACGCCAGTCACGTTCGCGGACAGGGGGACGTATGCGCGTTGCTCGTCAGGCCAAGGCACGAACTACATCCACAGAAACAAGCCAAGAACAAGACCCAGCCGAGCGGCCATCCGTTCCCCCTGGCCTCACCCGATTGCCAGGCCATGCGGCGCGGCGAACCTCCGAGCGTCGCGAGTATGCGCGCGCCCGTCTGGCGCTATCGCTATGCGTCTCTCGCGTCGCGGGGCAGCCGATTACCAGGCGACCCATCTTGCGCACAAAAGATATCAGCTCGAGCGGCGCGTTCTTTTTGTACCCGCGGCGGATCGCGCCTGGCACGCCACTGGCTCTCGAGGTGTCGCTGCTCGATGGGCGGCTGCGCCACCGCGCCGTGCGGATGTGCACCGAAGCGCATGTCGTGCGCGCCAAAGCAGTCGGAAAACCCGGCTGGTACGGCTTGGCCGTTGCCTTTGACGACATCCGCTATCAGCGCGACGAACCACTGCTAGGGCGCTCAAAGCTGCAATCCTCTGTCTCTGGCTCCTGACGTCGGTCTTACAATCCCGAATCCTCCAGCGCCCGTGCGCGGTCGCTTGCCTCGTTTGCTACGATAAGGCCGCATGCTGCCACGCGGTCCTCTCCGTGCCGTATTGTTCGACTGGGACGGCACGCTCCTCGATTCGTATCAAGCTGACGCTCGCGCTTACCTGGGCATGTTTCGCGCACTGGGCATCCCTTGGGGTTTGGAGGAGCTAGAGCGGCATTATTCGCCGGATTGGCACCAAGTTTATCGCGCCGCAGCAGTGCCGCAAGAGCGCTGGGCCGAGGCTGATCGCTTGTGGCGCCGCTGTTACCGAGACGAGCGCCCCGTTCTGCAACACGGCGCAAGTCGCGTGGTTCACGCGCTGGCGCGGCGCTATCGCCTAGCCCTGGTCACGAGCGGCAGTGGAGTGCGCGTACGGACGCAGCTTCGCGCCTTCGGGTTCGACAGAGCTTTTCGCGGCGCAAGTGTTCGGCGATGAAGTGCCGCGCCGCAAGCCGCACCCCGCCGCGCTTCGGCTTGCGTTGCAGCGGCTAGGCGTCGAACCCGCGGCCTGCGTCTATGTTGGCGACGCGCCGGAGGATGTGGTGATGGCACGCCGCGCGGGCGTCGCCGCCATCGGAGTAACCGGCCATTCGCCCGTGCCGCAGCGGCTGCGCGATTCGCGCCCGGATGCGCTGATTGCCAGAATTACGGCCTTGCCCGCACTTCTCGCGAGGCTAGGGAGTTGATTTGCTTGGCAGCTCGGTCCGCTGTCGGAGCCGGAGCCAGCGAAGGCTTGCCGCCGCTGATGGGTGTGTAGTGATCCCACAGAACCACCAGCCGCACTTCCACGCGCCCATCCTTTTGGCTGACGGAGCCGTCCGATCGCGTGTACGCCGGCATCCAAAACTTGTTCGATACCGGCTGGCGGTACGTCTCGAACATATTGAACGGCAGGTTCGGCAGCGTGAGATCTCCTTGCTCGCTCACCCATTTGCCGAAGCTTTTCACCACCGCCAGATCGTGGTCGTCCACCCAAATCAAGCCGGAGAAGTAAGCATGCGTGCGATCGATCTGTCTCGGCGTCACGCGAAAAACGTAGGTCATCAGGTCGTCGACAGGTTCGGCGGCCTGGTAGACAAAATTGTAGTTTGACGCCTGCGATGCGCCGAAAGGAAACGTGGCCATACGTCCCAGTGTTTCGAGGGCATCCGGCTCAAGCCCCAACACGCGTAACGTCGAATCGGACCTGCTAACGGGCCGCTGGCGCCGCGAGCCGTCGTCGCCAATGACGATTTCCGTGACGACTTCGGCTTGCCCGGTGGGCTTGCCGTCTTCGCCCAACTCTTCGAGGCGCACCGTCCGGCGATACGTGTAATTGCCCAGCGCGCGGGCATATTCGTCTTCCTGCGCCGCAAATCGTCGAATGATTTCTTCCGGGGGAATCGGCGCCTTTTCCGGAGCCGGATTGGTCGGAATGCGCACGATTTCCGGCGGCTTGGTAGGCGCGAGAGGGCCTTGTCCTTGCGCCGCCAGCTGGACGCCGGCGGTTCCCGCAGCGAGTGCTGCCAGGGCCGCAATCGACGCGACGCGCCCTATGTAATGACCGACGCAACAAACGATGCGACGAACTCTTTTCATTGGGCTCACGGAAACTTGATCACGCCATCCCTCGGGCGCGTCCCGCCTGTGCGTGCCGCGGCTCATCGTGCCAACCGATCCCCCTGCGATGATGGCTATAGTGTATAGCGAGAGGTGCGTTTGCCGCGACAAGCTCTGTTTTCCAGCCTCTACCGCTTCCGCACCTCTGGTAGAATCGCACCTCTGCGGGCGTGGTTGCCGCAGATTTGTCCACAATCGCGTGTCGAGTCAGAAGAAGGCAATACGGTTTCACGTGTCGGGCCTGGTGCAAGGCGTCGGGTATCGGTATTTCACTCATCGCGCCGCGCGGCAACTCGGCGTCGCCGGGTACGTCAAGAACCTTCGCGATCGCCGCGTGGAGATTTACGCAATCGGGACAGAGGAACAGTTGTTTGCCCTGCGTGAGGACCTGCGACAAGGCCCCCTCCACGCCGCTGTTGAAAAGATCGCCGAAACGGATGCCGATCTGCTTCAGGAATTCATGTCCGATTTTTCGATCGACTATGACGACTGATGCGTCGAAGACTGACGCGCCGGTCACTTCACCGCCCGAGGCTAACCATTCATGGAAGAACTTAAAAAACTGATTCGCGAGATTCCCGATTATCCCAAGCCCGGCATTCTCTTCTACGATCTGACCACGCTGCTCAAGGACCAGCGCGGCTTCCACCGGCTCGTGGACGAATTGTGCAGCCGCTACGCCGATCAGCACGTGGATATCGTCGTGGGTGTGGAGGCGCGCGGCTTTATTCTCGCGCCCGCGCTCGCGTACCGGCTGGGCGCCGGCTTTGTGCCCGTGCGCAAACCGAAAAAGCTTCCGGGGAAGACCTCGCGAGTCTCCTACCAGCTCGAATATGGCACCGACTCGCTGGAGATTCACCAAGACGCGATTTAGCCGGGACAGCACGTGCTCATCAGCGATGATCTGTTAGCCACCGGCGGGACGGCGGCAGCCACCGTGCAACTCGTTCGGCAACTGGGCGGTGAAGTGAAAGGACTATCGTTTGCCGTGGAACTGACGTTCTTGAATGGCCGTGCAAAACTGCCCGGGCTGGACGTTCTGTCTCTGATTCAATACGACAGTTAGCTCTCGTCCTCAACGATGGTCGCCGGGCTCACGGTTTCGCCCGCGAATCCTGGCGCGAACTTTTGGCGCGTCGCTGACGAACCACCTCGAACAGCGCGATTCCCGCCGCCACGGACACGTTCAGCGAAAGCACCGGTCCGCTGGTCGGAATCGAAACCAGGAAATCGCATCGTGCGCGCACCAGTTCGTGCAGCCCCTTGCCTTCGCCGCCGAGCACCAGCCCGATCGGGCCGGTCAGGTCCACATCGGTGATAGGCCGCTCGGCTCGCTCGTCGAGCCCGACCAGCCAGTAGCCTCCTTTTTTGAGCTCTTCCATCGCCCGCGCCAAATTCACCACGCGCGCCACCGGCAAGTGGGCCACGGCGCCCGCGGAGGCGCGCGCGGCGGCCTCGGTGAGTCCGGCGGCGCGGCGTTCGGGGATCACGGCTCCGCGCGCACCAGCCGCAAGGGCGCTGCGAATAATCGCTCCGAGATTCTGCGGGTCTTCCACGCCGTCCAGCAAAACCAGCAACCCTGGCGTCTCACTCGAACCTTTGCGAGCGATCAGGTCCTCGAGCGAAACGGCGGCCTGGGCGGCGACGAGCGCAACGACCCCCTGGTGCTCGCGTGTTCCGGCCGCCCGATCGAGCTGCGCGCCATCCTCAAAGCGCACGGGAACGCCGCGGCTCTTGGCAAGCTGCACGATTTCCTGCAAGCGGCCGCCATGCCGCCCGCGGCCAACCAGAACCGCTTGCAGCGGCGCGGCCGGCGTTGAGCGCTTCACGTACCGCGTGGATGCCGTTCAGTTTTTCCATGGGTATTTCCGCATGGTACCTTGCGGCCCTTTCCAGCGCTCCCGGAGAACACTGGCCGGAGGCCGTTTCGGTGCGTCTTACTCCTCGAGCATGGCGACCGCTTGCGCGGCGATCGCTTCACCGCGGCCCACCGCATCCACGCCCTCGTTTGTTTTCGCTTTGAGGCTGATGCGGCTGGGCTCAACGCCCAGCGCGCCAGCCAGCGCTTCGCGCATCGCCGGAAAATGCGTGCCGAGCTTGGGGCGTTCTGCGATGACGATCGCATCGATGTGCGCGATCCGCAGGTGCCGCTCCGCTAGCAGACCGCGCACGTGTTCCAGAAAGATGAGGCTCGGCGCGCCCTTCCATTGCGGGTCGCTGTCGGGAAAGTGCGTGCCGATGTCGCCCAAATCCGCGGCGCCCAACAGAGCGTCGCAGATGGCGTGCGCGAGCGCATCTCCGTCGGAGTGGCCCTCCGGGCCCTTGTCGAAGGGCACCTCGATGCCGCCCAAAATGAGTTTTCGCCCAGCGGCCAGGCGATGCAGATCGTACCCAATGCCAGCGCGGCTCATCGCCCGGCGCGCTCCTGCGCCAGATAAAATTCAGCGAGATCGAGATCGCCGGGCCGGGTGATCTTGAGGTTGCGCTCCGAGCCGAGCACGACGTAGACGTCGTGCCCCAGACGCTCGACCAGGCCAGCTTCGTCCGATGCCGAGGCGCCTTCGGCGGCGGCTCGTGCAAAGGCTTCGAGCAAAAGCGCGGCGTGGAATACCTGCGGCGTTTGCGCCAGCACCACGCGCTCGCGCGGAATCGTCGCCGTGATCAGCGCAACGTCACCCGGCAAACTCGTGCGCTTGACCTCTTTCACCGTATCCATCGCGGGAATGCCCAGGATGGCGGCGCGGCGCGCGCGCGCCTCCGCGATCACCCGCTCCACCTGCTCGCGCGTCACCAGCGGCCGCACGGCGTCGTGCACCAGCACCAACTCCGCGCCCGGCGCGACTTCCGCCAGCGCGTTCGCTACCGATTGCTGCCGCGTATCGCCGCCGCGCACCACCCGTACCGGTCGGCCCAACCGCTCCTCCGCGACGCGCGCGGCCAGTGCATCGACTTCTTCGGCTCGCGTCGCGATCAAAAATTCCGTGATGGACGGACAAGCAGCCAGCCGCCGCAGCGTGAAAATGACCACGCGGCAAGCCGTCCAGCAGGCGAAACTGCTTCGGCGACTCAGCGCCCATGCGTGTGCCGAGTCCTGCAGCGGGTAAGATGGCGACGATGCGAGACATTCGTATGCCTGTTGTGTCCCTGATGGCAGCCCTTGCGGACTCCAGAGCTACGCGTAAAGGGCCAAGAGTTTATCACCAAACGCGCCATGGCGAGGAGATCAACTGGCTCCGCGCGTGTGGCGCTGCGATGGAGTCGGCGAATGGCTCCGCGCCGGATGGTCGCATGTTAACTAGACCGCCCTGCATGTGCCCAGTCCATGTTTTGCCCGGCGCGTATTTTTCGACTACGCTCGATTCATTCAACATGCAACGCGGACTGAAATTTGAAGGACGGCCCATCTGGGCGGAAATTCGCCTGGGCGCGCTGACGCGCAATCTGCGCGCGATCCAGAAGCGACGTGAATCCGCCTGGAACGCCGAGCGCGCGCCCGGCGCAAGATATTGGCTGTGGTCAAGGCCAACGCCTACGGCCACGGCGCCGTGCCCGTCGCTCGCGCACTGGCGCGCGCAGGAACCGATTGGTTTGGCGTCACCTGTTCCGCCGAGGGCGTGGAGCTTCGTGAAGGCGGCATTCGCAATCCCATTCTGCTGCTTACCGGCTTCTGGCCGGGCGAAGAAAAGCGCCTGCTGCAATATCGCCTGACGCCGGCGGTCACTCGCTGCGAGCAACTTCAGATGCTCGAGCGCGCCGCAGCCAGCGCGCGCCGCGGCCCGCGTCGCCTTTCATCTGAAAATCGACTCCGGCATGAATCGGCTGGGCATCGCGCCGTCGGACGTACCTTGCCTTGTGCGCACGCTGGCGGATTGCCCGCACCTGCGACTTGAAGGCATCTTCACTCATTTCGCCTCGTCGGAAGTATTCACCGACGAAAAAACCGAGCGGCAGCACAAAGTATTTGCCGGCGCGCTCGAACATCTGCGCACCCTGGGCGTCGAGGCGCCGCTGATTCATCTGGCGAACAGCGCCGCCGTTGCGACACGCCCGAGAACCTGGGCCAACATGGTTCGGCCGGGCCTGATTCTCTACGGCTACCACCAGTCGTACGATCCGCCCGAGCGCAACGAGTGTGGCAGCCGAGACATTGCCGCTGCAGCCGGTGCTCTCGCTGCGCACGCGCGTCATTTCGCTGCGTGACGTGCCGGTCGGGCAGGGCGTTGGCTACAACGGCCGCTGGGTCGCCTCGCGCCCATCACGCGTCGCCGTGTCTCGGCGGGTTACGCAGACGGCATTCCGCGCGCCCTCACCAATCGCGGGCGCCTGATTATTCGCGGGCAATTTGTCCCGCTGGTCGGCACGGTCTCGATGGATCTCACCGCCGCCGACGTGACCGACATCCCAGACGTCCGCGTCGGCGACGTCGCCACCATCTACGGCGACGACGGCGATGCTTCGCAACCTATCTCGGACGTGGCTCGCCTGCTGGGCACCGTGACCTCAGATCTTTGTTGCGCCATCGGCCAGCGCGTTCCGCGCTTTTATTTGCCCTAGTCTCTAGCCATCCGCACCATGCCGCACCGGTAGCTGCCACCTCCGCAACCTCGGCGCGGCCTAACCCGTTGCACCCTTTTCGTGCTATAAGGGGGTAGCGCGGAGGCGGTCCGGCTTGATTCTAGCCACAAATATACATTCATAAGCACATTCATATCGCGGATACTTTTATGCCTAACGCGGATTCATCCGACGGAACCTAATCTCGATTCATACGATGCCGCTCCGACCATTGTTGTTCATGAGGTCTTATAATGGGGCTAACTCCTGTTCGTTCCGGGCGCAGTTCCGGAGTTTCATCGGCTGATTCCAATCGGGCAAGTTCGCTTTGGCACCTTGTGGGATCAGTTTGTCGTCCGCGCGGTTTTCGCGAGCGCGTGTGTCGCCGCCGGCTATCATTTCCATCCCTTCGACCTGAGTCCGCTGATCGCCGCGGTGATGGGCCTGCTGTTCGCGGTGGCCGTGTTTCTATTCGAGGTGCGCCTGCAGCGAGCCAGCTTGCGGCGCTTGATTGGCGCAGCGGTCGGCTCGATTCTCGGCATCCTGGGCGCTTACCTGATGGGCCTGGTGCTGCAGCGCACCTCCATCCCCGAGGGCTCGCGCTCGTTCCTGGACGTTGGACTTCTGCTGGTGATGACGTACATTGGCCTGGTCATCGGAGCGAACAAAGGCGACATGCTCAATCTGCAGGCGCTCGGCGGGCTTATTTGGCAGCGAGCACAGTAACCGCCGTCAGCCCAAGGTCTTCGATACCAGCGTGATCATCGATGGTCGAATTGCAGATGTCTGCGAGGTCTACTTCCTGGAAGGCGCGCTGCTCTTGCCCCAGTTCGTGCTCCACGAGCTGCAACTGGTCGCCGATTCCGCCGACAGCTTGAAACGGCAACGCGGCCGCCGCGGCCTCGAAGTCCTGCAGCGGATCCAAAAGATGCCGCACCTCGAAGTCGAAATTGTCGACGATGATTTCCCGCAGGTCGTCGACGTGGATCTGAAGCTCATCGAGCTGGCGAAACGCTACGACGCGAAAATCATCACCAACGATTACAACCTGAACAAAGTCGCCACGCTTCAGGGCATCGACGTACTCAACGTCAACCAGCTGGCCAATGCTCTCAAGCCCGTGGTGCTGCCCGGCGAGACGATGCGTGTTTTTATCCTTCGCGAAGGTAAGGAATACAACCAAGGCGTTGCGTATCTCGACGATGGCACCATGGTCGTCGTCGACGGCGGCCGCCGCGCGATCAACAAAACGGTGGACATCAACGTGACCTCGGTCCATCAAACGACGGCGGGCAAGATGATCTTTGGCCGGTACGAGGACCGCAATGAGGCCGCGCGGCATGCCACAGCTGGAGCATCGTCGGGTGCCGAGTCCACTGCGCGTCCTGTCGCTGACGCGCCGTCCGTCGAGCGCTTGCCTCGCTCCATCGTGCCCGACCCTACCCATTCTTAAGCGGCGTGTTTTTCACGCCGGATGCGTCCTGCGATCGAAGCTACTCCTCGTCGGAGGCCCAGGTGCCGGCAGCCGCCTCTTCAAATCGCGTGAACTTGCCAAGAAACACGAATGGGACGCGGTCCACCGGGCCGTTGCGCTGCTTGGCGATAATCAAGTCGGTCTGCGCGCGCTCTTCGTCGGTGACCTCGCCCTTCTTCTTGAACATAGTTTGGCCGGTGAATGAACATCACCACGTCGGCGTCCTGCTCGATGGCGCCCGATTCGCGCAGGTCGGCAAGCTGCGGCACTGCGCTCCTCGCGCTCCGGCGCGCGCGTAAGCTGGCTCAGCACCAGCACCGGAACCTTCAGCTCCTTCGCCAGCCCTTTAGCCCGCGCGTGATGCTGGACACTTCTTCGTTGCGATTCGAGAATCGGCCGCGTCCGGCGATCAGCTGCAAGTAATCCACCACCACCAGGGACAGCCCTCGGTCGCGCTTCATTCCGCCGCGCCTTGGCGCCGATTTCCGTGACCGTCGCCGAGCCCGAATCGTCGATCCACAAGCGGCGCGTCCGACAATTGCGCCAGCGACGTGCGTCATCTGCCGCCAGTCGTCGCGCGACAAATGGCCCGGTGCGGAACTTGTGCGCGTCCACGCGCGCCTGCGAAGCCAGAAAGCGCATCAGCAGCGATTCCTTGGACATTTCCAGGCTGAAGATCGCCACCTGCGCGTCCCGCTGCATGGCGCGATGTTCTCCGCGATGTTCAACGCCAACGCCGTCTTGCCCACCGAGGCCGCGCCGCGAGAATGATCAGTTCCGAAGGCTGCAGACCCGAAGTCAAATTATCGAGCTGCGCGTAGCCGGTGGACAAGCCCCGTGATCCGCTTGCCCTCGGTGATGACGCGCTCGAGCCGCTCGATATTGTCGTGGACCACGTCCTTCATGGCCACCAGGCCCGACGCGCACGCGATCTTCGGCGATCTCGAAAGATCGACGACTTCGGCGCGATCCAGAATCGCGTCCGCGTCCTCCTCCGCCTCCATCGCCGTCTGCTGGATGGCGTGCGTGGCGTGAATCAAGCTGCCGCAGCAGCGCCTTTTCTTTGACGATGCGCGCGTAGTGCTCCAGGTGCGCGACGCGCGGCACGCCGTCCACCAGTTGCGCGAGGTAAGCGGCCCCGCCCGCGGCCTCGAGTTCGCCCTTGCGATGCAATTGATCGGAGAGTGTCACCAGGTCGATGGCCTGCTGGCTCTCGCCCAGCTCAATCATCTGATTGAAAATTCGCCGGTGGTGATCGGAAGAAATCCTCGGGCTTCAGCTTTTCGATCGCGGCGTTCAGCGCGTGGTTGTCGAGCAGGATCGCGCCCAGCACGCTGCGCTCGGCTTCGAGATTTTGCGGCAGGGGTCGTTCGAGGGTGGTCTCGGTGGCCATTCTATTTGTGCATTCCTTCGCTCTCTATTCGCCTAGCTTATTTTGCTCAAGACGGACCGCGTTCGCAAGTGTTGTTTTGGTCTGCGCAGTCCGCGCGGATCGTCGACCAGTTTGTCGATTGTGCGGAGGGATGCCAGGGCGGTCAAGGCAACTCACAGCTAGAACTCGTGTGGGAATTATTAGCGTGGTGTGCAAAACTTTGTTGCGTGAAGAGCGCCGCAAAAAACAAGCGCCCTTTTCATTCACAAACCGTCGCACGTGGCGCGCGAACGCGTTCGCAGCTCAAGAAAAGCGGATGCGCTAGCCCTCGCGCACGACGATCACCTTGAACGTCGCGGTCACGTCGTGCACCAGCTTCGCGGTCACCGTGTATTCGCCGATGCGCCTTGATCGGCTCGGCCAGCTGGATGCGCCGCTTGTCCACTTCAAATCCCTGCTTGGCCAGCGCCTCGGCCAAGATCCGCGGCGGTCACCGATCCGAACAGCTGATCGGTCTCGCCGGCCTTGCGCGCCAGCGTCAGCGTAACGCCGTTCAGCAGCTCGGCCTGCGCCTACGCCTGTTCGCGCTCCGTAGCGGTGCGCTTGGCCAGCGTCCGCGAATTTTCTCCATGCCGCTTCAGATTGCCGGCGAAGCTTCCAGCGCCAGCTTGCGCGGCAGCAGGTAATTGCGCGCGTAGCCCGGCGTCACGTTGACCACTTCGCCGCGCGTCCCAACCTTTCGATATCTTCTTGCAAAATAATTTGCATTTCTCTAGCCTCGCAAAAATTCGAATCGCCTCGACTTAAGTTCGGTGGCAAACGGCAGCAGCGCGATATTGCGCGCCCGCTTGATGGCCACGCCCAGCCAACGCTGGTGCTTCGAGCAGGTGCCGGTCATGCGCCGCGGCATGATCTTGCCGCGGTCCTGCACGAACGGCTGCAGCATGTCGCGCCTTCTTGTAGTCGATGAAGTCCACCTTCTCGACGCAGAAGCGGCACACCTTCTTCTTGCGGAAATACTGCCGCTTGCCGCGCCGCGGTCCGCCGCCTCCGCCGCCGGGAGCACCGCCACCGCCGCCAGAACGGCCTTCGCGCGGCGGCCGCGCCCGACGGATGAGATGGGCCGCTGATGCTGCCTGTACCTGCGTACGTTCTTCGCTCATGATTTTCCTCTTCGCGTTCGGATCGGCGTAGACGTGCACTCGGCTAGCTCGCCGCTGCTGCCGGCTCTGGCGCTGAACCTGCCGGCGGCCGCCGCCGGGGGCGTCGGGGTCGGCGGTGCGCCGCGGGCGGACTGGCGGTCGCCGAGCCCGCCGCCGGCTTGCGCGGCCGCTGCCGAGCGCGCCGCTCGCGCCGGCCCACCAGCTTCTGCTGCCGCTTGATCTCTTCGTCCAGCCGCACGGTCATGTACTTGATCACGGCGTCGGACACCTTGAGCCGCCGCTCCAGCTCCTTGATCAGGTCGCCTGCGCGCCGCGCAATCGACATGTAGACGTAGTAGCCTTCGCGCTGTTTGGCCACGCGATAGGCCATCCTTCGTGTGCCCCACTTCTCCACTTTCTCCACCTTGCCGCCGTGCTCCGCGACCACTTGTTCGAGCGTCGCGATGATCTTGGCGATTTCCTCTTCCGGCGTCGCCGGCATGCAGATAAAAATCAGGTCGTACAATCGTTCTTCCATGTTTCCTCGATTTCTGCGCCCGCCTTTTGCAAGGCTCTAGCTGGACGCTAGCTTTCTTCGCTTACTCTTCCGTCTCGCCTGGCGGCGACGCGCGCCGATTGAACCGGTTCATCGCCGCGCCGGTCCCTGCGTCAAAATCAATTCCACTGCCTCGGCCGCCTGCTCGATCATTTCCGCGGCAATCTCCAGTTCCGCCTTGCGCATCGGCCGCAGCACATATTCCGCCAGGTCGCCACCGGATGCTCAGGCTGCACGCCCATCCGCACCCGCGAAAACTCCATCGTGCCGATCGCGCCGATCATCGACTTCAGCCCGTTGTGCCCGCCGGCCGTGCCGCGTTCGCGAATCCGCAGCATGCCCCAGGGCAACGCCACGTCGTCGTACAACACCATCAAATCTTGCGGGCCGCAATCCAGCCGGCTCAGCAAATCCCGCACCGCCAAGCCGCTCAGATTCATCATCGTCTGCGGCTTGGCCAAGGCCACTTCCTGCCCGCGCGACTTCGCCCACGCCCGACCAGCGATTTCGCTTCCGGCCGCTCCACGCGAATCCTGGCGCGCTCGGCAATCAGTCCACGGCCAGAAACCCCAGGTTATGCGGCGTCCAGGCATATTGCACGCCGACATTGCCAAGGCCCACGATCAATCGCATCGCAGCACCGCATCGGCCCTGCGTGGCTGCGAAGCAAAAGTCGAAACTCCATGCGAGCGCATCGGCCGCCCGCGGCGCCGGCTATTTCTTGGACTTCTCGGCTTCTCCTCGGCTTCGGCGCCTTCTTCGCCCTCTTCGGCTTCCTTCTTGCCCTTCTTGATGACTTCCGGCTCGGCCGGCGTCGCAGCTTCGGCGGCCACTGCTTCGGCGGGCTTCTCTTCTTCCGCGCGCAGCGCCACCACGTGCGCGATCACGCGCTGCGGGTCGGTCACCAAGCGCATCTTCTCCGGGTCTAGCGGCAGATCGCCCGCGCGCTAGTGCTTGCCGATCATCAAACCGCTGATATCCACGCGAAACTCGTCCGGAATTTCCGTCGGCAGGCATTCGATCTCCACTTCGCGCGTGACCATTTCAAAAATGCCGCCCTGCAACTTCACGCCCTGCGGCTCGCCAAATGTGTGCACCGGCACTTTGACGCGCATGCGCACGTCCATGGCGATGCGCATCAGGTCCACGTGCAGCAGCACGCCCGCCACCGGGTCCACCTGCCAGTCCTTGAGCATCGCGGCTGCTCTTCGCCCGGGCAGTCTTCACCTTGAAGATCGTGTTGTGGCCAGACTCCGAGCGCAAAATCACGCCGAGCTGCTTGGTGTTGACGCGAGAGCGCGATGGCCTCGCCCTTGCCGCCATAAAGCACGGCCGGCACCTGCCCGCTGCGGCGCGCGCGCCGCGCGGCATTCTTGCCGCGATCATGCGCGGCATGCGCTTCAACGATGACTTGCTCCATGGCTTCTTCTCCCCCGCCGAAACTTTGTCTAGCGAAACTCTGAAGTAACAACTTCTAGTTAAATAGCTCGCTGATCGACGTCTCTTCGTGAATCGAACGAATGCCGCGCGCCAACAAATCCGCCACGCTCAGCACCTTGATCTTCGACAGCTTCCGTGCCGCTTCGCAAAGCGGCACCGAATCCGTCACCACCACTTCCGTGATCGCCGACTTCCGCAGTCCGCTCGACCGCCGGCCCGGAAAGAACCGGATGCGTGCAGGCCGCATAAACTTCCGTGGCGCCTTCCTTCAGCAGCGCCTCCGCCGTCTTCACCATGGTCCCGCCGTATCAATGATTCGTCCATGATCAGCGCCGGGCGCGCCGCGCACGTCGCCGATCAGGTGCATCACTTCGCTGACGTCCACATCCACTCGGCGCTTGTCCACGATGGCCAGCGGCGCATCCAGCTTCTTGGCAAACGCCCGCGCCCGCTCCACGCCGCCCGCGTCCGGCGAAACCACCGTGAGTTTCCCCAGCTTCCGCTGCTTGAAATATTCGATCAGCACCGGCGACGCGTAAAGTGATCCACCGGCACGTTGAAATAGCCCTGAATCTGCGGCGCGTGCAGGTCCAGCGTCAGCGCGCGGCTGGCCCCCGCCGTCTCCAGCAGGTCCGCCACCAGCTTCGCCGAAATCGGCACGCGCGGCTTGTCCTTGCGATCCTGCCGCGCATAGGAGTAATACGGAACCACCGCCGTTACCCGCCACGCCGACGCGCGCTTGAACGCATCGATCATCAGCAGCAGCTCCAGCAGGTGACGGTCCACCGGATCCGAGCACGGCTGCACCACGAACACGTCCGCGCCGCGCACGTTCTCGAGAATCTGAAAATAAATCTCGCCGTCGCTGAACCGGCCCAGCTTCGCGCCGCCCAGCTTCACGCCTAGATAGCTGCAAATCCGCTGGGCAAGTTCCGGAGACGCGCTGCCGGTAAAAATCTTGAACTTGTCGTCAACCAAGCTGACTGCTCACCTAGCCCCTGCTCGCGGCGTCTACGCCCACCCCGCGCGGCCCCACAAGGCGCGGGTATACGCCGCTCGCGAAATCGTCGTGCAAAGGAAGACTTCGTCTTCCGGAAACTTCTTGGCGGCTCGGCGCGCCTGCGCTGGGTTTCGGAAAATTCCAAACACCGCCGAACCGCTACCCGCCAGCGCCGCTTCCGCAGCTCCTTGCTCGAGCAGTCGCCTCCGCAAATTCGCGAGGCGCGGATGCCGCCGGAAAACAGCGGCCTCAAAATCATTCGAGAGGCTGCCTCCCTGCGAGCTCCAGCATAGAGCGCAGAAACCCCATAGTCTAGAGACCGGCGCTCCCTTTGTCAATCGGCGGTCGAGCCAGCCGTAAGCATCTGCGCGTGCTCACCGCGATTCCGCGCGGCGACACCACCAAAACGGCTCGGCGCGGCAAATCCGGAAGCGGATAAATTTCATCGCCGCGGCTGGTGCCCAGCGCTCGCCCGCCAAATAGAAAAAACGGCACGTCCGCGCCCAGGCCGCGCGGCGATTTCCAGCAACCGCTCGCAGCGCGAACCGCCGCCGCGTCAAGCCGCAGCAGCGCCACCAGCGCCGCCGCAGCATCGCTCGAACCGCCGCCGAGCCCGCGGCCCACGGGAATGCGCTTTTGCAGCTCGACGCGAACCCCGCCGCGCAATTTCAGCTCCCGCCGCAGCGCCGCCAGCGCGCGCCACACCAGATTTTCTCGCGCCGGGATCTGCGGCCAGCGCCGCATCGCCCGTAACGTTCAGTTCGATCGCCTGGCCGCCTGCGTGCGCGCCAGGCGCAGAGTGTCGTGCAGCGTCAGCGATTGAAAAATGGTGCGCAGCTCGTGATAGCCGTCGGGGCGCCGCCCCAAGACATCGAGGCGCAAATTGACCTTGGCGAAGGCGGGAACGCGAATGAAGTGACATTGACGCTGGGCTACTGCTGGACCTGGTTCCTGCTGCCGGCTTCTGCTGCTGCGCCAAGCGGCGCTTCAGGCTGGCGATTTTCTGCTCGAGCTCGGCCACTTCCTCGGCCTCAAACTCGGCCGCCAGGGACGCGATGCCATTCGGCCAGCGACTTCTCCCACTCGGTCTCCGCCAGATCCTCACGCCCGCTCTTGGCCAACACGTCGCCCAGATGGCTCAGCATGGTCGGATTGTGCGGTTCTCGCTGCACCGCCTTCCGCAAGATACTTTTCGGCGTCGGCATACTTGTCCTGCTTGTAGTAAGCCCAGCCCAGGCTATCGAGGTAGGCCGCATTGTGCGGATCTTCGGCCAGCGCGCGCTGCACGAAATTCACGGCCTCGTCCAGACGCACGCCGCGATCCGCCAGCATGTAGCCGTAATAGTTCAGCGCCGCGGCATTGCGCGGATTGATCGCCAGCACGCCTTGAAACGCCTGCTCGGCCTGATCGTATTTCTTCTCGCGCTCGTAGACGCGGCCAGCGAGAAGCCGATCGTCTCCTGCTCGGCGGGCTGCGTCGCCAGTTTTTCCGCGGACTGCACCGCCGCTTCGGCATCGCGAAGCGCTGGCCTTCCTCGTACACCTGCGCCAGGTCGAGATAGATCTCCAGATCGTTCGCGGTGTGATCCAGCAGTGGCCGCAAGCTCCTGCGTCGCCTGATCGGGCTGATTGTTCTCGCCGTACAGCAGCGCCTGGCTGATGTGCAAGCTGCGGTCGTCGGGATAAGTCGCCAGCGCCTTCTGCGCTTCGGCGAAGGCGTGCGGCAGGTCGTGCGCCTTTCGATAGCTGTCGATGATCAGCGCCCGCGCGCGCCGATCCTCTTCCGGACCCAGCTGCGCCATTTCCTGGAACGTGTTCACCGCCGCGGTGTAATTCTCCTGTCGCGATAAATCTGCCCGAGCAACTGGTACAAGATCGCCAGCGTGCGGCGCCGCGTCGGCGCGACCTCCGCCTGCGCCTTTCACCGCGGTCACGGCATCGGAAAGCACGCGGATCGCCGTCGTCATAGCGGCCTTCGGCCTGGTAAATCGCGGCCTCGTTGTAGATCACTTCCAGATTGCCCGGCGCCCGCTGCTTGGCCAGCAGCACTTCCGCCTCGGCCTTGTCCAGTTGCTGCAGCTGGCGATAGATCTCCGACAGCCGCAAATAATTGTTGGCGTCGTTCGGCTCCATCTCAGCCAGCTTCTGGTATTCGCTGAGCGCCGCTGGGAATTTCCCTTCGTCGAAAAGCGACTGCGCCAGCCCGCGATGATGGCTGACCTGGTCCGGCTCCAGTTCGACCGCGCTGCGGTAGGCCTGCTCGGCGTGGTCCAGATCGTGGATCTGCGTGTAAGCGTCGCCCAGCTGGTCGTACAAGCCGCCGCTGGGCGCTCGCGCAATGCTCTGCTGCAGCAGCGCGATGGCGTCCTGGGACTTGTCCTCGTCCAGCAGAAGCTGGGTGAGCTGGCTGACCGCGGCTTCATTGTCCGGATCGCGCACCGAGCACGTCGCGAAGCACCTGCTCCGCCTGATCGTGCTGGTTGTTAGCCGGTAGAGCCGCGCCAGCCAGATCGCCGAATCCTCGTCGGTGGGATCGAGGCGCACGATCTCACGGAACTGCTCGATGGCCAGATTGACGGTGTGACTTTGCTCGAGGCATCGGACAAGTCGCCGAGCTGATCGAATGTAAATCCGCGCCAGCAACCGCCGCGACGGGACGTTCGACGGATCGCGCTTCAGAATGCCCTGCACTTCATTCACCGCTTCGGCGGTGCGCTGCGAGAGAAATACATCTCGGCAAGCTGCTCGCCGATCACACCGCTCGATGGATCGAGCGCATAGGCTTTCTTGTAAAAATCGATGGCGCGATCGGCATCGGCGGCCTGGCTGGACTCTTCGTACGCCTGCTCGTAGAGGTGCCCCATGGTCAAGTTGAAGTAGGTCTCCGCCCTCCGGTTCACGTCGGCAGGGGAAGCCGTCTGCGCCGGCGCCGGCGCGGCGGATGGCGACGCCCAAGCTCCCGTTGAACTGAGAACCAATAATGCGACCGCAGAGGCTAAGCGACCATTCATTGTGCCCCCGGAGGAGAGTGCAGCTTATTATCCCACGTACGCACAGAACGGGTCAAAGTATGCGCCGAAAGCGGCGGCCAGCCGGCATCGATTCGCGGGCCGGCATTTGCTTACTGATGTCTAGTGGCGGAAGTGACGCACGCCTGTAAACACCATCGCCATGTTCAAACGATCCGCGGCCGCGATGACGTCGGCATCGCGCACCGACCCGCCCGGCTGAATCACCGCCGTCGCGCCGGCGCGCGCCGCCTCCTCGACTCCGTCCGGGAAACGGAAAAAACGCGTCGGAACCGACGACGCTGCCCGCCAGCGGCTGCTGCGCCTTCATCACCGCGATTTTCACCGAATCGACGCGGCTCATCTGCCCCGCGCCGACGCCCAGCGTCCGTCCGTCGACGCGCAAACACGATGGCATTCGACTTCACGTGCTTGGCGACCTTCCAGGCGAACAGCAACGAGTCGAGCTCCTCGCGCGTGGGCTGCCGCTTGCTCACGACCTTCAGCTCGGATTCGCTCGAGCGGCCGCATGTCGGGCTCCTGCACCAGCACGCCGCCCGAAATCCGCTTCAGCTCCCAGCTGCGTATCCGCGACAGGCTCGCCCGCGCCAATCTCCATCAGCCGCAGATTCTTCTTTCCGCCGAGCGCCGCGCGCGCCGCGGCGTCATATCCCGGCGCAACCACGCACTCGGCAAACAGCTTCCCGACTTCGCCGGCCGTCTCGCCGTCGAGCGGGCGATTGAACGCCAGCACGCCGCCAAACGCGGAAACCGGATCGCAGGCCAGCGCCTGGCGATACGCCTCGACGAGGCTTGGCTGCTCCGCGGTGCCGCACGGATTGTTGTGCTTGACGATCACGGCCGCGGGCTGCGCAAACTCCTGCGCCAGTCACCATGCCGCGTCGAGATCCACCAGATTATTGTAGGAAAGCTCCTTGCCTTGCAGTTGCCGCGCGCCCGCCAACCCCGAAGCGCTTCTGGCCCGCGGGAATGTAGAGCGCCGCCTTCTGGTGCGGATTTTCGCCGTAGCGCATGGGCGCGTGGCGCGCCAGCGCGAAATGCAAACGCGCGGGCAGCAGCGGCCGCTCGCCCAGGGTCACTTTGCCGTCCGACGACCGACAGCCGCTCGAGTTCGGTAGCAATGCGTGCCGTCGTATCGCGCGGTCGCCGCGAACGCCTTTCGCGCCAGCTCCAGACGCGTCGCCAGACTCAAGTCGCCGCTGCTCGGAGAGCTCCTCAGCCAGCGCCGGATAGTCCGCCGGATCGGTAACCACGGCGACGCTCTCGAAATTTTTCGACGCCGACCGCACCATCGCCGGCCCGCCGATGTCGATATTCTCGATCAGCTCCTCGACGGTGAGATCCGGCCGCGCGGCGGTGGCCTCGAACGGATACAGATTCACGACCACCAGATCGACCGGAGCGATTCCGTGCTCGCGCGACCTGCTCGCGGTCCTCGGCTGCGGCCGCGGCGAAACAGAATGCCGCCGTGAACCTTCGGGTGCAGCGTCTTCACGCGGCCGCCCAGCATCTCCGGCCAGCCGGTCAGGTCCGCGACGTCGCGCACGGTGACGCCGGCGTCGCGCAGCAATTTCGCCGTGCCTCCCGTGGAGACGATCTCCACTCCCGCTCGCGCCAAAGACTGCGCGAACTCCACCAGACCGGTTTTGTCGTACACGCTGACCAGCGCACGTTCGATTGCCACGGATGCCTCCGTTCAGAGAAGACAGTAGAAGTGAGAAAAAGCGGGTTATTGTACCGCGGCGAGGGAGAAACGTTGCATCGGAAAAATCACTGAGGAAAAGCGCGGCCTGGAAAATGCGCGGCCGAAAGAGACGGCGGGCGAAACGCAGAAGCTAGGACCTTCAGCGGCGGCGCGAAAGGCGGCACGCTGGAGCGGTGAGCGATCGAACGGCGAGCGCGGAGCAGTCGTCAGGTCTTGATGCGGGCGCGCAGGCGAGCCTTACCGCCATCGAGGTCGGCGACAAACTCGACTTCGCCGTTCCGATCCTCTTTGCGAAGCTCTTCGACTTTGCGACTTAAAAACTGTTCAAACTTTGCGCGCGACATCCCGTCGGTGGACTCTCCCGCCTTCGACGCGGCAGTCGAGAAACGCGTTGTAAATCGCATCGACCTTCTTCGGCTCCGCGCGACGGATCCGCGCATGCGATGGCGACCGGCCAAAGGCGATTTCTTGATTCTTGGCGGCGCGCTGGGCACTCGATTTCGCGGGCCGCGGCGCCGAAATGGCGTTCGGCACGCTGCCCTCCTCGCGCCGCTGCATGCGTTTGTGGAACGATGTCGCGATAACTGCGCGTAGGTCTGCAGAAGATTGGTGTAGCGGAAGCGCTGCTGCGTAATTCATGGTTGCGCCGCGGTCGCCGTGGCGCTTGATCATCAGCCTCCATGCGCCATTCGATGTCCGTGGGCGGGCGCTTTTTGCCGCCGCCGAAGAATTGCTCGTACTCGATTTTGAGCTGGCGAATGTCGCGCTCAAACTGATTCAGCTCTTCGTCGATAGGGTCGATTGTTGGCGTAAGGGTCATGGCGCTTTCGGAGCGGTCCTTTCAATAATGCTAAGAGCGGCGGCCTGTAGCGTCAACCGGGACGGCGCGTCAGGACGCCAATCAGGCACCGCCCAAAATGGGGCTATTGGGCGACGCTGCTTCGACCGCGGCGCCCGCTATTTCGAGTTCCGCGCGGCGCTATTTTGAACTCGGGGCGGTCTTCGCCTTGGCTTCGGCCATGATCGCTTCGATTTCGATGCCGTGCGCGGAAGCCGCGCGGTCAGCAGCCTATAGCCGGTCGGCGTGATCAGGACGTCGTCTTCGATGCGCACGCCGATGTTTTCTTCGGGAAGGTAGATGCCCGGCTCCATGGTGACGACCATGCCGGGTTCGAGCGGGCGGTTGGGTCGCCGGCGTCGTGCACTTCGAGGCCGATGTGGTGCCCGAGGCCGTGAATGAAATAACGGCCGAGGGGGTGGCCCTCGCGGTCGGCGCCGTGCGTGTTCATGTAGTCGTAGGCGATCTGAAACAGGCTGTTTGAGCCGCGGCCGCCGAGCGTCATGCCCGGCTTGAGCGCGGCGAGCGCGGCGTTCTGCGCGCCCAGGACGATCTCGTAGATTTCGCGCTGGCGCGGCGTGAAGTGGCCGTTGGCCGGGATGGTGCGCGTGATGTCGGCGGTGTAGCCGGAGTATTGGCCGCCGACGTCCATCAACACGACGTCGCCGTCCTTGATCTGGGCGTCGAGTTCGTTGAAGTGCAGGACCGTGGAGTGGAAGCCGGTGCCCACGATGGGCGCGTAGGCTTCGCCTTCGCATCCGCCCTCGGCGTGGATCTCGACCATCTTCGCGGCCACCTGATATTCGTAGAGGCCGGGATGCACCATGCGCATGGCGGCAAACTGCGCGTCGATGGAGAGTTCGATGGCCTTGGTGAGCAGCGCGATTTCGCCGGGCGATTTGATCTGGCGCATGGCGCCGATCGCGGGCGCGGCATCTTGCAAGGTAAGCTTCGGCGCGGTCTTGGTCAGCCATTCCGAACCATTCGCGCGCGTGCGGATAGCCGGTGTCGTCGGCGTGCGGCAGGAGCGTGTAGACGTCGTGGTAGCTTTTCGTCAGCTCGGCCAGGCGATCTTTGAGCTTGGCGAATAGTCCTGCACCGCGGCGAAGCCGGTTTTTGCCGCGATGCCGGGATCGTCCGGGCCCATGCGCACGCCATTCCAGCGCTCTTGCGGAAGATCGCGCGGCGGCAGGAAAAGAATTTCGCCGGGGCCCTTCCAGCCTTTTTCGGCGGCGTCGGCAGGGAGAAGCAGCAGCGCGGCGCCTTCCTCGTTGTGGCCCGTCAGGTAGTAGAAGTTTTCTTCCTGGTTGAAGACGTAGGAGGGCGAGGAGTTTTCTTTGCCGGTGTAGCCGAACAGCACGACGGGCGCGCCGAGCTTCGCGGCCAGGCGCGCGCGGCGCTCGGCGTAGACGGAATTGGGTTCGCGCTCGCGGGCCGGCGAGCGCCAGCGGAATCGCCAGTAGCGCGGCGCAGACCAGAACTAGCGCGCGAACGGCTCGGCGCCGAGCTGCTGGCGCGGCCGGGATGCGTGCGATTGTGGCGCTCGAGATGGATGCGCGCAAAATCACGCTACGCGAGATCGCGGAACGCGCGTTCATGACTCGCTCTCCGACGCGAGGCGCTCCAAGGCTTCGCCGCCCAGACGGAATGTGGTCCATTCGTCCATCGGCTCGGCTCCGAGGTCCTGGTAAAACTCCATGGCGCGCTCGTTCCAATTCAGCACGGCCCATTCCAGGCGTCCGCAGGAACGCTGCTCGCGCCAGCTTGGCCAGATGGACCAGCAGAGCCTTGCCGATGCCCCGGCTGCGGTGCGCGTTCTCGACGTAGAGATCCTCGATGTACATTCCGGGGCGGCCCAGAAAACTGGAGAAACGTGTAGGAGTAGAGGGCGAATCCGGCCGGCTCGTTGCCAACGTAAGCCAGCACTGCCGTCGGCGACCGGATGCGGGCCGAACAGGGCGGCGCGGATGTCCTCTTCGGTGGCGAAGACTTCGTCGGAGATGTCTCCGTATTCCGCGAGCTTGCGGATGAAGGAGAGGATCAGCGGGACATCGGTTTCGGTGGCGGCTCTGATCTGGACGGTCATGTTGTCACCGGCCTGCTTGCTGGCTGCGGTCTGTTCGCTTGGCATAAGCGGAATTGTCGCAGATGCGCGGTTGTGCTGCCACCGTGCCGGAGGCCGCGAAATAACGACGAAAATTGACTGTCAAATAGGCGACATGAACTCTGAAGGGTACCCCCGGTGTTTTTACGAAAGAGTGTGCATGAGCCTGAAAGCACAGGAGTTGAGTTTCGCTCTGGCGCTGAAGAGAGAACAAGGACCGTGCAAGGTACTGAAAATGAAAGGATTGAGTTGTGCGCTCGCGAAGAGTGCAGAGAAGTATGCAAGATGCCAAAAGGAAAGGCGACTAACGCTCGCAAACGATGTAGGGAGTGATCCATGCGCGTGCCGCCGTCGCAAGATGGCCGGCGCGGGTCACTCATGGCATAAGGTCGGGAGGGATCGCAGGTCGGGCGGTCAACTTTCGGACGGGCGGGCGCGCCTTGGCGGGGACTCCCGCATTCGTCAACACTATGGTGCCTAGGACGGCGGGCGAGGCTATCGACAAACATGAGACATTATAACATGAGCGTCAATATGTTTACTTAGGAGTATTCGAACGCGGTGGGCGTGTTCGAATGAGCCGGCAAACCGGCACGCAGCGGAAGAAAGGAAAAAGTCCTGCCCTTCAAACAGCGAAGGAAAGGGCGCCCGAAAATTCAAGGCCGGGTCACCCTAAAGGGTTGCAGGGATCGGTGCAAGTTGCAGGTTGTCATGCAAAACCGCATCCTAGGTGCGGCACCGGCGTCGAAATTCTATACCAAAAGCAAACCCTCAAAACTGGCCTAAGAGTAACTGCCAGTAACGGAGTCCACGCTAGTACAAAACGGGTTCAACCGGCGCACAACCTTACGGCAAACCGTCGCCTTCGAGGATAAGCGGGAACGAGGCGAACGGAAACCAGCAGAGAGATTCTTCACTGCGTGGCGGCGCGTCCCGGGGAACGGGACGCAAGAAGAGGCAGGCCGCCACTTTGTTCAGAATGACGCGGGGCTTCAAGGCGCTGCGATGGCATTTATCACGGTGCGAGGGGCTGGGTAACAAAAAGTCACAGCTCTTGGAATGACCGCTGGTTGCATGGCGCAGAGCAAGGTATCAAGGCACAAAACGGGTTCAACGGGGGATGGGTAACGCGGCTGAAGGCGTCAACGAGTGATCTTAGTTTCCCGTTCTCTTGGTGCCACTGAAGCTGTCTTTCACGAGGGCCTCCTTTCCCATAAGCTTCCCGACAAGGTATAGGAAGTAAAAGATCACATAGGCATCGGCTAGTGCAAAAGAAATTAGGATTGGGGCTGGAACCCACTTAGGCCAGGGAACTCTAAGAATGAACACGACATGGGCACCAACCACCGGAATCATAGTCGCCCAAAACCACCATTGCGTACACAGCTTCCCGGAAACTATGATTATTCCCCAGAATAAGAACGCTACACAAAAAGCTGGGACAGATAAGTCAGGGCTTCCGAGATAACGAACCAGCGGGACGACCGGGGATGCTACGGCACCCGTTACGAATGCCCACACTAACGTGCTGAGCGGAGATCCCGTGGGTCCCTTCAATAGAAATCTCGTTACGGGGCCTTCATTGGCCACTAGTTGCCTCCCGCCATACATGCGCTTTCAGCGTCTTGGGTATTGTTGCCAATTTACAAGCTGAGGCGGCTATGTGCCGGACAATTCCGCACGCCCCATCCTGAAAAACGCAGGGTACGGCGCCCGCGCCGGACACTCCGAAAAAGCCCTGCCCTTCGAACAACGAAGGACAGGCGACCCGAAAATTCAAGGCGGGACCACCCGACCAGCAGAGAGATTCTCACTGCGTGGCGGCGCGTCCCGAAAGAACGGACACGAGAAAAGGCAGGCCGCCCCTCCGTTCCAGAATGACGCGGGGCTTCAGAACGCTGCGATGGTTTGCTTCACGGTGCGATCGGTGGGCCAAAAAAAGTCAGAGGCGCTTCGTATGCCTGGGTGAACGACGCAACCGGCCGCCGTGCTCGGAGTGGCGTGCCTTCGTAA
>CAWFRX010000007.1:0-193608 GCA_963818345.1 uncultured Acidobacteriota bacterium | reverse complement strand
AAAAACCAGGCCTTCCGCTGTGGTGGGATGCGTGAAAATCGCATCGCGGAGCGCGGTGTAAGGCAATCCGCCCACCATTGCCGTCTGAACCGCCGCCATCATCTCGCTCCCCTCAACGCCCAGCACGGTGAATCCCAGAATGCGGTCGCTTTGAGCGTCAATGAGCATTTTCACGAAACCACGTGTTTCGCCAAGAGCGACGGCTCGCAGTACTGCGGCCATTGGCATCTTCGCTAGGCGATATGCGATGCCTCGTCGCTTCGCTTCAGATTCGTTCAAGCCGACCCGTGCGAGTTCGGGATCGGTGAACATACAGAACGGTATGAGGCGGTCTCGCGTAGTGCGGCTGCCCCCATTCAGGTTGTCGCGGACCACCCGGAAATCGTCGAAGGCGACGTGCGTGAACTGCGGGCTGCCCGCACAATCGCCCATCGCCCAAACGCCCGCCGCGCTGGTCTCCAAGCGGTCATTCACTTTGATATACCCACGCGCATCAAGTTCGACCCCTGCTGTTTCCAGCCCGATCCCCTCGGTGTTGGGCGTCCGTCCGGTAGCGATCAGCAGGTCGGTTCCCTCGATCTTTTGTTGCCCGTGGCCGTCTTCGGCAACGACTCGCACCTTCTGACCTGAGAGTCCACCCACTTCATGCACTCGCGTGTCGAGCAGCACTTCGATTCCTTCACTCGTGAAATTCTCCAGAAGGGCTTGCGCAACATCTGGATCTTCAGCGGCGGCGATTTGTCGGCCTCGCTCGATCACGGTCACCGCAGACCCGAAGCGGCGCAGGGCCTGTGCGAGTTCGAGGCCAACGTATCCTCCACCGAGCACGATGACGTGTTCCGGCAAACGGTCAAGATCGAGAGCTTCGACGTGAGTCATGGGTTTTGCAGCCGCTAGGCCCGGAATGTCCGGGATAACAGAGCGCGATCCAAGGTCAAGAAAGACACGATCACCCGTGATCATCCGGCGGCCCCCCTCGTTAAGGTGCACCTCGACCGTCTTGGGAGCCACGAACCGGGCTTCTCCTCTGATCAGTTCCGCTCCGGTCGCCTTGAAGCGATCGAGATGAACCTGAACTCCGCCCTCGACCATCTTGCGCTTGCGATTCAGGACGCCC
The DNA here is from genome assembly GCA_963818345.1 of uncultured Acidobacteriota bacterium. GTDB lineage: Bacteria > Acidobacteriota > Terriglobia > Acidiferrales > UBA7541 > Palsa-189. The sequence goes on along the minus strand of CAWFRX010000007.1, from coordinate 192,491 downwards.
TTCATGTCCGTAGACACTGGGCCAGTTTGAATGCCGTATTCCGTGCCATGACGAGCGAACCAATTCGCTTTTGCGCTGCGAATCACGTTCTTGCTGGGCAAGCACGCAATGTTCGGGCAAGATCCGCCAATATATTTCCGCTCCACGACGGCAGTTCGGTGGCCCGCTTGCGCCATCGTCCACGTCATGTGCTTTCCGGCCTCTCCACTTCCGATGACAAGAATCTCGTAATGTTCTATGTCAGGCATCATTCACCTCGGGGCTGGCACGACTCCCACATCAGCCCTTGTCGGCGCGTTCGTGCGCGGTAGAAACAACTCCACATCCCTTTCCGCTAGCAGCTGCAATCGCTTCTCCGCTAATCCAGCGATCATCACGTCCTCGAGAAGCTCGCGTCCGCGAAAGGCGAGGCTGACCCTGAATCGCTTCGGTGCAGGCGTTTATGCAAAAAGCGCCACTGCTTGCCCGTTCAGCCGGGGAAATCGCACGACGGCGCCGAGCGGCGTGCCTTCGCGATCAAAAGCAGGAAGCGCGACATATCCGTCGCCATCGGCACCCGCGCGCTTGCAACGAGGAGAGGCACTCTAATGGCACTCAAAAAGACCGTGCGGAGTTCATTTACGAGGACGTATTTTTCTGGGTCTGTTTTCCCGAAAAACTCCCTTGGAGGAGCGTTTTGCGTCGCGTTCATAATCGTCTCCTTTATCGAGAGGAAGTGGCCTTACTGCCAACCTCAAATCCACGGTAGCCCCAAGTTATCGTGGATTGCCCTGCAGCCGAATCGCATTCTCATTTTGTACTTTCAACAGCGCCCCTGACGGTACATCGATTCGCTGACCTCTCGTGAGGACCTTGCCTTTTGCCCCAGCGCCACCGACCCACTCTGCAGCGTGGATGCCCCCGCTGAGTCCCCCGTCCTTTTGTGGCTCAGATATGTGGATCGGATAGCTAACGCCGCGGATAACTATCTGCCCCGCGCAAAGCCCCAGTTCGGTGCTTCCAGTTCCACCGGGACCCAAGAAGCCAAAAGAAAGCACCACCAATTCAAGGCGGGAGTCTTTCGGGATCAATACGTTTCCGTTCTGATCCTGGATGTCTTGTGCAACCCTCGCATCGTAGACCGTGTCCTGAGATGCCCTGTCGGTTTTAATGACGGCATTGGTCCGTACGATGAATGACGTTCCTGTTGGCACGACCCCAGGGTCCGAGGTGACTATCGTTCCGGACGACACTTGTGGCGATGAAGGAGGGCCTGCCTGCACCGTTCGAATGCCACTGTATAGAGCCAGAACCCCTACCGCACTAACGATGAGAATGTGAGTCTTCATAGCTTTCCCCTTTAATTGACGTTTGTTCTCTGTTTCCCGGTTGTACTGAACTTCAAGCTTGGCCCTCAAATCCTGTGTTGGAATATGCATCGCTTGTTGTTTGCGTGGTGCAGCTTGGCGCAGTACGCGGACGTGCCGTGCCGAGCCCGAAGAAATACTGCAGCGGCGGCCAGCATGCCTAGCGTCGGCGCGATGAAGTAGATCCAGAGAGTGTGCCAGTACCCTCCGTAAGCGGCGGGGCCAAAGGTTCGCGCGGGGTTCATGCTCATTCCGGAGAGAGGTGTTTCAAATGTGATGTTCACGGCGTAGAGCGAACCCACGAAATACGGCGTGTAATGCGCCAACCTCTCGTGGTTTGTCACAAGCAATACCGTGATCATCAGGATGAAAGAGATGGCCAGCTCGGCTGCAAACGCGACGGCGGCACCAAACACGCCCGGGACGGTCACTGCATAACGAACCGCGCCATCCCCGGGAGCGCCTCTCAGCAAAAATGTTGCGAGCGCAACACCGCTCGTTGCGCCGGAGAACTGTGCGATTCCGTAAAACAGTGCGTCCCAAGGGGCGATTTTTCCTAGCCGGTAGAACGCGAACGTCATGGCGGGATTGATATGCCCGCCGGATTGTTTGCCCCAGGGACTCATGATGAGCGCGATGACTGTGGCGCCAATGGCCAATCCCATCAGCGCACGGCGGACGATGCCGGAGACGAAAAAATGCCTGACCGGAGAAGCGGGGTGCTGCAGCAGTGTGGCAAACGAGCAAGTACAAAACATGAACAGGCTCATTTCGCCCGCTTCCATCAGGTACTCGGGCCAGTGCAGACGCAAGCCGACCGCAACCCCTAAGGTGTCGTTTGCGGATGCCGCCTCTGGCGTGCCCAGTGGGCCGGTGTTGTTCGCCGCTTCCTTCACCAAATCACCCCTCCGTAATCGGTAGCCTATGCAGAGAGAAACTGTTTGACGATAAGGGCAGTGTCGTCAGGGTTCTCCTCAGGGAAAAAGTGGCCGCCCTTCATCGCCTGTCCGTGCGCGTGCGGAGCCCATTGCCGCCAAATTCCCAGCGGGCCTCCGTCTTTTCCGTAGAAAGTGTCGAGCGGGCCACCCTGGGCCCAGAGATGCAACATTGGGCATTCGATTCGCTTGCCGGCTTCCTTGTCGACGCGATCGTGTTCGACGTCGATCGTTGCCGCGGCTCGATATTCTTCACAAATGCCGTGAACGCGGGCTGGATCGCGATAGGTTGTAACGTATTCGTCGAGAACCTCCCGGCCGAACGAACCCTGCCCGAAGGGATTGTGGAATACCGCTTCGGGGGCACCGAGCAGATAGCTCTCTGGAAGCGGCTGCTGCTGCGAGAGCAAAATCCAAGGCCAATAAGTCCGAGCAAACCGCGCATCCGATCGGTTCCATGCTTCCAGAATCGGAATCACGTCGAACACCGCGAGACGTTCCACCGCCTTCGGATGGTCCAACGCCAGGCGATAGCTCACGCGCCCGCCGCGATCGTGGCCAATCAGCGTGAAGGTCGGAAAACCGAGTTTGTCCATCACGCCAACCAGTTCCGCTGCCATGGCGCGCTTTGAATAAGGAAAATGATCGTCCGTTGAAGCAGGTATCCCGCTTTGGCCATAGGCGCGCAGATCGACGCAGATCACAGTGTGATTTTCTGCCAGCGTCGGCGCGAGGAATCGCCACATCAGGCTTGTGCGCGGGAAACCATGCACCATCAGAATGGCCGGCCCCGTTCCGTAGCGGCGCACAAAGATCGTGTTGCCTGAAACCTGAACTTGAGAGGTCTCGAAGGGAATTAGAAGAGTTGGCTGTGCGCCGACTCGTGCGTTGTTTTCTGCTCGCGCAAGTTGGGTTAAAGAGCTCTCCAACAGGACGCCGATAGATGCGGCTGTGAGAGCACCAAGAAAGTTGCGACGTTCCATCGCTTCCTCCTCGCTCCGGGACTTTTCGCTGGGGAAAGAGCAGACAACAAGGCGGCCTTCTGATTGACCTCTATGCCATTCGAAGTTGCGACTTCCATTTACTCCTCCAGGCGAGTGAACTTAGATCCCGCCTTCATCTGTACTAAATGCCCTTTATCTCGCCGCCGTCCATGCGCACCGAAGCGCCCGTCATCCACTTCGCCGCCGGGGACACCAGATAACTCATTAGGTCGGCGATCTCCTCCGGCTTTCCAAAGCGGGTGATGCCGGCTTGCTCTGGAAATTTCTTGATCGCCTCTTCCACCGTCAGATTGTGGGCAGGCGCCCATTTTTCAAAGAAGGCCCGCCGGCGTCCAGTCATCACGGCTCCGGGCGATACGCTGTTGACCTGTACTCCGTCTTTGATTCCTTGTTCTGCGAATGCCTTTGCGAGTGCGTCGATGGCTGCGTTGATTGCCGCGACTGCCGCGTTTCCGGGCTTGGGATCGAGCGCTGCGTTTCCAGACATCAAGACCACAGAACCTTGCGAGGACTTCAAAGCCTCCCAAGCCTGAATCGTCATGCGACGCGCGCCATGAAACTTAAGCGCCATGCCGTCATCCCACTGCGCGTCCGTCAGTCGGAACAAATCAATCTGTGGCACGGCGCCCGCAATATTGAGCAACGCATCGATTCTGCCGAAGCGCTGGAGGGTCCCTTCGATGATGGTCTTTGGGCTGTGGTTGACGCAGGTCGAGCGCGAACGACCATCGGCTCGGTGCCTATGGACCTGATTTCCGAGGCCGCCTCTCCAAGCTTGTCCTTGCTCCCGCGCTACAAGCACAACGGCCGAGAAATCACGCGCGAGCCGCAGGGCTGTGGCTCGCCCTATGCCTTGGCTTGCGCCGGTGACGATGGCGACAGATTTGGCGCTCATAATTACGTCTCCACGCGAGATATTGGACCTACTTTCATCCTATCGCGAAAGAGTCTGAGCCGCAGCTTCCAAAATGATGCTGACCACCAGATGTCGGTTCCGTGTACATCGGGCTATGGTCCACAGCGGTGTGATTGCGCGTCGCGCCCATGCGATCGGCCATGAAATGCTGAGTCTTCGGGTTGATCATTCGGTCTTCCTCTGCGATCAAAAACCACGAGGGCTTTGTTCTCCATGCGGCGCCGGCACCGGCTCCTGAATGCACTGAAGCGCGATTGGCCGTTGCACGGCAGCCGCGATGCTTGTCTGATCGGCCGAGGCCTTGTGGGCAACCGCTCGTTGAAACCCGCCGTCAGGCATCCAAATAAAGCCATGGGAATCGGGAGCCAGTTTGGGCGCTTCCGGATGCGCAGGTTCGCGATAGAACACCTTGGCTACCGTCTCGCCCTCATCGGGCGCGAGCGCCGCGACGTAGACCAGCGACTTGACTCGGTCTTCTCGCACTGCAGCGATCACCGCGCCTGAATAGGCGTGTCCGACCAGGACCACTGGGCCGGTAGTTCGTTCCAGTGCGCGACTCAAAGCGGCAACGTCTTCGGGAAATGACGTGAGCGGGATCGGCGCGCACATTACCTTAAGACCGCGCCGCTCTAACGGGAGAATGATGTTGCTCCAACAATAGCCGTCCGCCCACGCGCCATGGACCATTACTATTGCTGCGCCTCTCAGGAAATTCGCTCTTGGCAGCTCGGCCAGGCAAATTTGCGACGCTCGCGCGGAGTTTTCCGCTCGGGCAAATTCAGTGAAAGAGCCCTTGAGAACGGCACCGAGAGACGCAGCCGTGAGCGCACCGAGAAAGCCACGACGTTCCATTCCCTCCTCCTCGTTCCAATCACGTTTGGCTGGAAAATGAGCAGACAGCAAGTACGCTTCTCATTGACCGCTGAACAAACCGATTGCCGGAGTCTGATGAAACGCAATCTTCTTGTTGGGCCGCGTTCATCGCTTTAACGCGCAGCGTCGAGGAACTCTTTCATCGCGGACGCGATTTCGACGACATGGGTCTCGATCGCAAAATGCCCGGTGTCAAGGAACTGAACCTTCGCGCCGGGTATGTCCTTCCGAAAGGCTTCGGCTCCTGCTGGCACGAAGAAAGGATCGTTCTTGCCCCAGACCGCCAGCAAGGGCGGTTTCGACTTGCGAAAATATTCCTGGAATTTCGGATACAACTTGACGTTCGACGCGTAATCCAGAAACAAATCGAGCTGAATCTCTTTGTTCCCCGGGCGTTCGAGCAGAGCCGTATCCAGTGTGTACGACTCAGGCGGAACACTTTCCGGATTCGCTACGCCGTGGGTGTACTGCCAGCGCGTTCCGCCCGCCGTCAAAATACTTTGGCGGAGTATGTCTCGATTTTCTGCTGTGGGTGAGGCCCAATATTTGCGGATCGGAGCCCAAGCATCACCGAGACCTTCCTCGTATGCGTTCCCATTCTGCGAAACAATGGCTGTCACTCGGTCGGGATGGGCCATCGCCAACCGAAAGCCGGTCGGCGCGCCGTAGTCGAACACGTAGATTGCGTAGCGGTCGAGTTTGAGAGCATGCGCGAAGGCGTCGATCGTGATCGCCAATCCGTCGAAGGTGTACGAATATTTTCGTTCAGCCGGAACCTCGGTGAATCCGAAGCCGGGAAGGTCCGGAGCGATCACCCGGTAATCGCTGGCCAGGCGCGGAATGAGTTCGCGGAACATGAAGGATGAGGTCGGGAATCCGTGCAGCAATAGAACTACGGGCGCGTTCGCTTCGCCGGCGGCACGATAAAACACTTGCACACCGTCAGCTTCGGCCCGATGGATGGTTGTAGTGGAACGCTGTTCGGGCGTCGTCCTGGCCCGGAGTTGCGCGTTTTGCGCCTGTTCGTGAAGTCGTTCAGTCATAAAGTCCTCTCCTCAGTTCCTAGCGTCCAGCGCTCGACGCTTCTCAAAACTTCTCGAGCTTCGCCAAGCCGAACACAGCGTGAAATCGCTCACAATAGATGACCACTGCGTCGTATTTGCTCAGGTCTGCCGAGTCAGGGAGGTCGTAGTTTTGGTCTCCCTGGTTCGCTTTCAATGCGCCAAGTTCGACACTATTCAGCTCGCCCTTTGCAAAGTCTTGCCGGAGGTCTTCATCAACGCTCTGAGCAAGCACCACGTGAACGTCCGGGCCATTCGAGGTCATGAAATCTGTCAGCCGCAGGTCGCGCTTGCCGTCGGGCGTTTCATAAATTGAAGCGCGTCCACTTGTCGGGTGCGCCCTACCAGCTGTCATCAGCCCCGTATAGACAGGTTGAAGATCGGCGGTTGAGCTAAACGGCGCGGGTTCATTGACCTTCACATTGACCCATAGCTTTTCCGGACGAAAAGCCCACCAGGCGGCTACGAGGACCGGCACTCCAACAGACAACGGCATCCACTTCTTGCCTGACAGCCAGGGAGTCACACGGCCAATCACGGTTCACTCCTCTCAGATTCTCGAATCGGTTAGCTCCAGGCTGCACGATTCGCATGTTTGACCGCTTCCCAGCGTTAGAACTTCTCCAGAGGTGCTGCGCCGAAATTCGCGTTAAAACGCTCGCAATAGATCGACACCGTTTGGTATTTTGCGAAATCCGTACCCGCTCGGTATCTTCATAGTTCTGGTCGCCTTCATTCCCTTTGAGTTTTCCCAGCTCCACTCGTGCGGTGTCGCTCTTCAGGAAGTTGGCATCGTCTTCAGCGTCTTTTACGGCGACCAAAATCACGTGGACGTCTGGCCCGTTGGAGGTCTTGAAATTCGTCAGACGAAGTACTAGCTTTCCGCCCGCCTCCTCTTAAATGGTGGCGCGACCTGAAGTCTGGTGGACTTTGCCGTGGAAGATGCCGGTCTCGAGGGTCTTTTTCCCTTAGCTTCGCGCTTTCTTGTGCGCTCGTTCAGGGCTCGCAACCCGAAAGCGAGCGCCAGCAAAACAAACGCCAGTGCTAGTTTGATTTTGGGAAGCATTGCGCTTTCTCCTTTGTTTTGCTCATTTCTCTTGCGTACCTGCAGGCGCTTTGATCCTTACGGCAGATGGGATGCCAAAGAGGCAAAGCGTCACTGAGGAGGGAACATTCACTGCAAATGATTCTGGCGATTGAAGTTTGTAAGAGAAGGAGTTCGGCAGATTTCAAACCTATCTGACAAATCTCTGACGGATGTCCGTCACTGACGGGTTTCCGTCGGATCCACTGTCACTGGCTGGTGGTTTCGGCTCACCTAGTACAGCGGCTTGGAAACTCAGTCGTCGCCAGCCGCGCGGCCAAGCTGCGTCTCTGCTGGGATCGCGGCAGGCCGGCGAATGCGAAGCTTCTTCATCCTGTAGGCCAACGACGTTCGCTTCATCCCCAAGCGCGCGGCCGCGCCGTTCTGCCCACCGATCACCCAGTTGCTCGCTTCCAGCGCACGAAGGATATGATCCCGCTCCACCTCCGCGAGACCATTCATGGGGACATTGGATTCCTTGTGAGGCTGGAACGGCTCCAGTTCGGAAATTGGCGCGCGTAATATCGACTGCGGAGAGAGAATCACCGCGCGTTCGATGAAGTTCTGCAATTCGCGAATGTTTCCGGGCCATGGGTATCGCACCAACGCATCCATCGTCTCCGGAGGGATTACGTCAATTCGTTTGTTCATGCGTTGGGCGTAGAGTGCTGTGAAATGCCGCACCAATCTCGGAATATCCTCCGTGCGTTGTCGCAAGGCCGGGACCTGGATCGGAAATACCTTCAGACGATAATAAAGGTCCTCGCGAAATGTCCCTTGTTTCACCATCGCGGGCAAATCCCGATGCGTGGCCGCGATCAGGCGCACGTCAACCTTATGCGTGCGGTTGCTGCCGAGCCTCTCGAATTCCTGCTCCTGCAAGACGCGCAGCAGTTTCGCCTGAAGTTCCAGAGGTATATCGCCAACCTCGTCAAGAAACAGCGTGCCTTTGTCGGCGAGTTCGAACCGCCCCGTTTTTTGGGCGATGGCGCCTGTAAATGCTCCTTTTTCGTGGCCGAACAGCTCACTCTCAAGAAGTCCAAGAGGGATTGCGGCGCAATTCAGTTTCACGAATGCCCTTTCGCTGCGACTGCTCAGCTTATGTATCGCACGCGCAACGAGTTCTTTGCCGGTTCCCGTCTCTCCCTGGATCAGCACGCTCGAATCCGTAGGCGCCACTACAGACACCAGGCTCAACGCGGTCTTCAACGCCGGGCTCTCTCCGACGATTTCCCCAAACTCGGCGCGAATTTCCTCCTCGAGATAGCGCCTCTGTTTCGTCTCCTTGTCTCTGTCCTTGATCGCCGTTTCGTAGTCCAACGCATTCTCAACGGCAATGGCTACTTGGCGGGACACCTGTTCGAGAAACTCGACGTCCTCTTTCTCGAATGCCCTTTCCGACCGCTTTAGGGCGCTCAACACACCGACAACGCCGCTTCTGCCGATCAGCGGCAGATCGCAACCCGACCTCAAGCCTTCCGCCACTACCCGTTCGATAGAAAAGTCGGCCCACGTTATTGCCGAAACTTTCGGGATCGTCGCGTACCTCCTCCAAGTTGTCAAAGTGCTGGATTTTCCCGGTCGCGAAAGCTTTCCCACCGATCGAACCGTGGATCGGCATGATCGTTCCGTCGCAGATCGACCCTCGCGACTCCGGGTTATAGAGAATCGTCACGCGCAATTCCCCGCTATCGGCATCCGGCAGAAGCAAGGCACAAAAATCGCATCGCGTCACGCTCAGCAGATTTGTAGAAAGCACATCCACCAAACGCGGAAGGTCCAGCTTAGACGTCATGCTGTTCGTAATTTCGAGAAGCAAACGAAGCCTGTCGCGTTCACGCCGCAACGCTTCCTCGTTCATGTGCCGCTCAATGGCGATCCCGGTGATGTGGCTGGCATTCTCGATCAACTGGAGGTCGTTGGCACCGGGGCTGCGTGGTTCACGATAATTGATAGAAAAAGTGCCGAGGGCTTTGCCTTCGCTCGTGAACAACGGGCGCGACCAAACGGAACGAATTCCATAGGGCAACAGGCGGTCACGATAGTGGTCCCAGACGGGATCGGTCAGGATGTCGGTTACATACACCGGCTCCCTTCGATAAACCGCTGTGCCGCAAGATCCGCCTTTCGGACCAACAGCCATGGTCCCTGCTTGAGCGATGAATCCAGGAAGACTGGGCGCAGCGGCACAATGGAGCTCCTTTCCGTCCTCGTCGGGAAGCCAGATCGTACAAGACATGCCTTGGGCTTGCGATTCAACCAACTGAGCAATGTGCGTTAGAACTTCGGACAGAGGAGAGCCAGCAAAAATCAATTTTTGCAGGTTGAGAACAGACTCGATGGAAACAGACCGGCCTCGTCCTTCGCCGGTCCGCCCAGCCATGGGACTTCTGCGGGAGACTGTACTGCCTTCTCCATGAATTTTCCTTCTTTGCGCCGTTAGATTTCCCTACCCTACTCCTGCTTCCGACACGACGTTAGTTCAGATGGCGTCAGCCAGAAGGTCAACCACCTTCTGCCGTCTCTGCAGGGAGTGTGAGTGTGAATTACGTGTCTCCCCAAAGCGATTTCAAAGTGTCAACCCCAGCCCGACACACTCTACTTTAAGCCGGAACGGGTGGAACCGCTGAGAGTCTAGCCGACCGAGCGAGGGACCGTTATCCGTCCAGAGTCAACGCCAAGCAGCGGAGATCACTTCCTGGGAGACGACTTAAGGTTACCGATTTCTACGGCCGAGCTCCCTCAATAGAGTTAGCCGAGTCTTGGGTTGAACTGGGAACAGAGCGCGAAAGTCTTCTCCAGGTGCTCGATGAAAATGCGAACTTTGGTGGACAGTCCCCCGGCTGGCGGGCCGTACCGCAAGAATTGGCACGGTTCGCTGAAACGCCGATCAGAAGACGGATGACGATGCCTTCTCTGAGTTCTGCTGCAAAAAGCCATGCAGGCGCCTGGGCAACCTCCAGGTGTTCTAGAACACCCATCCGCATCTGTTCAATATCGCTGGTTCGAAATACTCCGGTGGGGATAACTCGCTTCGAGTCTTGTCCGGAGCCGAATCTCCACCGTTGTACGGAGCCCCGCTCGAGAAAAACGACGGATCGAAAGTGGTTGAGATCGTCCGGCGATTCCGGTGAACCGTGTCGTGCGATGTACTGAGCGGTAGCCACGAAAACGATCATTGTCTGCGCGAACCTTCGAGCAACCAGAGCGGAATCTGGAAGATCGCCTGAGTGAATAGCCAAATCGAAGCCGTCTTTGATGATTGTTGTCGCGCTCTCCGATGCCACCATTTCAACTGCCAAATCGGGGTAGGCAGCAAAGAAGAGGCAGGCAGCTTTGACACCATATGGAGGCGGGCAAACGTAGGAGCCTTAGCCCGACTGCTGAATCATGCATTACGCCAAATACCGCGTTTCGGCGAGGTCGCTTCCCTGATTAGCGTCTTCTGATTCTCCTTGGTTTGATCTTCTGTTTTACCTTAACTCATTGAGCTAGCTGGGTTAACCCAGTAGTTCGGTAGCTAAAAGGAGCGAACCCCCTAGTAGGATTTCCCTGTTAGCAGGGAACTTGGGCGCGGAGAATGGTTCGTACCCGAACCACCGTCCTCCGCCAGCCAGTCGTTAACTATCATTCTCTGCACTCCGGTCAGCCAGAAGGTGCGCGTTTCTGGCCTCCAATGCGGGCTTTTTGAGATCCAGAAAGGCCCGGAGAACCTTTCAGACGAATGAAATCGCCTGCGATTCTCGGTGTATTTGCCCTCGCCGACCGTGAAGTTCCTTTTCAAGTCGTGCTGCTTCGCTATTATTTCGCGCTGAGCAGTAATCAGTTGCTAGTTCGTCATGGCGGGCTTCCTTCTCGCACTGTGAAAATGTCTTGCCGGTTTGCTGATGCAATGCTTTGAGGCCTGGAAACTGTTGCCATCTGCGTACGGCCGTGTCGATATAAAGAGGGTCCAGCGACAATGCCACGGCAAACTCTGCGGGTTCGTTAGCCCGCGATTGCCTTGGTGCCGGCTACCCAGGAACGGATCTAGGACAATCTCGCCTCTCGCAGAACAATCCATGATGGCGTCCGCCACCATTGCGACCGGCTTGACAGTGGGATGGAGCGCAAGCAGCTCACCCTCGCTAGATGACCGCGAAAAGAAGTTCACTGACACAAACACTTATATTGGTTGCGGTACAGTGAGCCCATTCCGGCGTTGTCTTTGACCCACACGCATAACGCGCCGAGTCAGCAGCAGTGGCGATAAGAAGCTTATCGACCTCTCTTGGCGTCGAACGGATGGCAATCACTCAGTGACGGCGCATAGCGCTTATCCCTGCTTCCGTTCCGCAGACTATCATCGTATCGCGTGACGATATATATACGGCTGGCATAACCTCCGCACTTGCACATACAACCGAATAGATATGCAGTCTATCGCTGATTTACGTTTTACTTTCAGCGGCCGCTGCGCCGATACTCTGCGCGTCGCTTTGGGCCGCCCATCCTGCAATGAGTTAACGGCGGGATCGCTGCGGCGGAAGCGCTCCGCGGGTTGAAGATGCAATTGCTATCGCTTCGGGCCGCACCTGCCAACTAGGCTGCGGGTGACTTTCATGAATTGTCTCATGCGAGTCTATTGTGCGTGAGTGCGGGCTAGTTTTGCTACGGGGATGTGGGAAATGCGTCTAAGCGTTCGGTAGGCTTTTGGGGGCTGGCTGCGACGATGGCAGCGTTTCTGAAGTGTCGGTCGTCCAACAGAATATTCTTGCGAATCCAACCACCGCGGTGGCACTCGGTCAGCTCAGCCTGAACCTGTCAGGTCGCAACATCAGCAACCCAAATTTTCATTCAACTGAGAGCGACTGTGGCAACGGTCTGCGGGCCTGGAAGTGGTGCCCCAACCGATTTCTGGAATATCTTTCAAGATGAACGATGACGCTGGCCAATTCGCGGATTCGGTGACCGGGAGTGTAAACTCTGGCTCGTCTCGCTTCTCAGCGTTCTGGGCCGTGACTCCCGTGGAAATTGTGGCCATGCTCTTCCCGGATCGCCGTGCTGCAGCCTGATAGGAGCCGCAGCGAGCCGGCGAGAGCCGGCCGCGAAGCGAGGTGCCCGACGTGTCCGATGTACCAAACGCCCTAACCTGGTCAAGAGACGAGCCCGAACTAATCACGGAGCTGCGAAGCGGCGCCGAGCATGCCTTCGACTGGCTCGTGACCTGCTACCACGCGCCCGTCTACGGCCTCGTCCAGGGCATGCTGCACCACCCCGGCGATGCCGCCGACGTCACCAAACAAGTGTTTCTGAAAGCCTGCCGCGGCATTCACAGTTTTCGCGAGGACAGCTCGTTACGGATCTGGCTCTACCGCATCGCGGTGCGCGAAGCCCTCAGCCAACGCCGCTGGTTCTGGCGCCCCCAGCGCAACCAAATCTCGTTGGACCTCTCAGCCGAGGATGGCCACGCAGCCTTCGACGGAGACGTAGAGGACCCAGCGCCATCGCCCTTCGACGAACTTGCCACCCACGAACTGCAACAAGTCGTGCAAGCAGCCCTGCGAGAAGTCTCCTACGTGTATCGCGCCGCGGTCATGCTGCGCGACATAGAAGGTCTCTCCTACGAAGAGATGGCAGAAGTCCTGGAAGTCTCCGTAGGCACCGTAAAATCCCGCACCCTACAAGGCCGCCGCGCCCTCCGCGATGCGCTAGCCCGCATTATTCAGGAGAACTGACTTTGGGGATTGATTTCTCTTTTTTTTCTGCACCGCGCACCAAGACGCGACCGGCGGCCGCGGAGAGAAAGGGCGCTTTGAAAGCCTTCGATGGGTGTGCGAATGCGGGGGGCTTGGGAGCTGGAACGGAAATGCCCAGTGATTCCGCGGAATCGCTCGTTGAAAATCACCTGCGCACAATTCAAAATTCGGAGAAAGGACCGCCCTCGATGAAACGCTCTTCTGTGTTCGCTGTCCGCTGCCTGAAGTTAGTCGCCTGCCTGGTCGTGCTTTGCTTCCCCCTGCTCTCCGCGAGCGCGGACGACGACACGGCTAAAGCGGTTTCCTTCCGGCTCGAGGAAGCCACCATTCAATCTATCCATGCCGCCTACAAATCCGGCCAGCTCACCAGTCATCGACTGGTGCAGCTTTACTTGGATCGCATCGAGGCCTACGACAAGAACGGACCGCAGATCAACTCGGTCATCACCCTCAATCCCCACGCCCTCGCGGAAGCCGACAAGCTCGACGCCGCCTTCAAAAAATCCGGCTTCGTCGGGCCGCTGCACGGAATCCCGATCGTGGTCAAGGACATGGCTGACGCCAAGGGCATGCCCACCACCATGGGCTCGCTCGCGCTCAAAGACTACTACCCTCAGCGCGACTCCTTCGTCGTCGAACGATTGAAAAAGGCTGGTGCGATCATTCTGGGCAAGACCACCCTCGGTGAATTCGCCGGCGGCGATACCTACGGATCGCTCTTCGGCGCGACCCGCAACCCTTACGCCCCAAAGCGCACCGTCGGCGGATCCTCCGGCGGCAGCGGCGCTGCCCTCGCGGCGAACCTTACGGCCGTGGCCGTGGGCCAGGAAAACGTCTCTTCCACCCGCCGCCCCGCCGCTTGGAACGCCGTAGTGGGACTGCGGCCGAGCACCGGCTTGGTAAGCCGCAGTGGCGTCGACGATGGCTGGCCCGGAGATAACGGAACTCTGACTCCTATGGCGCGCACGGTCACCGATCTCGCCATTCTTTTCGACAGCATGGTGGGTTACGACTCCGAAGATCCGCTCACGGCCAAGGGCGTCGGCCACATACCGTCAACGTATACGAAATTCCTCGATCGCAACGGCCTCAAGGGCGCGCGAATCGGCGTCCTGCGTTCTCCGATGTATCGCAACCCCGACCCTGACACGCCGGAAGTTCACGAAGTCAACGCGACCTTTGATAAGGCCCTCGCCGAACTCAAGTCCGCCGGTGCGGTGATCGTCGACCCTATCGAAATCCCCAAACTCGCCGAACTCATCGCCACGCGCGTCCGCATGGCGGGAGAAGAGCAGTCCTTCGCGGTTTGGTTCAACCGCGGCACCAATCCCCCCTACAAATCGCGCGAAGATCTGGTCAACTCGCCGAACTTCGCCAAGATCTTTCCCGGGACCCAGCAGCGCCTGCGCGATAGCTACGCGCCCACGACTGAAGAGCAGCTGCGCTATCTGCTGGCCAAAGACGAGCTGATGACCAGCTATCTCAAGGTGATGGCCGACAACAAGCTGGACGCCATCGTCTACAAAAGCATGGCCGGTCCGCCCGCGCTCATCAAAGACGGCCCGGTGCCCACCTCCGCCGGCGGCGTAGCAGCTCCGGCGTTCAACTCCTTTCTCATTTACGTTCCCGCGATCAGCGTTCCCTCGAGCTTTACCGCGAGTAATCTCCCGACGGGCATCACCTTTCAGGGGCGGCCCTATGACGAGGGCGAAATGATCAAGCTGGCCTATGCCTACGAGCAGGCCACGCACCACCGCAAGCCGCCGGCCATGAAGACTGGCGCGCAATAGAAGCTCTCTATTCCCAGCGAGGAGCGGTGCAGCAGTTAGTGCGGCATCGACGCAGGTTGGTGCGGGTTCGGACTTCGGGTGACGAACCAACTGCATGCTCTGGCCATCGATCAAGGCCTCTGCCGCAAGCGGAAGCTGTGGAGCAAACTGGGCAAAGAACTGGAGACATTAGTTTTCACAAAACGTTGCGGCCTTCTGCTACTTGCTTTTTCTTCGTGTTAACCGTGAACTTCGCGTGAACTGGAACCTTCACGTTTTTCTGGGCCCCGAAATCCGCTTCTTTTCCACTCTTGGTCGTAAAAGTAACTTCCGTTGGCTTCTCCACAGTTTCATGCGCCTCGGATTCCAACGGGGGAACGTACATGCACGAGCCAGGGATTCTATATGGGAGTCCCCAAGCTTGCTCCTTCTCTTCACTTCGCTAACCGTGAGTTAGTTTGTGCCTATCTAGGCAACCCCAGTCATGAAGCCCTCATGCGAGGTTAACCCTTTCTTAATCGCCATTCAATTAGCCTAGTTTGCGTGTCTGGCAGCAATGCCGGGCACATAGATAGGATCATTCATTCTTTTTTGTTAGCTCGGACTGAATAGGGGAAAACGCAAATTAGACAAGATTGCAGCGGTTTTGGGAGAACGGTACGGATCGGCAGCCCCGGTTTTGACGGAGTTTTTCAAAAACGTCGTTTCCCGTTTGCAAACCCATGTCGAGCGATCCATTTCGCCAGACTGTGGCCCGCTTTCTCCCCGGAGGGAATTATGATCCGACCCATCCAAAGTTTGGTGCTTGAATCAGTGGATTCCGAACGAACTTACGCATCAAATGTAATGGTTGTTGCTAGAGAATTCATTCTTACTACTGAGAGGAACAGACAAATGCGTATCCACACGAAGTACTTCATCGCTGGCTTGGCGATTTTGACGCTGACAATGCCGGTATGGGCCCGGACATACAAGCAATCACTGAAGACCGACAAGAGCGAAACGATAGGAACCACACAACTAAGCGCTGGGTCCTATGAGTTCGCCGCAGATGACGCCAAGAAGGAGCTGAACGTTCTGGAGAACGGCAAAGTCATGGCAACCGTGCCGGGGCAATGGGTTAAGCTTCCAAAGAAGATCGAGTACTCGACGGTTCTTACCGATGGCAGCAAGATTATCCAGATTCAGTTCAGCGGAAGCGACCTCGCGTTCCAAGTGCAGTAATTCGAAGATACTCCGTTCAAGGGGAAGTGAGGGCGAGCGTTGGTTCGCCCTCACTGGACTTGTGCGGCTCACTTCCTTCCAATTGAGGATGGGCGGAGCCGTTTAGGCTCTGGCTTGCGGCGCGGGCCAAAGTCCGCAAGTCGATGCCGAATACGTGCTAGAGTTCGGCGGATTTTTCAAAACTCACTGCCACCTGTAATGACTCCAATATGCGCGCGCGAGGAAAAGCCGACGGTGCGACCTTGACGGTCGCGTCCAGGTTGAGCCTGAATTCGAGCCCGGCAGCGCTTGCCTTAGAGACGATCTCGGCAATGGGCCTTGATTCTGCCACGGCGTCGTTGATGGCTCGTCCCAGCTCTCGCAAAAGCTGTTTGGTCTCATCGTTGAGTTCCATAGGGACCGGCTCCTTCTCGCCACTCTGAACGTCTATCAAGTATCAAGGCATTTTTTCTGCGAGTTCACGCACCATCTCCACTTGGAACCAGCGGCGCCGCATGGGCTTCAGCGCGAATTGAGCGAGAATCGCCGTGGCGAAGTTCATCACGATAATCAATTCAAAGACGGGAATCCAGGAACCGGCTGCTTGATGCAGAAGGGCTGCGATCGGGCCACCAAGAATGGAACCCAGGCCCTGCGCGATATACAGGAGGCCATAATTGGTGTGGCGTGTTTTGACCCATAGGTGTCCGTCAGCGTCGACGGGAACAACGAGAAAATCTCGCCCCAGCCAAAGAACACCACGCCGGACATGAGCACAAATACGGCAGCGTCTCTCCGCGTCAACAACCAGATCGTCATGGCCAGCCCCTCCAGCGCAAATGCAATTACCATGGTGTTCTCACGACCGATGCGGTCGGATACCCACCCGAAGAATGGGCGAGTGAGGCCGTTGGCAAGGCGATCAATGGAAAGTGCGAGGGGCAGGGCCGCGAGGCCAAACACCAACACATCGGCCATACCGAAATCCCTGGTGAAGGCGCCCATTTGCGAGACCACCATCAGACCGCTGGTCGACATCATCGTCATCATCACGAACAGAAGCCAAAAAATCGGCGTACGGAGCATTTCGACCGGAGTGAAGCTGCGAAGACCTTGCTTGGGGGATTGCGCGGCTAGAGGCGTCCGCGGCGCGAGATCATGCTGCGCTGCTTCGCTCGGCGCCGCCGGACGCTTAAGCCCTTGCGCTGAAATCAGCCCCACAGCGCCCAAAATCACGCCGAACTCGAAGAGTGCGTGCTGATAATCCGATGCGCCGATGACCCGGGAAATCGGAAAGGTCGTCAGGATGGCGCCGAAGCCGTAACCCGCCGCGACCACGCCCGTAGCCAGTCCACGCCGATCCGGAAACCACTGCGCCACGTGACAAACGGTTCCGACATAAATGATGCCTGTCCCGATTCCGCCCAGAACGCCATAGGTAAGGTACAGCTCGGTAATCGTGTTCGCGCGAGCGGCCAATATCCAACTGAGCCCGGTCAAAATCGCGCCGACGGACAGCACTGCGCGAGGGCCGAACCGGTCGATCAAGAAGCCTTGCCACGGGGAGAGAAAAGTCTGCATGACGATGAGAAGCGAGAAGGTCACTTGGACCCGGGCGAGACTAACCCCCAGGGAGTCAGTCAGGGGCTTCGTAAACAGGGCCCACACGTACTGTGGACTCGAAATCGCCACCATGCAGAGGAGTCCGAGCGCAAGCTGGATCCACCGATTGCCGCGACTGGCAGCATCTAATTCGCCTGAAGGCAGGGTTCCCCACTTTTCCGCGATTGCGAAGGCCTTAGCCCGGGTTTCCGATTTGGACCTGTGCCGCGCCGCATTTTACGCTTGTCCTTCGCGTGGGCACAACTAGTCTTGCGGCGCGCACCGGCCAATTCTGTGTCATGGCATTTGAGCGAGCAAACAAACGTGGCAAAGCACAGCGGGGTATCTGGCTGCTCAAGCGGCAAGTTGGAGGTGATTTCCAGTCGGTGACGGCGACGGGCTGCCCGGCTTTATACGGTCTTTGGTACACAAGGACCGGTGTGATGGGTTATCGGCCAGCGGGCAAGCCTAAATTCAGTTCGGGTTCAGAGAGGCTGACGAATGCTCGACATTCTAAACCTGGGTCATCTTTTCGAACGCGATCTTGAGATTATCTACGATTGTGAACGTCGATCTGTGAAGGAATTCTCCAAATCATCCCTAAAGTGTCGTCAGCTCGCTTGCAGACCGCCTTCGAGAATGATTTAGCGCAAACGACGGGTCATTTGTACCTTCTCAATCGCATTTTCGCATTACGTAATTCTTGCCCATCGTTGAACCGTATCATATTCTCAAAAGCATTTTTAATGAGGGAGAAGCACTGGTCAAAAACATTGATCCGTCGGCGTTGTTGGATTCAGCACTCGTTATTTTCGGAAGTCAGATACATCACCGCCAGATCGCACTTGGCTCGACCGAGGTTATAGAGCCACTTAAGCAACCGATGAACGATAAAGGCCGCCGCTGAGACCTTAATTTAAATTGGAATGCAATCGCTGATGCCTGAAGCCGTTCAAAAAGCACAATTCAACCTCCTTTAGACGTCTGCTAACAATGTCGCACTGAGACTAAGTCTGTCTATCGGCCAAATCATGCAGTCTCAAAAGAGGGCTCTGCTGCTCTCGACGGTGAGCGAGGAATTTACCCGGCGGATTTCTTCCACGTATTGCAGCATACTATTAAGGGGACGTTGCCCCAGGATCTCGGAGACCATTGGGAGCCCAGCATTGGCCACCAGGAGATGTGAAGCGAGCGAGTACTTCAAAACTCGAGGATGTCTTTTACCGGAGGGCAGCCCAGCCGCCTTTACGGCCAAGTGCAATATGAGAAAGAACTGGGATCGATCGAGCGCGCCACCTCTTGGCTCGTGAATAAGGCATTTGAACGGTCATTGGGGAGCACTCTGAGCCGCACGCGGACCGACCTAACTTCGTCGAGGAGCGATTCGTTGGGATGAGAGCAGGAGGGGCTGCACGGTTTTTCGCGATCCCTTCCGGTGCTGTACGGAAAGGACGCCGTCTTTCAAATCTGACAGCTCCAGGCCGCAGGCTTCTGTGGTTCGCAGGCCGTGCCGATAAGCGATCAAGGGCAAGCACCAATCGCGCGTCCGGCGTTTCTGAGCGACCCTGAGCACTGCCAGCAGTTCTTCGCGGGTCAGGAACGTCATGGCGCGGCGGCTTGCAAATTCGACTGGGGGACGTTGTCAGGTGATGCGGTCAAGGCAGCCATCCCTGTTTTGATCTCCTTCCTCGCGGATCGTGCAAGCGCCGGAACGACAGGTCTCGTTAAGTCAGGCAAACGCAAGCGGTAGCCTAACCCGTATTCGGTGAGCAAGTATCTTGGGTCTTCGGGCGCTCGCTCGATCTTCTTGCGCAGATGGTTGATGAACACACGCAAATACTCCTTTTCGCCTCCCGTTTTTGAACCCCACACCTCGGATAGGAGCTCGCGGTGCGTGACGACCCTGTTTGCGTGGGCGGCTAGATAAGAGAGAAAATCGAACTCCTTCGGGGTCAGCCTTTCTTGTTGCTTTCGGCCTCTCACTTTGCGACCCTCGAAGTCGATCTCGATATCTCCCAGCTGTAGGCGGCGATGGAGCTTTTTGCATGGTTCGTGCTTACTGAGCGTTACAGCCGCCACTACGTCAACAGTGCAGTTCACGACGCGATGAGTTTCTCGTTGCCCACAATTATCGCAAGACACAACAACTTCAAACCCCCATTCCGTTACCCGAGTTTCTGAGTAATGAAGATGCGGGTGCTGCCTGAGAATGTTCTGAATCACATACCGTCCGGCACGAGCTACGGGATCGGAATTGTAGTAACTGCAAAGTTTGTTGAGTACGTCCTCCATGAGAGCCGTGCCGTTCGCATCTGCCGCGAGATGCTCTCGCAGCTTGAAGACCGAAAGAATGAAGTCCTGGAATTCTTTCTTCGACGGCGGCAAGATAACCGTTTGATTCCTGCGGGCGTCCGGATGGATTGCGTCCAATCGAAGAACGTTTTGATCGAGCATGACATCCCTCTTTCCGATCGTCACACCAAAGAGCCACCTCAAGAAGGGCCGGCGCGATGGTGTGCGACAACTCGCCGTTTCACGCCGCAGTGGAGGCCGCGTTTCGACGAGGAAAGGCAGGGTGGCCCACTTGCGTAGAGTACTTCTAACCGAATGTAGTTTGTCTTTTCCCGGACAGAAATGAGAAACGCAAAGTATAGATAAAGGTGATACCAATAATTAATAATGGGGTCCTCAGTTCGACAGGAGGGGCCGAACCCGCGCTCGGCTCACAACACGGACCCTGCCGGGAAGCGTGCCAAGCGAGAGGGCAGAATGGTTGGCGATTTTCTGTCGTCCAGCAAAGCTTCGGGCGGCGCGGAATTCGTTCAAGCGGGACGGCTAAACAGCGCATGTGACCACCCCGAGTGTGAGTGCATGGCGTGTCTCTCATAGAACCGCTGAAGGCGAGACCGGCGGTCTCGATCTCCAAACGCCTTTGGCTTCGGCATAGGACAAAAGTGTGCTACCAGTTGCTACCAGTGCTCCCGTTTTCGTGGCATTCCGCCTTTGGGCCTGTACAGTCGTGGTTTCATTCCTTTCTGCTGCGATCCTCAGTATCAAGGTGCGAACCGTGTGAAGACAAAGTCATGAGAAGCGGCAATCTCCAAACGCCTTATAAATCTGTGGGCGCAATTTCCCGCTGTCGGCGAACACCAGATTGTGCACGCGTACGACCGACATTGTAGGCGTGCCAGTAACTTAATCATTTTGGTCATCGCTTGATTCCGACCCGCCGCAACCAACCGGGTGAGGCCCAGAATTGCTTGTATTTCACCGGTAGGTTTGTCGGTCATCGGAGCTCTACAGCAAAAGGAAGCGGATCTTGTGGCGAAGCGAAGATCAAGATTTTGTTGCCGGACTTCGTCAAGGCGTGCCGTAAAGTTTGCTGGATAGTACGGGAAGGAAGTGCGCTCATCGGCTCAAACAGAGAAACACTCAAAAGGACGGGCAGGCCAGAATTGGTGTAATAGTGCGCGACCGGGCAATTTGAAATGTGCATCCCGAATGACGAAAACGGCGATGTCCGGCAACCGATGACGTTGAAGTTGCTCCCCCCTCACCTTCATCGCAAGATTTTCTCACCAGGTAGGCTCGGCGTGTTCTTAGGAAGGACACGAGCTCGCGTGGCCTGTTCAAAGTCGTACCCGTAGCTCAGTATTTTAGGTTCGCTATAGGGTTGGCCCATGAAAGAGACCGTGATAGGAAGACCATCTTTCGTCATACCTGCGGGGACGACCAGTTCGGGGGACCAGCTATAAGTGGCGATGAGCTCAGCCGAGTCCGCGCCGCCGCGTCCTCCCGTTTGAGCCTGGGCGCTGCCCTGCGCCAAGGCCGATCGCAATGCGGCCTCACCGGCTGGTGCGATCGCCTGCCAGGCGCGGATGTTTTCCGGTTCAATTTTGCCGGCCTCGCGAGCAGACGTCGGATAGATGATTGCATCGAGGTGATTTCTGGAGAAGACCCCCTGTGTGCCCAACTTTACGACTCCGAGGCCGTCTTTCACTGCGGCCTGATAAATCGGATCATTCAGATCGAGAGCATGTGCAACGGTATATTGGAAAGAAAATGCTTTTTCGGGGCTGGTCGTCATGTAGCAGCTGTTTGGATCGTTGGCCTTGGCGCTGAATTCATCGAGCGTCCTCGGATATCCGGGTTTCAATGTCTTGAGGTAGTCATTGAACTCGGCCTTAAACTCCGTCGTGCGAATCAAATTGAAGAGTGGCTCTTTTATCACTTGGACGTAGTCGGGAAACCGAATGGGGTCGACGATGATGGCCCCCAATTGCTTCATTGTCGCGATGGCTTCATCCATGATGCGATTTGTTTCGGGGTCGTTGCCCATGAAATCACGGCCGACGCCAATGCGCGCGCCTTTGAGAGAGCCGATCTTAAGAAATTGCGTGTAGTCGGTCTGGAACCTGCCTGCGCTGCGTTTCGTTGCCTCATCTTCAGGGTCGACACCCGCCAACACGCCAAGCACGACAGCAATGTCATGAACATTACGGGCGATGGGCCCACTCGTATCGAAGCTAGTCGACAGTGGTATAAGGCCCCTCCGACTCAGCAAACCCAGAGTCGGCCTAAGTCCGACATCGCCATTAGCCGAAGAGGGCAGCCGAACAGAGCCGCGGTCGTCGGTTCCCAGGCCGAACTGCGTGAAAACGGCCGAGACGCCCGCTCCAGTGCCGCTGCTAGAGCCGGCTGGACCGTGTTCCAAATCATTCGGGTTGAGAGTTTGTCCACCTATCGAGCTCAGTCCCTGTGGAACGGCACCAGCTTTAAGAATCGCCGGATCGCTGGCCCCTGCCACGCTACCACCGCCGGCTGCAAACTCACTCAGATTGTCCTTGGAAATCAGAATCGCTCCGGCATAACGCAGTTTTTTAACGATAACCGCGTCGGCCGGGGGAATGGATCCGGCAAGAAGACACGATCCGCCTGTTGTTGGCACTTCCACCGTGTTGATATTGTCCTTCAGCGAAAATGGAATGCCCTCGAGGGGGCCGCGGATCTTGCCCGCCTTGCGTTCTGCGTCAAGAGCTCTGGCTTCCTCTAGAGCTTTCGGATTGAGGGCGATAACCGAATTGATCTTAGGACCCTTCTTGTCATAGGCGTCGATGCGCGCCAGATAAAGTTCGATAAGTTTCTCGGCGGTCAGCGTCCCTTTTTGAAAGGCAGCTTGCAGGTCGGCGATATTGGCGTTTGCCAGTTCGACCGGGCCCGAGGACGTCTGCGCCGAGGCGACGCCACCAGCTAAAAGCGAAATCAGCAGTCCCAAGCAAAAACCGGAAAAATGCTTCGTAGTCATGGCCTCTTTCTCCGTGCCCCCCCAGATTAATGGTTTCGAGGCAACCTGCGTGATCCGTGCCGTGTGTTCCCTGCAGGATCATTCCGTACAAATGTAAACAAATTGCCCTGGAATTCATGCGTTTCTGACTTAGGTACTGCGTTGACAGTGTGCATCCGATCCGCGCGTGCCGCTGGCAACTGAATCACCAGAGGAACTTCAGAGCCACCTGCGCCTCGCGAGGACCGCCGCTGCCAACCACGGCGTTACCGTGCTGAACGTCCGGAGTAGAGGTCGCAACGCCTACAGTTGTGGGGCTGCCCAGATTAGAGCCGACCCCGGAATACTGGGTGCGGTTCAAGACGTTGAAGACCTCAAACCTGAACTGGGTATCCAGTCTCTCTTTGAACTTCCAGTCCTTGGTGACCGACAGACTCAGGAGGCCGTCGCCCTTGCCGCGAAGCTGGTACGGATAAAGGTTGCCATAGGTACCTTGCGCCGGAGGCGTCAAGGCCGAACCATCTGTCATGTAGCAGCCAAGCTTGGCCAGCTGCGCGTATCCGTTGTAGCCGTAGGCTGTAGTAGCCGGAACATTGGAATTGCTCGAGACGTTCCACAACCCACCATTCGAAATACTGTCTACCGCCGCGCCAGCCAAACATGCGGGAGGTAGGTTCGCAACATAGGTGGGCGTCCCGATGGTTCCGGTACCGGCGGGAACGGGGATGCATCCGTTGCTGGCGAATTTGCTGCCCACAACGCCGTAGCAAGTCATGTTTCCTGCTGCACCGCCAAGCTGTCTGTTGAAAGGTGTTGCGGAGCCGTATAGGTTCCACGGGTCACCCACAGATGCCCCCCAGCCCATCAAGTCGTCCGTGGTATCCGTCAGATTCACCGGGAGATGTGTGATCATATTGACCGACCCATTGAGCGCCCAGCCGGACAGCATCTGGCTTGGCACTTTTTTCCCGGGGATGGCATAGCTGAAGGTCATCGCGAAGTGATTACGAACGTCTAGGGAGTTGTTGCCATTTTCCAAATTCGACAGGCCCTGGACCATGGTTTGCACCATGGAGTGAGACAATGTGTAGTTGACGCTAAGGGTCAGTCCGTGAATGTTCTTGGCCGTGAGGTTCATCTGCAAACCCGCATAGTTTGCACCGCCGCCGTTGACGTCATAGATGATGTTTGAGAACCATGGATAGCAATTGGCCTCTCCGGCGGTGCACTGGGTACCGATGGCGGTGGTGTTGGCGATGTTGTAAGGCTCCCGCAAAAACTCGCCAGGGTAGACGACGTTATTGACCGTCACATTCGAGGTCCCTGAAATACCAGCGTACGGCTGGTTGATGTTGAGAGTGTTCAAATAGTTCCAGATACGAGACCCGGCGTAGCCAACATACAGGGACAGATTGTTGGTGAACGCATGTTCCACGTCCAGGTTCCAGCTCGCCATCGGGAACTGCTTCAGGTTCAGGTTCCCACCTTGCCCGTAGCAGGTCGCCGGGTTGATGGGATTACTCGCGCTGACGACTGTGCCGATTCCATCGATGGGCTGCCCGTCGCCGCACTGCGGAGTCAACGACGGGAAGATCGGGTTGTACCCAGCACCGGACGCCGCCGTGCTAATCCCCCAAGGCAAATTGCTCGGCAGACTAATGACGCCGTTTTTCGCGATCGCGGTCGGCGTAATCACAGCGCTGGTGATGTTGCCTACCTGGTTGCCAGGAGTGTTGATCGCCGTGCCATTCGCATAGTAGAGCGTCGATCCGGTTGCCTCGGACCCATAGTCGACGCTGCTGCCACTGGTTCCGGCGCCTACGTAGTTTGCGCCCAACGGAACCATGTACATGATTCCGCCGCCCGCTCGAAGTACCGTAGTTCCATGGCCGGTAAGATCGTAGGCCAAGCCACCTCTCGGCTCCCACTCGCTCAGAAAGGGGAAAACCTGGTTGTTTTGAATCATGCCCGTAGGCGTGCCGGGAGCGAAATTGCCAGCCTGCCCACTGGTGGTCGTCAAAGGCGTGAGGCCTTCCCAGCGAAGACCGAGATTCAGAGTCAGCCTGGGGATCACCCGCCAATCGTCCTGCGCAAAGAAGGCAATCCAGTCTTGTTTAAGGTGACGGACGGGGGTGGTCGGCCGGACGCTCTCCGAGGCAGGCTCGCCAGCCAGAAAATCTTGCAAAGGAGTCGCGCCCGAGTACGCTGCGAAGCCAGACGAGCCAAAGCTTACACTTCCGGTCACCGAATCCGCAAATTGGCCGGCGTCATCGTTCATGGCCCGGATATCCGTACCGAACTTGAACTGGTGAGAGCCACGGGTGTAGGAAAGTGAGTCGGCGCCCGAAATCGGATCCTCCCAGTCCACGCGGTTGTTGCCAAAGCCCAGTTGACCCGTGAACCCGCTGATCTTAAGCGTCGGTATGCCGCAACCCGCGGCCCCGGAGGCTAAGCCGTAGGTAGTGAGGTAGTTCGGTCCGCCGTCATTGCCGGCGGGCACGCCGATTCCGCTCGAGTTCGCGCCAGGGCTGACGCACTCCTCGCGATAGACGGGCCAGTTGGAGTAATCCACGCCAATGCGGGCCTCGTTGAGCCACGAGGAGTTCGGGGTCCAAATCTCCACCAGGCGGGCCATGTCAGACTGAACCGCTATCAGCTCTTCGTAATACGTTTGAGTGAAGACCCCGCTGCCCTGGGGAACGACACCTTCGGCATAGCGGCCGATGTAAAGTGAGCCGTTGACGGAGTGATGATCGTTCACGTGATAATCCATCTTGATCACGCCGTTGTCGGTACCGCCATTTTGGGGTATGGCAAATGCCCTCTGGGCTGTGCTGGCTTGAAAGTTATTCCAGAGGTCGGTTGGGGCGCCGCTTCCAGTCCCGCAGGCGGTTGCCACTGTCGCTCCCACCGTTGAATGAATATTGGGATTGCTGATGTTGCAACCCGACAGGTTCAGGCTGAGCTGACTGAGCGCCACCGACGTGGTTGGATTCGCAAGAATGTAACTGTTAATGCCCGCGATCGCATCCGGGATGCTGTTGGTGGCGGCGGCCGAGGCGGTGGCGGTTCCCGTGAGATCCGCCTCAGTCGGCACCGACGTTGTGTAGTTCGCCGCCGTGCTCACACGGTCGCCCTCATAAGCAGCAAAATAGAAGATCTTGTCCTTTTTGATCGGCCCGCCGAAGTTCGCCCCAAACTGCTCGAACTGGACCGGGGTGGTCTGCGATGCGAATGGATTCTTCGCATCGAAAGCCGTGTCGCGGCCGTAAGCGTAGGCGCCGCCATGGATGGTGTTCGTGCCGGACTTCAAGGCGGCGTTAAACGTCATACCCGGAGCCCACCCATATTCAGCCTTCGCGTTCAAGACGATCGTAGCTTCCTGAATGGCGTCGAGCGGCATAATCGTTGTGTCGCCGCCCGAGCTCGTGCCACCAGCGAGGGGCATATATTGGTTGAGGGTCCCCGAATATATGCCGTCGTAAATGAAGTTGTACATGGAGGCATTCGGTGTTCCGTTCACGTTCTCCGTGCCGACTCCCTCGCCGACGGCCACCATGAGACCGGGGGTGGTCAGGTTATATTCCCAACGGAAGTCGCGGCCGTTGATCGGCAAATTGGAAAGCTGCTGATTGTCCAAAACGCCGCCAGTCTGGGCGTTCGTCGTGTTGATGATCGGGAGCGCTTCGTTGACGGTGACGGTCTGCCCCTGCTCCCCGGGTTTCAGCGTGACGTCGACGCGGACATCGCTGCCGGCAACCACGTCGATGTTCTCTCGCTGCAGTGTTTGGAATCCCATGGATTCGACGCTCACCGTGTATATACCGGGATTAAGATTGGGAGCCGCGTACTGGCCAGCCTCATCCGCCACCAAATCACGGTTTACACCGCGTGCGACGTCAATGACCGTCACTTTGGCGCCGGCGATCACGCCCCCGCTCTGGTCGGTGACTGCCCCTGAAATACGCCCGGTATTGAGCTGGGCGGAAATCGGCTGGCAAATCAGAAACGTTGCGCTCATCGCAGCCAGCACCGCAAAAGCCTTTCGAATACTTAAACGCATTTTCCAGACCCCCGTGGCAAATTTAGCCCGCACCTATGCACGATGGAATCGCATGAGACAATTCACGTAAGTCACCTGCGACCTAGTTGGCAGATGCGGCCCGCAGCGATAGCGCTAGCAATTGCAACTTCAACTCGCGGAGCGCTTCCGCGGCCGCGATCCTGCCGCTGACTCATTGCAGGATGGGCAGCCCCGAAGCGACGCGCAGAGTATCGGCGCATCGACCGCTGAAAGTAAAACGCAAATCAGCGATGGACTGCATATCTATTCGGTTGTATGTGCAAGTGCGGAGGTTATGCCAGCCGTAGGTATATCGTCACACGATATAACGATGCGCTGCGGAACGGAATTAGGGATGACCTGCGCGCCGGCATTGGAGTGATTGCCAGGCATTCGCCGCCAAGAGAGGTCGACAAGCTGATCATCGCCACGGCTGCTGATTCGGCGCGTTAGTGCCGCGTTCGAGGCCTGAAGTGAATCATCCGGAGGCGGTAGTGTTGAGATTAACCGGAGGTTGCGTTGTTGAACGCGCGAGGGCTTCGATGCACTCGCAAAATGCCTGCGCCGGGCCAGGCTAGCTGATTCGGTCGGTTTGCGAACTCCAATGCAAAGGCCCGGCGGGCTATTCCGCGATGGCTACCGTGCTTTCGGACTGGATCGTATCCACGAAGGCCGTGGCCTGGCCGGATAGGTGCCGGTCGCGCCGATAGATCAGTCCTAATTCGCGCCACAGTTCGACACCCTTGATGGGTAGCAGCTTCACGCACCCGGCGCCCGCTTCGTCGGCCGCGAACCCTTCGCTGATCAAAGAGACCCCCAGATTTGCGCAGACGTATCGCTTGATCATGGTGATGCTGGGCAATTCCATCGCGATGCGCGGCTCTATCCCATTAACACGAAAGAATTTCTCCAACAACTGCCTGGTCGAGCCGGTTTTCGGAAAGATCAGCGGTTGCGTGGCAATGTCGGCCGCGGAAACAGCGCTCAGCGCGGCGAGCGGACTCTTTACGCTGGCAATGAGCATCACTTGGTCGCGGTAAATCGGGTGTATTTTGAGTATTCGAGATTTCACCGGCAAGGTCACGATGCCAAGATCGATCGTTCCATCTTCGACCCGCTCGAGTACCTTGTGACTGAAGTTGCGATAGATGCTGATCTGCACGTTGGAATACATCCTGCTGAATCTCGACAGGATGTCGGGAAGCACGTAGAGAACGGTGGCTTCATTGGCGCCGATGGTGACGAGTCCCCCAGGCGACGAAGAATGCTCCGCAACGGTACGCAGCGACTCCGTGCGTAACCCCACAAAGCGCTCTGCATATTCGAGGAATACGCGGCCGGCAGAAGTCAGGTGCATGCCTTTGCCACGACGGCTGAAGAGTTTTTCACCGTATTCCTCCTCGAGTTGGCGAATCTGGCTGGTAACCGCCGATTGAGAGAGAAATACCTTGCGTCCGGCCACCGAGAAACTGCCGTGCTTCGCAACGGCCACAAACGTCTTGATGTGGTCGAATCCAATCGACGTAACCTTGAGAGGGCTCTTCCTAGCCCAACCAAGGCTGGGGGCGGGCTTTTTCTCCAAAAGTTGCTTCAGACGCGTTCCCGACATAGCCAGCGGTTTCCTGTGGAACATGTGGACTGCCCTTGCAGTTAGACGCAAAAACCATAACAAACGTGGCCACTGGCGATGTGCCCTAATTATCGATCCTGCCCATCACTAAAAGCGTGATCTAAATCTTTCAGCTGTATACTTCCATTACGATTAGTATCCTACTGGGTATATAGCTCTATAGTTACACTACAAATCACACTTCTTAGTATCTGCGCGATTCAATCTTTCAGTTGGACACCGCTGCGTCTGACGGCGTAGTGTGCGCATGCTTCGGGTGACAACCGGAGGCGCGCGCAACGACTGTTCTGGCGCAGACGGCTGAAACGGGAGCATTGAACTGCTGTCTCGGACGCGGCGATGTTTGTTTTGAATCGTGAATTGGAGGGAAGTCATGAAGATCGCTAAACACTGTTCCGCCCTTTTTTGGTGCGTCTCATTGTTCATGGCGGTGACACCCGCACTAGCGCATCATTCCTTCGCGGCTGAATACGATGGAAGTAAGTTGATCACCTACACGGGGGTCCTGACGAAACTCGAATGGGAGAACCCTCACGGGTGGTTCTATCTGGATGTGAAAGACGATAGCGGCGCGGTCAAGACGATGGCGTTCGAGATGGATTCCCCCAATCTTCTGCGCCGCGAGGACCCGAAGACCCGGGATTACTTTCTTGCGAACATTGGGAAGGTTATGAGCGTGAATTCGTGTCCTGCCAAAAACGGAACCGCCAGAGCCGTGGCGATACACGTAAAGTTCATGGACGGGCACATCATGCCGATGGGGCCGATGGGTCGATATGCCGGGAACCTCAATTCCGTGGAGATTTTGCAGAACCTGAAGTGACACCATCGTTGCGACTAAACTGCCGGGGTTGCGTGTACCCTAGCCCATTTCGGGCTCCCCGAAAAATGTAATTAGGAGTGCAAATGAAGATCTGGCTGAGAAGTTGTCACCTCGTACCTGCGATGGCGCTGACCGCGGCACTCTGGCTGGGAGTGTCGGTCGCTACGGCTCAGGAGAAACCTGCGGAACCCCAGGAGAAACAAGGGGATCCCTATGGCGACACCATGAGTTGGAGCGACGCGGCTCGACTGATCAAGATCCTGCCAACTCCGCGAATGCCAGATGGGCATCCTGACCTGTCCGGAGTCTGGTTTGCGGGAGTTGTCCCGGACGTGAATCACATTCATTACTACGCTCCAGCAAGCCATACGTTTGACCCAACCCTGACGCCCGAGGAGAAGCCCGCGTTTCGGCGCTGGGTCGGTGAGAAAGTTAAGCTCATGGGGCCGTCCCTCGTACCTCTGGCTCCGGATTTGGAGTGCCTGCCGCGCGGCGCCTTATCCTACATCCTAGGAAGCGAGTCCTACCCGATGCAGCTGGTCCAGAATCCTAAGGCCCTTGTGCAGCTAACTGAAAGTGATACGACCTATCGTTTCATGCCCACGGATGGGCGCAAGCATGACGAGGAGGTTGGCCCGGAGTTTAACGGCGATTCAATTGGGCATTGGGAAGGAGATACATTGGTGGTGGACGTGACGTCCATCGACACCCGCGTGTGGATCCCCGGGCATGCAGCCTGGTTTCCGAGTGACCAGGCGCACTATATGGAGCGTTACAGCCGCCCGGACCTGAATACGCTGATCTATCAGGTCACTATCGATGATCCCAAAATCCTGAAGAAACCATGGGTTTCGGCTCCGCGGAGGTTTACCTGGGGAGGTCCGGACAAGCGGTTGTACGAACGCTTCTGCACGAACGAGCAGGATTACGTACAACTCAATGGCGCCGCTGCGAGAAAGTTTACGGCAGCAGGAAATGACGAACGCTTCTTCGATGAACAAGAGTACGAAGAGTTGAGCAAAAAATATCCGGATAACTAAGAGGCGTGTCCGGCTGAGTCAGCGGCAACGGTTGTATCGGATACTTGACTTGAGGCCCAGGGGAACACCACATGGAAAAAACGGCAGCGCTTGCCAAGATCCGCGCCGCGCGCACTGAAAAAGGCGTCAGCTTCGACGCTCTTAGTGCGGCGATAGGTACGAAAAGCCCGACCTACATCGCAGCCGCAGTGCACGGCCAACAGCGGCTAAGTGGGGAGGAGGCCGAAAAGCTGGCTGCTGCCGTGGGAGTGGATCTCGAAACGGCCAGAGCTACCACAGCGATGCCCGTCAGGACGGAGTTCCCGCTGACGACAGACCCATTCAAGTACCGCCTTCTGGAACTCGTAGGCGTTTATGGCGACGCTCTACGGGATCAGTGCAATGAGCTCTTCGGCGACGGCATACTTTCGGCGATTGACTGCATTGTTAAGCTCGAGAAGAAGGGCGAACGAGGAGTTCTCACGATCGACGCGAAGTTTTTGCACTATAAGGAATTTTGACCGCGGCAGGGTGTGGAAATCCCGTACAAGGTGAGGGATTCCTACTTGCCCACGGCCTCGGTGACGACGGGTCCATCTCCCACGGCACCGCGCTAATTCAGAACCAACCCAGAGTGCCGACTTATGACTGGACCTAGAACGCGGAGCAGGTCATGGGACCCATCTAAATGCACCTTGTAGAGTTTGTCCAATGGCTCAACGACCGGCATTTCAGCGTGGCTCTTCGTGGTGACGACTGGCCCTTTCCGATTATCGAGACTGTTCACATTCTTGGCCTCGGCATTTCTGTGGGGCTTGTTATTTGGATTGATCTTCGTCTGCTCGGGGTCACCATGCTGCGGCATGAGCGTGTTTCCGAAATCGTCAGTCAGCTTGAACCTTGGGCGAAGGCGGGCTTCATCGTTATGTTCATCAGCGGTCTCTTGCTCCTTCTCGCAGAGCCAATGAAGTGTTACACCGCTTTGTCCTTTCGGCTCAAGGTAATCATGCTGATACTGGCCGGTCTTAACGTTTGGTACTTTCACGCCAAAGTGTATCCGACGGTGGCTGAATGGGATGAAGCTCCGGTTTTGCCTTGGCGCGCAAGGATGGTAGGAATCTTCTCCCTAACCCTGTGGTTCGGAATCATCATCGCGGGGCGGTGGACGGCCTACTTCTAAGTGCGACCGTGATGAGTCTTGTCGTGCGCGAAGCTGTCACTGCGAAGCCATCTCATTTGTAGGAGGTGTGAAATGAGCCTTCTAGGACTTGTTCCGCTGTCGTTTTTCTTATGGTGCGAGAAAACGCACCTCGGCCTGTGGATCAAGAATGGTACCTGGACCTTTGCAACCATTGAGACCATTCACATCATGGCGCTGGCCGTGTTGTTGGGTACGCTGGTTGTGGTTGACTTGCGTCTGCTGGGCTTCGGCATGGTTCGGCAATCACCCTCACACCTTACTCGACTGATGGCTCCGTGGACTTACAGCTCGCTGGTCGTGATGGTCCTTACCGGCATTTGCATGTTTGTGTCGGAGGCTAATAGGTTGAGCCGAAGCGGTCCGTTTGCTTTTAAGATGCTGCTCCTTATTCTCGCGGTTGGGACGCATTTCACGATTCGCGCCAAAGTCACTGGGGAGGGAGTAAGGGTCGGCAGCAGACTTCCCAAGGTGGTAGCTGGACTGTCGATTGTCTTCTGGTTTGGTGTAGCCCTAGCTGGACGAGCGATACCCTTTTTATAGCTCTTTTGTTTGTGTTTCGGATTCCATAACCCCATCCGGGGGAATTAAAACGGAAATCACCAGTTCAGTGAGGACGACAATGATGAACGCAGTTTTCAGCGAGCGATCCATCAGACAAGCGAAGACCGCATTTCAACTCATTATGGGTGTAGCACTGGTGATGGGAAGCTTGCCAGCGCGCGAGCACAGAGCGAGATTACGCTGCTGGCCATAAGCCCCATGCGCGCGCCAACGCAAAAGATTGTCGATAGCTTTCAAGCCAAAACGGGCTACAAGGTCAAGGTAACTTACGGAAGCAGCTCGGAGACCAGACGGACTGTGGCCAAGGGCCAGCCACTGGATGTGTCCCTGATCATTGCGCCCTTCCCGGGGGCGATGGCCTCGGGAACCATCATTCTTGATAGCGCCACGACGGTTGCGAGCATCCTCACGGGCGTCGCAGTGCCGAAAGGCCGGCCCAAGCCTGACATCTCCACGCCTGCGGCCGTGAAAAAGGCTCTGCTGGCGGCGAAATCCATCGGATACGAGGACCCCGATTTCAGCGTCTTCGGGCAAGGGCCGTGGGAAGCACTGAACAAGCTGGGCATCGCCGACCAAGTCGCCGCGAAGAGTCAGGTGGAACTCGGGTCGGGCGCCGCGGGCATTTCGCCAAGCGCCACGAATAACGCCATTCATCTTAACAAGCGGCTGGAGGACGGGACCATCGACATCGGCCTGGTCCAGCTCGGCGACATGCTGCCCGACGGCGTCTATGCGGCGGACAAGTACAACTACGACATTGTAGGGGTGCTCCCGCATAAAATTTGCACACCGATTCCGGTGGTGGGCTTCATCTCGACGCACGCGAGCGATCCGGCAGGCGCCAAGGCGCTGCTGCAGTTCCTCTCGTCACCCGAAGCCGAAACTATCTGGAAGGACGCGGGGTATCGAGGGTACGAGCCGCATAGCTGAGAAGAAGTGGCCCGCCGTCTAGGGCGCAGCGGATTTGTTAGAACGATCAAAGGGGCTCCAGTGTCCTAGTCGCCCATAGTTCGCAAAGCAATTTCTAGAACCCGAGAGTCGCGCATCTTCGGATTTCACATCGCAGAGGAGCGAAAGAGTAATGAAACCATTCACTAGCCTGATGATCTTGACGCTACTTCTTAATCCTTCGTACCCGGTCGAAGCCCAGACCGCGAACTCCAAAGCCGCCACGAAGAAATTTGAAGTCATCGAAGCTACGATCGCCCAAATTCAAGACGCGATTACGTCGAAGCAGATCACGTCCACGGATTTGGTCAAGATGTACCTCGAGCGGATCAAGGCATACAACGGAGTGTGTGTAAGTCAACCGCAAGGAATCCTTGGGCCGATTACGCCTATTGCCCATGCCAAGGCCATCGACGCCTTAATGACCTTGAACCTGAGACCGGCGGCGCGCAAGGAGTGGGGCTTCGACGATCGTAAAGCCCGGAGCATGACCGACCCTGTCGACAACGACCCTAAAATGCCCGATGCATTGGAGGTGGCCGCCGCCCTGGACAAGAAGTTCGCAGAGACTGGAAAGCTTGTCGGCCCCCTCCACGGAATTGTGTTCAGTATCAAGGACGTCGTCGATACCTACGATATGAGGACAACCAGCGGGGCGGATGCCGACTATGCAAACGATCGTCCGCCGGCTGACGGGACGATTATCAAACGCCTTCGAGACGCGGGCGCGATCATCCTAGCGAAGGCCAATCTTGGAGAGTATGCCGGTGGAAGCCGGAGTGCCTTTGGTGGGACCGAGTGCAATCCCTACGACACGATGCGCGATGTCGGCGGCTCCAGTGGCGGCTCCGCTTCCTCGGTGGCGGCAAACCTGGTCACTTGCGCGATTCTGGAAGAAGGCGGCCCGTCGATTCGCATGCCATCCAGGTTCAATAACATGGTGGGGCTGTCGCAATCCCAGGGCTTGATCAGCCGGGACGGGGAAATTGGAGCAGGGCCTCTCGGCGATCGGACCGGGGCAGGATGCCGAACGGTCGAAGATGTCGCCAAGGTGCTGAATGTCATAGCCGGATATGACAAAGCTGACGATTTGACCGTGTATAGCATCGGTCGCACGCCCAAAGAAGGATATCCAGCCTTCGCCAAGGAAACCAGCCTGAAAGGGATCCGGATCGGGGTCGTCCGCGAATACATGGACAAGCGGCTTTTTACGCAGGCGGACAATGAGAGCATCGATATCGTGGACAAGGCCATAGCCGACCTTCGCAGCCTCGGAGCGACGATTGTCGACCCCGGACCTGATGGAGCGTTGTTCCAATCCTGTCTGGACCAGTACATGCCCCAAAATCTGAATGCGCTCTTCATCAACCAATATCCATCGCTGTTCCCGGCCGGGGCCGATCGCATACCGAAACTCGTGGACCTGTACTTCAACCCCTCCCTGATTCCGGACAAACTTTCGATCCGTGACTTTGGAACGGGGCCGGCGGGAACGGATGGGGCTGCAGCGGGCGGGGCTGTAGCGACTGAGGTCAATAACGCGGTGGGAGAAAGCAAATACTACTTTGACCGCTATCTGCGAAAGCGCGGCGATGCGAACATCAAGGACCTCACGGACCTGATCAACAAATCGCATTTCTATCCCGCCCCCGATAAGCTCAATGCTCGCTTTAGCGACAAGAAGGCTGGCTTAGAGAACGCGAACAAGGCCATGACGCTTGATTTGCGGCTTCGCAATGCGAACCGGCTCGCTATTCAGCAGACCGTCATGCAGTGCATGGCTGTGCTTGGGGTCGATGCTGTCACTTATCCGACCGGGAACATTCCTCCCTCCATCATCACCGCCCCCACGGAGCCGGAGGTCAATAGCAGGGCACACCAGGCGTGGACATTGCTCGGCACGATGGGATTCCCGGCAATGACCGTCCCGGCAGGATTCACCACCGTGGTCTACGATCGCGTCGCCGATCCGAGCGCCCCTGGCGGTACGCGCCTGGTAGGCCCGGTCCCGGAAAAGCTTCCCGTGGGAATCGATTTTCTGGCCATGCCATTTAACGAACCGATGCTGTTCAAGATCGCCTCCGCGTACGAAGCAAAGACGCACCATCGGATGCCACCTCCTGAATTTGGACCCGTGGCACAGAACACGGCCGGGCAATGAGATGTCGCTGATAACCCTGAAATCTCAAGAGGCAATGTAAGAAGTCACTGTGACAGACACAAACCCGCTGCATGGCTGGATCGACGGGCAAGTGATTGTAAAAGTGTCGCAATGCGAATTTCACGCAAAGGGAGCCGAAAGACAATGAAACTGCTCGCTAGCTTTATGATTCTGACGCTACTTGCTTAATCCCTCGTACCTGGTCGAAGCCCAGACCGCCAAGCCCAAAGCCGCCACGAAGAAATTTGAAGTCGTCGAAGCTACGATCGCCCAAATTCAAGACGCGATTAAGTCGAAGCAGATCACGTCCACCGATTTGGTCAAGATGTACCTTGAGCGGATCAAGGCATACAACGGTGTGTGCGTAAATCAGCCGCAAGGAATCCTTGGGCCGATTACGCCTATTGCTCATGCCCGGGCGATCGACGCCTTGATGACCTTGAATCTGAGGCCGGCGGCGCGCAAGGAGTGGGGCTTCGACGATCGTAAAGCCCGAAGCATGACCGACCCTGTCGACAACGACCCTAAAATGCCGGATGCATTGGAGGTGGCCGCTGCCCTGGACAAGAAGTTTGCAGAGACTGGAAAGCTGGTCGGCCCCCTCCACGGAATTGTATTCAGTATCAAGGACGTCGTCGATACCTACGATATGAGAACAACTAGCGGGGGAGACGCCGAATATGCAAACGACCGTCCCCCGGCTGACGGGACGATTATCAAACGCCTTCGAGACGCGGGCGCGATCATTCTGGCGAAGGCCAATCTTGGAGAATATGCTGCTGGAAGCCGGAGTGCCTTTGGTGGGACCGAGTGCAATCCCTACGACACGATGCGCGACGTCGGCGGCTCCAGTGGCGGCTCCGCTTCCTCGGTGGCGGCAAACCTGGTCACTTGCTCGATTCTGGAAGAAGGCGGCCCGTCGATTCGCATGCCATCCAGGTTTAATAACATGGTGGGGCTGTCGCAATCCCAGGGCTTGATCAGCCGGGACGGGGAAATTGGAGCAGGGCCTCTCGGCGATCGGACCGGGGCAGGATGCCGAACCGTCGAAGATGTCGCCAAGGTGCTGAATGTCATAGCCGGATATGACAAGGCTGACGATTTGACCGTGTATAGCATCGGTCGCACGCCGAAAGAAGGATATCCAGCCTTCGCCAAGGAAACCAGCCTGAAGGGGATCCGGATCGGGGTCGTCCGTGAATACATGGACAAGCGGCTTTTTACGCAGGCGGATAGTGAGAGCATCGATATCGTGGACAAGGCCATAGCCGACCTTCGCAGCCTCGGAGCGACGATCGTCGATCCCGGACCTGAAGGAGCGTTGTTCCAATCCTGTCTGGACCAGTACATGCCGCAAAATCTGAATGCGCTCTTCATCAACAACTATCCATCGCTGTTCCCGGCCGGGGCCGATCGCATACCGAAACTCGTAGACCTGTACTTCAAGCCCTCCCTGATTCCCGATAAGCTGACAATCCGTTCCTTTGGAACTGGTGGCGGCGATAACGCGGTGGGAGAAAGCAAATACTACTTTGACCGCTATCTGCGAAAGCGCGGCGATGCGAACATCAAGGACCTCACGGACCTGATCAACAAATCGCATTACTATGCCGCCCCCGATACGCTCAATGGTCGCTTTACCGACAAGAAGGCCACCTTAGAGAATGGGAACAAGCCCATGACGCTTGATTTGCGGCTTCGCAATGCGAACCGGCTTGCTATTCAGCAGACCGTCATGCAGTGCATGGCTGTGCTCCGGGTCGATGCTGTCACTTACCCGACCGGGAACATTCCTCCCTCCATCATCAACGCCCCCACGGAGCCGGAGGTCAACAATAGGGACTACCGGGCTTGGACATTACTCGGCACGATGGGCTTCCCGGCGATGAGCGTCCCGGCAGGATTCACCACCGTGGTCTACGATCGCGTCGCCGATCCGAGCGCCCCCGGCGGCACGCGCCTGGTAGGCCCGGTCCCGGAAAAGCTCCCCGTGGGAATCGATTTTCTGGCCATGCCATTTAACGAACCGATGCTGTTCAAGATCGCCTCCGCGTACGAAGCAAAGACGCATCATCGGATGCCACCTCCTGAATTTGGACCCGTGACACAGAACACGGCCGGGCAATGAGATGTCGCTGATGCGCTCGCCAAGAGCCACACATCCCCGCCACGCGCTTGAACGATATTGTTCGCGGTCGGCGTGGCGTCACTGCCGATAAGGCTCTCCGCTCGCGCGTTACTTGGGCACCACAGCGCAGTTTTTGCTTAATCTTCAGTCCGCCTATGAACTGAGGGTTGCTGAACGATGGAAAGGCGTCGGCGATCAGGAAGAGCGTGAACCCCCGGAAGGCCGCTTGAAAGCCAGGTGCGGATGGGGGGACACTGCCTTCGCCACCCAAGAGAACAGAAGGTAAGCACGCGACCTCATCCCTAGATAGCACGTTCCGGCCTCGTCCACGCTTTGCACAGAAATCCGCTTGTAGCCACCTCAGGACCAGCGTAGCATCTCCGCATTCGGTTCCTCGCAGGGATGCACCCAGGCATTCCTCACAAGACCTACGAAACGAGGTGAAACTCATGCCTACAGTTAAGGAACTCAACATCCAGATCGAAGACCGACCGGGTGTGCTGGCGAAGTTGTGCAAGGCGTGGTTGATCGGAAGGTAAACATTTCTGCCGTCAAGGCGTCCGCCACTGAGCGCAGAAGCCAAGTACATCTGGTGGTCGATAATGTGTCGGTAGCCAAGACGATAATCTGCGCGTCGTTCGGGAAGCCAAACTAACGCTCGGGATTTTTCGTCATAATTTCATTGACCGGGGGTTCCGGAACGATTCCCCAATTCTCAATAGACTATTCGGCCAGACTGAAGGCCGGGGGAAAGCCATTCGGCCTTCGTTCGATGTATGAAGATTTTGCGAGCAGACTCGCGGAGGAAGGCGGAGATCCGTCAGAGGAATCCGAGCTCAAGAAAATCATGATCGCGTGTATCGACACTGAAATCGAATCTCTCACGAGTGAGGAAAACTTACTGAGGACTGAGGACCGGCAGAGGATTGAATACAAATCTTCCGCCGCGATCATTCCAGGCCCAGAGATTTTAGACCGTCTGTTGCGTCTGGAGACGCACTTGAGTCGTGAGATCGATAGGATCCTGAACCGGCTCGAGCGCTTGCAGCGGATGCGCCGGGACAGCCATTTCCCGTGCCAATTAGTGCTAGTATTTCCTGACGCCGAGCTTTGTATACTATATAGATAATTATAAGTATAGTTAATATAAAACAGTAGGGCGCGTTTGATCCGCCTGGCGTTCTGAGGATGGATTGACTCCCCGACATGAGAGCTCCGTGTGCTCTGACGCTGGGTGTGTTTTCTGAGGTGGACCTATCCGCAGACGACCGACCAGGTGAGGTGAGCAAGAAAGGCAGTTTTGCGAAACGAACCCAACTTACTACCGTGATATCTGCAACTTACGTTTTTAGGTGCGAACACAGACAGCATCATCTTTTCCAGATTTCGGGACCTGTGGCGGTGCAAGGAGGGAGTGGATCCCGGCAGTTGGGTCTTCCGCAGTGTA
Source organism: uncultured Acidobacteriota bacterium (assembly GCA_963818345.1). Classification (GTDB taxonomy): domain Bacteria; phylum Acidobacteriota; class Terriglobia; order Acidiferrales; family UBA7541; genus Palsa-189. Next base: position 153,695 of record CAWFRX010000007.1, on the reverse strand, counting down.
CCCGTTGGAGTGGCGCCGTCATCTGCTAATGTGGGAGTCACCGCAACGACTCTCAGCGAAGTCGGCTCTTTGGTATAGGCTGCAAGTACAGCCTAGATCCGGCAACTAAACGACCTCGCGTCCACATCGCAGGCGAAGAATCTATATCTTCAATTCGCGAACTTGGAGGACGCAGCTTATGAAACAGATCGCTTTCCTGGTGGTTGTAACTGCAGCGGTGGCCGGCGTAGTCGTATCCATGGCACCTGCCCCTGGTCGCGCGGCTCAAGGAGCCGCGGCCATTTTCCTAAAAGAAAAACCGGCTGGATACCGAGACTGGACGTTGATCTCAGAGGCCCACGAAGCGGGCAACATCAACAGTATCGGAGCCGTCCTGGGCAACGACGTGGCGACCAAGGCCTACCGGGAGGGCAAGCTTCCGTTCCCGGATGGTTCGATCATTGCGGCTGTGCACTATAAGTACGTGCCGTCGGAGGAGAACAACAAAATCTTCGGGCAGAACCAATCTTTCGTTGCCGGAGCCCCCACAAATATTCAGTTTGAGGTTAAGGACTCCAAAAAATACGCCGCCACAGGCGGCTGGGGGTTCGGTCACTTCAACAGCGACGGAACACTTGGCAGTGACGCTCTGATGAAATCCTGCGCCCCCTGCCACGCGAAGGCTTCTCGCGACTTTGTCTTCACACGGTACGCACCGTGATTCAATCGGCTTCTCTTCGAAAACCGATTCGCTGACAACGTCGAGCGTGAAGTTTGGCGGGCGTGGCTGCGACGGCAGCCGTTGTCCTCTAACGAACGCCACAGAACAGGACGTGCCGATAGCCAAGCCTCCCCCGACTACAGCCCGCCCGAGGGCACGACTTGGTGCTTACGCGTTATGCGCCTTCAAAGCGGAATGCGCGTTAGCCCACGGTCTAACATTTGGGTAGATGTCGTGGCATTAGATCACGAATGGCGCGAATGAGCGACACGGGGAGATTTAAGAATGACGATCAACACCAAATGCATCGTGTCGTTTGGGATTTGGATTCGCCGCATTCTGGGCGCGGCTCTAATCATAGGAGTCGTCGCATTCGCACCAAGCTGGGACACGAATTTGCTCCCAAACATCCCCTTCGTGAATCTGGCGAAGGGCGGGGAGCATTCGATCCGCGCATTTGATTCAGTGAGCGGCTCCAAAGCTGGAACGGCCCTTGCCGACGAAGGGCCCATGCCAGAATTGGGCGGGGCGATTGGGTGGCTCAACTCCACTCCACTTAACGTCAAGTCGCTCCGAGGAAAGGTTGTGCTCGTAGACTTCTGGACTTACACCTGCATCAACTCGCTGCGGCCCTTGCCCTACGTAAAGGCCTGGGCCGCGAAATATAAGGACGCGGGCCTGGTTGTGATCGGTGTACATACGCCTGAGTTTTCGTTCGAGAAAGAACCCGGGAACGTAGAAAACGCCCTGCGCGATTTGAAGGTCGTTTACCCCGTCGCGATCGACAGCAATTACCGGATTTGGCAGGCGTTCAACAACGAATACTGGCCGGCGCAATACCTCATCGACGCGAAAGGGCGGATTCGGTACCACCACTTCGGGGAAGGCGATTATGGCGACATCGAACGCGTCATCCAGGAACTCCTAAAAGAAAATGGAGCAACCGGGCTCGCTTCTGGCACGACGAGCGTATCCGGCGCCGGAATCGAGGCCGCTCCTGACTGGACCGATTCGCGATCTCCCGAAACATATATCGGATACAGCCAGGCCCAGAATTTCACCGCGCCCGAAAGAGTTCGTAGAGATTCAGTCCAGGTATTCAGCCCACCGGAGATGCCCGCTTTGAATCATTGGGGATTGAGCGGATCGTGGAAGGTTGGACCCGAAAGCGCTGAGCTCCAGCCAGCGCCCGGAAAGATCGTGTTCCGGTTCCACAGCCGCGACCTAAACCTGGTAATAGCTCCCGCAAAGGACGGCAAGCCGGTTCGCTTCAAGGTGACATTGGACGGTGCAGCGCCCGGTGACAATTTAGGGTCTGACACAGCGCGCGACGGAGCCGGTGAAGTTCGAGAGCCGCGTCTCTATCAACTGATCCGCCAAAAGGGTCGAATAGAAGACCGCACTTTTGAAATCGAATTCCTTGATCCCGGCGTTCAGGCCTTTGACTTTACATTCGGCTAGAGCTCGGACTCGCTGAACGAAATCGTCGGAGATGCCGAACTCGTCTTTCCAAGACGACGCGTCGACGGCACCCATCCCGGCGCCGATTGCGGTCCCGCATACGAAGTGATTTCCTCCCCGAGAGAATGCCGACCGGTCGGAGCAAGTTAAAATGGCGATCATAGCGCCGAAGATTAGACTAGAATCCCTTCAGCCGATGGCGAGCGGCCACTGAGGAATGGCCGGGACGCCGAGCGGCTATACGCCAGGTGGGGGGACCATTGAGCGCATCGAATCCGACGGTCGCGGTCTTGGCCACGCTCAACACAAAAAATAAGGAAGCGCAGTTCGTGGCCGAGGCTTTGGCGCGGGCGGGCGCCCAACCTTGGATTATCGACCTATCGATGAAGCCGCATGAGGTCTTAGGCGCTCACGTCACTGGGGCGCAAGTGGCGGAGGCCGCCGGCTCGAGCTGGGCAAGCCTGACGGCGCTCACCCGCCAGGGCGCGTCCGCTGTGATGATTCAGGGCGGCACGAAGATTCTCCTCGATAGAGTGGTCAAGGGCGAGGTCTCCGGTGCGATCGGTCTTGGCGGAGCCAACGGCACGGACCTGGTTTGCTCGATCCTTCGCCCACTTCCATACCTGGTGCCGAAAATCGTTGTCAGCGCGGTCGCGGGAACTGCTGCCGTGCAGTGGTCGGTCGCCGAGAGCGACATCTGCATGTTTCCTTCGATCGGTGACGTCTCGCTCAACCGCGTGACCAAGGTCGTGCTCGAAAACGCCGCGCGGGCCGCCGCGACCGAGGCGCGGAGCTGGGCGTCGCAACGCGAATCGAAGACCGCCCGCGCGCCACTCCTCGCGGTCTCTTCGTTCGGTGGCACGGCGAGCTGCGTCGATCGAGTGACCCAAAGGCTTGAGGAAAAGAACTACGAGGTCATTCAATTCCACGCGTCAGGTATGGGCGGAAGGTCACTTGAGCGGCTGGCCTCGACCGGCGATCTCGGCGGCGTTATCGACGTCACCACGCACGAACTGGCCGATCTCGTCGTCGAGGGGGTCTATTCCGCCGGAGACACTCGACTTCGAGGCTCAGGCGCTGCGGGACTACCCCAGGTCGTTGTACCCGGCGCCATCGATCACAGCAATTTCTGGGCAGCCTACATCCCGGAACGCTTCATCGACCGCGAATTTTTCCGCTACAACGCGCAGAATATTCTCATGCGCACCAACGCCGACGAGTACAAGCGGCTCGGCGTTACCATGGCCGAACGCCTGAACGCGGCGAAAGGTCCCGTACGCGTGTTGATTCCATTCGAAGGTTTCAGCGAGCACACCAAGCTGCGCGCGTACGACCTCGCGGGTAACGATCGCGGCCCTTGGCGTCGCCCAGAGGAATATCAAGCGTTTACGGACACCCTGAGAGCAAACTTGAATCCGGCCATCCCGGTCGAGGTGCTGCCCTTGCATATCAATGACGTCAGATTCGGCGACGCCTGCGTCAACGCATTCCTACAAATCTACAAGGAACCGAAAACAGAATGGCAAACCCGTTGAACCTTGCGAGCACGTCGATTCCCATCGTCCGTCACGAGACAGACGTTCTCGTCATCGGCGGCGGTGCGGCCGGTACGATGGCGGCCTTCGAATGCGCGGAAGCGGGCGTACCATTGATCCAGGTGACTAAGGGCCGTGCGACCAGCGGCACGACGACCGTCGCGCGCGGCGGGTTCGCTGCGGCCATGGGCAAGGACGATAGCCCCGAGCTGCATCTTCAGGACATCCTCAAATACGGCGGCGAACTGATCGATCCTGACCTGGCCCGCGTGTGGGTCTATGACATCGTGGACATCGTGCACGATCTCGAGGCCTGGGGCGCCGATTTCGTTCGCCGCCCGGATGGCGAACTCGACCTCAAACAATTTCCCAGCCACTCGCGTCCGCGCGCTGTCCACAACTACGATTTCACCGGCAACATGGTGACCAAGGTTCTGTCGAAGAAACTTCGTGCCGACGCGCGAATCGTCAAGCACTCGATCACCGCGATCATGGACCTGATCAAGCGGGAAGGGCGCGTCGTCGGCGCCTGGGGCGTTGACTACCAGAACGGCGCGCTAGTGATCTACACCGCACAGCAGACGATCGTGTGTACGGGCGGAGGCAGCGGGCTCTTTTACGTCAACGACAACCCGCCGCAGGTGACCGGCGACGGCTACGTCCTCGGTTTCCGCGCCGGCGTGCCGCTCCTTGGCATCGAGATGATCGACTTTCAGGCGATGTGCACTTCGCCCCGCGAACTCTTCGGCTTTGCCCCGCATCCGACTGGCTTCATCAATGCCGGAGCCGTGTTTCGCAATCAGCAGGGCGAGGAGTTTCTCAAACGCTACTTCCCGGAGACGGCGGAGGAGTCCACGCGCTCGGAAGTGATCCTCGCCATGGCGCAAGAGATTCACGCCGGACGAGCCACGTCCACCGGCGGCATCTTCATGGACGCGACGAAGGTGCCACTCGAAACGATCCTGAAAATGATTCCGTATGTTTACAAGACCTGCCTGCACCAAGGCATCGACATCACCAAAGTGCCGCTTGAGGTAGCGCCGGGCAGCCACACCTGGCTCGGCGGCCTCAAAATCGACGTCGATGGGCGGACTCCGGTGGATGGATTATTTGCGGCGGGCGAGACAGCAGGCGGAATTCACGGCGGCAATCGCATCGGCGGGTCGGCACTGTCGAGCGCACTGGCCTTCGGCCGTCGTGCTGGGCGCCGCGCGGCAGCACTGATCAAACAGGCCCGAGTTTCGCTGCCCACGATCGCCGACGACGCGATCCCGCAAACCGAAAGCGCATGGATCGCCGGCTTGATGCGCCGCGATAAAGGTTCGCTTCAGTCCGACGTACGCACCTCGTGCCGCATGCTGGCGCACAACAAGCTAGGGCCAATCCGCGACGAACAAACACTGAAAGAAGCGCTCTTGGAGTACGAACGCATCGAGCGTGAAGACGTCCCCGTCATGCGCCTGGACCCCAAGGCGCAGGTATCTGACAAAGAGCGCGGCGACGAACTGGAAAGCGCCCTGTCCGTCCGCAATCTAGCCCTGCTAGGGCGTATCCTGGCCACCGCCGCCCTCCGTCGCACCGAAAGTCGCGGCGCCCATTTCCGCTTAGATTACCCCAAGACCGACGATGCGCACTGGCGAGTGGTCACCCGCCTCGAATGTGGCGCCGGAGACGCTATTGAATTTCGGACCGACCCGGTAAAACAGTTCGCCAATCTCAACAGCCGCGAAGGTGGATAGTTTGCAAAGCTTTGGGACTGCGACGGCACCGAGCGAAGAGCATGTACAAAGGTTTGGTCCCCAGGTACTAGTAAGTCCCGCAACATGCTGATCCGAGGCCGTGAGTGAACGACTGCCTCTGGCCAACTGTGCGACACACTGGATCTAGGCAAGAGCGGAGTGATTAGAAAATCTGAAATTTGACTTGATGGAAGAAACAGCCGGAAGCTGGCTCCAATCGTAATTCTCATCACAATGCTCACCCACTGCGGTGTGGGCCGACGATCGGCAATACGATCAACACTGCCAGCAACACGACTAAGACATACGCGATCATGACTTCCTCCTCGATTGCCGTTGCCGTTTCTGGTTCGCGAGTGTTTCGGCACACCCAGCCGATTCGCGCTCCCCATTGAATTCGCTCTGGCTGTTAATCATGTCTATGATATGAGTTATGTAAACACCTGAAGCGATGAACACAGCGCCGGCTCTCCTCATGGTCTGCAGCAACTCTTCGCCACAGCGGTCGATACCCGTTACGTCCGTGAGGTCAACGACACATCGGCGCCCATCGCTCGAAGCGCGCGATTTCGTCCAAACGGCGCTGAGTTCCGTAACGGAAAGTGCCGCCAGCCGTCCTTGTAAAAGCCAACGCTGCCCGTCAGGACCGTCGTTGATCGTGATACGCAGCATTTTGTCCTCCCCACGCACAAATGCACGGACAGCGCCAAATAGACCGCAATGCGATTCCTCTCGCGCAAGAGCTTGCAGAGACAGGAGATGAGGAGCCCCGCTGCAGTTATTCGCAACTCCCACTGGCGTACTTCAAATGCCAACGACATGGCAGATGCTATTTTCATGGCAGCGGACAGACGACCTCGACGGATCTACCTTCGAAGTGAACGAACGGCGCAGGTGAGTCTTGTCGAAGGTTGCCGTCGGAAGGTTTAGGCTGGCTTGTAGTTGGAGCGGATTCCGAGTTTCTGCATCCGCAACTGAAGACTGGATCGCTTTACTCCCAGGCGCGCGGCGGCCCCATTTGGCCCCGCAACGACCCCGTGGCTCTCTTCCAGGGCCGCGATAATGTGCTTGCGTTCAGTTTCCTCAAGAACGCGTTGCATGTTTCCGGACGTTGTAGACCGAGCATCGCCGTCAGCTTGCGGCGCAGACCTGATCGGTTCGAAATCCGAGCGCGCCACCCGCAACACAGGGCCGGAAGACAGAATCACCGCTCGCTCGATCACGTTCTGCAGTTCGCGGATGTTGCCGGGCCAATGGTACTGGCAAAGTGCCATTCATCGTATCCGAAGAAATACTGGCGATTTTCTTGTTCATTTGCCGCGCGAACTGTTCCGTGAAGTGGCGCACGAGCAACGGAATATCTTCGTTCCGCTCGCGCAGCGGCGGAATACGAATTGGAAATACGTTGAGCCGGTAAAAAAGGTCGGAGCGAAATGTCCGCTCCGCGACCATGGTCCCTAAATCGCGGTTCGTTGCCGCGATCAACCTGGAATCGGTTCGCAAGGTACGCGTACTGCCAAGCCGCTCGAATTCTCGCTCCTGAAGCACGCGCAGCAATTTCGGCTGAAGCTCGAGCGGAACATCCCCGATCTCGTCCAAAAACACGGTGCCGCCGTTACCCAATTCAAAACGCCCGATACGTTGCGCGATTGCGCCGGTGAATGCGCCTTTTTCGTGGCCAAAAAGCTCGCTCTCAAGCAGGCCCGTCGGTATGGCCGCGCAGTTCAGCTTCACGAACGGACCGGAACGCCTCTTGCCAAGATCGTGGAGCGCCCGGGCAATCAGTTCTTTTCCCGTTCCCGTCTCACCGTAAATCAAGACGGTTGATTCCGTTGGGCCAACAGTCTCCACTTCCTTCAGTACGCGGCGCAGGGTAGCGCTCTTCCCTATGATTTCATCAAAGTTCATCTCGCTGCGAATTTCGTCTTCCAGGTACAGCTTTTCCTGCACCAGCCTGTCTTTGAGCTCTGCGATCTGGCTATAGGCGAGCGTGTTTTCGACGGCGATGGCAATCTGGCTAGCGACCTGCATTAAAAACTCCACCTCGTCCCGGCCAAACACATTCTCTTCCCGTCGAGCAAGGCTCAAAACTCCATGAATGCGACCCCGGCTCGTCAGAGGCAGTACGCATCCGACAGTGAAACCTTCGGCGAATGCACTTGAGCTTGGACTCATGTCGACAGCGTCACGAATCTTGGCCGCAAATGGCTCGCCCGTCTTGAAAACGACGCCGGGCGGCGTTCCCTCGATAGGGATAAGGATTTCTTCCTTGATGAAGCCTTTGCTCTCGGGGAAATCTATAGCGTAAAGCCGCAAGTAGCTCGTAGTCCCTGAGTCAGGGAGTCCCACTCCGACAAAGTCGCATTGCATGACTCTACGCAGATTGGCCGATATGTTCCGCAGCAGATCTCGTAGCTCTAGCGTCGAGACTACGCTATTGGTCAAATCGAGTAGCAGCTTCAGTTGCTCCTGAGCCTTGCGCGAAGCTTCGAAGTTGAGAGCGTCGTCTACAGCTAGCGCAATTTGGCCGGCGACGAGCGAAAGGAAGGGCACATCTCTGTCCAAGTAGGCCTCGGATTCTTCGCTGCCCAGAAAAAGAACCCCGAGTCGCCGGTGAATCGTCGTCAGCGGAAGTACGCAGCCAGACCGAAGGCCGCAAGCCCCAATACGCTCGAGCGCGCGCGGAAAGCGCATCTCGCGGTCAACGGAGGAAATGACCACTGGCTGCTGGTGCTGATATACCCACCAGGGGATGCTGTCTTCCTTGGGAATCTCGTCGCAGCCGCGATCCTGGATTCCCTGGCATTTCTCAGCCAGGTGCCACACGACTGCGCCGCCCTTGTCGTCATACTGCACCACGCCGAGAGCGTCCAAGTTGACGATCTTGCGCAGTTCCTTCGCCAGAACTTGGAATAGGCCCGCTGGACTACGCTCCGTTCCGATCGCTTGCGAGACGGAGAACAGGGCTTCGTAGCGTGCCCCTTCTTTAGCAAATGTCATTACATCTTGCGCTTCCGTGAACATCGCCAAGTATGCCTCTCCGGATAACTCATTCGATGCGTAAGCACGTCCCCAGGATACAAGTTGGCCCCGGGGGTGATCTCCTCAAAGAGCTTTCCTCTGGCAATGTTTAAGACGTTTAAGGACCCGAGAGCCTGACACTTTTCTATTGGTTCGGAATCTCACGTCGTACGTGAAGTCGCGCGTAGTCTCGTTTTTTTCTTCAATGCCAGAAAATCGGCAGCGTGCAAGAAAGATGGCAGTGGCGCGGCTGGCAGCCCCGTCTGTCTAACGTATTCGCTCACCATTATCTGGCGAATAATCAAGGCGTTCCCGCCGTAATACGGCATGTCGAAGTTTGGTGCCCGCATTGCCTCCCAGTTGATGTCACAACTCAAGTACTGGTTGGCGCTGGACCGGAGGCACAGAGATGAACTGGCAGCAAGGCAAAATAGGAGTACTCAGAACTAAAAATTTGCGTGCCGTTCTGTTGTTAGCCGCAGGCGCTGCGCTCACAGCTACAGCAGGCCTCGGGATGACGGGGTGCGGAAGAAGCCAAGCCGACACGACTGCCGCCTCTCCGCAATCGATTCCCGTCTCTGTAGTCAAAGTTCGTCAAAGTAATGTTTCCCTCACCGCAAACTGGGTCGGCACTCTTGATGGCTTCGTCAACGCCCAGATCCAACCGCAAGTAAGTGGGTATCTGATTCGCCAGGATTACAGGGAAGGGTCGTCGGTCGCTAAGGACCAGGTTCTTTTCGAGATCGACCCGCGTCCATTTCAAGCCATTGTCGATCAAGCGGGGGCCCAGGTTGAGCAAGCGAAAGGACAGCTTGCCCAGGCGCAGGCTCAGCGCAGCCTCGCACAGATCAATCTCAAACGTGATACCCCGCTTGCGCAGGGCCAGGCAATTGCGCAGAGCCAGCTTGACAACGACGAGCAGCAAGCCGCACAGGCCGATGCGTCTGTTGCAGCTGCCGAAGCCGCAGTCAGCGCCGCCCAAGCTGCGCTTGTCACGGCGAAACTGAACCTTGGATTCACTGAGGTGCGATCGCTCACGGGCGGCGTTGCGGGTCAGGCCACTGTGCAGGAAGGCAATCTGGTTAACCCGCAGTCGATCCTGACGTCGGTTTCCCAGCTCGACCCGATCAAGGTCTACTTCTCAATCAGCGATGCCGACTATCTTGCCCTTACCGGGCGCGCGCAAAAGGAAGGTGCCGCTCTACTGAGCGGGCATTCCGATATTCCACTGACACTGACTCTGGCGGATGGCGCGCCTTGGCCACACAAGGGTCACATCATATTCGTTGACCGCCAGATGAACCAGCAAACCGGCGCCATTCGAATTGCAGCTTCATTCCCGAATCCGGGAAACGTGCTGCGGCCGGGCCAGTTTGGCCGGGTGACCGCTGAGTCGGAGGTTCGCCAGAATGCTCTTCTCGTCCCACAAATGGCGGTCCAGGAAATGCAAGGCATTCAGCAGGTCTATTCTCCCGGACAGGACAACCGGGTGCACCTGGTCAACGTTACACTCGGTCCACAGGTCGGGAGCGACTGGATCATCAGCACCGGTTTACAACCTGGTCAGTTCGTGATTGTCAGCGATCTGCAGAAGCTCAGAGACGGAGCGGCCTGTGAGTCCTCACGAGATCTCCGAACAGCAGGCCATTGAGACATCCAGCCCGACGGGAGCGAGGTAACCATGTCTAAGTTTTTCATTCGCCGTCCAATCGTAGCGATCGTGATCGCTATTCTCACTGTCATCATCGGCGTCATCTCAATGCTAACTCTGCCCACCGCCCAGTTTCCGGACATCGTGCCGCCAGAAATCATGGTACAGGCCACCTACCCGGGAGCAGATGCAAAGACCTTGACGCAGGCCGTAGCAACGCCGATCGAGCAGCAGGTGAACGGCGTCGATCATATGATCTACATGGATTCAGTCAGTGCCAATAATGGGCAGGCGACGGTCTACGTAGACTTCGACTTGAAGACCAATCCAGACACGGATCAGGTACTGACTCAGATTCGTGTTACACAGGCGCAGTCGCAGTTGCCTCCGGAGGTCAACACCGCAGGGCTGGTTGTACAGAAATCCTTGACCTCGCCGCTAATGGTGATCGCCTTGTCGTCGCCGGATGGGTCGCACGATGTCAATTTCCTCACGAACTACGCCATCATCAACGTCCAGGACGAACTGACCCGTCTTCCCGGCGTTGCGCGAATTCAAGTGTTTGGAGGGCAGTATGCAATACGTGTGTGGGTAAACCCCGACCAGCTTGCAAAACTTGGCGTCACCGCAACGGACGTCATCAACGCCGTTCAAGTGCAGAACAACGTGAACCCCGCCGGTCAGATTGGCGGAGAACCGGTACCCAATGGCCAGCAGTTTACGTTCACCGTTAGAACGCAGGGCCGTCTCGTTACTCCGGAGGAATTCGGCAATATCGTGATTCGCGCAAATCCCGATGGTTCCGTTCTTCATCTGCGAGATGTTGCGCGGATCGAGCTCGGCACGCAGACCTATGACCTCACGGCCCGGTACAACAATGCACCCGCCGGCGTGATGGCCGTCTATTCGCTGCCCGGTTCGAACGCGGTCCAGACTGCCGCGGCCGTGACCAACCGCGTGCAGGAACTCTCGGCGAACTTCCCGCCAGGCATGCGTTACGAGATTCCGCTCGATACCACCAAGGCTGTTACGGCCGGAATTCACGAAATCGTCATCACTCTCTTGCTCGCGCTTTTGCTTGTCATCCTCGTCGTATTCGTTTTCCTTCAGGGCTGGCGCGCGACGCTGATTCCGTTATTGGCCGTGCCGGTCTCCCTGATCGGAACCTTCATCGTGTTTCCGTTTCTCGGCTTTTCGGTCAACACACTCTCTCTCTTTGGATTAGTGTTAGCCATTGGGCTTGTGGTCGACGACGCCATCATCGTTGTGGAAGCCGTCGAACATCATATTGATCAGGGACTTTCCCCTCGCGATGCTGCAGTCCGAGCGATGGAGGAAGTTGGCGGTCCCGTGGTCGCGATCGCGTTGGTTCTTGCAGCCGTGTTTATCCCAACAGCCGCGATCCCTGGAATCACGGGCCGCCTCTACCAGCAGTTCGCTATCACCATTGCCATCTCCGTGGTCATCTCGGCGTTCAACGCTCTGACGCTGAGTCCTGCGCTGGCGGCTCTTTTGCTCAAGCCAAGGAGCGGTGAAAATCGCCGCGGTCCGCTCGGCAAATTCTTCGCATGGTTCAATCGCGTCTTCGAACGTACTACCGACGATTATGTCTCGACCGCGAGCGTTCTGATTCACAAATCCGGGTTCGCCATGATCGCGCTTGTCGTCGCGAGCCGCATTAGCTTTCCTGATCGGAGGGCGCCTCCCTGGCGGCTTCCTTCCCCAGGAAGACAATGGTTACCTCTTCGTTGCCCTGCAATTGCCGGATGCATCCTCCCTGCAGCGTACCGACGCCGCCGCTCAACGCGTCACAAAAGCGCTGTTGCAGACTCAGGGCATTCAGGGCGTCATTGGCGCCGACGGCTTTAACCTGCTCACCCAGACGGAGAGTACAAATACCGCCTTCTTCTTTGTCACGCTGAAGCCGTGGGATGTCCGCAAATCGCGCGAGGAGCAGATTCAAGCCATTCAGGACACCGTGCAAAAGAAGCTGGCAGGCGTAAGCGAAGGGCTCGCCTTCTCGTTTCCTCCACCCGCTATTCTTGGCGTCGGGACCTCGGGGGGTGTAACCATGATCCTCCAGGATCGCTCCGGCAACGACGATGCCTCATTCCTCGCCAAAAATGTCTACGCTTTTCTTGGGGCTGTCTCGAAGCGCCCAGAAATTGCCGCGGCCTTTCCATCTTACCTGCCTGCTGTTCCGCAGCTCTACGCAGAAGTCGACCGCGAAAAGGCTGTTCAACAACAGGTGGATCTCAGCTCGATTTACACGACCATGCAAACCTTCATGGGCGGCTATCTGGTCAATTATTTCAACCGTTTTGGCCGGCAATGGCAGACCTATGTGGAAGCGGAAGGGGACACACGCACGAACATTCAGGACATTAATCAGTTCTACGTTCGAAGCGCGAACGGCAGCCAAGTGCCGCTCGGCTCGCTCGTGCACGTCAAACAGATCACCGGGCCGGAGTTCATCCTGCGATTCAACGAGTACAACGGCGCACAGCTCAACATTACCGGGGCTCCGGGATACAGTTCGGGGCAAGTTCGTGCCGCTCTCGAAGACATCTTCCATCAGACGATGCCCGCAGGAATGGGCTTTTCGTACGAGGGCATGAGTTTCCAGGAACAGCGTGCGGCTGAGGGTGTTCCCTCCTGGATGATATTTGGGCTTTCACTACTCATTGTCTTTCTGATCCTCGCGGCGCTGTACGAGAGTTGGTCGCTCCCGTTCAGTATCTTGATGAGCACACCGATGGCAGTGTTCGGCGCATTCGCCTTCCTATGGCTGCGGCGCTGGCTGACCGGACTTTTTCTTCCTGCTTACAGTGTCCTAATCGAAAATGACGTGTATTCCCAGATTGGGCTCGTGATGCTAATTGGCCTTGCCGCCAAGAATTCGATCTTGGTTGTGGCGTTTGCGAAAGCCAACTATGAGAAGGGCATGCCCCTGGTGGAATCCGCGCTGGACGCGGCGAGGGTTCGGTACCGGCCACTCATGATGACTTCAATCGCGTTCATTCTGGGTTGCGTGCCGCTCTGGACCGCATCCGGCGCAGGCGCAATCGCGCGGCAAGTGATGGGCACGGCAGTTATCGGCGGCATGGTCGTCGAAACATTCGTCGGCAGGTACCTGGTTCCCGCCATTTTCACCGTTGTCGAGAGACTTTCGGGCGCGAGAGTTCGCGCCTCCGGTTCGACGCCATCGCCAGCACAGGGAGGGCAAGTATGAACACTACGTTCATGAAACGAATACGAAAACTCCCACTGATTCCAGTCGGACTCTTGTTTCTCTTGCTGACGGGTTGCACTGTGGGACCGAATTATATCCGTCCGCCGATAGCGACACCTCCAGCCTACCGAGGCGCTGACGACGCCCCGGTGACGGGCGCAGACCAAAACTCGCTGGGCGACGAGAACTGGGCGACGTCTTCAATGAACCCGAGCTGCAGGAATTGATTCGCACAGCTCTGGTCAATAATTACGACGTGCGGATTGCGGCGCAGCACGTGCTCGAGGCTCAGGCGCAGCTCAGAATCACTCGCTCGCAACAGTTCCCGACAGTTTCCGTCGGCGGCACTGGAGTCGGCGCGAACCTGGGAAGTTCAGCTTTGGGTTCGATTGGCAACCAAGCCCCCAGTGGCACGATCGCTGAGGGGAACTTCAGTTTATCGTCTGCTTGGAATCCTGACTTCTGGGGTCTCTATCGTCGCCAGACTGAAGCACAAAGAGATCAAATGCTTTCGCAGGTGTGGGCGCAGCGAGCCGTCCGCATGACTCTGGTTCAGCAAGTGGCCACTGGATATTTTCATTTGCGGTCACTGGACGAGCAGCTCGCCATTGCGAAGCAGACTGTGACGACCAGGGAACAATCGGTGGCGCTGACAAGCACGTTAGTAACAGGCGGTTCTAACCCGCTGTCTGATCTGCGTCAGGCTGAGGAAAACGAGTACACCGCGTCGGCGCAAGTCCCGCAACTTGAGGAGCAAATCCAACAAGAGGAAAACGCGCTGCGGCTCCTGCTGGGACAGAATCCGGGATCGGTAGCGCACACGGCTCCGAATGCTCTGACGCCTGTCCCCCAGAACCTGCCGGTGGGTTTGCCATCACGGTTGCTGGAGCGGCGACCGGACATCCTTGAAGCTGAGGAACGACTGGCAGCTGCCAACGCGAATATTGGCGTGGCTCGCGCGCAATTCTTCCCGCAACTTTCGATTAGCGCATCGGGTGGAGTGGGCGGAAGCGATCTCTCGCAGATTTTCAACCCCGCAGGCCGGCTGGTTTACGGGATTGGCGCTCTGACGCAGCCCATTTTCGAGGGCGGCAAGCTGCGCGGACAACTTCAGTTGTCGGAAGAAACGAAGAAAGAGATGGTGCTGAATTACCAAAAGACGATCGCCACCGCTTTTGGTGACGTTTCGAACGCGTTGATCTCAGTCAACAAACAGAGAGATACGCGAGAGCAACAGGAAAAGCTCGTTGCTGCCGCGGAAGATGCCGCCCGCCTTGCGCGCATGCGGTTCCAGGGCGGCGCAACGAGCTACCTCGAAGTTCTCACTACGGATTCAACCCTATTCTCGGATCAGCTAAATCTGGTCAGCGCGCGCGAGGGCGAAGCTCTATCGCTCGTTCAGCTCTATGAAGCGTTAGGTGGCGGCTGGCAGTAGTCCAGCTGGAAGAACCAATTATGGGGCAGACCCGGCTAATCGCTCGGCCTGTCTGGCTGTCTTAGGCCACGGCCAGAGGACAGAGGTGCTGGGGCAAATGTTCTCAAGCCTCGTTCCCAAAGGATCCCTTTCGTTTGCTGTGAGGTTCGCTGAGTTCCGCCTCCGTTACCCAGCAGGGCGATAACGAGCTCTCCGGACCTGAATGCTTCTATGGGAGAGCCGTCCGCAAAATCGACGACGTTGACATGAAGCCCCTGTTGCTGAAAAAAGCTTTTTTCATTTGCAACGAAGAGGACCATCGTGCCGAGGGCGAGATTCGTTCCAACTCTGATCGTTTGTGACGCCGTTGAGTCGGCGGCTCCATTCGCGCTCGTCGCCGAACTCGGGTTGGAGCCGACAAGCAATGCCGAAAATATCACCGAGAGACAGAACTGGGATTACAGCCCGCTTGAGCATTTCGGTGCGTTTGAATTTAGGAAGGCTCTAACGCGCTGATTCTAATAAGTATGGCGGAGAGGGTGGGATTCGAACCCACGGTTGAGTTTCCCCAACACACGCTTTCCAAGCGTGCTCCTTAAACCGCTCGGACACCTCTCCGCGAATCAACAAAAAAGACACGAGGACGACATAGAGTAGCAGAAACGGGAACGCCCTTGCGTTGGAACTGCGATGAACCGCGCAGACGACACAAACCAACGACCGCGGTGGCGCCCAGCAGCCAGACTGAAAACGGTGGCTCTACTGGGTCTTGCTCAGGCGCCGGAAATATTCGGCAACCGCGTCCTGATAACCCGCAGGCACTGGGAGCGAATCACCCGCTCGAACCTGCCCCGCCTGTTTGTCGTCTACCTCGCGGCGCAGCTTCAACTCCAGCTGATCTACGGTCGCGAGCACGCGCTCGTGCAACTCTTCCACCATCGCTGGGTTTCCGGGAAAGCGCTTCGGATCAAGTTGTTGCATTTCGCGCAGCAATTCACTGATGTCGGCCAACGGTTCCGGCTGGCCCTGCACCGAGTGTTGCAGGTCGTTAAGTTCCTGCACGGCGTTCTGATAGGCGCGCTCCATATCCGCCTGTGATACGGGAGCAGGCTGGCGCTCCGTGCCGGTCGGCGAAGTATAACTTCCCGTGTCGCCGTACCCGTATCGCCCTCCTGCTACATAACCTCCGCCATACGTCCCGTCTCGGAATCCACCCGCGAAGCCGTTAGCCGCCCCGCCGCCTTGCGCTCCTCCTGCGGCGCCGTTTCGCGCACCTTGAGCGCCCTGTCCGCCTTGGCCTTGCTGCCCTTGGCCGGGTTGCCCGCCGTTGCCCGAGCGCGAGAGAGTTTCCATCTGGTTGCGCAGCCGTTCGACGCGATTCAGCGCTTCCTGCGTGTTATCTCCCTGCTGTTGCCCAGGCGCCCAGCGGCCGCCTGTTGCGCCTGCCGAACCTGATCGCGGAGTTGCTGGAGGCTCGCGCCGATCCCAGGCTCAGTGCCGCTCGGATCAATACCACGGCGCATCTCGTCCGCGCTTCGTTGCAACTTGTCCTTGACGTCCGCTTCGTCCAGCCCGCCGAGTGCATCGCGCAGCTTGGAAGAGGCATCGCGTTGCGCTGAGCCGAGAGCGCGCTCAGCATCCTGCATCTGTTTTTCTAAACTCGCGAGGTCGTCGGCCATGCGCTGCCGATCGTCCGCCAGCTTGCCCTGCTCCTGCCGGTTGGCCGCCGACTGACCTTGCCCAGCAGCACCGCCAGCGCCATTTTGATTTTGTCCACTCTGCTGGCCGTTCTGCCCTTTCTGTCCGCTCTGCCCATTCTGCTGCCCGTTTTGCCCGAAGGCGCCACGCATTCGCTCAGCCTCAGCTTTTTGCTCCGCTGCTAAGCGTTCCGCCTCACGCGACAATCGCGTCCATCTGCCCTGAACCCTGCTGCTGTCGTTTAGCCCGCCGAGCAAATCGGTGGCTTCGCGTAGACGGTCGGCAGCGCGGCGTGCGTCGGCCTCACTCTGTCCCTGCTGCGAAGTGGCGCGACGCATGTCGTCGTTCGCCTGACGCAAGCGGTCTAGAGCCTGCTGCTCGCGCGACTCCTGGCCGCCCTGCGAACCACTCGCACCCGATTGGCCTCCCGAAGCACTACCCGATTGGCCCTGCTGACCCTGCTGACCTGTGTCTGCCCCTGTTGGCCGGTTGACCTTGTTGCCCCTGCTGACCCTGACCTTGCTGGTTACGAGCCATCTGCTCCATTTGCCGCTGCAATTCCTCGGCATCGCGCCGAAGCATCTCCTGCTGCCAACGCTGCTGCTCAGCGTTCTGCTTGTTTGCGTTCTGCTGTTGCGCGAGCTCTTGCTGCCGGCGCGCTAATTCTTCGCAGCTTCTGCAGCGCCTCGTCGATCTCCTGCGCGCTTCTGCGTATCGGAGCTGGCGGTCTGCCCCGTCTCGTACTGGTTCTTCTCGGTGTCCAGCTCCAAATCAAACAGGCTCGACAGGTCGCGTCCAGCGCCGCCACCGCCGCCCCCACCCCCGCCGCCCCGGCTGCCAAACGCAACTTCGATCTGCCGGAACGTGGCTTCGGCGCGCAGCAGATTCTGAAGCGCCTTCTGCTCGCTCGGGATGGCATCGGACCACTTGAGCTGCCTCAACTTGTCCGCCGCCGGCCCCATCTCCCCGGCCGCCGCGTTCATGTCCTTCTGAAAATCGCTGAACTCCTGGTTCTCTTCCGTCAGCTCGCGCCTTTCGAGGCGGCCCGACAGCGAAAGCGCCTGATCGCGCAGTCTTCGACTTGCGTGTCCGAGAGAAATCTGGCTGTCTCGGCGGCCTTCTGCTTCGGTGGCGTTCTTGTCGCTCTGCTGATTCCAAGTGGCCGCGATGATCTGCTTCTCGCGCTGGGAAATTTCGGTCTGGTCGCCGCCCTGACCGCCCCTGCCGCCGCCCCCGCCTCCGCCGCCACCGGCCTGCTGCGATTGCGAGAACTCTCGCTCGAACGGATCGGCCTGAATGAAAAACATGTCGGTGTGCGATTCGGCGTGGGCATCCTTGGCTGTGGCATAAAAACTCACCAGGTCGCCCGGCACCAACTTGTACTCCTCGAGCGCAATCACGGTCGAGCCATCGGCTTGCTTCGCACCCTTTTGCTTGAGCAGGCTGACGCTCTTCTCGGGCCCGCCGTTGATCGAGTAATGAAGGGTCAAGTCACCGAAGCCAAACTCGTCGCTGGCGGCTCGCCGCGACGGTGACTTCCTCGATGGGACTCGACCGGTAGTCGCGTCCCGGGCGCGTAATATGCACCTCGGGTGGATTGGCCTTACGAGCCTCGATGAAATAATCGCCCAGAGAGGCGAACGCTCTGCCCCTGGTCAATCGGTCGCGACGTGGTACAGGCCGTCCTTGTCGATGTGCACGGTGGCCGTGTAGACGTTCCCCTGCCCACTGGGCGAGAGTTTCAACTGCTGATCGTCGAGCGCCAAAACGCCGCCATCGCGCATCGGGCGATCGGTCTCAATCTGCAAGCTCCGCTTCCGTGCCCTCGACCGCGCGCAGGTCGCCTCCATGCTCGTCCACAACCTTCGGCATTCCTGTCCACGCCGGGAAGCGATACGTCACTTTGATTTGCTTGACCATCGGCTCGTCAACGACCCGCAAATTAAATGCTTGCTGTGGAGAGGACCAGCCTCGATGTAATACTCGACGCCCTCGGGCAACCCGGCGAAAAGAAATTGAAAGCCCGAAGCGCCCTGTTGTGGCTGCATGCCGACTTCTTCCCACTTGGAAGCGCTCTGATAGCGCGCATACAGGCGTACTTTATCGGTCTGCAGACCTACAAGTTCAGCGGTAACCAACTGATCGGTGTTCCGCCGAACCGCCGCGTCGCCAGGGGTTACGCGAATGTCGTACAAAGGTGCGGCGCCCTGCGGCGCGCCTACCCACAGCAGCTTCGCGCCTTGGCCGAGATAGCCGGGGCCCGCAACAATCAGCCAGATCAAAACGCCAAGTGACGCAACGCCTGCGCACAAGAACGCCAGCAGCGTACGGTCGGTCACCAATTTCTTTGGCTCCGCGTCGCGGGCTACCTGCAACGTGTCGGCAGCCAGTAGCTCGAGGAACGGGTCGCGGCGGTCGGCGTCGCGCTCGGTAAAGGTGATGAGGCGCTGCTGAAATTGCGGAAATACCTGTTCCGCCTTGCCCGAAGCCCGCCGGCGGTCGAGCCCGTACAGCGGCACAGCCAAACCAAAACCCGCCGCAAAGGCCAGCGCCAGAAACAGCAACACTCGCGCGCCGGTAAGGCTCCACGAAGAGAAACCGAGAGCATTGGAAGCGAGAACCAGGACAACCGTCACGGCGAGGGCGGCAGACGTGAGGATGGCGCCGCCACGCAAAAGGGCGCCGAGGCGCAAACGGCTCTCCAGGTTACCGATGTAGGAGTTGAGCTGATCCCTTGTCTTCATGGGCTCTCCCTTTGCGTCCCTAGATAGTGACTCGAAACCACCGATTCCGCAACAGCCGCAATCAAAAGCAACAGCACGGCATACCACCAGAGGCTATCGGGCCTCTTCTGCTCTTGTGCCGGCTGCGACGGCACCGCCGACGCCTGCTCGGGAGCAGCATTCGCATTCCCTTTCCAGAGCGCCAGTACGTCGTCGGGAACCACGTCAAGGTCGGACTCGCGGCGATCCGGATTAACCCCGACCAGGTCCTGCCGGCCATTCGCCAGACGCAGTTGATAAAAACCAGCTCGCGACAGCTGATACGTCTGCGTCGTGGCTGCCTCTTTTAGAGAAAGAGGACGGCGGCCATCGGGATCGATGACTTCAACACCCACCGACTGCTCCTTCGCCGTGCGCAAATCGAGGAACGAGTCGACCACGCGCGCGCCGCTGCGGTTTTCGATGCCGGCAAGGTATCGCGACGTTTGCTCGACGAAGGGAACGAATGACGGATGCAGCGGGAAATCGTTGGTGAGGTTATCGAGGCCAGACGCCAGAAGCAAAATCCTTCCTTCACCCACCTTTTTCTCAAGCAGCAGCGGCGTCTGGTCCGTGAGCCGGCTGATCACCTGCGCGTTGCCCGGGTCCACGGCGACCGCGAAGTAAAATTTGATTCCTTCCAGCCGTCCGGCCTTGTCGACAAACGGGTACGAGGGGTCGGAGGCGCCGACGGTCAGAAAGCGCTCTGCCTCACTCGAGTAATAATGCGGTCCCAAAATCCTCTCATCGAAAAGCGGCACGCGGGGACGATGCGCCGCCGAGGTCCCGGCCGCCACCAAGACACTGCCGCCGCCCTGCACGTATTTCTGCAATTGCTGCTCGAAAGACGCAGGCAGCGACAGTACGTCGGAAATGACCACCAAAGCGTAGGGTGAAGGATTGGCGTTAGCGGTCTGCTCGACGGCGATGGTGTCCATCGCGAAAGCCTCTTCGGCGCCCGCATCCAAAGCGGCATGAAAATAGAGTGGCGATCGGCTGTCGGACGGCTCATGCACGAACAGGACTCTGCGGGGGTCGGAGCGCTCGACAGCAAACAGGCTTACGTCATCGGCGGGCAATGTATCCGCCGAATCGATTCTCAACTCACAACGGGTAAACCCATAAGGGACGTCGAGTCCCTGGAACTCCACACTCGCCCGCCCATTGGCTGCAAGGGCGACGGTACGCATGGCCACCGTCTTTCCGTTCACAACCAGAGAGACCGTGCGCGTCGCCGCAGGCGTGTGATACCCCGCGACCACGGCCTCGACGCGCGCCTTTTTCGGATCCCAGACCTGACCGGGCGCTTCGACGCTTTCAATCGTCCAGTTGGGCACCGCATCCTTGGCCACGCCGTGCAAAACCAGTGAAACATTCGCTGGCAGCGCCATCTCCGCAAAACTCGCCGGCATCGCCGTTTTCTGCAAATCGCTGAACAGATCGAGTTCGATCGGCGTCGCGATGCCTTCCGCCATGGCGCGAATCGCGCGGCCCAATTCGCCGAAACTGGCGCGTGAGTCTCCCGGCCCGATGCTTTCGACAGCCGAGCGCAGCTCACCCGCATCCTGCGTCGCCTGCGTCAGCACCGCAAGCTGGGAACCGAGCGCCATAACTTGCGCGCGTTCGCTCGGCTTGCGAGCGTCCAGCACCGAGAGCGCGTCTCGCTTGGCATCGGCCAGGCGCGAGCCTGCACGCATGCTGAACGAATCGTCGAGAACCACCAGCAAAAGCCGGTCGCTGGCCATGCTCGCAGCCGAGCGGTTGATGAACGGATTGGCAAACGCCAGCGCCAGCAACAACAACACCGCCAGCCGCAGCGACAGCAGCAGCCAATAGCGCAGCCGGCGATGCTTGATCGAGCTTTGCGTGCGCCGCTCGAAGAACATCAACGAGCTGAACGAGCGCGGAGTCGTCTCGTGGCGTTGGAGAAGATGAAGATACAGAGGCAGTCCTAGAGCTGCGGCGCCAGCCAGGAACCATGGCGCCAAAAAGCCCATTACAGTCTCCCCTGCCGCATCGTCAGGTATTCGCGAAGCGCGTCGTCAAGCGGCCGGTCCGTCACCATCAAATAATAATCCATCCCCGCGCCTTGGGCGCGATCGCGCAAAGCCTGAAGATGCGCGTCCATCTTCGCGCGATATTCCGTGCGCGCATAATCCGGGGTGACCTCCATCGTCTCCTGGGTCTCCATGTCCACCAAAGTCGAGGGCGCGCTGAGCTTGGGCTGAATTTCCTGCGGGTCCAGCACATGAAACAGGATCACTTCGTTCCCGTGGAAGCGCAGCGGCTCAAGCGTGCGCACGATGGTGTCGGGTTGGTCGTAAAAGTCCGAAATGATCACCACGAACCCGCGACGCCGCAAAAAATCCTGAAAGTGGTGGATCGGTTTCGCGTAATCGGTGCGGGCACGAGGTTCGGCGTGCTCCAACGCACTCAAGAGGCGATGCAATTGTCCCTGCCGCGTCGACGGCCGGATGTATTCCCGCAGCTCATCGTCGAAGACGATCAGCCCAGCGGCGTCTCGCTGCGTGACCCCGGTGAGGTAAAACAGCGAAGCCGCCATGTAGCGCGCGTAATCCATCTTGGTCACGGCGTGGGACGTATATTTCATCGAGTTGCTGGCATCGAGCAGAACCGTCAGCAACGTATTCGTCTCGCCGCGGTACTTCTTCAGATAGGCGCGCTCGGTGCGGGCAAAAACGTTCCAATCGATGTGCCGCAGGTCGTCTCCGGGCGAATACGCCTGATATTCGGCAAACTCCTGGCTGAACCCGAAATTCGGCGAGCGGTGCAATCCCGCCACGAATCCCTCGACGACGGTCTTGGCGACCAATTCGAGGTTTGAAATGCTGGTAAGAACGGTCGGATCGAGAAAGCGCTGCACCATCACGCTCCCGCAGGCGCAGGCATCTGCTCGATCAAGCGGCGCAAAATCTCATCGGAATCGATGCGATCCGACTCAGCATGAAAGTTCAGCAGAATACGGTGTCGCAAGACGGGTACGGCCAGCGCCTTCACATCTTCATACGAAACGTGAAAGCGGTGCCGGGACAGCGCCCGAGCCTTGGCCGCAAGCACGATGAACTGTGCCGCCCGCACGCTGGCCCCGTAATTGACATATTTCTTGACGAAATCTGGCGCTGAACCGCTGTTCTGGCGCGTGGCGCGAACCAGATCGACCACGTAGCGGCCCACCGACTCGGCGATTGGAACCATGCGGATCAACCTCTGAAATTCCACAATCTCCTCGGCGTTGGTCACCGGCTGGACCTGCGCGGTACGAGTCGTCGTCGTCAGGTCGATAACCTTGGTCTCATCTTCGGCGCTTAGGTAATCGAGAATCACGTTGAACAGGAAACGGTCCAGCTGCGCTTCGGGCAGCGGGTAGGTGCCTTCGAGTTCGATGGGGTTCTGCGTGGCCAGCACGAAAAATGGCGCCGGTAGCTTGTAGTGGTTGCCCCGCACCGTGCACGAAAGCTCCTGCATGGCCTCCAGCAGCGCCGACTGCGTTTTCGGCGGCGTACGGTTGATTTCGTCGGCGAGCAGGATGTTGCCGAAAATGGGCCCAGGAACAAAGGTCCATTGGCGCCGGCCGGTGCTGGAATCTTCCTCGATGATGTCCGTGCCGGTGATGTCCGCGGGCATCAGATCGGGCGTGAACTGAATGCGCTTGAACACCAAGCCGAGCGTTTGAGAGATCGTCCGAACCATCAATGTCTTCGCTGTGCCCGGCAGTCCGGTGATCAGGCAGTGCCCGCCTACGAACAGACTGAGCAAAATCTGATCGAGCACCTCCTCCTGGCCAACGATCACCTGCCGGACCTGCCCCAGGATGTCCTCGCGCACGGCTTGAAAGCGTTCGATGCTTTTCTTCAGTTCCGCGGAGTCCAGATTGAGTTCAGCGGTGGCCATAGTCGTTATTGTGTCCCTTTCTCGGCGTCCTCGATCTGCAAAAGTATTTGCTGCGCGGGGCGGAAGCTCGGGGCGGCCTCGAGCGACGCCAAGATGTGGTCCTTGGCCTTGTCCCGCTCGCCTTCTGCCAGATATGCCCGGGCCAGGTTGTACTCTGCGTCGGCCTGGTCGAGTGGGTGTAAGGCTACCACAGCAGTGAACTCGCGGAGCGCTCCCGCATAATTTTTCTGGTCGAACCACAGCGTGCCCAGATGACGGTGAAGTTCCTCGTCGTTGACCGGGTAAAAGTAGTTGATGCGGTCGAGCGTGGCGGCCGCCGCTTTCGGATCGCCGAGTTCCTCTTCGAGGGACGCCAGCTTCTTGAGGGCCTGCGGATTTCGTCCCCCGCGCTTCTCGTAATCCGTCAGCACCTCGACGACGCCGGGCTTGTTCCCCTTGGCCAGATACGCTTCGGCTAGGAATTCATACGCGTTGGCGGCGTACACATAATCCGGATACATCCGGCGAACATCTTCGCCCTTCTGCAAAACTTGGTCGTACTGCTTGTCCTTTGCAAGCTGCGCCAGGACTTTCAAATCGTTGACCCAGTCGGCAAAGCTCGCGACGGTCTTGCCGAGGTCCTTGTCCAGCCATTCCATGAATGCCTTGTCAAACTCCTCCGGCTCCACGCCCAATGTTTCCCGTACCACTTCGGGGGTGGTCTTCTTGACGGCAAAAGCATGCACCATGTCCAGCAGCTTTTCCTCGCCCCAGCGGCTCTTGATGTAATCGCAAATGCGGCCCGCCTCAAAGTAGGACACGATCACCTGATTCGGGTAGTCGGGGCGCACAAAGCCACGGTCCAGGTCGGCGATGGGCAGCAGTTTCTTGTCGCGTATCGCGGCCAGCACGTCGGGCGTTACAGGATCTCCCCACTCTGGCGATCTCTCGGTCTCTTCGTGAACCGCCAGACCCTCGGTAAACCATCGCGGCACGCGGTAATTGGTAGCCGCCAGGATGAACACGTGACTCATCTCGTGACGCAATGTGCTGGCCCAGTGAAAGCTGCCGGGTTCCCGTCCTGACGGGCTATCCATGGCGATCACCGTGTTGAACGTCACGCCCAGCGCGCCAAGCCCCGGCATGCCCGCCGTGCGGACCGCGAAATCCTCGTGGTCGGGATACACCTCAACTTGCACCACGCCCGGAACCTTCATCTTGTACTTCTTCTCGTAATCGGCGATATCGCGCTGGAGCTCCGCTTCAAAGTAAGGATAGAGAAGGTCGGCTTCTTTCTTCTGGAGCCTTAAAATCGTGCCGTCGTCCTTGAATGTGACAAAATTCTTGTAACTGTCGAGCAAGCGCAAGCTGTTGACCGTCGCAGCATCCCGATATCCATTGTCGTAGCACATCTCCAGCTGTTGCTTGGGCTCGTCTTCGAGACCCAGTCGCATCAGATTGATGCCGAGTTTGGAGCGCGCTGACCAAAGCTGCGGATCAAGTTCAATCGCCTTGCGGTAATAGCCCACCGCATCCTGGTAGCGATAATTGAGTAAAAGATCATCCGCCACCAGTTCGTAGGCCGGGCCATAGGTTGGATTGATCTGGCTGATCTTTGCGAACCACGCATCCGGCGAGCGATCCGCCGATCACTTCTACCGCGGCGTGAACCGCCATGGCATCGAGCGATTCCGGAGATATTTTCAGCGCCTCATCCGCTTGCTCTCCGGCCTTATCCAAATCCGAGTCTTCTAGCAAGAAGATTGGCCAGCAATTCGTGGGCTTCCACGAGTTTGGGATCGGCTTCGATGGCCTTGCCAACCCAGGAAAGCGCCTTGCTGTCAAAGCCGTCCGCACTGACGATGGCCAGTCCCAGGAAAGCCCGCGCATTCTTGGGATCTCGCTCAAGCGCTTCCTCGAAAAGTTCCTCCGCATCCTGATTATTGAATCTCTCGTGCAGCAGCATGCCCCAACGCACGCGGTACATCGCATTCTTATCCGACTTGCGCCACAGCCGTGCGGAACTCGTTGTTGGCGTCCTGATACGCGCCCGAGCCCCAAAATCCTTCGCGCGCGCAGATAGGGATCGTGGCTGTCGGTCAGCGATTGATAACACGCTCGCGCTTCTGGGACGATGCCCGTGCTTGCGCAGCTGCCTGGCACTCATCGGGCGTAGCGCCCCAGGACAGCGCCGCCGCCGGCACAGATCACCACCAACAACAATGCCCTTGCTTCGCCCAAGCCAGTTCACTTATCCAGGTCCTGTTGCACTTTCGCCAGCTCCAGCAACGCGGCGGTCAGTTGCCTCTTGTAGTCGTCCTCGGACATCGCCGCTTTCTGATATTTCAGCGTATCGATCGTTCCGCTCGAGTTCCTCTCGCTTGGCCAACAACTCCCGCTTCGCCGGGTCCTCGGCAGCCTTCTGCACCGCGCCCAGCCGAACCAACGTGAAATTAGAGAGCAGCAGGCCCTCGCCCGTATCGGTGGAAGGCACCCGCACGGGCTCAGACTTTCCCGGTGTCCTCGAACTGCCGGGTGTTCGGTCGCCAGCCGCTTTTGCGATTCGTAGAACTCCGCAGTCTTGCGATCGGCGTACTGAAACGCTTCCATCGCGCTGATGGCGTCATTCTTATCCGCGTCGGTGGCGGCATCGTGCAGCGCCGCAACCCAATATCGCGCAAACACCGTGGCGTTCTTCTCCGTGCCGCTCTTGGTGGCCGCAACCACGGCGCGCCCGGGCTTCTTGAGCGCCGCAACCGACCCGCCGCTCGCGCTCGTCGTGTTAATGACCAACTGACGCTTTGACGTCACCTTGTCGCACAGCGCAGCCAAGTCCGCGCCGGAAATATCCGGCCCCACCAGATTGAACTTATACTCGACGCCATCGAACGAGCCATGACCGATCAACACCAGCACGAAAGTCGTCGTCCGGCTTAGCCGCGTGGCTGACTTGGCCGAGCGTGTCGCTGAGGTGCGCGCGTGTGGCGTCGGCTCCGCTCAGCGTGTAAACGTGCACGCTCGCGCCAGAAGCCTTGAACAGTGTGTCGAGATCCTTCGCAAGCTCGGTGAAGCGCTGCTCGTAATCGGGTTCGCCCCCGAGGCCCGCCACGGTGACGTAGTACGTATCCGCGCGCGCTGGAAGCGCACAGAAACAATACGCATCCCAAGACCAAGCCGGCGAGAACGCGCCTCATACGATTCCCCACTTCCGCCGCAGCAGCCATTCGGATGCGCACAGTGCCAGGATCAGCAAAAAGACAATCGGCATGTTCCACAAATCTTTGGTCTCGCGGGTGGTGATCCCCGCATCCGAGTACGAAATCTCGCTCGGCAGCCGCGAAATGTCCTGCGGCCGCCAGTACTCGCCCTCCTGTCTCCGTGGCCAGCTTCTCGAGCAATTCACGGTTCTGCTCGGTGTGAAAGTTTTCCGCCACGCCGTCCACGCGCTCGAACGCCAAAACGTCCCGGCCTATCTCCTCGTCGCCGCGCTTGGCCACCACTTCACTGGTATAGGAACCCGGCTTTTCCGCCGTCCATTCACCTTGAAACTCCCCGGGAGTGTTGGGGTCCTGCGTCAACGGGACCGCGGCGGCGATTCCGCCCGGCCCTAAAATGTGCGCCTCCACCTGCGCATCGGGCAGCGGCTGATAGGTCTTGTCGCGCACCTCGGCGGAAAAGTGCACGCGCCCGTCGTCGTACAGCACCGAACTCTGCACCGACGCCACCACCGGTCCCGGCGTATCCGCCACCAGCCAGCGCAACAGCTGCTGCCAGAAATCCTTGTAGCGTGCGATCTCCCACCGGCAAGTTCATCTGCCAGCGCCAGGTTCCCTCGCTGGCCAGCACGGCGGTGCGGCCGCGCCCGTAATTCTCCGTGACCAGCAGCGGCATCTTGCGGCCCCGGCGCCGTCATCTCCGCGAGCACCGCCGCGCCCGGCTTGGGCGTGCCCGGATCCTGGTAGTTCATCAGGTAGGGCAGCTTCTTCCAGCGCTCCTCGTTGCGTGGCGGAGTCTTCTTCGAGCCGGGTGATGATGCTGTCGGCGCCCGATCGGCGTCAGTTGCGCCGTCGCCGGATCGCGGTGAAACGTGTTCTTGTGGTTTGGCAGCACCACCGGCAGCAGGTTCGCCATGCTGGACGCGCTCCAGCCCCCATCCGCGAGCGAAGAACTCCCCGCCAGCAGCAGCGCCCCGCCGCCGCGCACATCCACGAATTTCTGATCAGATCCTGCTGCGCCGGCGTGAAGTAGTTCGCTTCCACCGAGCCGATGATCAGCCCCTGATACTTGAATAGGTCCTCGGCCTTCGGCTGGAAAGCCGTCCGCCAACTCCTTGGGATCGTCAATCCCCTGCCGGTAGATCTTGTTCTCCGTGGTCCGCAAGCATCGAAACCAGTTCGACGCTGTGATCGTCATCCTCGGCACGCCGGATAAATTTGTACTCCCAGCGCGGCTCGCCCTCGACGTACAGCACGCGGCGCTGCGCGGATTCCACGTTGACCAGCCGCGCCACCGAATTGTTAGCTGTGTTCGTCTCGCCCGGCATCGGATCGAGCGTGAACTGCAACGACTTGGCCCCCGCCGCGCCAACATTAAACAGCAAGAGTCTCCGTCTGCGTCGTCTCCGTCGGCCAGCCAGCGTCACCTGGCGCGCGGCCAACACCTTGTCTCCATCGCGCACGCGCAAGGTCGTCTTGCCCCCAGCGAAGCCGCGCTGGTGAAAGCTCACGCGCGCCGCCAAACGCGAATTCGCGAACGCGCGCGAGGCAATGCCGACGTCGTTGATCTCCACGTCGCGCGGCACCTGCTCCTCGCCGAAGCCCACCGTGTGCACGGGAATGCGCCGGCTGCGCAACGCCGCCACCGTGTCCCGGTCGATGCCGCCGGAATTGTCGGCGCCGTCGCTGAGCAGCACGATCGCGCCGATCGGCAAGCCCGGCGGTTTCGTCCGTGAGCTCTTTATCCCGTCGCCGATGTGCGTGACCGGCAGCGGCAGTGTTCGAGCTCGTCGAGGGTGGTCACGCGCGTCAGGTTGCCGTCCAGGCGGTAGAGGCGTGTCTGAAACTTCTTCTGCAGGTCGGTCGAGCACCCCGCTTTGCAATGCCTTCACGGCCTGCGCCAGCCGCGTCGAGCCGTTGTCGGAGATGGCCATGCTGCGCGAATCGTCCACGACGACGGCAATGATGTTTTGTTGGGGATTAAGCTGCGTGATCATGATCGCCGGCTGCCACAGCAAGAGCAGCACGATAGCGACAGCCGCGCAAATTGCAGCGCCAGATGACAGCCAGCCGCCAGTTCCTGACGCTGGGCGCGGCCTTGGCCAGCGCGAACGGATCAGCAGCGCCAGACCAACCGCCGTCGCGACCAGGAGCAGGGCCAGAACCCACTTTGGCCAAGCCCCCAGCAACACCAGATGGCCTTTCGAAAAAACAGCGCTCGGATATTTGAAAAGCAATTCAAACATGATCAGGCTATTCGCAGTGTCGTTCGCGATCGGAACTTACTGCCCTGCCCCGGTCCGAGGGGCATTTCCGTATTCGACGGGCGCATCCTTAGATTCCGTTCGGACGCATCCTTATAGTAAGAACTGAGTGACCCGCCCACCCTACACAGTTCGGTTCTTGATCTCAACCGGATAGATGCAGGTTTCGAGCCAGCGGTGGCCGCTGTTCGGTCCGTCACCTCTTCGTGCCCTCGAGTGTGCGGCTGGGGAGAGCCGCTGACTGCTCGGAAACAACCGAGACCCATTTCTCGTCGAGCGAAAGCTATATCAAATCCAAAGGAATTGATCCACTGAAACCAAGTCCCACACAGAAGCTTTGCCTAAGAGCCTCCGCGGACACCACTCTGAGGAGAGTAGCAGAATGTCTTTCCCGGCACCAACATTCAATATCGTCCTAGCCAAACGAACGAAAGGCAAGCGGCGCAGCGCTGCAACCGCATATCCTTATCGAAATCGAAGTTTCACTCCAGGGATTGCCATCGGTGGGGTGATGAGCGAAAGCGAGCGCCACGAGCGAACTTCCGCCCAACTCAGGGGTCCTACAATCAGAGGTAGCTGTCCCCGACTACCTCTCCATCATAGGCAACGTTTCGGCGGGTACCGGCCAAGTCCACTTTTCAGCCGGTGTGAGGTCGCGCGACCAGAAGGTGTCATACAGGAGGCCCGCAGACCGAGGGATCTGTTTTTGGTTTCAGCGCGAAAATCCGCGCCCTCCTAGACCGTCAGCTGCAGGCTGGTCTCTACGCGGTTGCGTCCATTGTTCTTCGCCGCGTACAACGCTTGATCTGCCGCCCGAAGCAAATCACTCATCTGGTTTGCGTCGGATGCCGTGGCTGCCACGCCCAGACTGATCGTGACCGCGACGCTCCCGCCCGGCACCACGATCGGCTCGTCGGCCGTGCGCATGCGAACTCGATTCGCCTGCTCGACGGCTTCGGAAACCCCGCAACCCGGACTGACGATCAAGAACTCTTCCCCTCCGTAGCGGCCCACTGAATCGTACGTGCGCACAGCGGCTTGCATTCTTCTTGCTGCTTCTTGCAAAACAAGGTCGCCCGCCGGGTGTCCGTGCGTGTCGTTGACGCGTTTGAAATGGTCGATATCGCCCAGAATGATCGACAGCGTCCCCGCCCGAGCCGTTCGGGCCAGTTCGTTCTTGAGCACGTCGAGGATTGCCTCGCGGTTCAACAAACCGGTCATCGAATCATGGGTGGCGCGCACACGCAACTCGTCCCGCGTAGCGACCAGTTGTTCTTGCAGCTTCAGGATGCGCTTCCCCGCCCGGAGCCGCGCCTTCAATTCATCGAGGTCGAAAGGCTTGGTGATGTAGTCGTCGGCTCCCGATTCCAGCCCTTCGACAATTTCCGCCCGTTGTTCCTTCACCGTAAGCAAAATAATATAGATGTAGCGTTCGCTCGCCAGCTTTCGCACGGCTCGGCACACGTCCACGCCGTCTAGCTCCGGCATCATCCAGTCGAGCACAGCTAGCCGGGGACCCTCCGACTCCTCGAGCACGCGCAGCGCCTCAGCGCCATTCGCCGCCACCGTTACCTGATAACCGGCGTGACTGAGCGTCACCTCCAGCAATCGGCGCGACACCACGTCATCATCCGCTATGAGAACATCCATCGTGCCCCAGCTCCGAGTGATCCGTTACGCGCGTTTGCTGCCGCTTCCCAACCGAATGCCCGGCACGGGTGCCGGTGCTGCCCTAAGGCTTTCAAGCGCTGTCCTCAGCCGCTCGACCTCCGCCGCCAGGACCGCAAATCCTTCCTCGACGCCGTTCAACTCTCCCGCACGAGCCAGCCTCTCGAGTTTCAGCGCCGCTTCGAAAGCGTCTTGTGCGGCAAAGGTCGCGACGGAACCCTTGAGCGAATGAGCGGCTCGTTCCAACTCCGGCGCACTCTTCCGCGCCACAGCCTGCTCCACCGCCGCAAGAATCCGCGAACTTTCCTCGCAGAAGAGCTTCGCGAGATCGGCCAGCAATGCCTCGTCTCCATCCACCCGCCCGAGCGCCGTCTCCCAATCGACCACGGGCCGCGCCGAGTCGCTCCCCATGTCGATGGGCCCGATATCGCCGGTAAAACTTTCCGTAATTTCGATTAGTTCTTGCGCCTGGATCGGCTTCGAGATGTATCCGTTCATCCCGATCGCCAGGCAGCGCTCGCGATCGGCTTTCATCGCATGGGCGGTCATGGCCATGATCGGAGATTTGATGGCCCTGCCCCTCCTCCATTCGCCGGATCGCCGCCGTGGCCTCGAAGCCGTCCATCTCCGGCATCTGCAAGTCCATCAGACACCACGTCGAAATTCTGTGCTTCGGTCGCCTCCACCGCCAACTTCCCGTTCGACACGACGAGACTCGATGGCCCCGCTTCGTCAGGATGCGGCTCGGTCAGCTCCCGGTTGATGGCGTTGTCATCGGCCAGCAAAACCCGTAAGTGTTTGCGCGCCTCCTTGAGCGTGTGCCGGGTCACCAGCGCGGGCGCCTCGTCTCGCTGCTCGGCCTTCTGCTCCGCCTTCCCCAGCACGCGCAAAATGGCCTCGCGCAGTTCCACCTGCCGCACGGGCTTGGTCAGATAAGCCGAAATGCCCACTTCCCGGCAGCGATCCGCGTCGCCGCGTTGCCCCCCGGAGGTCAGCATCATGATCGTCGCAGCCACCAGGCTCGCGTCCTGCTTGATCTTGTCGGCGGTTTGAAATCCGTCCAGTTGCGGCATCTGCGCATCCAGCAACACCAGCGGTGTCGGGCGCCCCGCTTCTTTCGCCCGCCGTAATTCCGCCAGCGCGGCCCATCCGCTCGACAACCAGCGTCGGCTTCATCCCCCACTGCAGAAGCGTATGTTCCAAAATTCGGCGGTTCGTCGAGTTGTCGTCCACCATCAACACCTGCAACGCCTTCCAGCCGGACGTGCCCGGGGACGTCCCGAGTCCTTCTGGACCGCGAGCCGCCTGCCCGAACTTCGCCGTGAAGTGAAACGTGCTTCCTCGTCCAGGTTCGCTCTCCAGCCAGATTCTCCCTCCCATCATGTCCACCAGGCGGCTGGAAATCGTCAGACCCAGGCCCGTTCCGCCGTACTTCCGGCTGGACGAGCTATCCGCCTGCGAAAAGGCTTCGAAAATCAATTCCTGCTTTTCCTTGGGCATCCCGATGCCCGTGTCGCGCACCGCAAAATGCAGCTCCATCTCGTCTTCTTTTTTCCCCTGCAGCTCCGCCTGCAAAACCATTTCCCCGCGGTCGGTGAACTTGACGGCATTGCCCAGCAGATTCACCAGCACTTGGCGCAACCGCGTCGGGTCGCCAACCACCATCTGAGGCACGTCGGACCGGACGTCGCATACCAGTTCCAGCCCTTTCTCGCTCGCTCGGACTGCCAAAGCTTCGCATCGTCTCTTCCAGGTTCTGGCGCAGCTCGAACGGCGTGCGCTCCAAGTCCATTTTCCCCGCCTCGATCTTCGAAAAATCCAGAATGTCGTTGATCACCGTCAGCAAGGAATCGGCCGACAGCTTGACCATGCTCAGATATTCCCGCTGCTCATCGGTCCAGCTTCGTCTCCAGGGCCAGTTCCGTCATACCAATGATGCCGTTCATCGGCGTGCGAATCTCGTGGCTCATATTCGCCAGAAATTCGCTCTTGGCGCGGCTGGCCGCCTCTGCGGCTTCTTTGGCCTGCCGCAGTTCTCCTTCCGCTTCTTTGCGGTCGGTAATATCCACCAGCGTCCCTTCTGTGCCCGCCGATTCGCCAATTTCCCCCTTCAGCTCGCTGGCGTTGCACAAAACCCAAACTGCGCTCCCCTCCCTGCGCCGCATCTGAAGTTCACAATTGGCCAGCTGCCCTTCGCTCTGCACTTTGGAAAGGAAGGACTGCCGATCGTCGGGTGTCAAGGAGCGTTCCTCCATTCGCGTGCCGATCAACTCCTCCCGCGAGGCGTAACCGAAAAATCCGCGCACAAGCGGCGTTACAGTCGGCGAAACGCCCGTCGGGCGCCCGTCCGAAACACCCCGGCCAAGCTGCGCTCGAACAGTTGGCGATACCGCTGTTCCGCCGATTCCAATTCTTTTGCCTGAGCCGAGAAGCGCCGGTCGAAGATGGCGCTCCCAATGGCGATGGCCAGCACCATCAGTGTGACCATGGCGATGCCTGCCGTTCCCAAAGCTGAGATGCTCACGGCATACGACAAATCCGGTGGCGTAGCGGTAGGTTGGAAAGAGGCTGCCGCCATTCCCGTGTAGTGCATGACCGGAATCGCCGCGCCCATCACCAGCGCGCTGGCTACTTTTCGCCAGATGTCGCCTTGCGCTTCTTCCCGGGCGCGAAACACAAGCCACAAACCCACGAACGATATGACGATGGCAAGCACGATCGAGAGCGCGAAGACGCCTGGCCGATAACCGCACATCGCCGCCAGACGCATGGCCTCCATGCCGATGTAGTGCATGGCCGCGATGCCCAGTCCCCATCACCACACTTCCGACCACTGCGCTCCCAAGTCCCATGCGCTTGCGACTCACCACGTACAGTGCCACCGCCGAAGCCAGAACCGCCGCGAGGAGTGATAACAGCACCAGTCGCCAGTCGTACCACACCGGAATCGGCAACTCGAACGCCAGCATGCCAATGTAGTGCATCGACCAGATCCCCAGGCCCATCGCGCACGCGCCGCCACACAGCCAGGCGCGCCGCGTCCAGCCACGCGCCGCCGTCACACGCCCCGCCAGATCGAGCGCCGCATACGACGCTCCCACCGCGATTAACACGGAGAGCGCCACCAACCAATAGTTGTACGAACTCGTAAGCATGCTGCCGTGATCCATTTTGGTCCTCTTCGCGCGACGGGGGGAGTTGGGCTTTCCGGGGCCGGCCCAAGGCGTAATGACTCGTCGCTATATAGCCGCACGACCATTGTCCGGGCGAATACGAGCACCCGCAATAGACATTCGGCGAGGTGTTTATTTGATGATTACTAACCTCTGAGGCGTATTTATCGTGCTACCTGCGTTGGTATTTCCTAGGGCCAACAGTGGACGGTCTTCCTCGATCGTGTGTAGTATTCTACGGCGAAGTCGCGACCAATACTCCGGGGTAGTGCAATCGGCAGCACACCAGACTTTGAATCTGGTTATCCTGGTTCGAGTCCAGGCCCCGGAGCCACACCTGCCTGCAGTTCGTCCACCATCTACTCTGCCCGCAAAGCCTCGCCGCAAGATTGCGCTCGCAACCTCGACATCGAATTCCTACAGTGCGCCACGCGGCTACCTACATTTTCTAACGCACGGGCAACGCTTCTCCCGACCATACCATCCGGACCTTATGATCGCGCCAAAATGCACACACGCTGCGCGAAATGACCCGCTGCGGCATCGTGCAATGGGCACCGGTCAAACGCTAATCACCTGATTCGCAGCATGTTACTACACGGCCAATTTGGCCTCTAACGTGCCTATATCAACGCGAAACAAAGGACGTTCTGAGGCGTCTAATCTTCTGTGGCGGGAAGGATGGATCGAGCCAATGAAAACCGTACAAGAAGTGCCCAGCGCATTCGACAGAATGTCCACATACGAGGAACTGCACCAGGTCCTCGACTTATTGAGTGAGTCTGTGCCTCCTGCCTCCACAGACACCTCGTCCAGTGCCGATACCAGCAACGCGGCGCGCGTGGCGACCATCGACCTCTGGAGCAATCCGGCCGACAAAACGCCCAGCGAAGAACACCCATCTCCGTACGAAATGGACCGCTGGGCGGACGTGATTGCCAGCCAGAACGACCGCGCTAACTGAGCCCGTCAATAGCCGCAACGGGCGGCGTTCTGCTTTGACACCGTGCCGGGGACAGCCAAGCACCAAATTGGAACCTGGGTCCCCGGCACTGGCTCGTAACCCTTAAAATTTTGACAAAGTCAATGCGCCCCCGGCGAGGGCGCAAGCGATCACGACCCCTTGCAAGTCATTGATCACGGACGCCTTGGGCTAGCCGGGCAGCTTCGCGCAGCCGCCGGTCGCTAAATCTCCAAGGGGAATGTCCTCGCGCCGACAGTGAGTCTGGCCCCCGCCGTGCCATGATTTTACCCGTGAGTGTGAGAGCCCAGGCCGACCTGCGTAAATCGTCGTCGCTCCAGTCCATGAACGTTTGTGTCCTTGACGGCGACGCGGGCAACGGAGCCCTGGGCAAAACCATCGAGCAGTTTGGATTCGTCCCTTTTGGCACATCCAACCCCCTTGAGGCACTCGAGCAAATTGGCATTGGACGATATCGGGTTGTCCTGTGCGACCTACAAACCTCAGGGATGGCTGGGCTTACGTTCCTCGACGAAGCCCTCCTGCGCGATCCAGGCGCTTTCGTCATCCTTATCACTGCCTCCCAGTCCATTGATTCCGCCATCGATGCCATACGGCGCGGCGCCTACGACTACCTCACCAAACCAATCGATACCGCACGGCTGAAAACAACCCTCGATCGCTTGGCCGAACAGTTCGAAAGGCGGCGCCGTGTCCAGACGCTCGAGTTGCAACTTCTGGTCGACCTCGAATTCCACGGCATCGTCGGACGCAGCCCCGCCATGCTCGATCTATTCGACTCCGTGCGCAGAATCTCGCCCCACTACACCAGTCTCCTGCTCTCGAGCCCTCCTGGAACGGAAAAGGAGCTCGTCGCTCGCGCGGTCCATGAGCTTAGTCCGGTTTCCACTCAGCGATTCGCGGTGTGGAGCTGCTCGGCCAATGCGGATGCGCCCGTGGAGAGCCAGCTCTTCGGCCATGTCCGCGGCGCCTTCATGGGCGCCACCGACAGTCGCCCGGGGCTGCTCGAATCCGCGAACGGAGGGACTGTCTTTCTCGACGAAGTGGCAGAAACCTCGCGAACCACGCAAGCCAGATTATTGCGCGTGATTCAGAGTCGTGAACTTCAGCGTATGGGCTCGCCGGAGGTCCGCCGCGTCGACGTCCGGCTCATTGCCGCGACCAGCCGCGACCTGCGTGCCGATGTTGTAGCAGGCCTCTTCCGCGAGGAGTTACTCGACACCTTGAGCGCCACGCAGCTTCGCGTGCCCAGCCTGGCCCAGCGCTTCGAGGACATCCCGCTGCTCGCAGCTTTTTTTGTGAAAAAGTACAACGAGAGCTACCACAAAGACGTCCGCGGCCTGACCAACCGCGCCAAGACGCTGGTAAGGCAATACCCTTGGCCGGGAAACGTGCGTGAGATCGAAAATGTGATCTCCGGCGCCGTCATGTTGGCGTCGAGCGATTTCATCGACTCGGACGATTTGCCGGAGCATGTTCGGCAGCCCTCTGGCCCAGCTTCCGCAGTCGAGCCTTGGCAGCCGATCTCGCTCGAAGAAGTGAGCAACAAGCATATTCAGCGGGTTCTCGAAGCTTGCGGCGGCAATCGCGTCCGCGCCTCGCACGTGCTGGGCATCGGCCGCACCAGCCTTTACCGCTACTTGAAGCGCGAAAGCCAAACCATCGTCCGCGTCTCCTAACCGTCGCCTGCATCCAATGAGTTGGATCCAATAAGTAATGACGCAATCGCGGCCCATCCGCGAATTTTTCGGCAGCCGGATCGGCGAACCATTCCGCCTCCGCTTCCGCGTCTCCATGCCGTGTGCTAGACTTCGCTTCGCGGGCCGAGTTCCTGACGATGCGTGGAACTTCGGGCTCTGTGCAACGATTCCCCGCGAACCCCGCCAGGCCCGGAAGGGAGCAACGGTAGCGGATCTGTCTCGTGTGCCGCGGAG
This sequence comes from uncultured Acidobacteriota bacterium, assembly GCA_963818345.1. Classification (GTDB taxonomy): domain Bacteria; phylum Acidobacteriota; class Terriglobia; order Acidiferrales; family UBA7541; genus Palsa-189. Next base: position 117,355 of record CAWFRX010000007.1, on the reverse strand, counting down.
TACCCGAAGTTCCTCTCATCGTTTTCACCGCCGGCACAACCGTGGGCTTTCCTTCGAGCCCATCTCATCTCGGACGCAAACCCGATGAACTACCAGGTCATTGCACGAAAGTGGCGGCCGGTCACGTTTAATGAAGTCGTCGGCCAGCAACACGTGACGCGCACCCTGCAGAACGCCATCCGCGAGGGGCGCGTGGCGCACGCTTACATCTTTTCCGGCGCTCGAGGCGTGGGCAAGACCACCACCGCGCGCATTCTCGCCAAAGCGCTCAATTGCGCGAAAGGCCCGACGCCGGAGCCTTGCAACGACTGCGACAGTTGCCGCGAAATCGCCGCCGGGTAACGCGCTCGACGTTCTCGAGATTGACGCTGCTTCCAACCGTGGCATCGACCAGGTCCGCGAGCTGCGCGACATGGTTCGATACGCGCCGGCCGGCGGCCGCTACAAGGTCGTCCTCCTCGATGAAGCCCACATGCTCACCTCGGAGGCCTCGAACGCGCTCCTGAAGACGCTCGAGGAGCCGCCCGACAAAGTCGTCTTCGTGATGGCCACCACCGAACCCGAGAACTTGGCCGAAACCATTCGCTCGCGCTCCCAACATTTTCATTTCCGGGCGCTCTCTTTCACGGAGATCTGCGGCGCCCTCGAAGCCATCACGCAAAAAAGAAAGCCTCCAGACTGAGCCAGGTGCGCTGGCGGTCCTGGCTCGCGCCGCCGACGGCAGTTTGCGCGACGGCCTCTCCCTGCTCGAGCAGGCCCGCGCCTACTGCGGCGAAAAGATTGGCGAAGCGCAGGTGCGCGAACTGTTGGGCGTCGCCAGCGGAGAGGTGCTCGACGGAATTGGTGGGCGCAATCGAAGCCCGATCCGCCCAGCGCGCTCTCGCCTTGGTGCACCGCTTGCTCGCCGAGGGACAGAACCTCCAGCAGTTTTGCCGCGAAGCGATTGGCCACTTCCGCAATCTGCTGGTGACGCGGGTGTGCGGCGCGGATTCCGATTTGATCGCCGCCCCGCCCGAAGAGCACCCGCGCTTGGCGCGTGCCGCGGCGGCATTCAGCGAAGAAGATCTGACCCGCTGCTTTCAGATTTTGCTGCAGACCGATGACGACTTGCGTCGTAAACCCGATCCGCGACTGCATCTTGAAATGGGCTTGCTTCGCCTGGTAAATGCCGCGCAGGCTCGCCCCGCTCGAAGAAGTGATCGCCGAACTTTCCGGCAGCCCCACGCCGCGCCCGCGACCGCCGACCGCGACCAGCGAGCGCCGCACCACAGATCCACGAGCGGACAAGCTGCACCCAGCATTGGCGCGCCGGTCGCGCCATCGCCCGCGCAAGCGGCCGCTCCCGCTGCGAAAACTACATCGAGCGCCGCGACCACAATCACGCCCAGCCCAACGCCGCAAGCGCAGGCCATGGCAGCGCGCGCGGCTGCCACCACCAACGCCACCGCCAGCCCGGCGCCCGCGGACCGAAGCACTGTACCCGCTGCGCCCAGTGAGCCCGCGGCCGCGACCGTCACGCCTCTCCCCGCCGCGTCTGCTACCGGCGCCGCCTCTGCCTCCAGCATCGATGCAACGCAAGTGGCCGCGATCAAGTCCCAGATCGCGGCCGAAAAAAATTCCTCGCTGAATTGGTCGAAAACGCACATCGCTGGGAACTCGAAGGTGGCGAAGTTCGTCTCTACTTCCCCACCGAGAGCCGCGCGCTTGCCGAATTGTTGCAAGGCCGCGAATCGATGGAGAAGTTGCGCACAATCACCAGTCGTGTGCTGGGCCAGCCGCTGCGCGTCTGTGTTAAACTGGAAACCGGGCCATCGTTGAGCAGCACGACGAGTAGCACAGCAGGCAGCGCGACGGGCAGCTCCATCCGCACGGAACAGAATGCGCGCGAATTGCGCGCCCGGTTTGAACAGGATCCAATCGTTCGCGCAATGCTCGAGCGCTTCGGCGGGCGGATCTCCGAGGTCAAGACCCCGGGGGAGGGATAACTCATGGAAGTCAAAGCGTTGCAACAAATGCTCTCCCAGTTCCGCACAGATCCAGGAGAACCTGCAGAAGCAGGTGGACGCCATGCACATCGAAGCTTCAGCCGGCGGCGGCATGGTCGTCGTTAAAATGAACGGCCAAAAGCAACTCACCGAAGTGCGCATCGAGCCCGAGATTTTTGCCGGCAAAGACGTGGAACTGCTACAGGATCTGGTTCGTGCAGCCGTCAACGAAGCCAATCGCCGCGTGGACGACGAACTGGCCAGTCAGATGAAGGGAATCGCCGGCGGCCTGCCGGGAATCGCCGGGCTGAAAATCCCGGGCCTGTTCTAAACGTGAAGCCGCCTTTTCCGTTCCACCAGACGTTCGCACTGACCCACAGACATGCCTGACTTTGCCGCGCCCATTGAGCGCTTGATTGACGAGTTAAAACACCTGCCGGGAATCGGCCAGAAGACGGCTCAGCGTCTGGCCTTTCACCTCTTGCGTACTTCTCCCGAGGAGGCGCTGGCGCTTGCCGACGCGATCCGCGCGGCGAAGATCAACATCCGCGAGTGCAGCATCTGCAACAACATCACCGACGCCGATCCCTGCTTGTACTGCGCGAGCACCACGCGCAGCCACAAAACCATTTGCGTTGTCGAGGAGCCGCACAATATCCACGCGATTGAGAAAACGCGCCAATACAACGGCTTGTATCACGTGCTCGGCGGCACGCTTTCTCCACTCGAAGGCGTCGGCCCCGACCAACTCAAACTCAAAAACCTGATTGAGCGCCTCAAGGGCGGTGCCGTCGAGGAAATCATTCTGGCCACCAACCCCACAGCCGAAGGCGAAGCCACCGCCGTGTACGTCTCAAAACTCCTCAAGCCGCTCGGCGTGCGCGTCACCCGCATCGGCGTCGGCATCCCCGTAGGCTCCGATCTCGACTACGCCGACGAAGTCACCATGCTAAAAGCCATGGAAGGCCGCCGCAGCCTCTGACCAGAACGCACGCTTCTGCCTCTCGCTTCTGCCTTTGCCTTTCGTCTCTAGCGTTTGCCTTTCCTCTTTGGCTTTCGCCCTTGCCCTCGCCTTTGCCTCCACCTCCGCACCGCCACACCCAGCCACGTTGTCGCGCCCAGTAACCACCGGTCATTCCGAGAGCCTGTGCCTTTTTAAGCCCAGCCCATCGCAACGTGAATCAAACCATCGCAACGTTCTGAAGCCCCGCGTCATTCTGGAGTCGGAGTGGCGGCCTGTTTTCCCCCGCATCCCGTTCCTCGGGATGCGCCGCCACGCAGCGAAGAATCTCTCTGCCGGTTTTGCTCTCCACCCCATCGCCCGCCAATCCCGGCAACAAGCAACCCACAGGTCATTCCGACCGTAGTGGCGGCGTCCTTTCTTCCGTCCCGCTCCTGCGGGACGGGCCGCCACGCAGCGGAGGAATCCCTCACCCGCTTTTTCACTTGTGCACTAAGGTGACCGCGATGTCCTCACTCACTTTCCGTCCGTCTCCTTCTCCTTTTTTCTTCCGTTGCATTTCACTCTCTAGCCTTCGCAACCGAATCGTAGTAGATTCACCGATGAGACAGTTGATCGTCTCGTTCCGGGAACAAAAAGGCTCGGCCGGCTCCGGAGCAACAGGGGGAGAGTCATTTCCGCTCATCTAGCATTCCCCACCATTTCTAAGCTCCTATTGACTGTTTCGAACTGGAAGCATCGCGCCAACAATGCCAGCGCTGCTGGCGCTGTTACGCTTGCATTTCACTTTGGGGGGTTCTCGCGTGGCAGAGTCAGCTCCAAACACTAAGAGTGACGCGCTCAAGCGCCGCAGCACGCGCATCGTCCAAGCCGTCCCATTGACCGTGACGGGTGTGGACGCATTAGGCCGCCCGTTCGAAGAGCGGACCTCGACTTCGATCATCAGCTGCCACGGCTGCCGCTACCAATCCAAGCATTACGTCCTCAAAAATATGTGGGTGACGCTCGAAGTTCCCCACCCCGAGCAAGGACGCCCTCCGCGCAGCACTCGGGCTCGCGTCATGTGGATTCAGCGGCCGCGAACCGTCCGTGAGTTGTTTCAGGTAGGCGTGGAGTTGGAAGTTCCTGGCAATCTCTGGGGCATCGCCTTCGGCCCGCCGGACTGGTTCCCCTTCCCCGATGCCGGGTCGGACATTTCCGCAAACGCGCTGGGAGCATCGCGCGAGGATACGCTCCCCGAAACCACCGACTCGTGGTCTGACAACCCGGAGGACGCTCCCGCCGAAGACAACCTTCGCACCATGCCCTTCACGCCTTCGACCGCCGGCGTCGAACCTCTGACGCTGTCACGGCAGATGGCTCGGTTGGTAAATGATGCCAAGCTGCAATTGCACGCCGCCATTCACGACCAAGCCGCGGAAGCCGTCTCAACAGAAGCACGAACAATCCTTGCTTCGTTGCACGATCAGCTCCGCGAAGCGGCAGAACGATCCGTCGAACTCGCGGCCGCTCATGCCAGCGAGCAAACCATTGCCAGCGCGGCCGAGCAGGCGGAGGCCAGGGCCGAGGAACGACTGCGTGAGCTGGTCGATCGTTACAACGACGAGCTTGCGCGAAGCCTCGAGCAGCACTACCAGAAGCTGATCGCCCGGTCGGACGAGATCGAACCGCAACGGCGCGACGCGTTCGAGCAGCAACTCCAAGCGCGAGTCGAGCAGGCGCTCGTCCAACTGCAAGCCGCCACCCGCGATTCGCAGGCCACGCTCGAGCGCGCTCGGGAAGATTTGGAAAGTATCGCGCCGCCAAGCCGAGGAATCTGCATCCGCAACGGTTCGCGAAGGCACCGAGCGGCTCCAAGCGCAAGCCGAAGATGCGCGCGCCCGCGTCTCAGAACTCGAAAATGTCCTGCAACGGTTCATCGATCAGATCGAGCCCGCCTCGGCAGCGGCCCAAGCGGATTGGAGAGATCGCCTGGAAGCGGATACCACGGCCGCGGCCAGGCGCTGGAACGACCGGCTGGAGGGTTCGCTCGGCGTCGCCGCTCAGCGCGTCGAAGAACGCCTAGCGGGGACAGCGCAAACGACGGGAGAGCAGTTTGAGAACGACCTCCGCGAACGCGTCTCCAGACTCAACAATGAGGTTACCCAGGCGACCGCGGACGCGGAAAACCGCTTGGGCGCCGTGCGCTTCTCGTTCGAGAGCGAAGCCAATCGTGCGCAAGCCCTTTTGACTCAAATTCAATCGGCCGCGCAAAGCGTCGCGGATCAAACCGCACAGCTCGACGCCCTGCGCGAAGGCGCTCAGCTCGAACTCGAACGTCGCGCCGCTGCCCTGGTCGAAACGCAAAATCAGGAGCTGGCACGGCGCGGTGAAGACGCCATTGCCGCCTGGACCGAGCGCCTGCAACCGGCGCTCGAGGCCGCCGGACAGGAAACCGTCGCGCGAGTCGGCGCACAGCTCGAGCAGCAACTCGGTTCGCACCTCGAGCGAGCCAACCAAGTGCTGGCACGACTCGAGAGCGAGTCGCTTGCAGCCGAGGAAGCCCGCCTTAAGCACGAAGAGGTCCTGACCGCCCTGGCTGGCCGCACCATCGAGGCTGCGACCGCGCAATTGCAGAAGCAAATCGATCTTCTCGGACACGATTTTCAAGAAGCCGGCCGAAACACCGTCTCGCAATGGCTCGCGGAAATTGATGCCAAAGCCACCGAGACCACGCACGCGACCTTCGAGTCGCTCTTCAAGACCGCCGACTGGTATGAGAAGAAAGTCCAGGCGCAGATGCAGGCCACGCTCGAAAAAGGCGTCGAGCAAGGCGTCGAACAATTGCGCGAGAAGGCTGGCGAGATTTCCCGATTGTTCGCCGGCGAACTGGACCACTACAGTCGCAGCTACGTCGAGCATACCCAGGGTCAGATTGATGAGACCGCGCGCGAGGCCCTCGAACGATCGCGCAAGCAGTCCACCGAAATGATCGCTTCATCGGTCTCCTCGCTAGCTCGGCAGATGCAGACCAGTACCGATGCCGCCATGGGCGATTTTCAGGTCAAAGCGGATACCACCCTCGGTAAACTTTCCGCGCAAGCCGAGGATCAGGTCGCGCAGACCCAAGCGAAGATCGAGGCGGTGAGCGCACACTTCTCCGCCGATTTCGGCGCAAGCATTAGCCAACAAGCCCAGCAAATGCTCGCGAGCGCTCGCCAGCAACTCACCGCGTACGTGGATTCCGCGCGCAACACCTTGCGCATGGAAAGCGACGCGCGGGAGAGGCACCTGCTCGACGAACTGTCCTCCGTGAGCGATCAGGGGGTCGAAGCGTACAAAGAGCGCCTGGAGAGCACCTCAAATTCCTGGCTGCTGACCACTGTCAGCAGGCTCAACCAAAATTCCGAGCAGCACCTAGAAACACTTTCCCGCGCCGCCGAATCGCGCCTGAACGACATCTGCAAGCAAGTCTTCGCAGGCGTCGGCGAAGCCCTGCGCCGCCAAATGCTCGATCTGCCATGCCAGCACCCACGACCACTCCCACCGAAGCAGCTCCCCAGAGCAACGAAAAGTCCGAGCTCCCAGATTTTCCCTTGCGCCTCCCGAGCCCCCCATAGAATCCGCATAAGATGCCAGCAACCACCCGTCATTCCGGGCACAAGACGGTGTCATCCCGAAGCCCGCAGGCCGAGGGATCTGCTTTTCGTCCGCTACTCGCAAGACGTTTTGTCCCTCCTCCAGCCCCTCCCACGCCACCTGCGCAGCCCTTCCGAAACCGGTATAATGCGCCAATGGCCAATCGCGCCTACGTCAGCTTCTGGACTGCGTAATTACTCGGAACAAGTATGCTCGAACGCTTCGAGCGTTTGCTCCAGACCGTCCCGCTTTCGTCGCCCGATCCAGGCTTCTCGAGCTTGACGGTCCGCGCCATAAGCCCATCGGAAGTGCCGCTTGCCGAACACGATCTCCGCGGAGTGCAGGCGAAACCCGCCGACATCGTCGCGCTCGCGCGCGAATACCCGAACGCCGATTCCGCCTACGAGGTCGAAGCTTCCTGGGACTTGTGGCGATGGGACGCCCGTGCCGCTCGCTGGATACGCGGCCCCGAACGCCTGCTGCTGACCTGCCACGGTGAAGCGTACGACGACGGAGTCGCCGCCACGTCAGGCCATTTCCTGGTCGACGCCGGCCTCGAGCATCTCTACACCGGACATGCGGGATTGCTCGGTTCCCGCCGAGTGCCCGCGCGACCCTTCCGACCCACTCGAAGCCGAATTCCTCGCCGTGATGACTCGCGAAGAAAATCTTCACGAGTATCATCAAAAAACGCGCGAGAATATCCAGCAGCTCATGAACTGGGTGCAGTCCGTGGAGCAAGCGCTCCCGATCGAACAATATTCACTCTGGTCGGAAGGGGAAGAAAATCTTGAGGCGCGGCTGGACGACATTCTCGCCGTTCGCTAGTGCTGCCATGGCTCTGGTTTTCTTCTCGGCAGCGGCGATGGCGCAACACGATGCCTCGTCTAAGCGGTCGAACGAGCTGACGCTGGCGGGGCTGCGGCCCGGCCGGGACTCCATCGCCTTGGCGATGAAACGCTACAAGGCCAAGTACTCTTCGGGCGATGATAGCAACTCCGGCCAAAAACAGTGGCTCGACCCGTGCACCGGTCACTCGCTGAGTCTGGACCTCGACGACCACGGGGTGATTCAGGAAATTACCGTATCGTCGCTCGTGCCCCTGGACGGCAAATGCGCGAACCGGCGAACCGATGTCCTCGACGAAAAAGATTGGGTCACCGGTCGCGGCCTGCACCTCGGTGACCCGCAGGATCGCATATCGGAGCTCTATGGGGAAGCCAACTCAAGCGGACCATCGGTGCGGGGCAGCAACGAACTGGAGTTTCTTTATTACGCCTTTGACTGGGATGGCTCCGATGTGCCGCAGGCCATGGAGATCTACTGCGCGCGCGATACCGGCAGAGTGGTGGAGATCATGCTGGCTTACCCCAGCCTCTGAGCCCTTTTGTAGACTTGGAAGCCTAACCTGAGACCAACAACGTTCCCGAGGCCAGAAAGTTCGCGAGGCCAAGCACGTTGGCGAGGATCCATGATGCGCTGCGGCAGCAGAGGCGCGATTGAGTCGGCAGGCCGAGCATCTTCCAATCTGTCTCCTGGCCCTGCTCGCCATATCCGCCGGAAGCGTTGGATGTCACGCGCCGGAGACCTCGGCCTGGATCGAAGCAGCGCCGTCTCAGCCCTCGGCGTACGGCGGTGCCGCCTGAAATTGCTGCGGTGGCCACGGCAACGCTCGGCCAAGGCGCGGAGGTGGTCGCATTTGGCGACTTGGCGCACAATGGTCACCAGCAAATTCTGGTTGCGAACCGAATAGGAGTCGCCTCCGAAGCTGAACCGGGCATACGATTCACGCGCGCAGCGATGCTGGAGAGGACCGGCACGAAGTGGGCCGAGGTGCTTCGCTGCGATGAGTATCTGAAAAATCCCGAGGGCTATCTTGGCGGAGCGCGGCTCGAGCCTGTCGCGGGTTGGCGTCTCGAATGGAGCGGGCAGGGCGGGAAGAAGGCGCTCGAATTGCTCTTCACGCCGCTGAAAACATCCGGAGCAACGTCGATGACCACAGTCACAGTGCGCTGGAACCCATCGGTCAAGCGCTATCAGTCCGTTGACCAGACCACCGGTCGTTTCTTCACAGAGGTGCAATCGCTAGGGACCCCGGAATCCCCACTTCGATGAGCAGCGCAACCCATCCCGTCTCCGGCGTCGCCGCGCAATCGGCAAGCCCGCCCAAGCACGTTCCCGGCTGGAAGCATCTGTCGAAGCTGCTTCCCTACATCGCTCGCTGCAAGGGCCAGGTCGCCGTCGGTATGGTCGCGCTGGCCGCCATGGGCATCGTCGGCACGCTGCTTGCCGCTCACGTTCGGCGTCATCATGGATTGCCTCTCGGGGAACGCCAAGCCTCTCGGCCGCCTCGGCCAGACCTCGCCCGAACTCGTTCGCCTCATCCCCGGCTATCATCCCGGGAGCGCGCGAACGCTGATCATCTACTGCCTGGCGGCCTTAGTGATCGTTGCGCTCAAGGGTATTTTCTCCTTCTGGTCGCGCTGGATATCTGATCGGCCTTTCGCGCGACATCGAGTACGACCTGCGCAACGATCTGCTCGACCGCCTGCTGGTGCATGGAGCCTGAGTTCTACGTCCGCAATCGCACCGGCGAACTGATGTCTCGCGCCACCAACGATCTCAACGCGGTACGCATGGTCCTCGGCCCAGGCATCATGTACAGCGCCACCACTCTGCTCACCATGGTGCTCGCGGTCGTCCTGATGTTCCGCCTGTCGCCCACCTTGAGCTTCTGGGTGCTCATCCCCGTTCCCTTGGTGGCCGTCGCGGTTCGCTACTTTGGCAAGCTGATCCACGTCCTGTACGAAACCATTCAGGCAGCCTTGGCTACGCTTTCCGCGAAAGCCCAGGAAAATCTGGCCGGCGTGCGCGTGATTCGCGCCTACGCGCAAGAGGACGCCGAGATTCGCGGTTTCGACGCGCCCAATCGCGAGTACGTCACGCGCAACCTGAAGCTGATCGGCGCCTGGAGCATGTTCATGCCCGCGCTGACCGCGCTGATCGGCATGACCTTCGTGCTGGTGCTGTGGTTCGGCGGCCGCGAAGTCATCGCCGGGCAAATCTCGCTGGGCGAATTCGTAGCCTTCTACGCCTACATGGTCCAGCTCGTTTTCCCGATGATCGCGCTCGGCTTCGTCACCAACATCTTCCAGCGCGGCGCCGCCTCCATGGGCCGTCTCAACTACATCCTGGACGCCCAGCCCTCCATCCACGATGCCGTGCCCGCGGTGCCCGCGCGCTCCGGCAGCGCCGCCCCGGCACAGCTCGCTCAGCCACCAACCATCCGCGGCGAGATCGAATTCCGTCACCTGAATTTCACGTATCCCACAACGCGCGGCGGCTCAACCGCCGGAATCGAACGGTCACTGCGCACGGCACGCCCGTCCTGCACGACATCAACCTCTGCGTTCCGGCCGGCTCGACGCTCGCCATCGTCGGCCCCACCGGCAGCGGCAAAAGCACCCTCGCCGCGCTCATCGCGCGCCTCTGGGAAGCGCCGCCCGATACGCTGCTGATCGACGGCCGCTCCATCCGCGACTGGCCGCTCGCCGAACTCCGCCGCGCCATCGGTTTCGTGCCGCAAGACACCTATCTGTTCAGCGAAACCGTGCGCGAGAACATCGCCTTCGGCGTAGACGCCGCAACCGACCAAGCCGTCGAAGACGCCGCCGAGGTTGCCAGCATCGCCGCCGAAATCGCCGAGTTCCCCGCCGGCTACGCCACCATGGTCGGCGAGCGCGGCATCACGCTCTCCGGCGGCCAAAAGCAGCGCACCGCCCTGGCGCGCGCCGTCTTGCGCAATCCCAAAATCCTGATCCTGGACGACGCCCTCTCCGCCGTCGATACCGACACCGAGGAGCGCATCCTGCGCCGCCTGCAGGAACTCATGAAGCAGCGCACCACCATCTTGATTTCGCACCGCGTCTCCACCGTTCGCCATTGCCGACCAAATCATCGTCCTGCGCGAAGGACGCATCGTCGAGCGCGGCACGCACGAGGAGCTGCTCGGTCAAGGCGGCTACTACGAGGAGCTCTACCAAAAGCAATTGCTCGAAGAAGAGCTGGAACGCGCATGAGCGACTTTCGCGAAGAAGAAGCCTTAGGAAAAGTCTACGACTGCCGCCTGGCACGCCGCCTGTTCGGCTATCTGCGCCCGTATCGCACCTGGGTGATCATCGCCGGCGCTGCTCACGATCCCGATCGCGCCTCTCGCCGCTGCCGGGCCCTGGCTGTTCGAAATCTCCGTGGACCGCTACATCGAGCCCGCGCTGCACCACGAAATAACGCGCGGCCGCGGGCGCGCGCGGCCTGGGCGAAATGTCCTTGCTCTTCCTGGCCACGCTCGCCGTGGGCTTCGCTCTGCAATACCTGCAAGTGCATCGTGATGCAAAAGGTCGGCCAGGAAACCATGTACGACCTGCGCAAGGAAATTTTCGACCATCTGCAGCGTCTGCCGATGAGCTTCTATGACCGCAGCCCCGTCGGCCGCCTGGTCACCCGCGTCACCACCGACGTCGACGCGCTCAACGACCTCTTCGCCGCCGGCATCTCCGCCATGGTCAACGATGCCTTCCTGCTGATCGTCTTCGTCTTCATCATGCTGCACATGAACTGGCGCCTGGCGCTGGCCACCTTCGCGGTGATGCCGCTCATCTTCGTGGCCACCTGGATCTTCCGCGACAAAGTCCGCGACGCCAATCGCCGCATCCGCACGGCCATCGCGCGCATCAACGCCTTCCTGCAGGAACACATCAGCGGCATGGGCGTCGTGCAGCTCTTCAGCCACGAAAAAAAATCGCGCGAGCAGTTCGCCGTACTTCAACCGCGTGCACATGGAAGCGTACAAGGACGCCATCCTGGCCTTCGCGCTTCTTCTACCCGGCGGTCGAATTTCTTGGCGTCGTCGCGATCATTACCGTCTTCTGGTATGGCGGCCTGCGATCGCTGGCCGGCGCGGTCCCGGTCGGCGTGCTCATCGCCTTCATGCAATACGCGCAGCGCTTCTTTCAGCCCATCCAGGATCTGAGCGACAAGTTCAATATCTTGCAGGCGGCCATGGCCGCCTCCGAACGCATCTTCAGGCTGCTCGACGAGCCGCTCCCGGCATTTGCCGCCGAGCAAGGTCGCGCGCTCGGCAGCATCCGCGGCGAAATCGAATTCCGCAACGTCTCCTTCGCCTATCGCGGCGACGCCAATCCCAGCCGAGGACGACTGGATCCTGCGCGACGTCTCCTTCCACGTCGAGCCGGGCCAAACCGTCGCCATCGTCGGCCACACCGGCGCCGGCAAAACCACCACCATTCAGCTCCTGCTGCGCTTCTACGACATCCAGCGCGGCCAAATCCTCGCTCGACGGCGTCGACATCCGCGAACTGAACGTCCAGGAATTGCGCCGCCAGTTCGGCATCGTCCTGCAGGACCCCTTCCTGTTTACCGGCACGCTCGAATCCAACGTCCGCCTCGGCACCGAATCGGTCAGACCGCGCCGCTGTCGATCACGCCCTGCGCGAAGTCGGCCTCGGCCCGTTCCTCGATTCCCTGCCCCAGGGCCTGGACACCGCCGTCAGCGAGCGCGGCTCAACCTTTTCTGTCGGCCAGCGCCAACTGATCAGCTTCGCCCGCGCTCTGGCGCACAATCCCCAGTTCCTGATCCTCGACGAGGCCACCTCCAGCGTCGACACGCGCACCGAGATGATGATTCGCGAAGCCCTCAATCGCCTGCTCACCGGCCGCACCGCCATCGTCATCGCCCACCGCCTCAGCACCATTCAGCACGCCGACCGCATCCTCGTCTTCCACAAAGGCCGCCTCCGCGAACAAGGCACGCACCAGGAGTTGCTAACCCAGCGCGGCATCTACTACCGCCTCTACCAGCTCCAATACAAAGACCAAGAACTGCGCGTCCCTGTATCCCCCGACGCCCACTCCACCCGCGCCAGCCACCCCCTCCCAGCCGATGGCTAGCCCCACCGCCGCAGCTCCGCTGCTCCCGCCGCGCTCATCCACGCGCCGCCCGTCGTGACGCCCGAGCGCCCCACACGAGTCTGCGTGGCGCCTAGGGGGTCGGGGCTTCAGCCCCGACATAAAGCCTGCATTTTCATTGGGCCTTCAGGCCCTGAAGTGACTCAGAGCCCGGTTATCACGCACACTCACGCGAGGCATTTGACGTTCTATGCCCAACGGACCTCTGCCGCGACCCGCCCGCACCCGTCCCATGCCGCCCACTGATCTCCTAATCTCCGCCGGCGAAGCCTCCGGCGACATGTACGCCGCCCGCCTCGCCACCGCCCTCCGCGCCCGCGCCGACGTCCGCATGTTCGGCATGGGCGGCCCGGAAATGCGCAAAGCCGGCGTCGAAATCATCGTGGACTCTTCCGAGGTCGCGCTCATCGGCCTGCTCGAAGTCGTGCACAAAATGCCCGCTCTCAACCGCGCCTGGCGCCGCCTCCTATCCGAGACGCGCCGCCGCAAACCCAAGCTCGCCATCCTCACTGACTTCCCCGGCTTCCATCTGCACCTCTCGCGCGCCCTCAAACGCCAAGGCATACGCAACGTGTACTTCATCTGCCCGCAGTTCTGGGCCTGGCGCCCGCGCCGCGTCAACCTCGTCCGCCGCCGTTTCATCCGCGGCCTCTGCATCTTCCCCTTCGAGGTCGACTTCTACCGCAATCACGGCGTCCAGGTCGATTGGATCGGCCACCCGCTCGTCGACCAAGTCCATCGCCAAAATGTCCCGCGCGGATTTCGCCGCCGCGCACAATCTCGACGCCTCCAAGCCAATCGTTGCCCTTCTCCCAGGCAGCCGCGCCGGCGAACTCGCCCAGCACATGCCCGTCCTGATCGAAGCCGCAGCCAAACTCCACGCCGCCGCCCCCGAACGCCAATTCGCCCTAGCCCTAGCTTCCGGCCTAACCCCAGCTCAAATCGAGCCGCATCTCCGCAAAGACGTCCCCCTGCGCATCATCTCCGGCAGCACCTACGACGTCCTGGCAGCCTCCGACGTAGCCGTAGTCTCGAGCGGCACAGCCACAGTAGAAGCCGCATTGATCGGCGTCCCCATGGTGGTGATCTACCGCGTAGCCCCGCTAACCGCCTGGATCGCCCGCCGCCTGGTTCACACCCCCTATTTCGCCATGGTCAACCTAATCGCCGGCAAGCAAGTAGTGCCCGAACTAATCCAAGACAACTTCACCCCAGCCCGCGTAGCCGAAGAAACCGAGCGCCTCCTAACCTCACCCAAAGCCCGCGACCAGATGCGCCTAGACCTAGCCCAAGTCCGCGCCCGCCTTGGCCCCCCCGGCGCAATAGACCGCGCCGCCGACATCATCGCAGCAATGTTGAATCGGTGGCCCTGACTACCCTGCAAAGAGTGGCACATGGATGAGCACGCTCGTAAAGAAACACACGCTCCACCATTTGCGCCCGGAATATCCCCTCGAAGATGCGATCGGACTCCGCGAAGACCTTCTGCAACTAATCCGTCCCCGCAACCCACAATCGTCATTCTGAGCCGGAGTGACGGCCCGCATTTTCCTGCATCCCGTTCCTCGGGATGCGCCGCCACGCAGCGAAGAATCTCTCTGCTGGTTTTCGTTCGCGTCGCACTTTCAGCCCTCGCCTCGCTGCTCGGTAAAACTCGTCCACGCTCGGGGACAACCCGTTCCTCTGAAGCGGCCGAAGCGACATCTTTAAGACGGTGATGATGAGGACCATTGCAACGCCTTGACGAATTCCCTTCCCTTAGGAGTTACATAGAACCAAAGCTCGTCGATACGTGCCCGCGAGAAATCTACCACCTGAGAATGCGGTTCTCGCGGTGATAACAAATAGGCCAATGCATAACCCTCCCGAACTGCACGCTCCAATGAATCGATCAACTCTTGCCGATTGGTATGCAATCCCGTCCGCGCAGTCCATTTCGTAACCTGGCCAACAATGCACTCAAAGTTCTCGTAATCGTTAGCGACTGCCTCGATTATGAATTCATCTAAGCTGCGTTCACGGTTTTTCATAGCCCTCCAGGTCCCTTCGGAGGCTCGGCTTGCTAGCTGGGAAGGCACATTGACGCCGATGTTATAATAATGCATGTTTAGTACCCCAAACCGTTCCTTGCGAGGAAGAGCCATCGCTTGCTGCCCTGTGCTCTTCCCCGCGTCTCTTGCTGCTCCAGCAATCTCGAGCGAAGTTAGCAAGCGCACTGCGGAACACCCGACGCGCGAGCGACAGGAACCCATCCCCATATTCCATCGCCCACCGGTTCTTATCCCGAGGCCCGAAGGCCGAGGGTTCTGCTTTTGTGGCAATTGCGAGCCAAGTGCCCCGTTTGCTTTCAATAGCTTGCGCAGTCTTTTCCGTGCACCAAACCTCCAACCATCGCATATTCATGCGCTTGCGCACTCTTTGCTCGACGCCCAAAAAATAACCGCAGCGCTTTCAGTCACTTCCGCACTCGTGGCATACTCTCGAGCGCCAGAGCGAAAAGCAACTGCTGCATTATCATACACATGTGAACTCTTTCGTAAAAACATAGGGGTTACCCTCAAAACAGCTAAAGTGGTACTTGAGGTAACCAGGCTCGCCGCCCCCACACGGGCCCCACTCATAGGCCGCAGTCGGAAAAACCAGAAATCGCAACCGCAAAGCTGCGCCGCCGCCGGACGTGATGAAGTCCCTTTCTGCAGCTCGCATCTTCGAGGTGTCCTCGCCGCGCGCCCCGAACCCCTGCCTGCCCGCCAAGCAACCGCGCGCGCCGCCGCACTTCCTGGGAACGCCAATCTCCGCATTGGCGTCGTCGCTTCGCCGTTGAACTCGCACCATCTCTCCACAGTTTTTTCCAACCCACCGCCCGCCGCGCCAACTCTCTTGGCAACTCCGGCCCTCAGGTCTAGTATCCTAGTCAGCGTTGGCCGGAGCCTCCCGTGAGGGTGCACACCATGCCCAAGTCCAGCTTTGCCCGGGCGAAATTGCTGCGATTCGCCGGTTGCTGCGCCGCCATACTCGCGGCCTGCTGCGTGACGCTCGCGCAAGCCCCACCGCGGCCCCAGGCGCCAGTACAGACCGGCATGCGTCCGTCATTTCGCGCCGTCTCCTATGACGTCACCGCGTCGCTCAATCCGGCCGAGCAAATGCTCGCAGCCAAAGCTACGGTTGAGTTCGAGACCAGCGAGCCGTCGCGCTTCATCGAGTGCGAATTGCATCCGAACCTGAGGATCACCGATATCCTCGATGCCAACGGCAGACCAGTCCCCTTCGAGCGCGACCAAATCAATCAACTCCTGGTGCGCGTCTCGTTGCCCGATGCCGTTGGCACGGGTCAGCGAGTCAAACTCACCTTTGTGTATGCCGGGCCGCTGGCCAACGAAGAGAACAGTCCCGCACGCGGCCTGCGCCTGGCGTGGATTGGGAACGAAGGCGCCTATCTGCTTTTGCCCGCGCGCTGGTTCCCACTCACCAACTACCCCTCGAACCGCTACACCGGCGTATTTCGCATCGAAGTGCCACAAAGCTTTACCGTCGTAGGAACAGGTACTCCCGCTCCTCCCGCCGCCGCGCCAGCACCCGCTTCCGCGGCGCCTCCGGCGCTGGGCAACGCCAATCCGAAAAATCTGCCCGTCAGAGCGCTTGGGAACTCGAATGGTTCATCGGGTCGCGTCATCTATACGTTCCGCACCGACCGACCGGAGGCGGCTGGCACGTTCGTGGCCGGCGCAATGCAGCTCGCCCCCGTCAAAGCAGAAGGACTCAACATTTCGGTCTACGCGCCGGCCAGCGCTTCGGCCACAACCTTACGGAGAAGCAGTCGCGCGCGCGGTCGGAACGTTTTCCGATATGTTTGGACCGCTCCCGCAGCCCAACCTAACCGTGGCGCAAATCCCCGACGGTACGCTCCCGAGCTTCGCCGCGCCTGGCCTATTGCTGGTCAGCGAACGGGAATGGTCTGGCGGCTCCCAATGCGCGCCTGCTCGCGAATCTGACGGCGACGCAGTGGTGGGGTAACCAAGTCATGCCTGCGTCCCCTTCCGACGTCTGGCTGACCGACGGACTGTCGCGTTACTGCGAAGCGCTGTACGTGGAACAAGCAGCAAGCAAAGCGGGCGAGAACCAGGTGCTCGACGACTTTGCGGTCGGCGCGCTGATGTATGAAAATTCCGCCCCCATCGCCGAAGCGGCCAGGCTGGCGCCGTTCTCGCCCGAATATCAATCGGTCGTGGTTAACAAAGGCGCCACCATATTCCACATGCTGCGCGGGCAGCTTGGCGATCCCGTCTTCTTTTCGCTTGCTCCGCGATTTCTTTTCGCAGTATTCCGGAAAAGTCGGCGACGCTGGACGATTTCGAGCAAATGGCCGTCGCGCGGGGCAACCAGGTCAAGCTCGCGGCCGCGGCAACGTCCAGCTCAGCACCCGAGGAAGACCCCTCGTCTGGTGGCCCGCCGGTTCTCAGGCACGCCCCTGCGGCGTCCGAAACTCCGGCCGCGCCGGTCATCGGAAACGCACCGAGCGCGTCCAGCGCGAATTCCGGGAACCTGAATCTTCGGCCCTTTTTCGCGCAATGGATCCACTCCACGGGCGTCCCAGAATTCTCGGTCGACTACACGATTTTCCGCACCAAGGGCGGGTTCAAAATCGTAGGCAAAGTGAAACAGAATCTGGATTTCTTTCACATGCCCGTGGAACTCGAGGTCCAGACCGAAGGCAATCCGGAAACCAAGACCATCCAGGTCTCCGGCAAGGAATCCGACTTCAACCTGGAAGTTTTCGGCCGGCCCAAACCCAACGGCATTGTGCTCGACCCGCACGACTACATCCTCAAGTCCAGCGACCGCCTGCACGTGCGTTCGATTATCGCGCGCGGCGAAGCGCTGGCCGAACAAGGCCGCTTCTACGACGCGATCCAGCAATACTCCCAAGCGCTGGACTTGCAGAAGAACAACTCGCTAGCGCGACTTCCGCATGGCCGAGGCATTCTTCTATCAGAAAAATTATTCCGCGGCGGCCAATGCATTCCGCGACGCGCTCGATGGCGATTTGGACCGCAGCTACAAATGGGTGGAAGTCTGGTCGCACATTTATCTGGGAAAGATCTACGACATCAGCGGAGACCGCACCCGCGCCGTCAATGAGTACAGCAAAGCCGAACAAACCAACGACGATACCGGCGGCGCGCAAGACGAAGCCAAGAAATACATCGCCCAGCCCTACTCGGAAGGCGGTCCACAGACGGCGGCTTCTCCGGGAACGACTTCCGCGACTCCAGCCGCGTCATCGTCGTCGTCAGCGTCAGCCAGTCGTCCTCGTCGAGTTCCAGCGACAACACAGGCGATCGGCCGGTCCTCAAACGCAAAACGGAGTGAGCCGCGCTTCGGCGATTCCCTTCTGCTGCACAAAAACCTGAAAACGTCTCGCCCATCCCTTCGGGATGAATCAGCGTCTTGAGCAGCAGCCGCGCGCGAATGCGTTCCACCTCGGTGGCGCCCGGCTCGTACAGGTCGGCGAATTCGTTGGCTTGGCCCATCGCCAGCAAGAAATTGCATCTGACTCACGCAGCCCGCTGCGAGTCAGCCCCGCACGCCGCCCCCAAAGATCGAGCGCGGTGAAATTGACGTGCGCCGTCAGATCTTGCTCGCCGGGCTCGCGCAAAAAATCTTCGGTCGCGCGATGCTGCGAATAGGCCAGCAGAGTGCCGCGCATATGCCGCTCGTCGTAAAGCTCCGCGGCTTCGCGGCCATAGTCCACCGTGAGAACGAAGCCGCGGCCCAGACGCTTGCCCGCTTCCACGATCCACCGGCACGCCTCGAGGCCGGCCTCCGCCTGCTGCCCTTCCCGCAGCGTGATGCCCTGCTCGCGGAAATATGATTCCAGTTCGTCGCGTCGAGAGCGGCCCGAGCTGCTCGACAAGTTCCGCGCCATCAGCGGCCACATACACTTCGCGCAGCGTCCCGCTGCCGCACGACGACGCGGTGAACGGGCAGCGCGTCGAGCAGTTCGTTGGAAAAAATGCAGCCGGCGGGAATTTCTGCGCGGAAGCTCAGCGGCGGAGATCGCGCGCCCGCGGGAAATGTGCGCGGCTCAACATCTTGGCGTGTTCGCCGCGGCGCGCCGCCGATTGCTCAACGGCGACGTAACGCAACGCGTCGTAAAACGGACCGAGCTCGCTCGCCGTGAAATCCAGCACCTGCGCGGCTAAGCGCGCCGGTGCCCGCGGCAACTTCGACGGCCCAGAACTCCGCGGGCCGGCCGAGCATCTCCCACATCTCCGCCAGTTGGCGCGCCAGCAGGCGCCCGAAAATCGGATGAACGTCCACGCTGGTGTAAAAGTCGGCGAAGCGTACTGCGTCTTTGCGGCTGTAGTAGCCAAATTCAGGATGATAAAGGCATTCGCGCATGAACTCGGCAAAAGGAATTGGGTCCCTGTCCCGGAGATGCGCTCCGCGAGTATCCGCGCGAGAGGCGTGGAAGTCGCCGATGCCTTCATGCGTCCTTGCGCTGCGGGTTGCAGGTGAACATCTCGATCACATAGTCGTGCAAGCAGTCGTAGAGCTGGCGCTGAAACGTCCAGGGAAATTGCGTTTGCTCGATTTCGCGCGGCAGCAGCAGAAATTGGTAGGCGGGCACTCAATCCCTGGCGGCTTGAAGCGAATCTCAACGGCGACGCCGTTCGGAGCCGTCGGAGGCCTCAAAGTCGAAAAGCGGGTGCTCGTATCGGGCAAGCTCGCGACGAACGCTTTCAAGGAGATCGTCGGCGGGAGTGGGCGCGCGGTCCAAGAGATCGCGGCGCGCGCTCAGGCGGACTCGGCTGGCTGCGGCTCGGCGAGTTCGCCGCGCTCTTTCATTTCGCCCATGGCCTTTTCAAACGCGGCCAGCGCCTTGGCGTCGAAAAGCACGAAATGAATCTTTTCGAGCGAGCTCGGACGCTTCAAATGCTCCACCGCTTCGTGGAGCATGATTTCCGCGCATTCGGAGAGGGGAAAACCGCCGATGCCCGTGCCCACAGCCGGAATCGCGATGGTGCGAAATCCCTTCTGCGAAGCGATGCGCAGCGCATGGGCCGTCGAGCCTCGCAAAGCTCGCGCGGTGGTATGCCCTCCAAGCTCCATGCTGGCCGCGTGAATGATGTGGCGCGCTTTGAGCTTGCCGCCTGAGGTCATCGCCGCGCCGCCCCAGGGGATCATCCCAATCTGATTGCACTCCTGCTGAATCGAGTCCCCGCCTTTGCGGCGAATCACGCCAGCCAGTCCGCCGCCCAGTTGCAGGTCGTTGTTCGCGGCGTTGACGATGGCGTCGACGTTCATTTCCGTCAGATCGCCCTGCTCCAAAACGATTTTTTCGTCGAGACTCATGGGTCGATCATAGCAAAGACCATTTCTAACTCGCCAGTTTCCGGGGTCCGGGCCTTTAGTCCGGCAATTTGCGAAGCAGCGTGCCCAACTGCCGGAAGTAGCGCAACTTCACGCCATTCCCGATGGCATTTTGTCCGCTGGTCGAAGGAAGCACAAACACGCTGGCTCCGTAGAGCTTCTCTTTCTGCAACCCCAGCTTGCACGTCCGCTGCGCAAATTTCTCGTAGGCAAACTTGCCGTTGAACGCCACCACCCGCGGAGCGAATTCCTCGATCTTGCTCGCCAACACAATGCGTCCTTCCGCGATTTCCTCGCGTTCCAGTTCCTCGATGCCGCGCGTCGCTCTCTTCACCAGGTCCGTAAGGCCAATGCCAAATTCGATCACGCGATTATCGGCCTTGGAATCCAGCAGTTCCGGCACGATGCCCGCTTCGTACAGCAAGGGCCAAAACTGGTTGCCGCGACCCGCGTAGTGGTGCCCTACCCGCGCAGACCGGTCGCCCGGGTTGCAGCCAACCACGAGCAACCTCATTCCGCGCCTTAGATAGTCTGGCAAAGTAGGCATGGCTGGAGTATTCGGGAAGCCTCTGAACAAAAGAACTCGGTATCGTCACAGTCTAGTCGGGTTCGCGGCACTTGCAAGCTTTCCATACGAGCCGCGTAGCGGGATGGGCACGGCTTCGATCTTGGCAACTTTTGTGCATCCGCAGGGTGGGCTGCCGCGTCCAATTGGCCGGGGATACAGTTGTGCTTTCCTGCCTAAAAACATGTGCTAATCTGATTTCGAGCCCTTGTCACCTTTTTGGCTGGGCCAACCGGAACCGGACACACCATTCCATGAGTCTGACCGATCCCAAGCCGCTGCCCTCAACCATCGTCCGCGACGACGAAGGCGCATTAGTGCAAGCCGCGAAATCCGGGGATTTGGCTGCGTTCGAGGAATTGGTGAACCGCTATGAGCGCCGGATCTTCCGGCTCACCATGCACATCACGCAGAACCGCGAGGATGCCGAGGACGCCACGCAAGATGCGTTCATGAAATCCTACCAGCACCTCGACAACTTCGAGGGCGGCTCGCGCTTTTACACCTGGCTGGTTCGGATTGCCGTGAACGAAGCGCTGATGCGATTGCGGCGGCGCCGGCCCAACGTCGTTTCGTTGGATGAGCCGATTGAAACTGAGGAAGATCTGATCCCTCATGAGATCAGGGACTGGGGCCCGACGCCCGAGCAGCGCTTTGCCAGCACAGAATTGAACTCCATCCTGTCGAGCGCGATTGGCGAGCTGGAACCTGCCTATCGGACGGTGTTCCTGCTCCGGGACACCGAGCACCTATCGACGGACGAGACGGCGAAGATGCTCGGAATTTCCGAGGCGGCGGTAAAGTCCAGGCTGTTGCGGGCGCGATTGAAGTTGCGGACAAAACTGGGCCGCGTTCTGGAACGGGGTGCGAGCGCGTGAACTGCCGGGGCCTCATCCGCGAGCTTTCCGACTACCTCGACGATAATCTCGATCGAGCGGCTCTTGTCGAACTTGAGTTGCACCTCGAACGCTGCGAAGACTGCCGATTAGTTGTCGATACCACGCGCAAAACGATCGAGATATTCTGCAAAGCCGAGCCCATACCGCTGCCGGCGGATGTTCGCCAGAGGCTCCACACGGCGCTCTTCCAACGGCTTGGGCGCAAGCCGACCTGCTAGCGTTGTTCCCACCGATCTGGCCGATTCTCTGAACGTCTAACGGTTCCCATCTCTGTTCTCATCCCTGCCGAGCGTTGCTGCAGACGGGATCAGGTTGCAGGCGGCAGGTCGCCGAGGGGGATCTGGCGGCCCAGACCTTCATGTTCGGCGCGCTCGAAGACTCGAGCTGCCACGGCGATGTCCCACGTGGCAATGCCCACGGATTTGAACAGAGTGATCTGATCGGCGCCACCGCGACCGGGCAACTTACCGGAGACGATCTGCGCTAACTCGCACACCCGATCCCAACCGGAAGGATCTTGCTTGAATGGTTCGATGAGATCGCCCGCCTCCATTTGGGCTTGCTCCTTCGAATCGACGGCGATGACCGAGGCGCGGGAAACCACGTCGGCCTCCAATTCGCGCCGAAAAGCAAAGTTGGCGCCCACCGCATTGATGTGCGTGCCTGGAGCGAGCCACGCAGCAGAGAGCACGGGCTTAATCGAATTCGTGATCGTGACGACCACGTCTGCGTCTCGAACAGCTTCTTCCGCCGAGGTCGCCGGCACGATCTGCATGCCGAGACGCTGGCTCATTTCGCTGCAGAAGTCGGCGCGCCGCACCGGGTCGCGCCCAAACGCGCGGACGCGCTCGAACCTTCGGACTTCGCCAATGGCTTGCAACTGGGTGCGCGCCTGCAAACCCGTGCCGATGATGCCGGCAAAGCGCGCGTCTGGCCGCGACATGTACTTCGTGGCGATCCCGGTGGCAGCTCCGGTGCGCATCTGGCCGAGGAAATCCGCTTCGATAAGCGCCGCTAACTCGCCCGTGGTGGCACTGTAAAGCAGCACGACGAAGCGTGCCTTGCCACGTGCCACGGTATAGATCTTGAGCCCCATCCAACCGCCGGCCCGGTCGGCGGCGGCCATGTAGTTCAAGAACACGCGATCGGGCAGCTCGAATCTTCGTCGTGGCTGCGGCCAACTATCGCCCGCAGCCTGACGGCGAAATGATTCCTCAACGGCTTCGATGGTCGTGGGCATGTCCAGCACAACTCGAACGTCTTCCTCGGTGAGCATCAGTGTCACGGGCAACCTCGCACAGGTTCAGAGTGAAAAACGATTTATCACGTGGCTTGCAGCCGGGCCACACCGTCAGAGATGAATCCGAAAACGCAGCACGCGCGGCGCTGCCGGATCGAGCACGACCAACTCGCCGCTCGGGCTCACAGCCAAAGATCCAGCGTTCCGCGGCGCCGCGTCAAGCCTTCCTGCCAAATTGTCGGAGACACGCATCTGCCCGGCTAGCGTCCAAACAACGATCCTCGGGCTCGCCCCGCGCAGGACGAACACATAACTGGATGAGACGGCCAGACCCAACAGCGGCGCAGGCGGGTCGACCGAATCGTCCCAAGACGCCACCTGCATGCCGTCACGCGTAAATTTCACAATGCGGCCGGTCTCAAAGTCGGCGACATATACGAATCCGTCCTGGCCGACCTCGGCAGCCACAGGCTTGGAGGCCTTGCCTCCTGCGGCGGGAGGAACTCTCCACACTCGTTCGAGCTTGCCTTGGCTGCTGAACGCCTGCATTCGCCCTCCGGAAGCATCGGGGACAAAAACTGTTCCGTCGGCGGCAATGCTGAAACCAAACGGACCTTCCGAGGTGCGTTCTGGCGCGACCCGGAACGAGCGCAGTAAGTCTCCCTCCGGAAAGAAAATTCGCATCTCGCCGGCCAGCGCATTCGCGACATAAATGCCGCCGCCGCTATCCACGGCGAGGCTCGAAGCATGGCGAGCCCCATCATCGTCGAAAGAGAGCAAAGGCGAGCCGTCAGCTTGGAACTTTTGGACCAAACCGCTCCCGGGATTAATGAGATAGACTCTCCCGAATCCATCCACTGCCGGCCCCACAGGATTTGCCAATTGGCCCGGCCCCACGCCTGAAACACCCCATTGTCCGATAAATTCAAAAGGAGGACGTTGCGGTACAGCCGACGCTTGCGGCTGAATGTGCGAGCATCCAGCCACAAGAAAAACCAACGACGCGGCCAATGCTAGCGACGCCGGCTCAAAATAACGCCGACACTTGTGAGTTGCCGATGCGGCGCGCATCAGCGTTTGCGGCTTGCCGCACGCTGATCTTCGCGGACGCGGCGGACGACGGTTTGCTTCATGCGATAGACACGCTCGGCGCCGCTTTCATCCAACTCAGCGAATTGAAATTCGGCCCCGTCGGGCGTACCGCTCACGTGAATGGGCAATTGGCCGCACAAATCGTTTTCGACATACGCGGTCTCGTAGCGCTGCCTTGCCGTGCCCCAGGTATACACGCGCAGGGCCGTAAAGTCGCATGGCTGACCTTCGGCGCCGTGGGCTCCAGCAACAAGATATTGCGGCCGCTCGCCTCCGTCGTCCGGCACTTTATTCAGCACCATCCACGCAACGACGCGGAAGCCGGCCGAGCTGGCGTAGTCTGAAATCGGCGCAGGCGGATCGAGTTCGACGAAACGCGCCAACACCCAGCCGGCCATCGGGATATCCGCGCCTGCATCACTTTTCGACGGCGAGCGAAGCGCGGTATCGGAGAGGCCGTTTTGCGCCGGCTCATGCAACACCAGCAACCAATCTTCTTGCTTGGGCTTATCGGTATCGTGTCCCGGCGCATCTCCTTCCGAAGCGCCTTCGGTAGGCGCGGAAACCGGACTCGCTCGGCGGGAGAGCACAACCACGGAGGCATTGCGCCCAAACTGGAAGATTCGGGGAGCGGCTCGGCCCGGCTCCATGTGGACATTGCTGGGGGCACGCGTGTGGCCGATGGCCTGGACGGGCATGGCGCGCGCTTGCGTGAGCAACTCGGTGGTGTGCCGCCATAGGTCGGGAGACATCAGCAATTGCGCGTCGATCCAGCCATGAGCGCCGCTGTCGCTGCGGATCTCGGCGTCTTGTCCCGAATGGCCCATAACGGAGACTCGCTGGCCGTAGTGCAATTCCGTTACTTGCTCGCGTACCTGCGCCGTTGTGCTCCAAACGATTGCCGAGCGATCGCCGACATAGGCGGTGGAGTATTGCGGGGGCTTGTTACGGCGAAACCACCAAATACCGCCTGCGACCACCAGCAACACAAGCAATGGAATCCATCGCGTACGCATGGCGGACGCCATCAGGTCTCATCTCCGAAATTCGAGCTAGTTTTTGCGTGCACGCGGTTGGAGGATCAATTCGCGAGGCGACATCGCAAACGGCCTCGTCACGCGGCACGAAAATTATGCCGCGGACCGATTCTACACCATCCGCCGCCGTGTCCGGCTCAGTCCGTGCGGTGGCTCACCCAAAGAGAAAATTACCTTCTGCTACAATGCCGTGGCTCAACGCGGAGGCAGCGATGCGGATTTTCGATCTTCTCAGGCCCCTGGCGCTTCTGTCGCTGCGCTTGGCGCTTGGGGTTATCTTTTTTTATTCAGGCTACCGGAAGCTTTTCGGCGCACCGGCCAGCGCGCTTGCCGAGTTCCGGCATTTAGGCTTTCCTTCTTATTTTGTCTATATCGCCGGCACGCTGGAACTATTCGGGGCGATTCTTCTGGTTCTTGGGTTACTCACTCGCTGGACCGCATTTTTACTGGCGATTGAAATGGTGATTGTTCTCGCCAAAGTTAGCATTCCCCAAGGTGGAATCTACGCGGTGCCGAATTACCAGCTTCCGCTCGTTCTGTGCGCCGCGGCCTTCACGTTGGCCGGCACCGGCGCCGGATTGCTCTCCGTAGACGCTGCAACGTTTGAACGATCCTCCGGCAAACTGCGAAAACCGACTAAGAGCTAGCGGCTTCTGCGATTCCTCAAGCGCGGCAGCGATTTTGGGGAACGATGTCAGAAGGCAGCGAGATTGCGCGCGGCGGCAACCAGGTCGTGGGTCTGCGGCAAGATCTCATCCTCGAGTGTCGGTTGGTAGGCGCAGAAGGTGTCCTTGGCCGCGACGCGCCGCACGGGGGCATCGAGTTCCTCGAAGAGTTCATCGCCGATGCGCGCGGCAATCTCAGCGCCGTATCCCCAGGAGCGCATGTCCTCGTAGGCGACGATGGCGCGATTGGTCTTGGTCACGCTGCGGGCGATGGCCTCCCAGTCGTACGGAGAGAGCGTGCGCAGGTCCAAGATTTCGAGCGAAATACCTTCGCGATCAAGTTCCGCTGCCGCAATCTCGGCACGGTGAACGAGCGCGCCATAAGTGATTACGCTGATGTCGGTGCCCTCGCGCACGACGCGGGCCTCACCGAACGGTATGGTGAAATCGGGACCGGGGTACGCCGAGCGGTTGTAGGGCTGCCGGTATAGGTGCTTGTGTTCGAGAAACAGCACCGGGTCGTCGCAGCGGATGGCCGTGCGCAGCAAGCCGCAAACGTCGAGTGCGCTCGAAGGCATCACCACGCGCAATCCGGGACAGTGAGCGAAAACCACTTCGCCACACTGGCTGTGATAAATGCCGCCACCAGTGAGATAGCCGCCGATGGCCGCGCGAATGACCACCGGCGCCTTGAAAATGCCAGACGAGCGCCAGCGCGCCACGGCCAGTTCGTCGCGAATTTGCATCATCGCCGGCCAGATGTAGTCGAAGAATTGAATCTCCACGACGGGCTTCATTCCGCGCAGCGCCATGCCCATCGCTCGCCCGACGATATTCGCCTCGGCCAAGGGCGAATTGAAAACGCGCGCGCCGCCGAATCGCCGTTGCAAACCCACGGTCGCCTTGAATACGCCACCCTTCCCTTTGACGACCTCGAGATTCGCCTCACGGCAGCAATCGGCAACGTCCTCGCCGAATACCACGATTCGAGCGTCGCGCTCCATCTCGTCGGCAAGCGTCGCGGGAATCATCTCGACCATGGTCTTCGGCTCGCCCGTAAATTTCGCCTCGGCCGCGAACGCGTGAGAAGCCGGATCGACGTCCGGGGAGTACACCCAATGGGTGACGGATTCTTTGGCCGGGGGCTCAGCCGCGAGCGCACGGTCGGTGGCGTCGATGATTTCCTGATCGACTTCGGCTTCCAGGCGCTCAAGCTCTTTTTCGGTCGAGCAGGCCTTCTCGAACCAGAAACAATGCGAATCGAGGGATGGGATCGCGCCGCGCCTCTTCCTCGCGTTCCTCGCGCGTTTTGTAAAGTTTGTCGTCGTCGGAGAGCGAGTGGGAATAGGGACGCGTGACGTGGGCGTGTACCAGCGCCGGCCCTTTTCGCGCGCGGCAGTAGTCCGCGGCCTCCCGCATGGCCCGGTAACTTGCCAACGGGTCGGTGCCATCGCATTCCGCAAGATGGAGAAACGGGAAGTTGCCCAGGAGCTTGGAGATATTTCCGCCAGGAGTCTGGACCTCGACGGGCACGGAGATCGCAAAGCTGTTGTCTTCGACCAAAAACAAGACCGGCACGCGCTGCATGCACGCGGTGTTCAGCGCCTCGTAAAATTCTCCCTCGCTGGTCATGCCCTCGCCGCCGGAGACGTACACGATTTCGTCGCTCATGGTATTCCACGAAACTCGCCGAGCGGCGCGGCCTGGGCCTGCGCCAGCGCTTCGGGGAACGCTGCGAAGTATTGCGACGCCTCGGCCGAGCCCACTCCGTGCAACCATTGCATGCCTGCAGTCGAGGAATTTTCGAGGATATGCAGTCTGGTGCTCCCCCAGTGGGAGGGCATCTGGCGTCCGCCGGACGCCGGGTCGTCCTTGGCGCCCACGGCTTGCAACAGCATATCCAAGGGCGTCACGCCCAAACTCAGACACAACGCACGATCGCGATAATACGCGAAAAACCAGTCGTAGCCGGGCCGAAGAGCCTCGCCGGCCGCCACCAGCACCGCTTCGTGGCCGGCGCCGCTGATTTGGAAGAAGATTTTGTTCTGGCGTTTCAGCTGGATTTCGCGATCGTCCATGCGCCGCGAGAGATACATCGTGCGGTACATGCGGATGAGTTGCTCCCGGCTCAATCCGTGATAGCGGCTTGCGTCCATCTGGGAAGATTTGTCACCGGTTTGCACGTGCATGCCGCTTCACCTCACGGAGAGTGGGAGCATGACCAACCGCAAATCCATTTTATCGCCAAAGCACGAGGACTCGGTAGGCTGCGTTTGCGTGGGAGTCCGCATGGCGACCCTTGGCCGGGGGTTGCCGGCACCGGGAATTACTCTAAGTCCTCGGAGGACTACTCTAAGTCCTCGAAGCGCTTTGTCGTAGGCGCGAATTCGTCGTCCCCGTGACGGACCAGCTTCGGGTGGGCTTCTTTGAATGGCTCCTCGGCAGGAATACGGTCCAGCCAGCGCTGCTGCGAGAGCTTTTCGTGGTCGGAAAAATCCAAACGCACGATCAAAATGATTCGTTGGCCTTCTTCGCCATCCCCGGTCTTTTCCTCCCGATCGAACTTGAGGAGCAATTTCTTGTCCAGCCGGAAGGCCTGTTTCCACCGGTCGACGCGATGACGCGCCTCCTGTGCAGCTTCTTCATTCGTCCCAAAATCAAAAACCAGAAATGATTGCGCCATGCGTTTATCTATATCGGTCCGTGCGCGCTGATGTCAAGGGCCAGAGCAAGCAGGACTCCGAGGTTGAATCGGCGTCATGACAGGACTATGCTAGGCGCGTATGCGAATCCCCGCTCGCATGTTGCGCCGCAGCTTCGCCGTCGTCGGCGTGATCGCCTTGGCCCTGGCCTATCTGCCGGGCGCCATGAGTGTTCTCGGGGCAAACGAATTGGCGGCGTGTTGCGGCGGGATGCTTTGCCCCATGCACCGTATGTCGGCTGGCCAGGTGACCTGCGACATGAGCGCAGGCCATAAGGATATGGCATTCCAAGCTTGCCCTTCTCATCCACCCCAGTACACTGCATCCTTGGCCTTCAACCGTGTGGCTGCTCCGGTTCTAGCCCATGAGCGCCCAGCGGGCGCCCCGCCGCTGCTGTCGCTTTCCGTGCTTTCGAGCATAGCACCAGAAGTCGTTTCTCCTCCTCCTCGCACGATTACGAGCTAAGCCCTCACCTTTATTTCAAGAAAAGTAGGGTCGGTTGCAGCTGAAAGTCGTCGAGTTGTCGGCGAACTCCTGTAGCCCACAGCCGGGCCACCACGCTCGGAATCTCGTAGCAGGCGAGGAGATACATGAATTTGAATCGATGTTTTAGCTGTGCAGTAGCGATATGTTTCTTCGTTTTGTCCTCAATGATGCTTGCGCCCGCGCCGGCACATGCGGATATTTTTGGGACGGTGCAAGGCATCGTCCACGATCCCCAGCACCGGCCCATTCCGAATGTAACGGTCGATCTGAAAGCGCAGCAATCCGATTGGGTGCAACACCAGACAACGAATGCGGACGGAGAGTTCAATTTTAGCGCCGTGCCACTGGGCGAATACACGGTGACCGTGACGGTGACCGGCTTCCAGCCATCGCAACAAAGTGTCGCCGTCGGATCGGGAACAAGTCCAGTCTTGCACTTTCAACTGGCGCTGGCGGGCGTCACGCAACAAACCGTTGTTACCGGCGAATCAACAGGTCACTGCGACGATGGACTCGGTCACTCCCACGGCTCTTCTGAGCCGGCAGGATATTCAGGAGACGCCCGGGGCTGACCGCACCAACGCATTGGAAATGATCACCGACTACGTGCCCGCCGCCTACGTCACGCATGATATGTTGCACATGCGGGGAGGCCACCAAGTTGAGTGGCTGATCGACGGCGTTCCCATACCCAACACGAATATCGCCGCCAATCTGGCCCCCACGATTGATCCGAAGGACATCGATTATCTCGAGGTGCAAAGAGGCAGCTACGGTGCCGCCTTCGGAGACCGCACCTACGGAGTCTTCAACATCGTTCCGCGAACCGGCTTTGAACGTAACAATGAGTGCGATTTGGCCGTCACCTTCGGAAGCTATTATCAGACCAACGACCAAATCAATTGCGGCTCGCACACGCAGCGATTTGCTTACTACATCAGCCTGAACGGAAATCGCAGCGATTACGGATTGCAAACTCCGATTAACCTGATCTTTCACGATGCTGAGAACGGCTATGGGGGATTCGGCTCGCTTATTTTCAATCCCGATCCCAAGAATCAGCTTCGACTCGTCGCTTCCTTGCGGAAGGATTATTACCAAATTCCCTACGACCCGGATCCCAACTCGTTCGACAATCAGCAGTACCCCAGCTACGGCCTCCGTGACGGCGAGCATGAGAGCGACGGCTACGTCACCTTCTCGTGGGTACACACGTTCAGTCCCAATGCGCTGCTGACCATTTCTCCTTTCTATCACTACAACAGCGCCGACTACCAAGGCGGCGCGAACGATTTTCCCGTCATCTCGACCAATAATCAGGTTGCGAGCTACGGAGGCGCGCAGGCCACGCTCGACGAACACTTCTGGAGAAACGACGCCCAGCTTGGCGTCTACGCGTTCGGCCAGCATCAGTACGACCTCTTCGAGAACGAATTCACGGATGGCAGTGAAAACTTTCCCGCCTCTTCGATTGGCGTAAACGGAGGCTTGGGGGCCGATATTCGTCGACGACAAGTTCAAACCGACCTCGTGGCTGACCTTTATCGCCGGCCTTCGCGAAACGCACTTTACAGCGGACGTCGCCGAGGATGCCACGGACCCTCGCTTTGGCGCGGCCGTCAAAGTTCCCCGCCTACATTGGGTTTTTCGCGCCTTTTACGGGGACTTTTACCAAGCCCCGCCTCTGGTGACGGCCACCGGCCCGGTCAACGACTTAGCGATCAGCCAGGCTTCTCTTTTGCTCCCCTGCACGGCGAGCGGGATGAAGAACACCAGTACGGCGTCACGATTCCCTATCGCGGCTGGGATCTGGACGCCGATACCTATCAAACGCGGGCCAGGAATTGGCTGGATCACAACAATATCGGAGAGTCGAATCTTTTCTGGCCGATCACCTGGGATGCAGCGCTTGATTCAAGGCTGGGAACTGACACTACGTTCCCCGCGGCTGTGGAGTCGCGGCCAGTTTCACCTCGCTTATGCGAATCAATTCGCGCAGGCAACCGGACCTATCACCGGAGGCTTGGTCTTCCCTCAGCCGCCGGGATACTCACCGGTCGATCACGATCAGAGAAACACGCTGAACCTGGGCTTCAATGGGAAGACTTCCATGGCAGATGACCGCTTCGGTGAATGTGTACTACGGTTCGGGGTTCACGAATGGGGAGCAAGGCGTCGATGGTGCGCCCTATGAGCAGGATGATATCTGCCCGGACATACCACGGTTGATATCTCAGCCGGGAAAGATTTCGCGGAGAAATTCACTGTGTCGGTGACCGCGCTGAATGTGGGAAACAGCCGAGTATTGCTGGACAATAGCTTGACGTTTGGCGGGTTCCATTGGAACGATCCACGGCAGGTGTATGGAGAGTTCCGCTATCGCTTCCACTATTGAGGAGTTTTTTTATG
This sequence comes from uncultured Acidobacteriota bacterium, assembly GCA_963818345.1. Classification (GTDB taxonomy): domain Bacteria; phylum Acidobacteriota; class Terriglobia; order Acidiferrales; family UBA7541; genus Palsa-189. The sequence goes on along the minus strand of CAWFRX010000007.1, from coordinate 86,337 downwards.
CGTTACGAATTCCATCGCTGTAGCGCCTTGATTCTGCTGGCTGCCGGGATCGCTCTCGCAACTGGCTGTCAGCAGGATCAGGGAAAACACTATGCCCTGCGCGGGCGCGTCGTTTCCAAGGACGTGTCCGCGCAGCAACTCACTGTCGACAACGAAGATATTCCCGGTTTCATGCCGGCGATGACCATGCCCTACCCGGTAAAGGACACGCAAGGCCTCGACAACGTCCAGCCAGGCGACACGATTTCGGCCGACGTAGTCGTGCAAAGCAAGGATGCCTACTGGCTCGCAGCACCTGGTCATAACCGACGAGAGCGGCCGCAGTTCAGCTCCGGCCGGCACAGCGCCGCACGAACTCGCGGCGGGAGACCCAGTGCCCGACGTGCCGCTGATCAATCAGGACGGCAAGACCCTGCATCTTCGCCAATTCAAAGGGCAGGCTGTGCTGCTTACGTTCATTTACACGCGGTGTCCACTGCCAACGTTTTGCCCTCTCATCAGCAGCGAATTTGCCGCGATCCACAAAGAATTGAAGATGAACCCCGAGGACATGAAGCGGACTCACCTGATCAGCGTCAGCCTCGATCCTGCCTACGATACGGCGCCGGTCTTGCGCAAATATGGCTTGGCGTATCTCCAGGACGATGCTACCGGATTCAAACACTGGGATTTCGTCTCCACAACGCCGAAGGACCTGGAAAAACTCGCCGCTGCCTTCGGGCTGCAATATTTCGCGCAAGACAATCAGATCGCCCATAGCATGGAAACGGTCTTGCTCGCGACCAACGGCACCGTTGCAAAATCCTGGCCCGGCAACGAATGGAAAACATCCGAAGTGCTCGCGTCGGTGAAACAGACCGAGGCTTTGCCTGAATGAAGCTCTCCGGAAGTAACGGGCGGCGAGAACAGCGATCGCGCAAGCTTGGCTTGGTGTTGCTTCTGGCGATTTCCCTGACCGGCTGTTCGCGCCTGGGGTCGACCAACGGCGCCCGGCCCGCGGAGGCTCCGCTGCGAGGCAAGCAGTTGTACGACCAGTTCTGCGCGATGTGCCACGACGCCAGTGACCTTCATCTGATCAAGGACCCGCCTAAACTAGATGGCTTGTTTGCGAAGCCTACTCTTCCGAGCGGAGCCCCGGCAACCGACGACCAAGTGCGAAAAACAATTCTCGACGGGCTGGGAATCATGCCGCCCTTTGAGCAAAACCTCGACGCCGAAGACGTGAACGACCTGCTGCGCTATTTGCACACCAAATAGCGCCATAGCGCCGATCGCCGATTCGCGGCGCCCGGTGGCGTGCCCCGGTAGCGACCTCTGTTCCCGGACCAGATCGACGTGGTTGCGCATTCCGGCGCAGCATGTTACCCTCCAGCGAATAAAAAGCGAATTGCTCGAGACTGGGGGCCGCGTGCATCAATCTCTCGCCGTTCGCCGCGCTGCGTCGCTCGCTGGCGTTCGGGAAATCGTCGATCATCTCGCGGCGCAGGACCGCACCGGCGAGGTCATCACCGCCGTGCACCACATTCCCGCGCGCGAGGCGCAATGGGCGCCGATGCCCGACTGGGTGCGGCCAGAATTGCGTGGCGGCCTATGCCGCCAAGGGTATCGAGCGCCTCTATTCGCACCAGGCCCAGACCGTCGAGACGGTGCACGACGGGCGCAACGCCGTCGTCGTCACGCCCACAGCCTCGGGCAAGACGCTTTGCTACAACCTGCCAATCCTGAACGCGGTGCTGGAAAATCCCGACGCTCGCGCGCTCTACCTCTTCCCGACCAAGGCGCTCGCGCAAGACCAACTGGCCGAGCTGCACGATCTGGGCCAGCGGCTCGACAGCCGCTTCGGCGTCTTCACCTACGACGGCGACACGCCCGCCGATGCGCGCGCCGCGATTCGCGAGCGCGGCCACGTCGTGCTTACCAACCCCGACATGCTGCACGCCGGCATCCTGCCGCACCACACGCGCTGGACGCGCCTGTTCGAAAATCTGCGCTACATCGTGCTCGACGAACTGCACACCTATCGCGGCGTTTTCGGCAGCCATCTGGCGAACGTGTCTGCGGCGGCTGCGGCGCGTGGCGCAATTCTATGGCGCTTCGCCGCAATTCATCGCCTGTTCGGCGACGATCGCGAATCCGCGGCGAGTTGGCGGAGCGTCTGACCGAAGTCGGAATTCGATTGCATCACGGAAAATGGAGCGCCCGCGGGCGAGAAATATTTCGTGTTTTACAACCCGCCGGTGGTCAATCGCTACCTGGGCATCCGGCGCGGCTATATCGGCGAAGCGTCGCGCATCGCGCAGGAATTTCTGAAGCGCGGCTTGCAGACGCTGGTCTTCGCGAATAGCCGGCTGCATACCGAATTGCTGCTCACCTATTTGCAGACAGGCGAATCCCGCCGCCGCCGGGCAGCCGCAGCCGGTGCGCGGCTATCGCGGCGGCTATCTGCCGGGCGAGCGCCGCGAGATCGAGCGCGGATTGCGCGCAGGGCCGCATCCGCGGCGTGGTCTCGACCAGCGCGCTCGAACTGGGCATTGATGTAGGCTCGCTCGATGCCGTGGTGATGGCCGGCTATCCGGGCGCTATCGCTTCGACCTGGCAGCGCGCCGGACGCGCGGGACGGCGAGCGGGAAGCTCCTGCGCGCTGCTGGTGGCATCGTCCGCGCCCATCGACCAATTCATCGTGCAGCATCCGGAGTACTTCTTTGGCCGCTCGCCCGAGCACGCCTTTGTGCAGCCGGACAATCTCGAAATCCTGGTGAACCATATGAAGTGCGCCGCGTTCGAGCTGCCGATCGCCGCCGATGAACATTTCGGCGGCATCGAACTGGCGCCGATTTGCGAGCGGCTGGCGGAGGCTGGTTTCCTGCACCGCTCCGGCGACCATTGGCACTGGGTCGAACAAGCGTATCCGGCCGACGCCGTGAGCCTGCGCGCCGTCACTTCCGACAATTTCGTGATCGTGGACACCACCGGGGCAGCCGGAGGTGATCGGCGAAGTCGATTTCCCGAGCGCGCTCACCACCGTGCATCCGAAAGCCGTCTACCTTCACCAGGGGCAGCAATACCAAGTCGAGCGGCTGGATTTCGGCGAACGCAGAGCTTACGTGAAGCGCGTTGACCTCGAGTATTACACCGACGCGATTCGCTATACGCAGGTGCGCGTGCTCGAGGAAGCCGAGACCGCCCGAATTGCCGCTGGCGAGCCGCGCGCACGATGCCGGCGCCGCCCGGACGCATGGCGACGTGCTGGTCCGTTCGCAAGTGGTGGGCTTCAAAAAGATCAAATTTTTCACCAATGAAAATGTTGGCTCGGGCAAGCTCGAACTTCCCGAAAACGAAATGCATACGACGGCGTTCTGGCTCACGCTCGAACGGCCGCTGATCGAGTCGTTGCCCTTCTCGGTGCGCGAGCGCCAGAACGGCATGCACGGGCTGCTGTATGCGCTCGCGTCGGTGGCGACGCTGCTGCTGATGTGCGACCGGCGCGACCTCGGAACCGCCGTTGGCGAACGGCCGCCTTCGCCTGGAATCGGCCTCGGAATGGCAGAGACGCCGCCGGTCGATGATCGGTGCGACCCGCGAGGAGCCGGAATTCTTCGAGCCGAATCTGTATCTCTATGACGCGTATCCGGGCGGCATCGGCTTTTCCGAGCCGCTATTTTGCTCGCGCGGATCTTCTTGCTCAGCGCAGACGCGCGAACTGATCGCGGCGTGCCCGTGCGAGAAGGGCTGCCCGTCCTGCGTGGGGCCGGCGGGCGACGCAGGGTGAACGCGGCAAGGAAGCGGCGCTCGCCATCCTCGATTGCCTGACCGTGACAGAGCGAGTGCAGCGCGTGAACGGCAATCCTTTTGCATAGGCCACCGGCGAGCGAACGTGACAGAAAATCTCCAGGACCGCTTCTCCCGAATCGCGGCGCTGAAACCGATCGCGCCGGCGCGAACCGCTGCGCCGCTCACACCGAGCCGAAGCGGGGATCGCCTGGCGCTGCTGCTCGGCGCAGAAACCGGCCGCAATCGCTACGGCGAGCACTTGGTCGCGCGGCAATGGTATTCGAGCCCGGAGATGTGCACTCCCGACGCCGCCGTGCTGCGCCTGTTGCTGCCGCCGGGAAAGCGCGTGACGCCGCGCGATGCCGAACGCGCCATTCTCAAAGCCGCCGATCCCTACCAGTGGCTTTTTCTCGACACGGAGACCACCGGGCTCGCCGGCGGCACCGGAACCTACGCATTTCTTGTGGGTCTGGCGTGGTGGGATGCGGCGGGCCTGCAGGTCGAGCAGTTCTTCATGCGCGACCACGCCGAAGAGCATTCCGTCCTGATCGGAGATCGCGCGGCATCTGCGCGACCGCAGCGTGCTGGTCACCTTCAATGGCAAATCGTTCGATTGGCCGCTGCTCGAAACGCGCTTCCGCATGACGCGTGCGATCGACGTGCCGCAGTTGGCCGCGCACCTCGACTTTCTGCATCCCGCGCGGCAACTCTGGCGGCTGGAGCTTGGTTCGGTGCGGCTCGCCGAACTGGAGCGGCAGGTGCTCGGCGCCGAATCGCTGGGCTGGTCGCGCGCAATATGATATCGATTCATCGCGGATTCCCGAATTCTACTTCGACTATCTGCGAGGCGGACCCGCGGAACCGCTCGCCGGCGTCTTCCTGCACAATCGCATGGACCTGCGGGGACTCGCCGCGCTCGCCGGACGCATTTTCCGCGTGCTGGCCCAGCCGGATGCGACGGAGCCGAGCGCTGCAACCCCGCTTGAACAAGCAACGCCGCTCGAACTCTACGGCGTCTCCGGCATCCTGAATCGCCGGGTGAGCACGCGCGAGCCCGCGACCTCTACGAACGTGCTCTCGAGGCCGGCCTTCCGGAGCTGTCGATCTGCGCGCGCGGCATGAACTGGCGCGCCTCGCCAAGCGTGAGCGCGACTTCGGCTATGCCGCCGAGCTGTGGCATGAGATCACGGAGGCTTCGGTGCCCAGCTTCGAGGCCTGCGAGCAGCTGTGCATTCATTACGAGCGCCGCGTACGGGGATTTCGCCGAAGCCGCTCGCTTAACGCGGCACGCCATCGCTCAGCTACACCGCGCGGAACGCCTGGGGCTGATCGAACCTCAGCGGTCACGCGCACTGGGCCGCTCGTTTCGGGCGCAGGCTTGCGCGCCTGGAGCTAAAGGCCAAGCAGATTCGAAGCCGGGAGTGCGGACGGGGAGCGCATCGCGACCTATCCGAGCGGCACGCTGCGATCGCCTAAGTGTGTGCGGCCGCGACGAAAAACCGCGCGTCACGCAGCGGCGATTTGCTCAACATCGCCGAAAGCTCATCGAACGTGTAAGCCGCGCGAACGAATCGCAATACAGCCGGTACATCGTCCCCGAGTAGTGCCGGCCGTGCCAACGCGCGTGGTAAGGATAAGCGAGCCGCGAGGGCCGGCGGAGGTCGCGCAGGAGAATCGCCCCGTTCGGCTTGGCCACGCGCGCTATTTCAGCGAGCAGGCTCGCCGGATCTTCGAGGTGGTGCAGGACGGAATTGCATAGCACCAGATCGAAGCTCGCGTCGGGAAACGGCAGGCGCTTGGCATCGGCTACCAGAAATTCCACGTTCGGCGGCTTGGCGGTCGTAGTGCCATGAGGCTGCTGTGCAGTCGGCGCGGCGTCGCGCGGCCGCAAGAGCCTGGCGAATCATGTTCGGCGAGCGATCCACGCCGAGCAACAACCAGCCCGAAAGTGCTGCGGCCACTTTGAGGGCAATCTGGCCCGGTCCCGTGCCGATGTCGAGCGCCGTGCCTGCGGCATCTGCCTGAATGCGCGAGGCTGACTAGCCGACGCGCGTGCGTCACGAATGTGTCGTCAATTTCGCTGAGATACGACTGAGCCGCCGCAGACGAGTAAGCCTCTACTTCGCCGCACTCGTCCATTACCTCGGGTTCTGGAACGCGCTGCAAATCCAGCCAACCCATGGCGATTCGCTTATCGAATTGGCAGCAGGCTTGAAGCGGGTAGGATCTGGATTAGCGGCTGCCAGGGGAGCACTGCTCGTGCCCCGATGGCCATGCCCGCACGACGACACCCGGCTTCTGCTCGGTTTCGCGCCGGTCCAGAGGGGGCGTCGGGCCATTTCATCGCGTGGGTCATCGCGTCGAACACCTCACGCGTGGTTCCTTCGGCGGTGAAACATTCGCTTGCGAAGCAGCGAAGGAAAACGCCGCCGGCCGGCGTGTCAAACGAGAAGAAATTGCGGCGGCGCATGAATGCCGGTGCGGTCCGTGTCCTTTTTCTCGAGGACTTCGCTGTACCCTTCGAACAATCGGGCCGCGTCCTCGTCGCTTGCCAGGCGCATGCGAATCACGCAGCAGCGTCTGGCCGCCCGGCTGCCGCTCGAAGATGGCGTATCGGTCGCCGACCCAGGATTCCGCGAGATCATCCGCGCGCTCCTTGCCCAAGAACTGCTTGATCACTTCGTTTAGCCCAAACTCGCCAAGCAGATTTTCGTCGAGCTTCTTCCAGCCACGCGGGACGATTTTGTCCAGGGGCGGAAGCGCCACCTGGACGGGCATCACCCCACGCAAATAGAGCTCGGGGATGCATGATCTGCTGCGTGGAAGCGGGCGGGCGTTCAAATACCTTGTGAAGGGCCGGCCAGCCACCCGAAGCCTTGAGCACTTCGCAGGCTGAACTTCGCTCCTTCGGCGTAGGGGAACAACATTTCGTCCCGCAGGGCCAGCGGCGAATCGGCCAGTTCCGGACTCTTGTCGAGCGTCGCCGAACATCAGGGAAGGAGCAGAGTGGGATCCAGATCGAAAATCTCGCCCGGCTTTCGGCCGATCTGCTGCAGCTGGTAATCGAACATCGACAGCGTGGCGTTCCCTTCGAGCCAGGCGTCGCGAGCGAGTTCGTCGTCGTCGTTTGGCTTGGCCGCATCTTCCCATTTCTCGACGTGGAAGTGCTGGTCCTCGAGTGCGTGCGTCAATTCGTGGGCCATGATCATGCGCTGATCCGCGGGGCTGGTCCAATCGGCGATGAAAAACTCGCGGCCCTTCGGATCGTACATTCCGGCGACCTGCTCCGTTAAAAGCGCCAGCATCTTCTGATCGAGCGGATAGCCCTTGGGGATCAGGCCGAGTGCCTCCATTGCTTTCTGATCGGCGTGGCGTTTGGCGTCATCCTTGTCCTCGTTCATGCTCGCGAACCAGATAATCGCGGATCTCATCGCGCGAGCGAACGCTCTTCTTGAGCGGCTCGAGCACCGGGAGCGACAGCAGCTTGCTCATGTCGACGAGAACTTGATCGGCCGCTTGCAGGAATTCGGCCTGGGGCGCGGTGGCGGGAGGAGGCAAAGTAGGCGAATTGCGCTTCTGCGCCTGAGCGCATGGTGGCCAGCGAGCAGCACGCCGCACTGCGGCTGCCCAGATCCTGTTGTCCACAGGCTCATAAATGTCCTCATCGGCGTGACGCGCAGACTACTTTCGCGGACCCGGCGGGTGCCAGCGCCACGGACTCCGCCTGCTTCCAAGCACCGTCCTGCCACGCGAACCGCTCACGCCGCGTTTGGTGGCAAACGCGAGGATCGTCCGGGTCGGGATCGGCGCAATAGTTCAGTTGCAATCCGTTGCGCACCGACCTCATAACTCGATTGCTCGAGGATATCCGACATCCAAACGGTCTCTGCTTGGTGTCCGTCAAAATGCCAGGCCGTGAATACGCCTGTCTTGAAGTCGTCGGTGCGCCCCGCCACGGTGATAAAAGCGCCACCGGACCTGGCACGGGCACCAGCTCGATGTAATCGTCGAAGAAATCCTTTTGTGCGTAGCGATCCACGCGAGCCGCTAGCGAGAGCTTTCCAGGCGCTCCCGCATAAATGCGCACAGCCGAAGGCCCGCCCTCGCCAAAATCGGCCAGCAACGCGAACGCAGCGGGGTTACCGCCCAGCCGGAACACCCGGTAGCCCTCACCGACGGCCGGTTGGCGCGTGACGAATGCCACCAGGCGCCGATTTAAAGCCTCTGGATCGGGCGTCGCTCCGTTGAGCGCATGCGAACGCGACGCGGTCCAGAATTTCCAGCGCTTGTTCCTCGGGCCCTTCCGGTTCTTCTACCTCCGCGGCGCGATCGGCAGCAAGTTTCTCGGCGAGTCTCGTGCGAACTCCGGCGGCGGAGCGGCACCGGTCACGCTCTGGCCAGAGGCCGGCGCTGGCGCGCCCGCGGCCACCCACAATCCACAGGCCAGCACGGTTACGAAAAGTCCAAGTCGGTCGGCGGCCCGCACAGCCCCGAACTGTCGGCACAATGCCCATGAAACAGACTCTAGTACATCCGCGGAGGACTGCCAACAGCAGGCTTCCTGCATCGCCACCAGGGCTTAACCTTCGGCAGAAAAAGCACTTGTAGGCTGCCGACGCCAACATGCCCGTAGTATTGAACTTAGCACCACTCGCAAAGACTCCAGACGAACCACGCTGGCCCCACTCGTATAATGGTGTTTTGTCACCGTGGAGCCGACGAATGGCACAAGAGCACATCCTGGTCGTGGACGACGAAGAAGCCATTCGAGAAGTTGTCTCCACCCTTCTTGAAGCACAGGGCTACCGCTGCACGCCCGCAGCCAATGGCCGCGAAGCGCGTCGAGTATCTGCAGCGACCACTCCGTCGATCTCGTCCTGAGCGACATGATGATGCCCGAGATGAGCGGCATGCAGCTGCTGGCCTGGCTGCGAACTCACCACAAAGACTTTCCAGTAATCATGGTCACCGCGATGCACGACGTCTCGACGGCCCTCGAAACCATCCGCCGCGGCGCTTACGATTACATCCTTAAACCGTTCGAGAAGGACCGGCTGTTCATGAGCGTGCGCCGGGCGCTCGAGCACCGCCGGTTGGTGGTGGAAAACCGCAATTACCAGCGCAATCTGGAAAAACTCGTCGAACAGCGAACGGCCCAGCTGCAGAACGCTCTCAGCCAGCTCGAAAGGTCCTACGACGAAACCTTGGAGGCGCTCGGCGGCGCGCTGGACCTAAAGGACGCCGAAACCGAAGGCCACTGCAAGCGCGTCACCGCGTTTACCATCGCCATCGCCAAAGAAATGAAGGTTGACCCGGCGCTTCTGCCGCAGATTTCCCGCGCCGCGTTCCTGCATGACATCGGAAAAATGGCCATTCCCGGATCGTATCCTGCGAAAACCGGGGCCGCTCACCGACGACGAACGGGCCGTCATGCGCACGCATTGTGAAATCGGCTACAACATGCTCGTGCGCATTCCGTTTTTACGCGAGGCAGCCGAAATCGTGCTCGCGCACCAGGAATATTACGACGGCTCCGGTTATCCACGAGGCCTGGCCGGAGAAGACATCCCGCTGGGAGCGCGTATTTTCGCCATCGCCGATGCGCTCGACGCCATGATTTCCGACCGGCCTTACCGGAAAGCGCTGCCGATTGAGCATGCCCGCGCCGAAGTCAAACGATGCAGCGGAACGCAGTTCGACCCCAAGGTCGTCGAGGTGTTCCTCTCCATCCCCGACTCCCTGTGGCTCGAACTTCACGGCAACATTGACGCTCCGTTTCGACTCGCCCTGCAATACTGAAGACTGCCGCTAACCAAGACCTCGACGGGTTGCGGAAATCGGCGGCGAAAGGTACTATCCCGCCAGAGGACATTCAGGAATGGCACTGGTTCCGATAAAGACTGCTTCCACCACGGGCTATTGCGACTGCATCCACGGCTGCTATGAGCTGGCCAGTTTGCGCGACGAAGATACGGGAAAGGGTTACTGCCCAGCCTGCGCCAAGGAGCATCTCGAAATGAACCGGGGCATCGGCCTGCCCCAGCCCGCACCGTCGAAGACCGAGCCGAGCACGGCGCCTCCTCCCGCGCACCCCTTGGTTCCCGCTCCCGCCGATCCACCCGGACGGCCCCGCTAGCCATTCGCTATCTCCGTCGGGAACCCAGCTCAGGCTCTCTTCAGGCGTGTCCCTTGAGATGAGGCCCCGGAGAATCGGTGGGCCTTATGCATAGGCAAGCGGGTCATGCTCATCTAAAATAGTGGTTAGGCCAATGACCCAGAATCACCAGCTCGATATCTACCTCGATGGCGCTTGCGCCTTCTGCCAGTGGACCAGGGCACGCATTGAGCCCTGGGATACACGCGGCGTCCTTCGATTCCGCGACTACAACGACCCGCTGATCGCAGCCGAAACCCCATTTTCAACCGAGCAGCTAGCCCAAGAGATGCACCTGCGCGCACCAGATGGCACGTGGTCGGTTGGTTTTGAGGCTTGGGTTAAGATCCTGCGCGAACTGCCTGGACTTGCTTGGCTGGGTAAACTGCTCGGCACGACACCGTTACGGCGATTGGGCCCCCGCGCATACCGGTGGGTCGCACGCCACCGCCAACTTCTACCTGGGGCTCCGCCAGCTTGCACCACGGAAACCTGCGCCGTTCCGCGGCGAATCGTCCAACGATAGCGGTGACGAAATCAGGCGTTTGCGGGACCGATCGCGCTCCCACTAGCAAGCTCCCGATCGGTTTCGGCGCCGCCGGTCCAGGTCTCCGCCTCGGCCGTCGCGCGGTGACGGAAAATCAGCACGAAAAGCCCAACAAATAGCAGCAACGTGGGGACGAGCAGGACGAGCATCGCTGTCTCAAATGCGCGAATCGCGCCGGGGCTTGCGTTAGCCAGCGAGGTGTAGCACAAAACGCAACTCTGCGCTCGAGCTGCGGAAGCGGGCATCATTCCGAGAACGGCCAGAGCTGCCACAGTAATGGTTCGCAGGCGACGCAACATTTGTCCGCTCCTCACGCCCCGCATCATAGCGCCATTCCAGCCGAGCGCGGTACCAATTTTCATCCCTGCAATCGCATCTGCATCAGCCGCCAACTATCCGGAAAGAAGAAAATCAGGATCATGCAGATGCAAAAGATCGCCGGCGGAATAAGGATCAAAACCAGGCTCAATTTTTCATACCTCAGGTGCATGAAGTACGAAACGATCAGCGCGGCCTTGACCAACGACAGCGCCACCAACAGGCCCAGCATCAACTGCGGCTCGCAGTCGCTCATAACCCAGGAACACTTCGAATCCCGTGATGGCCACCAGCCACACCCAGACGATCAGGAAGAGTCGCGTGCTGCCGACAGCGTGCCCCTCGGACCCGTTTCCGTTTGTGCTCATGCGCTCCTCGCCGCCTACAGTTTGATCGACATCAGGTAGATCATGGGAAACACGAACATCCAGACCAAGTCCACGAAGTGCCAGTACAGGCCGCTGACCTCGACGTCATCCGCGTCGAACTTCTCGCTGCCGTATCCCAAGCCATGACCAGCAGGTAGATCACGCCGATGGTGACGTGCAGCATGTGCAGGCCGGTGATACCGAAAAACGTGGCGCCGAACAGTGGCATCCCCTGCGGAGTGCTCCAGGGCGTGTAGCCCTCGTGAAACAGGTTGATCCACTCCGTGGTGTGCAGGACGACGAATGCCAAGCCGCCGAGCGCCGTGAACAGCAACCAGCGCACGCCGCCTTGCGGTCGTTGCGATGCGCGGCAGCCACGCCGAGAACCATCGTCAAGCTGCTGGCCAGCAGGATGATGGTCATGGTGGTGGATTTGGTGATCGCGGGATAAATCTCAAAGGGACGCGGCCAGCCGGGATTGGCCAGGCGAATATAGCTGTAGGCCAGCAGCATGGCGGAAAAGGTCAGCGTGTCAGAAACGATGAACAACCACATGCCCAGCTTCTTCGAATTGATCGCAAACGGCGCGACCCCGCCCGACCAGGGAGAGTCAGCCGCCGCGTCGGTTTTCGTCTCGTGCAAAGTTCACCGTCCCAGATAGAGAAGTGCGAGCAGGAACAGCCACAACCCGTCCATGAAGTGCCAGTAGATGGAGGCCAGATCGGCAGCCGTGGACTTGCGTGATGCGCGACCGCTGCCACCGCCGAAACGCCACGTAAGAAAGCGCCAGGATTCCGCCGAGCAGGTGCAACGCCATGCAAGGCCGTCAACAGGTAGAAAAAGCTGCTGCTCGGATTGGTGGCCAGGAAGACGCCCTGCGCGGCCAGTTGCCGCCAAGCCACGCATTGCCCGGCGACAAACAGAACACCCAGCGCCGTGGTGAAGGCCCACCAGCGCCGGAACGCCGACGTGCACCTTCGCGCATGTGGCGCCGCGCGACCTCGATGGTCACGCTGCTGGCCAGCAAGACCAGTGAATTGAACCACAGCACACGCGGCAATGCGAACGCAACCCAATCGTCCCCGAGGCCCTTGCGCACCAGAAACGAACTGGTGAGGGCCATGAAAAACATCACGATGCCGACCAGCGCCAACTGAATCGCGGTGAAATACGCGCGCTGCGGAATACCCGGCAGACCGCTGCCCGAACCTCGCCGTCGTCGTCCCCGCCGGCGGGTACATCTGTCCCGCCGCCGTGAACGGACCCGGCTCGATAATTTCGATATCGGGCGTAAGTGTTCCGGGCATCGCTAACACCTAGTGCGCCTTGCCGACCTTCTCTGGAACCAGGTGCTGCGGAATGTAGTCCTCGGTGCGCCCGGGACGCTGAACTCGTAAGCGCCGCGGTACACGGACGGCACGTGGCCGGCAAAGTTATCGAACGGCGGCGGCGACGGGATCGCCCACTCGAGCGTCGTGGCGTGCCACGGATTGTCGCTGGCCTTCTCTCCCGCGAACATGCTGTAAAACAGGTTGAACAAGAATATCAGCTGCGCGGTGATGGTGATCATGGCGGCGATGGTGATGAAGTAATGGACCGCGTGCAGCGGCGCCAGAAAATTCACGCCGGTGGTGTCGGAGTAACGCCGCGGATGGCCCGCCAAGCCCAAAAAGTGCATGGGCATGAAGATGCAATAGACGCCAATGAACGTGACCCAAAAGTGAATCTTGCCCATCGGCTCATTGAGCATCCGGCCAAACATCTTCGGGAACCAGAAAAAGGTCGCCGCGAAGATGCCGAAGATCGCCGCCACGCCCATGATCAAGTGGAAGTGAGCGACGACGAAGTAGGTGTCGTGCAGGTACAGGTCAAGCGAAGGCTGCGCCAGGAACAGGCCGGACAATCCGCCGGTCACGAACAGCGAGACGAACCCCAGCGCGAACAGCATCGCCGTCGTGAACTGAATCTTCCCGCCCCAGAGCGTGCCCAGCCAGTTGAACGTCTTGATTGCCGAGGGCACGCCGATGGTCATGGTCATGATCGAAAACGCAAAGGCCGAATAGGGGCTCATGCCGCTGATGAACATGTGGTGGCCCCAAACGCAAAAGCCCAGGAAACCGATGGCAGCCATCGCGGCGACCATGGCGCGATAACCAAATACCGGCTTGCGTGAAAACGTCGACAGCACGTGCGACGCCACGCCCATGCCCGGCAGGATGGCGATGTAGACTTCCGGATGGCCGAAGAACCAGAACAGGTGCTGCCACAGTAGCGGCGACCCGCCCTTGTGCCAGGTGATCGGCGTGTCCGTCACGACCAAGCCGCCGGGAATGAAGAAGCTTGTTCCGGCGATGCGATCGAGCAGCAGCAGAATGCAGGCCGCCAGCAACACGCCGAATGCCAGCAAGCCCAAAATCGCGGTGATCAGCCAAGCCCAGACCGTCAGCGGCATGCGGCCGAGGGTCATGCCCTTGGTACGCAGGTCCAACGTCGTGGTGATGAAATTCAGGCGCCCAACAGAGACGCCACGCAGAAAATGGCCAGGCCGATCACCCACATCGTTTGGCCCGCCCCCTCACCCGGTCCGGTGATCTGGCCCAGCGCGCTCAGCGGCGGATACGCCGTCCAGCCGGAGATGGGCGCTCCGCCGCGTGACAGAACGCCGACACCAGCACCACCAGCGAAACGAAGGTCGATCCAGAAGGACAGCATGTTGAGGATCGGGAAACGCCATGTCCTCGGCGCCGATCTGAATCGGCAAGATGTAATTTCCGAATCCCGACTGCGGCGCCGTGGTGAGCACCATGAAAACCATGATCGAGCCGTGCATGGTCACCAGCGCCAGATACTGCTCGGGCGTCATCTGGCCGCCGGGCGCAAACGGCAATTTAGCGTTCGGCCAAACCAGGTGAATGCGCATCAGTAAAGAGAGCGCCATCCCCACAAACACGGAAAACAACGCCAAGAAGTAATACTGAATGCCGATGACCTTGTGGTCGATGCTGAAAATATATTTCCGGATGAAGCCGGTCGGCGGGTGATGATGTCCTGCCGCCGCGTATCGTGTGTCACCATCGAGTCGCTCCTCGAACGCTTCCGCTCGCGCTAGGAAAGGCCTTTTACTGCTGTTGCAAAGCGACTTCTTGATCGCTCATCCACTTATCGTATTCCTCTTGCGAAACCACGTTCAGGAAGCTGCGCATGCGGTAATGCCCCAGCCCGCAAAGCTCGGCGCAGACAATTTCGTACTGGCCGGGCACCGTGGCATTGAAATGCATGTGAATCACCATGCCGGGAACCGCATCCTGCTTCAGGCGCAACTCGCGCACGTAGAAGCTGTGCGTGACGTCCTGCGTCCGGATCATGATCTCGACCTCGTGCCCGGCAGGAACGTACATCACCGGCGAAACCACGTCGTCCTTGCCGCTCGGGTCCTTCGGATCCAGTCCCAACGGATTGCCGGTCGACGCGCTGACCAACTCGGGCTTCGTCTGGCCCCACTTGCCGTCGGGTCCGGCATAGCGGAATTTCCACGGAACTGCTGGCCGGTCACTTCGACTTGCAACGCGCCCGGCGCCGCTCCCTGAAAGTGCGCTTCCGCCCAGGCATGCTCGCCGTAGAGCCCCAGTCCGACGAACATCACGATCGTCGCGAGAGTCCAGACAAACTCCATGGTCGAGTTGCCTTCGAAGAAGCTGGCCTCTCTGCCCTTGGTCGCGGAAACGGAAGAGGGTCCAGGCCAGACCGAACTGCGCGAGAACGAAAATGACACCGGTGATGACCAGGGTACGATGGAACTGCGCGTCAATCTGGAGCCCGAAGGCCGTGATGGCCGGGGGGAACCACCAGTCTTCGCCACGAATATGTAGACGGTAATGAGGGTGAGTGCTGCGATGAAAAGCGCTAGGGAAAATGCCGCTGTTGTTGAGCCTGTCTCTCCGCTCGTTTCTCTGCATTGCCTCCGCTCCGAACGCTACGCAGCCGCCGCACGGTTCAAAAAAATGGCCCATTTTGCTCAGACGGAACCACAACCCCCTTCCGAGCGCCCCCATAATATACATCCCCTTCGAATTTTCAAGCTTGATTCCGGATTTCGCGGATTTCGTTCTGCGACGAGCGCGAGAGGAAGGCACGCCTGCGGACGTAAGGGTCACACGCGACCCCGTCGGCAACCTTTGAGGCTATTTTTAGAAGGTGAACTTCAAGGCCAGTTGGATCAGGCGGGGCGGCTGCGAGTTTATCACCTGGCCGAACAGTGGAGTGCCCACGGTTCCGTCCACGGCGTTCCGAGCCAAAAAATTGCGTGGTGTTAAAAACGTTAAACATTTCCACGCGGAACTGGAGCGCCTGCGCTTCGCGGATTTGGAAATTGCGGCGCACCACCAAATCCGTGTTGAACAAGCCCGGTCCGGAGAACTCCCGGCGCCCAGCGTTTCCCACGGTGCCTAACGCATTCAATTGGAAAGCGGCTGGATTGAAATAGACCAAGCCGTTGGTTTGAGGATGGGAGTTGAGGTTCAAAGGCGCGCCGGTCACGTCAGGCATATCCAGATAGCGGTTGTTGACGCCGTTCGGGCTGCTTCCCTGCAGGGAGTTATCTTGGCCCGTGCTCAGGGTGACCGGGAATCCGGTGCCGACGCGAGTGATACCCGACACCCCCCAACCCTCCAGCAGAAAGTGAGCGCGGTGCGTCAGACGTTCCAGCGGCAACCGAAAATCGTAGGTCGCGACAAAATTTTGATTCATGTTCCAGGCCGAAAGGCCGCGCGTGGCGTTGAAATTGTACGGGTCGGCCACATCGGAGATCGAGGAGGCCTGGTCGATGGACTTGCTCCACGTGTAGCCAAGGGAATAGGTCAAGTACTTGGTCTGACTTCTCACGGTCACCTGAAGTGCATTGTAGTTCGAGTTTCCGATGGTGCTCTCGTAGTCGTCGTTCCCGAAGTAATTCCCGGACGTCACGTTGGGGTTGATGAGGCTCGTGTTCAAGCCCTGGCGCGTACCTTGAAGAACTTCGCCCGCCGTATACGATGCCGCCGAATTTCGGGACACTCTGAAGTCAAATTGTAAGTACTGTTTTCACCACCAGGGCCGCAGGTTTCCCCGGGCGGAAGAACTCCGGGCGTATCAAGAGCCAGACACAGAGCCGGATTGCCCGGATTCGCGGAATTGATCAAGGGCAGATGGTGAGCCTCCGACCCCACGTAACTGACGCTCAAGACGGTCTGCTTCGGCAATTGGCGCTCGTACGAAAGGAAATAGTCCTCCCCATAAGGATAGGTGTCATTCGGTGTGGGCGCGGTCATGCCCGACTGCGGGTTATAGAGATTATTGTAAATCAAGTGTGTTGGCTGGACTGCTGCCGGCCCTGGCATTGGTAGGGGGAAACGTAAGCGGATAGGGCGAAACATTGTTCATCTGATTCGTTGTGCTGGCCAAATTATACGGAGAGACCATCAGCCCGTTGTAAACCGTGCCGCTCAGACCAAAGGGGGCTGGGGCTCGTCAATGCCGATGGAATTGCCTTCAATCATCGTGTTCAGGATCCCATAGCCCGCGCGGATGCTCGTGGTTCCCGCACCACCCAAGATTTTCCCCCAAAACCCGCCGCTCGCGCTGGGCGAGTACGCCAGGCCGAACCGGGGAGCCCATCGAAATTTCTCAGGCACCAAGGTGTTCGGAACACCCGGATCTGTCGGATAAACCAATCCAGGAAACGCATTTGGAAAGACTTGCGATTGCTCGCCGGGAACAAAGGTCGGTATTTGATCCCATTTTTCCGACCAATACTGCATTAAGTCCACGCGCAGTCCGTAGTTGAACGTGAGATTGGGCTTGATCTTCCAGGAATCCTGGCCGTACCAGCCGACATATTTATGGCGCGGATAGTAGGACCCCGAGTCTTGCTGGTTAAATTGGCTCGGCGCACCGATGAGAAAATCCGCCAATTCGTTGCTGGTTTGGTAGCCGTCGAAGATGAACGTCCCATCGAAGATCGCGTCGGGATTCATGTTTACCTGCTCGAAGTTCACCTCGATGCCGACCTTCACAGTATGCGTGCCAATCACTCTGGAGAGGCTGTCGTTAAACAAATACGTGTTGTTGGCCTGCTTCACGTTGGTGATCGGCACGCCCATCACAAACTCGCTCGCGAAGACTGTGTTTTCGACCCCTTCGAATTGGGGAGCCAAGGGCAAGATGCCCCCGGTGGTTGGATTTGTGTTGAACCCCTGGGAGGCCAGGCTAACTCCCAGCCCGCCGTTCGGCTGGCCCACCACGTTTTCGGCTCGCATGTAGCTGAAATGGGCTTCGTTTACCGTCTGCGTGCCGAAGGTCTTCGTGTCGCCCAGACTGATAAATTTGCGCACGACCGTGGTTCATGCCGTGAAAATCCGGGGATAGTTGCGCCGCCCTGCCCGCTGGGAAACGGATTGTTCAAGTAATAGTCGTCGAAGAAGTAGTAGGCCGAGAGGTTGCCCCAACGCGCGCTGTTCCCATCCACGCGAGTGCTCCATTTGTCGTCGCGCAGGTTCTCAGTCGCCTGGCCGACGAACGTGTTTGGGCCGTCATTGGGCACAGGAATGTACTGCAACAGATTCTGGCGACGGGACCGTCCAGGCGCTCTGCGGAATGATGGCACCCGGAAATACGCAGGTGGCACTGGTGCATCCCGACGTGTAGTACGGCTCGCCTGAAAAAACGGAATATCCCAGCGAATTTTGAAGCTGCTGCGCCAACCCCGCCCCTTGTACGGTCTCGGGCGTTACGACACAGGCGGGAACTTTGTTAACAACAGCGGTAGTAGCAGTGTTAAAGGCAGGAATTGCCGGGCAGTTGCCGGTGGCTGGGATGGCTGTGTCGGTGAAATCGGCCCCATGGCCCTCCGTCCCCACCCCGCGCTCCGCGAGGGTGGGCACGGATACTTGCCCGCTGTCCAAGCCCTCATTCGTCCGCGTTCCTTGATAGTCTGCAAAAAAGAATACCTTGTTCTTTTTGATCGGGCCGCCGATCGTGCCGCCGAATTGATTTTGGTCATAGACATCCCTTTTCAGGTCAAAGAAGCCTTTGGCATCGAGATTCGTATTGCGCAGAAATTCGAAGGCGTTGCCGTGAATCTGGTTTGTCCCGCTCTTAGTGATCGCGGTCACGATGCCGCCGGCATAGTTGCCGTATTCAGCGTCGAAATTGTTGGTCAGCACCCGGAATTCGGAAATGGAATCCAGGTCCGGAATGATTGCCGTGCCGCCGTTCATCCCCTCTTTCACGTCCGATCCATTGACCAGAAATCCGTTGGCGTCTTCCCGCTGCCCGTTGATCGATTGGTTTCCCGGATTGAGGGCGCCCGAAGGCGTGATCGCCGTGGTGACGCCGGCCATAACCACCGAATCCCCCGTCTGCGTGGACATCGGAACGATACCGGGCTGAAGCGCCAGCAGGTCGGTGAAGCTGCGGCCGTTTAGCCCAACGGAAGTCATGATCGGGCCGGTAATGACGTCTCCCATCTGGGTGCTCTCGGTCTCGACTTGTATCGCGTTCTGAGTAACCGTGACCGTCTCCGTCTGCTCGCCAAGCTCCAGAACGATGTCGACTTCAAGTTTCGTACCCACGTCGATGACCAAACCAGTACGCTTGTAAGGCTTAAAGCCGGGCAGAAATGTATCGAGTTCATACATCCCGACGGGCACTGTCGAAAACGCATAGAATCCTTGCGCGTTGGCGACGGCGTTCTGCTCCGCTCCGGTCGCGGTGTTCCTCAAGATGACGGCTGTGTCCGGAATCACCGAGCCGGCCGGATCCTTCACCGTCCCCGAAACGCTTCCGCTGGTTTGTGCCCGTGCGCTCGCGCCGGAAAAAACGGCAACGGCTATAATCAGCATCCGTAAAGCAACTCCGGCGTAGTGCTTCATGGTTGGGTTCCTCGACAATGAGACAGATTCCATTTGCTGCTCGCCGTCCTCCGTGAACTGAGCGGTTCTTGTGAACCGCCTCACCGGCGAACAGGCCCAATCATGCGGCAACGACTGATGCCGCGCTGTAAAATCGATGTAAAGGTTGCTTAACGCTAGCTTAATCGTACGGGCGAGTGTGAGAGGGGCGCCGAAATCATGGATGTCCCGCCTGAGCGCGACGCTTGGCGCTGTACACGGAAGCTCGTTCTATCAGTGCTGCCGGCTAAGCTTTCGGCCATCAGCAGTGACCAAAGACTGTAGCCACATAATATGCTGCGCATGTTTTCCGGGCAGTCCGGTCAAGGTCACCTGATCTCCGGAGCGTATCGTTTCCTTCGCCCATCCTGCGCGCATCATTTCTGCTGGAGGAATGAATTCGGCGTGCCACTGCTGGACGGCGCCACTATCGGTTTTAACCGCAACGGAAATGATCGAGTGAGGATTGGCCCACTCGAACTCGGTCACGGTTCCGGTCAGCATGATGCTGGTGCTCTCGTACATGGGCTTGGGGTTGTGATGCGCCAATGCTGAGATTGAAACCGCGAGCGAAACAAATAGCAGAACCGCAGAAGCTAAGACCCCGGGTCTCATGTCCATACCTCCGCCTCACCTTTGGGGAGGGAAAGGTTCCGCTTGAGGTTATCACACCCAGAGCCGCTTGAAGAACAGCTAACGATCCCGGCGTTCGGCTAGTACTGCTCTTGTCTGCCCGGCAGTTCCCGGCCATTCGCCAAGACAACCTTCTCGAGAATGCCGGTCATCTCGCCGTTCTTCGCAGGATGAAAAACAACCGTGACCATGTCGCCTGGTTGCAGAGAGTGTCTCGTCCAGCCGTACCTGGACAACATCAGTGGATTGATGGCCTGCACGCTCCAATGGTGCAGGCTGCCCCGATCGTCCTTGACGTCGAAATAGAGCTCGCAGTGCGGATTGGACCACTCGAAATCCGTCATGGTCGCCCGCACGGTCACGGTCTTCGCAGTTTCGTATGCGGCCTGTCCGTGGTGCGCAAGAACAGAGACCGGCGCCAAAAGCAATGCGCCGAACGCGGCGAAAAGAAGAGGATTGAATCGCATGTTTTTCACGATGGCCCTCCTGACCTGCCGCGGAACCTTCCCTTTCGATCACGGTCAATCGCGGCACGCATCGCACCAAGCCGATGCCCCCTATATCATGCCGCAGACACACCCTTACAACTCGTAAAATCCAGGTAAAAAGTTTTTAACGCCGATTTAGCCTATCTGCCCACGATTGCGGCAGAGCGGCAGGCGTTTAGTAGCTTGGTATTTCCACGGCCGCGGTGACCACTGACAGCCACAGCAACAGCTCGATTAGACCCGCGAGCCGCGCCGCGCCCGGAAGCTCCGCCGTTCGCCCCCAGGTGCGGGTTCGCCACTGCACGATCACGTGGAACACCAACGCCGTCGGCACCAACATTCCTAGCTTCACCAAAAACGCGGGATTGTCGATGTAGGTCGTAGCGGTCGCGGAGAACAGCAGGAATCCCCCGGTGACAACGATGCAAAACCCAATCCAATTCCACACAAATAGATCGTCGGCAAGCTCAGCCGCGGTTCGGCGCCAGTTGCCCAAGCCGATCAGCCGCAAGTCGAGCGCAACGTTTGTGGCCAGCCACAGCGACAGCCCCGTAAAGTGGATCAGTTGAATGAACGGATAGAACCATGTGGTCGTGCGCGTCGGCGCGCCCCACGGACTGGTCTCGAGCCACTGGCAAAAACCCATCAAGGCCTCGTGCATTCGAGTACGCCTCCCCTTCGCATATGAGTTGACCTGGGATCCCCGCCCTGCCATCGCGCACGTTCACGGCCGAACCTGCTTGCCGCCGACCACCCCTTCAGACACAACTTGACACCCGACTTAACACACAACGCCAGAAACTAGCGTTGCCTGAATTCGTTTGATTTATCCGAGCCCGGAAATCGCCGCGACGTCCAGCGCCAAAAGAATTGCGGTTAGCCAAAACAGGATCGAGAGTGCCGCGATCAGCTTGGCCCCCATCGGAATCTCGGGCAATTCGCTCCACTTCCGCGCACCCATCTGAATAATCAACGCAAGCACCACGGCCCCCACGACGGCGACGATCTTCAGTTCAAAGATGTGGTCGGGCGCAAAGCTCGCTCCGGTCGGCGCGAACTCGAAAAAGCCGGACACCACCCCCACGATCACGGCCGTCCATATCCAGGGAAAGAATTGATTGGCGACTTGCGCGAGGCTTTGACGCCGCGCCGCAAGTCCTAGCACGCGTAAATCCACTAAAGCCGTTGTGCCCACCATGACGAACACGCTGAAATAATGCAGCACGGAAAACGTGTTGTAGAGCAACGCGGTATCGCCAATCTTGTCGATGATCGGAGTCTCTTGGAGCCAGGTCCAAAAAGGTCCCATACTGAAAACCTCCTTCGTTCCCGTGGCTTAACCACGGCGGGCACATCATGCCAAAAACACCCCCCTGGCGCGAGTAAAATCCTTGTAAAGAGTCAGGGCATTCGTGCGAGCTTGCGGCACACCACGCGCCAAGCCAAAACCAACGAAGTAACGCAGAGCGAGAAGCCTCCGGCCAGCAGCGCGAGCACCAGGATGTCCCACGCGGGGCGGTATTTGTACAGCCATGGGATGTTCATCGAATGCAGGCCGTGATACAGCCAACGGTTCCAACGCGAGTGAGAGTTGTAGCCCTCGACGATACTCGCGGTTTTCGGATCGACGTAATACATGGACCGTTCCGTGTCGTTGAACTGCACGAAAATCACCGGCAGTGGCAATGCGTTGTGACGGTCCAGGTAGTACGCCTCATACTGATTGACCACTCGGACCTGCGTCACTTCGTAGGGCTGCGCCGCCCGCCGCAGTGTGTCCACAATGGATTGGCGGTCAAATTCTGTCTTCGGCTTGCCGACTACGGGAACGATCAGCGTCTGATTCTTCGCGTCGCGAGCCACATACACAGGCTCTCCCATCACCGACGTTAGCTCCAATTCCGTAGCGCGAAAATTGGACCTGATCTCAGCCAGCGCCTCCTGAGGAAGTTTGGCGGAGAAAGCCGTAAGCGCAGCGGGCGTTCCTTGCAATGCCTCCGTAAGGTCCATGCCGCCGACCTCTGAATCGCCGCTTTGTAATGCCGGGAAGGGATCCATGGAAAGCATGCCGCTGAACGCCCAAGTGCAGGCCAGCGATCCAAACGTTAGCCCCAAAATCATATGCCAGCGTTTCTGTCCGACATAAGGGACAGCCGAAGGTGCTTCCTGCGGGTGGTAGCGCTTCGACGGCGAGTACATCCACGCGCCGACCGCGAGGCCCAGGATGGCCACGACGGCTGCCAGGCCCGACGCCCAAATCACCACGCCGCTCCACGTATTCCCGCGCCTTCGTAATGGCGTGAAGTAAAGCCAGTGCGGAATTGGACCCAGATACGCGCCCAGTCGCGACGCGCGTGTGGTGTACTGCGCCACGTCGCAGGTCACGGTCGAAACGTAAACTTGCTCGCCGTGCGGCCACGAATATTTTCGGAGCGGCCGGAGATTGCCAAACTCTTCCGCAACCGTCCACTGGTCTTCTTCCGTGTTGATCGTCAACCGCAGCGGCCGAGGGTGGTTGGCCGCTCCATGCTGAGGCAATCCGCAAGCTCAATTCAGGCGGGCAGCCGTTCTGCCTCTGTCCGCCATCTGCATAAACAATCGACTGGTCATCGCCGGCCCGAAAACGGTACGCGGGCCGCCCATCGAACGTCACCAGGCGCGTCGCATCCGGCGGGTCGCTCAAATCTAACTTCGCGTAAGCGTCCTGCGGAGTCACATGGATCTGCAACGTGTCCAACGCAGCTTCCCGGCGTAAGCGATCTTGGGCCGACACCTCCGGGTAATCCCAATACATCATGGCCATTCCCGACGCGAACCACGTCGAGAACAGCAGGCAGAAAAATACGCCCATCCAGCGATGTACTGTAATCAGAAGGTTCTTGAGGAGCGCAGTGGCGCGCGACATGATGCAAGACTCTACATCCCAGTCGAAGCCTGCGAAATACAAAATCGGCAAGAATCGTACGGAATCGGCTCAGCCCGCGAATTTATAACCGAGACCCACGACCGTCAGGATGAATTGCGGATTCCGGGGATCGCGCTCCAGCTTCTGTCGTAGCCAGGCAACATGCACGTCCACTGTTCGGGACGTCGGCGTCACGTCGTAGCCCCAGACTTCGCGTAGAAGCTCCTCACGAGACAAGGTCGCGCCGCGATGCTCCACAAAATATCGCAGCAATTGAAATTCTTTCGCGGACACCAGAACCTCGCGGCCGTCCCGCGAAACCTCCGTACGCCTCACGTCAACGCAAATGGTGCCGAACTGGTAGCGGCCCGCCGCAGTCGTCGGCTGCCCTCCGCGCCTGAGAAGTGCCTCGATCCTCGCTAGCAACTCCACCATCTGGAACGGTTTGGTGAGATAGTCGTCGGCTCCGGTCCTGAGTCCAGCCACTTTGTCGGTAAGCTGGCGGCGCGCGGTAAGCATTAAGATGGCGGTGCTCGATCCCAGCTCCCGCAATTTCTGGCACACCACGAGCCCACTCTGCCCCGGCAGCATCAAGTCCAGAAGGATCAAGTCAAACGATTCGGCGGCAGCCAGGTTAAACCCGGAGATGCCGTCCTTGGCCACCTTCACCGCGTAGCCTTCTTTGCGCAGCCGGTCCTTCAGCGTCGTCGCCAGGCCAGCCTCGTCCTCGACAATTAGTATCTTCCGTTCCATCGATGATTACGACGCGGGGCGACGAGTATGACGCGGGCCACGATCGCCGGCGTGCTGCGACCCTCGCCATAGCCATAACGGCTTTCTCGCGGCTGGCCCGGCAACATCTTAAGTGAAACGAAGCGAAAGGATAAAACGCGACTTATCGGGCCTCGGCCTTAGCCCACGACACGCGAAGAAGAACCGCAATCACCATGAGGAAAAAAAACAGCACGAGCTTCGTCGTCCCGGAGCCCTCGGCGAGCTGCGATGAGGCGGAGAGCGAAACGGCCGCAAAGATGACCAGAAACAGCGTCACGACAACCGATAACAGTCTCCCGCCGGCAACCTCTGATCGTTCCTTACCAACCCAGCGTGAAACAGCCGCGATGACCAGCACAAGAACAACCAGCGCCACGGTGGTTAGAAGAGTCTCCATAATGCAGTGCATTCTACCGGCGAGCGCGAACCGTACAAGTTAATTCGGTGTTAAGAAGTTTTAACTCCGATTTTACCGCCGCTCCGAACCGAGTATTTGATAATCGAAACAACTTACGACGCTTAGGGTGCCGGAGCTTCCTACCCCGGAAACCGGCACCACTTCCTCAGTTAGCCGGACCTCAGAGCCACTCTCTTCGTGCCGATCGCTCCGGGCAGGATGGATCTCGCCGCAGCAATGGTCTCCACTCTCCCCCGCTCACTGTTGCACGGAAGTCGCGATCGGAAAGTGCAACACAAAAAAAGTTCCTCGGCCCAGTTCGCTCGAAACGCTCACGCGCCCGCCCATCCCTTCCATCAGCCGCTTCACCAAGTAAAGACCCAGCCCCACTCCGCGAATCTGGCTGTCCCGGACCGACTGCACCCGGTAGAACGGTTCGAAGATGTTCGCCAAGTCCGATGCGGGGATTCCGATCCCCTTGTCCTCGACGCTGATTTGCACTTCGCGTTGCGACTCTGCCGGAGCCACCCGCGCGCGAACCGCAAGCCAGCGCTTGTCGCCCGCGTACTTCACGGCATTGCTCACCAGATTTTCTACACACTTGCTGACAGCGCCGGGGTCGGCCACCACCATGGGCAAGTCGCCGCTAATCTCTTTTTCCACGGCAAAGCCTGCCGCGCGGAGCATCGGCTCGGAGAAATCCAAGCTTTGCACCACAATCGGCGCAATCTCGACCGGCCCCAGTTCATAGCCGTCGCGGCCAAATTTCCCTGCGGCTAGCAAAAGCACCTCGTCCACCATGCGCTCGAGCCGCCTTCCCTGCTCGCGAATCATCCCGCCGTATTCCCTCATTTGCTGCGCATCCTCCACCACCCCGTCCGCCAAATTTTCGGCCGCCGAGTTGATCACCGCGAGCGGCGTGCACAATTCGTGAGAGACGCCGGCCACAAACTGCATCTGCAGCTTCGCCAGCCGTTCGGCGCGGCGCGCCACGATGAGAATCAAAAGCATGCCTCCAGCCAGCACGGCCAGCAGCCCAAAACTAACCGCCAGGTTGCGCCGTCGCCAGGCAGCCATGGCAACTTCCACCGAGCCGGCGGGATGCTGTACGACCAGTTGCCACTGTCGCGCCTCACTGCTCGGCTCGAGTGGCGGATGCCCCCGGCGCCTGGCCTCTTCTCCGACCGATTCGAATAGGTTCACCTTGGCGTCGGGAGTCGTAATCGCGTTCGGCATCTCCACGTCGGAGCTGTAGATCGTCTGGTAGGGCGAGTTTGCGCTGCGAACGGCGACCGCCAAGCCGAGCCCCGCGAAATGGCGGTCCGCCAGATCGGGCAAGTACTGCTTCGCCAGGAAATCGGCGTTCAGCTCGACGATCTCGAACCCGATCGGTTGCACCTCCGGCTCAGAACTCCTGGCCGCTCGAAGCCATCCGAAACAACGGGCGGATCAGCGCCGGCGTCTCTTCGTAAAACGTCCACGGATAGTAGACCGCCTCCCGGTCGGAGACCGGAGACGGCCGCTGCACGTCCTGCTGCACAAGAAATTGGACCAGCGATTCCAGCCGGGCGGGCCAAGCGACCTGTTCGAAGCGCCCGCTTGGCTCGAGCGATTCGAGATGGGGGCCGCGCGTGTCGTCGGTCCTCCACACATGCAAGCCGGTCACCAGCCCGCCATGCGTGGTTGTCCTCTGCCAATCGCCGTAGTTGTGGGCCAGCCGCGGCTCGAGCGTGGCGACTGCCGCATCGGGATCGATTTCAAAGCTCGCGCACAATTGCTGGAAGTCGTAGGAAAATTCCTGATTGAAGTTTCTGACGCCCGTTCCCAACGCGGATTTAAGTCGTTGTTGCTCGGTCCGGCTGATTTCTCCCGTCCAGCGGAACTGCAGAATCGCCAGCACCGACACGACCGCCATCGTCACCACGATCGCGCCCACTTCGATCATCGATCGCTTAGTCCACTTCATACGATTCGCAGCCGCGCGTTCTCATTCACCGCCGGAAAATCGCACGCCCTACTTCGCCCTACTTCGGAGGATCCGCCATGTTGTCCTCGCAAATGTACTCGCCCAGGTGCCAGCTCGGCTTTAGCTCAAAGATTTGCTGCCCCGTCCACGGCTTCGAGTAGGCCCTGGGATCGATAATCGTGACATCGTCTTGCAAGGTATCGTGATCCACGCGCCGGATGCGCTCCATCACGTGCAGAGCGTCGGAGTGAGGATGACCCACCATGTCCAGCCAGGTTTTGTCGTTGAATCCGATAGTGTCGACAGCCAGCGTGTCCCCGTCCCATCTCCCGATCGAATTCCCCATCCAGGTAGGGTCCGGATCCTTGGGATGCGCTCGCCCATCCGTATAGATGGAGCGCAAAAAATGATCGTACTCGAAGATCATCAGAACCTCGCCGGGAACCTGCGCGATCTGCATGGGGAACGGCATCAGCAGAATCCGCGGAACGCCGGGCGGCAGGCAGCTCAAAACCGGGTCTTGCGAATTCGCGCTCGCGTGAGGTCCGTATCCGGGCTTCGCGGCCCGGAATCGCTCCGCCGCCCACGGTAGCAATGGCGGATCGTTTTGACTGAACGTGATGCTGTCACGCCGCTCCATCCAGACGCCGTCCAACTCATGTGCGTGCGCTGTGGCCGAAACTCCAGTGCCGTCGTGCTGACCTGGCGCACTGGAAGTCCGCGCCAGCGGCGCGGAGACCGAGGCAGCGCCCGCCACGCAAACCAGGCCCAGGATCATCCGCCACCTTCGCACGCTACTGTCCCCCCTCAAGCCGTCGCCTCCGGCCTGCTTCCATATCCCGCATTCTCAAGCTGCTAAACGATAGCCGACACCTGCATAGATTCTAACCCAAGCGATTACACGTGGGAACGGACGCACCGTACGAGGGTCTTCGATGCGTTGCTGTCGCGACAGGTCTTCCTCGAGGCGCGCGTCCGCGAGTGCCTCATCGGAGGAGCCGAGAACTCGCCTTGCTTCAGGAGGCCCTATACATGGGATCGCCCTCAACCCATCACTTGGGATCCATAGGTTGCAGGCGCGTCTTAACATCATCTCTATTCTGCAGGATGTAGTCGTAGAATCCCGCGGTGACCAGCTTCACAGTCACCTCGTCGCCTGACTCGTTATCCCAGAACCAACCCTCGATTCCTGTACTTGGGGCCGTAAAGGTTCCGTTCGATTGCGTGATTCCAACTTTGTCGTCTTTCTCGTAGCTCTCGAAATAATCCGGCCCAGCGTTCGCCGGCTTGGTGTCAGGCTCTCCATGAAACTCGTACTGAATTTTTTGATTTGCCGTCCACGAATAGACCATCCCAGCGCCAGCCTGCATGTGGTACTTAATCTCCATTCCCTCGCCGGGTCCGAGCTTCAACTCACGCGAGTCGATCTTGTACCGATTCGGCTGTGCCACGAAAACTCCCTTGATAATCGGAGCTTCGCCATCTGCGCCAGGCTCAACCACAACCGGACCATGCTCCACGGTCGTCACCGAAGCGGCGGCGGGAGCAGGCGTCGCCACAGTCTTGGCCAGGCTCGTCAACCCCAGCGCGGCGCCTGTATGGAGCGGATCGATCCCATATTCGGCCGGAAGCACAATCGTAACCAAGATGACCAGGGCGACCACGAAGGCCACTCCTGTCGCCTTCAAGATCTGTTGCTTCGTGGGACCGGCAATGATTGCTTCGCTATTCTGCTGCGTTCCCTTTTCCTGCACGATGGTGCTCATTGTCGTAGGTACCCCGTGATCTGATAACCCAGCAGAATAAATCCACCGGCCATCAATGCCGTATTGGTCGCCAATGCGTAATGCATAAAATTCTTGTGCATTCGCCAGTAACTCAGGCCAATCAATACAATCGATAGCGCCAATACCTGCCCAATTTCAACGCCAACATTGAAACTGAGGATGTTGATGACCAGGCCATTCCGCGATAGCACCAACTCTTGAAGCTTGGTGGCCAGGCCAAATCCGTGGAACAGCCCGAAAATGAAAACTGCCAGCTTCGCGTTGGGCTCAAATCCCAAGAAGCGGCGGAAACCGTCCATGTTGTCGAACGCCTTATACACCACCGACAGCGCAATGACCGCGTCGATCAAATAAGAATTAGCGCGCACGCCCGTCAGCACCCCAAGTAACAGCGTGGTGCTGTGCCCGAGCGTAAACAGGCTTACGTACTGCACGATATCCTTGGGACGGTACAGAAAAAATATCACGCCCACCAGGAACAACAGATGATCGTAGCCGGTAAGCATATGTTTGGCGCCCAGGTATAGAAACGGCCCGATCGCGACTCCTCGCGTAGACTGCACGAAGGAAGCATCTCGCTTCGAGACGTTATGGGCGCTTGCCGCGCCGGGCCACAGAGCCAGCGCAAAAAACAGCACACAAATCGCTATCCTCACAATTCGTTTTCGAGCCAAGGAGTCGTCCTCTCCGGGGGACTTTCCCTCAGACTATGCCCTTGCCCGGACGACAACGGGTGTAAAATCGCTGTAAAGATTCTAGGCCGAGGCGTCGAATGGGCAGCCGCCGCAAAATTTGTTTCCAACTCTGGAGGAAAACGGATGAGAAATATGGTCTTCAGCGTGTTGTTCGCTTGCTTGCTGGCCCTGCCGGCGGCGGCGCAGACGGGTCAGCAGAATTCACCCAACGATCCGCTGTCCACCTGGCTGCGCAATATTTACAAAGGCAATCGCAATAATATCGCGCGCGCAGCCGAAAAAATGCCCGAGCAGTTTTATGGCCTGCGTCCCGGTCCGCAGATGGAGGTGCGTACCTATGGCCAACTCATCGGCCACTTGGCCAACTTCAACTACATGTGGTGTTCGGCAGCCAAGGGTGAAAAGAACCCTAACGACGGCAATGATTTTGAAAAGGTGACGGCCAAAGCCGACCTCGTGAAAGCGATCAACAGCGCCCTGACGTATTGCGACGGCGTGTACGCCTCGCTCACCGACGCTTCCGGAATGCAGATGATCGACGTCACGCAGGAAAACGGTAAGCAGCAGCGCGTCCTGAAAATTAGCCAGTTGCTCCTCAATGTCTTCCACAACAACGAGCATTACGGAAACATCGTCACCTATCTGCGCATCAAGAGCATCGTACCGCCCTCGTCCGAGCCTGCTCCGCCAAAGCCCTGAACTCACCTAGTTGGTGGAAAGACAAAAGGGGAGCCGCGCGCATCCAGCGCGCTGGCTCCCCAGAGGGTTCCGGAAGTTACGTCTGCTTAGCTGTGTTTCTTGTTATAGATCTGCTTCGAAAGATGGTTCTGCTGCCCGTTCACCGCTCTCTTGTCTGCGCCAGTCAGCTTTCCGCCATTCGCCTGGCGCATCCCGGCCACTTCGCGGTTCACGCCCTGTTCCTTGTTCTCGAGGTTAGACGTTTGGCGAGCGTTTAATTGCCCGCTGCGAATGCCCTGCGCAATGCGATCCTGCTGGTTCTGCCGGCGTTGGCCAACCTCGCTGTTTCCGTAGTGCGCCGTGTTCGCGTTGTGCTTGTCCGCGTAAATGTCATTCGAAAGCCTATTCTGTTGATTGTTGAGCTTGGTGCGGTCGGCCGTAGTCAGCTTTCCGTTGTCGTCCGCGCGCATGGTGTGCTCTTCACTGTTCAGGTTCGCTTCTTTATTCTCGAGATTCTTCGTTTCTCCCGCCGTCAGTTGGTCGTCTTGGACACCGTTCGCGATCCGATCTTGCTGATCTTGCTTGCGGTCCTGAATCGTGGGCGGAGTCGTGGCGCCGCTGGTGCTCGGCTGTTGCGCGAATGCCGCCGGCAAAACCATGAACATCAGAACCGCGCTGCCCATGATCAATCTCGTAGCCTTCATGGCTTCCTCCTGTCGATGTCTCTTCGCAAAGTGCTCTGTTATCTCCGAGCCTTTTTGCCTTCACTCAATCAAACACAAGTTACGAAATAGAGTTGCGCGGAATTTGCGCGGAAGCGATGGAATTTAGCCGGGGAAGGTAGTACGAAAGTACCGAAGCGTTGGCCACTTTCCGAAGCAATAAAATGCGAAGCAATAAGATAGGGTTAATTGCCCGAGGGCTTGCCGGCCTCCGAGGAAGCCTGTGGCTCCGCCGTGCCGCCGGCGGCCACTTCCTTTACAACTTTCTCCGCCATCGCTTGGCTTACAGGGCACGCCGTGTCCGTGACTCGGCATTCCGCCAGCGTCAGCTTGCATCCGCAGGTGCAAGGTTCCGCGTTCAGTCGGTGCAACGCAATCTTTTTCTGTTCGGGCGTCAGTCCCGCGAAGCTCACGCCAGGCAGGTCCGTGGCGTTGGCAACATTCTTCAAAAACACTTGGCCGGTATCCGCGAACGTCTCGATGTGGCCATCCACGGGGAGGCCCAGCAGCGCGCGCACTTCCTGAATGTACGTCTCGATCGGATAAACGCCCGTGTGCCGCTGCATCACGCGTCCTTGCGCGTTAATCACAAACGACGTGGGCAACGCCGGAACGCCGCCATAAGCATCCGACAGCTCGGTCGTGGCCATGATAACGGGATAGTTGATTCCGACCTTCTGCACGAACTGCAAAACTTTTTGCGGCGGATCGTCGTCCTCTGAGACGCCGATAATTTGTAAACGGTCCTTGTACTGCCTCTGCAGCGAGATCAATTCCGGAATTTCCTCACGGCAGGGCGGGCACCAGGTGGCCCAGAAATTGAGCAGGACGACTTTGCCTTTCCAGTCCGCACTCGATACCGGGTTTCCGTAGAGATCCCGCGCCTGAATCGACGGTGCCGGTTCGGGGTCTTTCACGAAGTGAATCACCGACGCGTCCGCGCTACTAGATGAGCCTTGGCCGCCGCTACCTTTCGGGTGGCGGACCGCATAGAAGGCCACCGCTCCGGCCATCGCAAAAACTCCGGCCAGCACAAGCAGACCACGGCCGATGTTCGTCTTTAACATGGGATCAAGCTTTATTGTGAGCCGTTAGCGAACGGAAAACAAGTCGGAGCCACCCCTGCGGAAGAATGCACCTTTGGGCTCATCAGCCAGCTGCAACGATTCCCGCCAGCGCCCGGCCCGCGCTAAAATGGGCACGACACCTTGGTAGGGGATGCAACCTCCGAAGCGTCCTATCAATCTTACCGAGCAAATGACGCGCTTGACCTTTGGCTCCCCGTTCTCACTTCTGAAGTCGGCCTTATCGGCGTGTGCGCTGTGCTCTGTTTTTGTTTCCTTGGAAGCCGCTCCGATACCGCAAGCCGGAACTCCCGCACCGCCCGGGCCGGCAGTTAGCGTCACTGCGGTCAGCCCGTCGGTCGCCGCGGCCATCGTGCCGGGAGGCGTCGGCTTCCCCGTCGAGTTGACGGTCACCGGCAAGAACTTCCGGCCCGGCGCCTCGGTGAAGTTCGGAACACGAGACGGAGGAGTTGTGTCCGTCTCAGACACGCGAATCCTCGTCACCACCCCCGGCGAATCCGCCGGGACCGTGGACGTGACCGTCGTCAATCCCGACGGAACTTCGGCGACACTCCTCAAGGGGTTTACGTACACGACCGGTCCAATCGTCTACACGCTCTCGCCAAAAACAGGAAGCGCCATGATGCCAACGGTAGTTGCGATAAACGGCGCAAACCTGACCGGCGACTCGGTCATCACCATCGGCGACCAATCTGCACCGATCACTCTGCTTTTTAGTTCCACATCGTTACAGGTTGAAGCTCCGGCAAATACTGCGGTCCCCCCGGGCGGCACAGCTTCCGGCGCCATCACGGTCAAAAACCCTGACGGCCAGACCTTTACTCTGCCCAACGCCTTCACCTGGAGCAACCGGCCGGACACTTCCCCGTCGGCCCCGGCCTCACCGTCCCCCGCCGATTCCCCCTCACCCGTGTCAAGAAACACCACGGGGCAGGCCTCCACGCCAGCATCCTGACCTAGCTTCCGGCAGGAACGCAGCACAGGCAGTCCAGCCCCAGGACGAAGGTAGCGCCCTACTCCCTGGTCTTGAGCTTTAGCCGGGTCTTGTTCTCTTCTAGGAAAGCGCGCAGCGGCTCGGCTGCGTCGAGGAGGCGGTTCCACTGTTCGTAGTAAAGGGTTACGGGGAAGCGCCCGAGTCCGTAGACACTGACGCCTCCCTTCTCACCCACCTTGAAGTCTAGTTCGCCCTTCTTCCGCGAACCCGCCTGTTGTTCCAGCTCAGCGATGCGTTGTAGCAGTTCTTCTTTGGTTGGTTCCGGCATGAAGGTATCGCTCCACCAATATTTCTACGCAGCCTTTGCGGTTTGCCGATGATTGCCGGCCAGCTTCCTTCTCCGCTCCGCCCATCTCTTCTTCATCATGTCGGACAGGCGTTTGCGTCCCTCCGTTGTCAGATGATGTTTCTTGGCCTTTTGAGCGACGGGCCGGGCAGCGCCCGCTCGGGCAGTCGCCGCGGCTCCTTCAATCCCCTCGAGCGCTGTAATCGCACGATCGAGCCTGTCTCTTTCGCGTTTCAACTCCGACACAACTTTCACTAGATCCACGAGTCCTCCTTAGGAGTGGTCCCCAACAACAATGTGATTTGATTTCGTTTCACCGAACGAAACTGGGTCTGCAAGTATCTCACGAGCGACCCGCTTTGAGTAGATGCTGCGACCTGATCCCGGGTATCTCAAAAAAAGCGGATCGAGTGAAATAATGGTCTTGACACTTCTTGACACTTACAGTGTGGCGTTCGTGCCCCGTCGAGTAGCAAACTCTCAAAGCAACGTAGTGGCGACAAGGATCTCGTGAACTCTCCAGTCCTTGTCCACCAAGCACACCCGGTTCACGATCACAACATACTTCCACTCGACCGGCACGGCACTGAGCCGAGTCACTAACTCGTCCGGTGCACCCTCTGCCTCTGCTCGCAAATCCGGATCGATGATCCTTCCGAGCTGAATGCGCCGCTCCAGGTCGCTATCGTCCACGTTTACGCCGCCGTCCGCGACGCGATTCAATACAGTGGGATGACCTTGGCTCCAGTCGTGCACGGCTTCCCGGTCCCGATCCTCGAACGGATCAAAATGAAAAACGTCGCGAATGGTCCACCCGCCATCGACAATGCATACGTTGTACCCAAGCATCACATAGCGCCAACCGCTCGGAAGCGCACCCAACTGGCTCGCTAGATCGGCCGGCACAGGTCCCGCAAACCTTCTCGTATCCTCGTCCAAAACACTGTCCACCCGAAGATAGGCGCCCACATCCCGGAGACTCCATCGATCCGGACTGTTTGCCGGCTCCAGTTGGTTGGCATGCGCGCGATACCAATCGCGAATGCCCTCCCGGTCATGCTCGTTGAATTCGCCCCGTTCAACCTGCGCTTTTTCACCACTGTAACTCTGCTCGCCGTTGATTTGCTGGCCGTTCTGCCGGCGCTCAGCACGAAGATTTCGAGCGGCCAACACGCCCATCCCAGCAATCAATACAAACGTGACAACGGCTCTCTTGAGACTCATCGCTGGCTCTCCAGGCGGAATATGAGAATCCTCGCCCATAGCATACGTCCGAACCCACCTAGACCACATACAGCCCAACCCTTAGGAGGAAGTGCTCTACCACACCCGGGTATCGCGGGCGGGAAACCCTGGTCAAACGTATGATTGAGCCGCAAGAACAGAAGCGCCGACCGGCAGGGAGTTCTAGCTCACCACAATCCAAAACCTACTGTGCCGGCGCATCGCGCAGCCTCTGCCGCTCTGCGATCTCCTGGTCGGTCAGACGCGCGTCGTAAATCGATCGGGGTTCGATCGTCCTGGCAACCAGCGTCGCAATCCCAACGATCAGCAACAACGGCAGGATGAAAGAACGGTCTCTGCCCGTCAGTTCCATCATCAGCACGACGGCCGATATCGGACCTTGCGTGGTGGCTCCGACAACCGCCCCGGCACCGAGCAAAGCAAACAAACCGAGCGGAACTCCGGGCCAGAAGTGCAACCAGACTAAACCCAGTACGCCGCCTAGCAATGCGCCAGCTGTGAGCGAAGGGGTGAACATGCCTCCCGGAGCACCGCTGCGCATGCATAGCACAGTCGCGGCAGGTTTCAGCACCAGCAGTACGAGAAGCAGCGCAGGCGCCACCTGGCTCGTGAACGCCAATTCCGAGACATCCTTTCCGTTGCCGAGAATTTGCGGGAACCAGATCGACACGACTCCTAACAGTCCCATGACCAGCAATGGCGCAACGATCCGCTGCCAACCATGCGGTCGATGACGATCCGCCCACGTCACCATCCGAACGTAAACCACGGAAGCCATACCTACGATCGGCGCCACCACCACAGCCCACAAGACAATCGACGCGGAGCTGACATAAGACGGAATGACGTACGTGGGCGCATTGGGGAGTACAAACCACGACACTCCCGTCGCAACCACGGAAGCAAAAAGCGCTGGCAACACGTAACGCAGCGCCAGCTTGCCGCGCATCACCTCGAGCGCGAACAGCGCCCCTCCCAGAGGAACCCCGTAGGCCGCGCCCATCCCCGCCCCGGCGCCGCATGCCACCAGCAGCCGCCGCTGCTCGTCGGATAAACGCCCTCGGTCGGAAAAGAAATTCGCGAACACCGCGCCGGCTTGCTTTGGCGCACCCTCGCGGCCCAGCGAAACCCCCATCGCGACCGCGAGCACCGACAAAACGGCGCTTCCCAATGTTCGCAACGCCGGCATGCGCCCGGCGTGGAACCATATCGCGGCGGTCGTGTCGATGCCATTTCCGCTGGAAAGCTGCTTGAGGATGAGCTGTCCGATTCCGATCAGTAGCCCGGCCCCTAACAGCACAAGGATGTGCCTCAAGGGGCTGGCGTGCTGCGCTGCGTCAAGGACGTCTGTGGGGGAGCCGCGCCAGGCGAGGTGTTGTACGAGCTCCAGCAGCCGCGTCAGAGCCGCCGCGCCAATCCCGGCCCCAACCCCTGTCAGCAACACCGCCACCCAAAAACGCACGGCGCCAGGACGCTGCAATGTGGCGGGTATTAGATCGCTCGCGGCGGTTGGCGGCGGATTGGGCAACGACGCGGCGTCAGTCATCTCTTATTGATTGTGTGATTGATGGCGCCGCTGTCGTCAGGTATCAGAAGCGACGCGTTCTTCGGCGTCTTAGAAATCGCCCGGCTTAGATACTCGGGCGAACGAGCGAGTTCCGCACCCTGAATTTCACTGACGATTTCTCTCTCACGCCCCGCCCTTTGCAGGCAACTTAGGATAGAAATCCAGAAGCCGTACCTCTATGCCTGTGCCGTCCAATGCCTTCTTAAACACCGTTGGGTCCGAGCCCTGATAATGATAAGGAATCACCACCTTCGGGTGAAACGCCTTCACGGCGTCAGCAGCTTCCTCGGGCGTCATGGTGTACGGCACGTTCATGCACACAAACGCGACGTCAATATTTTTCAGCGCGCGCATCTCCGGAGTGCCCTCGGTGTCACCGGAAAAGTAGAAGCGCTTCCCGCCGTAGGTCATCACGTAGCCGTTCCCGCGCCCCTTCACGTGATAGGGCTCCCCGTTGGGCATCTTCCGCGTGAGGTTGTACATGGGAACAGCTTCAATGGTCCACATGTTCCGAACCGCCATCGTTGTTTCGCCATTCGAAAGCGCTTTCGCCCCCGACGTGTTGTCATAGATCGCCTTGGCAAACTTGGGGTCCGCCAGGACCGCCGGCGGCGCGATCACTTGCGTTCCACGGGCCCCCGTGTTGCCCAGTGTGACCAGGGCGTCCACGTCCATATGGTCGGGGTGTACGTCCGTGATGAGGATCAATTGCGCCGACGGCAGGTCGTCGAGCGGCGCGGGCTTGGCCGGATCTATATAAATGTTGAAGCCGGGAATCTCGATCAGCACCGTCGCGTGATAGATCGGCGTGATCTTCACCGGTCCAGCAGCCGTATCGAAGGTTTGCTGCTGGGGGCGCACAGGGATTGGCTGCCCTCCGCGCTGCGCTGCCGCCGAAACCGCAAGTAACCCGCACACAAATATGGCGAGGGAAAATTTCATTTTTTCCACCCCCTTGAGACCTTTCGCATCGTGCCGGAATCGTATCACGGGCGCCCCGCAGACTCCCATCCGTGGAAGAAATGCGGAAATCGCAGGCAAGCTCCGATGGCGCCGGAGGCGGTTTGGCAAAACTCAGTAGTAGACGTACGCGGCGCCGGCGTCGATCGCTGACTGATCCGCCTGGTTACCGTTAATGCCTTTGGCGCCGCTACTGTCCTTGGGCGCGCTGACCGCCAGCGTCTTGCCGTCGCCGCTCAGAACTACCGCGACTCCGAATTGCGCGTCTAGCCGCGCGTTCGGAGCCTTCACGTAGGCCGCCGGCGTCCACGTTTCGCCTTTGCGCATGTACACGTAAACCGACCCGGAGCTAGACATATCGTCGTTGCTGGGATCGCCGTTGACTCCATTCGATGCGCCGGTGCCCGCTCCGAAGGGCGCGCCCACCGCCACCGTGTTCCCGTCGCCGCTAATCGCAATCGACGTTCCAAACTTGTCGTTCTTCCGCGTGTTCGTCGCCTTGAGCCAGACTTGCTGTTTCCACTCCGTGCCGCTGCGAACGAACACATAAGCCGCGCCGGCCGACGTGTCTCGCTGTCGGTCATTTCCGCCCAGCTTATTGTCCGGTACGCCGGTCAGCAGACTGTCTTCGTCATTGGCGCCCGAGACAATCGTGTTGCCGTCCGCGCTGATGCCCACCGACCATCCCAACGCGTCGCCTGCCTCCGCATTGATGGCCGTCATGCGGCCCTGCTTAGCCCACGTCGTACCGGTGCGCGTAAACGCATAGACGGCGCCCGGCCCCTCATCGCTAGCACCCACGGCAACCGTGTTGCCGTCGGCGCTCAAGCCGATCCCGTAGCCAAAAAGCCCTTCGTCATCAGGTTTCAGATAGGCCTGTTGCGACCATGCCGCGCCGGTGCGCATGAAGATGTACGCCGCGCCGGTCCCAGCCTTCGAACGGTCGTTCTGGTCGCCGTTGACGCCTGTGGCCGTGCTGGCTTCCTCAATGGCGCCGACCGCCAGCGTGTTGCCGTTGGCATTCAAAGCAACAGAGAATCCGAACTGGTCACCTTCGCTCGTGTTCGACGCCTTCAGGTAGGCCTGCTGGCTCCACGCGTCTTTCGCGCGGGTAAATACGTAAACGGCGCCAGAACTGTCCTTGGTGAAGTCGGTCTGATTGCCATTGACGCCCTTGGCCCCGCCAGACTCGAGATAGGAGGCCACCGCAAGCGTGTTCCCGTCGCCACTCAGCGCTACAGCGCTTCCAAACTGCGCGCCCGCGCGTGCGTTCGAGGCCTTGAGGTAAGCCTGCTGCGTCCACGCGCCCCCTTTGCGCGAGTACACATAGACAGCCCCCGATTCGAGAGCCGATTGATCCGCCTGGCTTCCGTTGACTCCTTTGCCGCTGCTGCTCTCGGTCGGGTCGCCCACCGCCATGGTATTTCCGTCGGCGCTCAACGCCAGAAAATAACCGAACCCGTTGTACTTCGCGGTGTTCGACGCCTTAATGTAGGTCACCGATTTCGGAACCCAGCCGGAAGGTCCCGTTGAGGCAGTGCCCGCGGGTTTGTTGGTGCCAGGCGCTTGCGCGTGCGTGCACAGAGCCGAGGCCATCACAGCCAGTGCAGCCAGCGGAACAATCCGCAAGAGATCTCGAGTTCTCATCTTCAACTTTCTATGACGCAGGAAAGGCACTGCCGCGATTTCCCCGGGTCGTGCCGATGCCAAACCCGTGAGTGCATTTCGCATGGGCTCTGCCGGCCACAAAAACGCGTTCGGAATGCGAGGACCTAAAGAACCGCTCAATCACGCGATCACGGATTCTTCGGAGCTGGTGCAGGATCCGCCGCCGCGGCCGGCGCCGGACCGCCACCGGGCCCTGTCCCGATGCTGTCGTGAATCACCTTGCCCGAATCCGTCAGGGTGATCCGACTCTCGTGAGATAGGTTCATGTCGAAGGTGCCGTTCTTGGCCGCTGGTCCAAGGATGGTGATCTTGTCGCCAGGCTTCAGCGTGTCCTTGGTCCACCCATCCCGATGCATGCTGCTTGCCGCGGCAAGCTCGGCATGCCATCGCTGGGTATCTCCGTTCGGCCCTTTGGCCTCGAAGATAATTTGCGAATGAGGATTGATAAATTGGAGTTCCACGACCGTACCCGTGATGGTGATCGGGTTGGCCTCGTCGTAGCGCCCCGCGAACCCGTGGTGTGCGAACACCGGACCTGACACGAGGGATAGACCGGCAACCAAGGCAAACCACCGCAACAGGTTGTTCTTCATTTGTTTCTTCATCTGGAACTCCTCCCGGTCCGCCGAGAATCTCACGGCCACCCGCGCCTTGTCAATGCTACCCCGCCGAAACGAAAACGCGGCTGGAGCATTGCCTGCGGATGGACCCAAGTGTATATTCTTGAGCAGTCCCACAACAAAAACGAGAGACACAAAAAGACAGACGCCACAAAAAGAGAGACGAATGATGCTCGGATGGAAGCAAATGGTGGGCGGCACGGTGAGTGCGACGGTCGCGTGTCTGCTCAGTGTTGCCCTAACAGCCGGCCAGTCCGCACCAACACCAGCGCCGGCACCTGCGTCAGCACCGGCACAAGCATCAGCGCCCGCCCAAAAAGAGCTAATGGCGGAAGACGTCTACAAGAACATCCAAGTCCTCC
Organism: uncultured Acidobacteriota bacterium; assembly: GCA_963818345.1. GTDB lineage: Bacteria > Acidobacteriota > Terriglobia > Acidiferrales > UBA7541 > Palsa-189. Next base: position 47,422 of record CAWFRX010000007.1, on the reverse strand, counting down.
GAGGACTTCCTGAGAACCAATTCCTGGCGACGATGGGCTTCTTTGCCGCGTCCTTGAACGAGAGCTGCGAATTCTGCCATAAGTCTGAAGTTAGCTGGCAAGCGTACGCACTGGACAACGAGAACAAGCAAACTGCGCGCAGAATGATTCTGATGGTCAATCAGCTCAATCGTGCGAACTTCGGCGGAAAGCGCATGGTCACCTGCTACACCTGCCATCGCGGCACGATCAACCCCGTGGTCACGCCGGATCTCGACCTTGTTTACAGCACCAGTCCGCCTCCGGAAGATCCGGATGTGATTGCCGAGTCGGCTGCCGGCGCCCCGCCCGCCGATCAGATTCTCGACAAATATCTCCAGGCGCTCGGCGGCACACAGCGGCTCAACACGCTCACCAGTTTTGTGGCCAAAGGAACCTACGAAGGATACTCCGCCGCAGAGGGAGAAAAGCGCGGGATCGATATCTACGCCAAGGCTCCCAGTGAGCGCACCACGATCATGCACACCATCGACGGTGACATGACCACAGCGTACGACAGCCGCACAGGTTGGGTAGCCGAACCGGGCAGGCCGGTTCCGTTGCTGGCGCTAACCGGATTGTTCCTCGACGCCGCGAAAGTGGAAGCCGATCTCTCCTTCCCCGCGCACATCAAGCAATCCCTTACCAATTGGCGCGTCGGTGACTCGATCCCCCTAAACGGCAAGGACGTCGACGTCGTCTACGCCACCAGCGCATCCGGCGCCCCAGTAAAGATGTATTTCGATCAAGCGTCAGGTTTGCTCGTGCGGTTAGTGCGCTTTACCGAATCCCCCATGGGCCGCGATCCTATACGCACCGACTATTCCGATTACAGGCCGGTCTCCGGAGTCATGATGCCCTTTCACCAGATCCTAACCTGGCTGGACGGCCGAGCCACCATCACGCTGACCGACATTCAAGTAAACGTTCCGATCGACGCCAGCAAGTTTGCGAAACCGGCCGCGCCAACCCCGGCCCACTAGCTCAATTTCCTGACGCGGCTCGACAACCCGTCAACAACCAGCAAAACAATTTGCGCTTGGCTGTGCGGCATTGTAGTGCGACTCTGATCGCCACCCGCCACTTGCATAGAACGACTCACCCGCACGAAACGCTGTCATCTCGAGGCCCGCAGGCCGAGGGATCTGCTTTTACTCTCGCCGCCAGTACTCGCCAAGCATGCGCCGAAGCACAATTCGGCTCACTCCGAAGAACTTCCGGTGTATAACAGTGTTATCCGAGAGCTCCAGACGAAAATCGCAGCTCAAGGCACTCTAAAAAAACAAGAAAGAACAACCAATGACGCGTTCGTGTCTCACCAAGATGGCTGTCTTTGCGGCGCTTGCAGCCGCGCTCACTTTTCCCTCGGCCTCCCATGCACAGCGGCACGGCGGCGGAAGCGGCGGCCAAACTTCTCAGCCGGACGAAACCGATTACAGCGCCTGGAGCAGCACCAAGGAAGGCCCGAAGAAGAATCAGCTAGGCCAGCGATTCGTCGAGAACTATCCGGCGAGCAAGTATTGTTCGTTGGTGTACGAACACCTGGTCCTCTCGTATTACATGCTTCAGGATTGGAACGACTTCTACGCGACCGCTGACAAAGCGATCGAGAGATTTCCCGACGATGGAAGCATCCTTACGCTTGTCGGCTGGGTGATTCCGCACCAGGCCAACTCAAGTGACCCCGATGCAAAGAAAAAACTCGAGAAGGCCGAGGCGTACGAGAAGCACGCCCTCCAACTCATCAACAATATGAACCCGCCGTCGAACCTCTCAGCAAAACAGTTTGCGGCCGACAAAGCGCAACTGCTTTCGCAAGCACACAGCGGTTTGGGCCTGGTGTATTTCCACAACGGAGCCTACGACGACTCCGTGAAAGAACTGCAACAAGCCACGCAAATAGGCGGTTCGCCGGATCCCACCGACCTCTATGCGCTCGGCGTCAGTCTCGACGGGCTGAATCGGTACGGGGAAGCCGCGGACGCCTTTCAGAAATGCGCCGCAATTTCCGGCGACCTACAGAGTCAATGCAAGCAATCCGCCGGACAGGATAAGACCCGGGCCGCAGCGCAGCCGAAGTAGCGCCCAGCCGCAATCGGCCTCGCCGATCGCGGATAAGCAAAAGCAAGCCCTGATCAGGCGCCCCTGCGGCTAGCAGAACGTGGCGGAAGTGTTTGTGGTAGCGCTACGGCGCGGCCCGCGGGGGCGCTGGCGGTGCGCTCGACTTGCCGCTAGCGTTGGCCGTATCCTTCTCGATCTGCGCGATGTTCTGCTTGGCCTGCGCAGCGAATGGTCCATTCGGCGCTTCCTTGAGGTAGGACCGCATCTCCGCAGCCGCATTCAAATAATCTTGCTTCTGCAAAAGGATCTGCGCCAGCAGGATGTGCACTTGCGGGATCTTGTCGTGTGGTTGGTTTGCGGCCTCGCGCGCGCTCTTCTCAGCCTCGTCCAACCGGCCCAACTGGAACTCCGCTGCCGCCTGGATGAAGCTGGCGGTGCCGATGCTATGATCGAGTTCGAGAACTTTGCCTGCTGTATCAAGGGCGCTATCGAACTGCTTGCCTTCCAGTTGCAGGGCCGCGAGACTCAGGTAGGGCGGGATATACTTGGGATCGGCCTCGATGGCCTTCGCAAAGCTTTGGGTAGCTTTATCCGCCTCGCGATTGGCGAGGTGGACCTTCCCTAATTCATTCCAGGCCGCTGCGTATTTGTCGTACAGGGAGACTGCCTTCTCCAGGTGTTGCGTTGCAGTGTCCAGGTGTTTGTTCTGTTCGTCCTTTTCGCCTTTTTCGAATTCCTTGCGCGCGTTATCTGGAACCTGCAACGAAGTAACGCTGATCGAGGAACCCTCCACCCCGGCAATGCGCTTGAGAAATAAAGTTCCCGCGTCAATTTCCCCCAGATCGGGAGGGCTCACGATCGACTTGCTCAGCGGCAGGTAGCCGCTGACGGATATTTGCAGCTCGCACCCCATCGTCATCAAGCTCCTGGCGACGCCGCTCGTACGAATCGTGTCGTCGCTGGCGCTCATATCGAAAGTGCTCTGAGGACCCATTCCCAGGGTGAACTGGAAATATCCCTTCGAATCGCTATGCACCGCCTGCACGGTACTCATCCCGCAATTGAGCCCCACGGAGACCGGTTCGGGGACGGGCTGGCCGCCCTCCATCAACACTCGCCCTCTGACAAAAAGAGGCGTTTGTGGCGAGCTGTTCGACGGTTGACTCGAAACGTTTGGTTGCGCCGATCCCACCGTCGGGCTTGGGCTTGGCGCAGCTCCCGTCGGCGCCCTCTGCGCCCTTGAAGGTGCGGCCATCAGCACAGCGAACAAGCAGGCGACGCTGGAACAAACGAGCGATCGGTACATAGATCACCCCGCAGGAAGGGAAGTTTTAATGCCCTCTGAGCATACGCCCGCCAGAAAACGAAAGATATACAATTTGCTCGGCTTCGCACGCTCCGTGATCGGATGGTGCCATCGGCCGCGCCGGGGCGAATCATCCAGTCGCACTCTCGATAGAGGTCGTTTCGTGCGGACGGCACAGCGGTGCCGTGGGTGTCGTGTCAAAAAATAATAATGTCAATCGCACGAAAAGGTGTCATCCCGAGGCCCGCAGGCCGAGGGATCTGCTTTTTTTTCGACTCAAGCAAGGCAAAACGCAAGGGCTCCCGCGTCGATCGAGGCACGCCGTCGTTTTCGACGACGGCTTTCGCGAACTCACCTAGGCTGATAAACTGTGGCGCAGTTTCGCAGGCCGGAGGCGCGGTGCCTGTACGACCGATGGCCACGGGCCCCGTGATCGGTACCAAACCGTGAATATTTCTGCTCCATTTATTCGCCGGCCGGTGGCCACCTCGCTGCTGACCGTCGCGGTTTTGCTCGCCGGCGCGGTTTCGTTCCCCCGTTTGCCGCTGGCGGCTTTGCCCGAGGTCGAATACCCCACGATCCAGGTGTCGGGCCAATTGCCCGGCGCCAGCCCAGACACCATGGCATCCGCTGTGGCCACGCCGCTCGAGCGCATGTTTGGCCGCGTCGCCGGCATCACGGAAATGACCTCGGTGAGCCAGCTGGGCTCGACCAGTATCATCCTGCAATTCGATCTTGGCCGTAACATCGATGGCGCCGCTCGCGACGTGCAGGCCGCCATCAATGCTGCCCGTGGTCAGTTGCCTCCGAATTTGCCGACCAATCCGAACTGGCGCGAAGTCAACCCGGCCGAGCTCGCGCCCCTGGTCCTGTCCCTAAGCTCCGACACCGCTACCCAGCCGCAGCTATACGATTTGGCGGACTCGATTCTGGGCCAGAAGATTTCTCAGGTCCCAGGGATTGGAACGGTGAGCATCGGCGGGAGCGCGCGACCCGCGGTGCGCGCCGAGGTCAATCCCTTCGTATTGAGCAAGGTCGCCGGTTATGACCAGGTGGCCAACGCGCTCAATGCCGCCAACGCTCATTCGCCCAAGGGACAACTTGCCGACGCTAAGCAGCGCTACGTAATCAATGACAACGACCAGCTCTACCTCGCCAAGGAGTATGCCCCGTTAATCGTAGCCTACAACAGGGGCGCGCCCGTGCGCCTGTCCGATATCGCTCGAGTGATCGACGCCTCGGAGGACAGTCGCAACTCGGGAACGGTCAACGGTAAGCCTTCGGTGCTGATCTTCGCGCACCGGCAGCCCGGATTGAACATGATCGAGATTGCCGACCGCATCAAGTCGCTCATTCCCTTTCTGAGCGCCTCGATTCCGTCTGCGGTGCACATCGATATCACCCAGGATCGCACCACCACCATCCGCGCCTCCGTGCACGACGTGGAGATCAGCCTGTTAGTTTCCGTGGTCCTGGTGGTTCTGGTGGTCTTCGTCTTCTTACGCAGCGTTTGGGCGACCGCCATTCCTGGCCTCGCCGTACCGCTGTCGCTGGTGGGCACCTTTGGCGTGATGTATCTGCTTGGCTATAGCCTCGACAACCTCTCGCTCATGGCCCTCACCATCTCCACCGGCTTCGTGGTCGACGACGCCATCGTGGTGGTCGAGAACATTACCCGCTACGTCGAACAGGGCCTCTCGCCCTTCGATGCCGCCTTGCGTGGCTCTCAGGAGATTGGCTTCACCGTGCTTTCGATGAGCACGTCACTGATTGCTGTGTTTATCCCCATTCTGATGATGGGCGGGATTGTCGGCCGTATCTTTCGCGAGTTCGCCGTGACCTTGAGCGCGGCCGTGGCTATCTCCCTGGTCGTTTCGCTCACCACCACCCCCGCGATGTGCGCCAAGCTGCTGCGGCCCCACTCGGAAAACCAGAGCTGGTTCTATCGACGCAGCGAGGCTGGGTTCCAGCGCATTTACGACGGCTACGCCCGGAGCCTGCGCTGGGTTCTGCGGCACCAACTGTTCACCCTGGGGGTTGCGCTGGGCACGATTTCCCTCGCCGTCTATCTGTACATCATCGTCCCCAAGGGCTTCTTCCCGCAGCAAGACACCGGGCGAATCACCGGCAACGTCATCGCCTCCGAGGATGTCTCGTTCAAGTCCATGAACGAGAAAATGGACGAGTACGTCTCCATCCTCAACGCCGACCCCGCGGTCGATATCGTCTCCGGCTTTGCCGGCGGCGGCGGTGCGGTCAATACCGCCAGCCTTACCATTACGCTCAAGCCTCTGGGCCAGCGCACCGCTACGATTTTCGAGGTGATCAACCGGCTGCGTCCCAAGCTGGCCCAAGTGCCCGGGGCCACCTGCTTCCTGCAGGCTGTACAAGACCTGCAAATCGGAGGGCGTCAGAGTAACGCGCAGTTTCAGTACACCGTCCAGGGCACCGACCTTAAGGATCTCCTCAAGTGGGCGCCGATCATCGGTGACCGACTGAAATCCACTCCGCAGCTGCGCGACTTCAACAGCGATTTGCAAAATCGCGGCTTGGAAGCCGGCTTGGTCATCGATCGTGACACCGCCAGCCGTCTGGGCATCAGCGCGCAGACCATCGACAACGTGCTCTACGACGCTTTTGGCCAGCGCCAAGTCTCCACCATGTACGAGCGGATCAATCAGTATCACGTGGTGATGGAAATCGATCCGAAATTTCAGCAGGACCCGGACGCCCTCAAGAGCGTGTACGTCACCTCGTCAACCGGTCAGTCCGTTCCACTCAGCTCCTTCACTCATTACCAGCCCTCAACCACCTATTTGGCCGTCGCCCATAGCGGCCAGTTTCCATCTGTCACCTTCTCCTTCAATCTCGCTCCCAACGTTCCGCTCGGCGACGCCGTGCAGGCCATCGAGGACAAAATGCACGACATCGTGCTGCCCTCGACCATCCACGTTGGATTTGCCGGATCAGCGCAGGCCTTCCAGGACTCGCTGGCTACCGAGCGTTATCTCATTCTCGCGGCTCTGGTGACGGTGTACATCGTTCTCGGCGTTCTCTACGAAAATTTCGTCCACCCCATCACCATTCTTTCCACTCTTCCTTCGGCCGGCGTCGGTGCGTTGCTCGCGCTGATGCTCTTTCACACCGAGCTGAGCATCATCGCGTTTATCGGAATTATTTTGCTGATCGGTATTGTGAAGAAGAACGCGATCCTGATGATCGATTTCGCCATCTCCAACGAACGCAAGTCCGGCAACAGCCCGGAGAAATCGATCTATGAGGCTTGTCTGCTCCGCTTCCGGCCTATCATGATGACCACGATGGCAGCCATGTTCGGGGGTATCCCCATCGCCATCGGCACCGGAAACGGTGCCGAACTGCGCCGCCCGTTGGGAATCGCCATCGTTGGCGGACTGCTCTTCAGCCAGATGCTAACCCTCTACACCACGCCGGTGGTCTATCTCTATATGGATCGCTTCCGCGCGTGGATCAGCGGCGGCAAAGCCTTGCGGCCGATCGAAGCCCCCTCGGTCCCCAACCTCCCCGCCCAGCCAGCGTCGTAGCGAACCCGCGCCACATTCGTTACCGCACCGCTGCACGATCCGGACGAAACGACGTCAATGCACGAAAAGCTGTCATCCCGAGGCCCGCAGGCCGAGGGATCTGCTTTTGTTATCGACTCAAGCAACGCAAAACGCGAGGGCTCCCAACATCTTGCCAGGACACTACGCCCCGCTCGGAGTTCCCGCCGCGGTCAGCAGGCGCCGGTAGACCATGAATTCCTCATAGCCAAAGCAGCAAAAGACCACGTCGCAGTGGTAACTCGCAACAGCCAGTTGCTCGCGCACCGTTGCGACCGCGACCTCAGCGGCCTCTTGTTGCGGGTAGCCGTAAACTCCCGTGCTGATGCAGGGGAACGCCAGCGAGCGGAGATCATTCTGGCGCGCCACCGCAATCGAGTTCGCATAGCACCGCGCAAGCAACCCAGACTCGCCTTGGCCCCCGCCGCGCCATACCGGACCCACAGTGTGAATCACGTACCGCGCCGGTAAATTGTAGCCGCGCGTCAACTTCGCTTCGCCCACCTCGCACCCGCCCAGCCGCCGGCACTCCTCCAGCAGTTCAGGACCGGCCGCGCGATGGATCGCGCCGTCAACCCCACCGCCGCCCAGCAAGGAGCTGTTAGCAGCGTTGACAATGCCGTCGGTGGGTAGCGTGGTGATGTCGCCGAGATAAGCACGCATGGCCAAAATTCTACGCCAAAAAACTGCGTTCGTGCAGGCCCCCTCGAAGCCCTCATCCACCCGCCAGGACGCCCACCGCACCGCCGCTCCATCCGCACGAAACGACATCAATCGCACGAAAAACTGTCATCCCGTCTCTGACGAATCGTGTGTTGTCAAGACACACCCGCGCGGCGCTGCACCGTGAGTGCAGCAGCGGAGTTTTTCTTCTCTACCAGGGCCTTTTGCGAACACCAGGCTCGTTCTCGTGTGCATCATTCGGTGGCAGCCCGACGGCCCCACCAACCATCTCTTCGATCGGCTTACAGCGACCATGATTGCTATTGCGAACTCCCCATCCAGCACCAGGGAGGCAGGGTGCCCAATCAAGAGCCCGGTCTTATCCTTCGACCACGGAATGACTCGAGCCGCCCTGCGTACGGGCAACGCTTGGCGGTACGTACGGCCGCTGCTCGCGCAGCATCCAGTACAGCCGCACCGCCAACTTGCGCGCGACCATCACCTTGGCCAGCGCCTTGTGTTTGCGCGCCGCCAGTCGGCGATAGTCCCGCCGCAACGGTTCATCGAAGCGCGCCGCATTCTGCGCGGCCTCGACCAAAAGTGTGCGCATCATGGTGTTGCCTTGTTTACTGATCGCTCCCAGCCTCTGCCTCCCGCCGGAAGAATGCTCCCGCGGGATCAGCCCCAAATAACTGGCTACCTTTTTGCCACGCGAAAATCTTCCCGGCGGTCCGATGGTCAACGCATACGCCAATCCCACCACCGGCCCCACGCCCGGATGGGTCATCAACAGCCGCACCTCCGGTCGCCGTTCGGCCTCCGCCCGCACTGCGGTATCCAGCTCTTTGACTTGCTCCTCCAAACCATCCAGCATCCCCAGCAACTCCGCTCGGCGCCTCCCCGTCCAGCCTTGCAACGGCAACTGCTCCAGCACCGCGCGGCCTTCCTTGCTCCACAACTTCCTCTTCCGCTGCACCCCCTGGTTCAGCGCCAGGTGCTGCAACTGGTTCTTCACCTGGGTGCGCCACTCCACCAACTTCTGCCGGTGCCGCAACAACTGCCGCACATCGCGCATCTCCACGCTGGGCACCCACAGCCGTGGAAAACGCCCATCCAGCAGCAGAGCCAAGAGGTGCTGGGCATCCCGCCGATCGGTCTTTTGCCGCCGTACCTCCAACCGGCGAATCTCCCCCGCATCTCCGATCCACAACTCATGCCCCAACCCGGCCAGCATCTGCTCGAACCACTGCGAATTGCCCACCGCTTCCATCCCTACCCGCACCGGCCCCGGCAGTTGTTCATAGAACCGGCGCGCCTCCCCTTTCTCGTGCTCCAAACGAACTTCCAACACCTCGCCCGTTTCCTTGTCCAGCATGGCAATCTGTTGGTAGCTCGGGTGAAAATCGCAGCCTATAATCTTCATCGCGGCTCCTTCCGACCGAGCCTTGGTTTCGCAAACTCAAGTCTACTCGCGAGGCCCTGGAGCCGCTCCTTCGTCATCCAATCAAGAGCCTATGACTTTTTTTACCCAGCCCATCGCACCGTGACGCAAACCATCGCAGCGTTCTGAAGCCCCGCGTCATTCTGAACGAAGTGGCGGCCTGCCTTTTCTTGCGTCCCGTTCCTCGGGACGCGCCGCCACGCAGTGAAGAATCTCTCTGCTGGTTTTCGTTCGCATCGTTCGCGCTTACCGTCGAAGGCGACGGTTTGCCGTAAGGCTGTGCACCCATTGAACGGTTTTGTGCCTTGACACCTTGCTCCGCGCCAGCAACCACCGGTCATCCCGAGGCCCGAAGGCCGAGGGATCTGCTTTTGTTATCCACTCAAGCAAGCCTAAGCGCGAGGGCTCCGCGTCGCTCCACCACAACCCCCGCATCTTCATGTAATCTAGTCGTATGATCCCCGCCTCCTACAAGCCCAAAAAAAAGTTCATGGAGCTGGCCATCGCCGAAGCCAAACGCGCCGGTGACCGCGGCGATTACCCGATCGGGGCGGTCATCACGCGCGTGTCCGGTGGTAAGGAACTGGTCATTGCCAGCGCCGGCAATCGCGTGAAGACCTCCGGCTCCAGCATTAAACACGTCGAACTGGAAACCCTCAAGTACGTCTGTAGTGGGTATGGCCGCTATTTGCCGGATTTTGTCCTGTACTCGACGCACGAGCCCTGCGCCATGTGCGCCGGGGCCTGCGTGTGGTCGAGAATCGGCGCGATTGTGTACGGCGTCTCACAAGAAGATATTGCCGCCTACGGCCGCGAACACGGAACCGAAGACCGCAAGTGGCGAGCCTGCCTGATCTCTTGCCGGCTGGTCCTCGAAAAGGGCAATCACCGCGTCCCCGTGAAGGGCGGCTTCCTCCGCAGCGAATGCCATAAGCTGTTCAGCTACGGGGCCCCGGAGAATTCCCGATGACGCCGGTCTTGCTGCAGCAGTCATTGGCGCGGACGCGAATGATCAAGGCGAGGTCGAAGGATTCGATGGCAGCCGCAGTTGCTGCACAGCCGCCAGAGCCTCCGTGTTCCTAGGATCGGTAAGCAAACAGCTTTCAAACTCCTTCTCCGCTTCCGCCGCGCGTCCCGTCGCCCGATAGATCCGCGCCAGCGCCAGATGGGCGCGCGAATCAAACGGGTTGTGCGCCACCACTTGCTGCCACGCCAGCGCAGCTTTTTCCGGGCCATCCTGCGGACTGTAAGATTCCGCAAGCCCCGCCCATCCCAACTCATTGTTAGCGTCGATCGTCACGGAGGTCAAAAATTCAGTTTGCGCCTCTCGCGGACGCCCCGTCTCCATATAAAACTGGCCGGCGGCGTTCCGCACGGACGCACTCAGCGGAAGAATTTCGATGGCCCGTGCAAGCTCCGCCAATGCTTGCTCGTTTTCCCCGAGCGCCGCGTATACATGCGCCAGATGCACGTGCGGCGTTGCGAATTGAGGGCTGAGTGCGATGGCCTTCTGCAGCGGAGGAATCGCCTCCGCATATTTCTTTTCCTCGAGCATGGCGAAGCCAATGTCGGCAAGCGCTTCCGGCTGATCGGGCTGGTACGCTAGGGCGATCTGCCATTGACGCATCCCCTCGGCATGATTGCCGGCTCGCCAGATTCCCATCCCCACATCCGAACGCAGGTAGGAAGTCTCCGGATAAACTTCGAGCGTCCGCGCATCCAGCGTGCCGTCGTTTCTCCAATCGCGGTTTCGCGCCACCGTCTCGCCGGCAAACAGCAAAGCCACAACGCCGGCCGCGACCACCAAGGCCCAGCGCCTTACGCCCATCCCCCCGGTTCCGCGGACGGCCGCATCGACAGCCGCCGAGTCCCCGCCTCTGCGCCAGCACCACAACACAGCCCCCGCGACCAACCAACAAAATCCCACCGACGGCAGATACAGGTAGCGTTCCGCAAAAACGATCGCCGTCATCCAGTGCACGTTCAACACCGGCGCCAGCGTAAGCAACATCCACGGCAGCGCAAAGAAGTAGAGGCGATTCCCCGTGCGATCCCGCTTCCACTCGAAAACCAGAAACGCGGCTCCGGCGGCCAGCACGGCAACTCCCAGCAACACCCACGGATCAAAAAATCTCGTGCTCTTCTCGAAGGGATAAAATGCCACCAGCGGTGCGGGCCAAATCAATTTCGCCGCGTACTTGCCGATGAACCCCACGGTGGTAAGCGCCGTTTCATACACGCCGATGTCCGCGTGCAAGCGCACTGGAACCACTCCGCCCAGCACTGTCCCGCGCGCAATCAGATAAAGCAGCCCGGCCACCCAGAATCCGCCGTAGCGCGACACCTTCTCCGTCCAGCCGGTTTCCCGCCGATCGCCACGGCAGCAATGCTCGTATACGGTAGCGAGCACCGGCAGCGTCATCGCCGTTTCCTTCGACAACGCCGCAAGCAAAAAGCTGCCCACCATCGCCAGCTGCATCCAAATCTTCCGTCGGGTACCCTCCCGCCCCAGCCTCAAAAATAGCCAGAACGCGCTCAGGTAAAAAATCGACATCTCCAGATCCGAAACGCCGTCAATCCAGTCCGCCGCTTCGGTATGGATGGGATGCAAAGCGAAGCAAGCTGCCGCGATCAGTCCGAAGGTTCCGTCACCGGTCAGTTCTGCCGTGACCGCATACACCAGCCACACCACCAGGCAGTGCATCAACACACTGGCCAAATGAAACCCTGGCGCGAAAGCTCCGAACAATTGGTAGCAAAGAAGAAATCCGAGGTTCGTCAACGGCCGGTAGTAATTCTTGATCTCCTGCCGTCCCTGATTGGCGAGTTGCGAAGTCCAGAAGAACCCTGCCGCATTTTTCAGATTGTGAACGTAAGGACTCTGCTCGATTTGCGTGTGGTCGTCATAGATGAACCCATTCACGAGCGAGTTGGCGTACATCAAAAACGTCAGCAGAAGCAGGCACCCGAGCAGGGTGCCCCTCCTCGACCCGCCGATCTCGTTGTGCGCAAATTCCATCCACGCCTCGCTGTACGAAGCTCTCAAGGCAGTGGCAGGCGCTACAATCGAACAACACCCGGCCATCATGGCCCCGAATCTTCAACATTCGAGTACGCAATTCGCGCGGTCAATGGTACGCAAGCAGAGCCGTTACTATAAATGCCAACCCGCAACCCGCGGCCCGCAACCCACGGCCCGACCCACGGCCATCCGCGGTGCGCGGCCATCTGCAACCCGATCGAATCCCTCGAGGGTGCCCATCCTTGTCTCGCTTTCCGCGAGAAAGGATGGGCCGGTTTGCCTCGTCCCTCCGGGTAGCACAGGCACTCTGCCTGTGCGCTTTTCGCATTCAGCAGCGCCCTACGCCGATTCCTGCTCGTAAAACTTAAGCGCCATCGCTCCATGCGTAGCGGCTCCCCCAGCCCGCAAAGCCGCCGCCAGCAGCGAACTTTCCGTGACTTCTTCACGCGTCGCCCCAGCCACCTTAGCGCCCTTTACGTGAGCCTCGATGCAGTAAGGACACTGCGTCGTGCACGCCACGGCCAGCGCGATGAGCTCGCGATATTTCCTGGGAATCGCTCCATCCTCGCGCCCGACAATCTTATCCAGCCCAAGCCACGCCGCGAAGTCGCTCGGCGCGAGTTTGCTCATCTGCTTCAGAAACCGCAGGTCACCTGCATCATGGTAGTGTTCGCTCATGTCATCTCCTGTAAAGCACGCTAAGGTTAGCCCCACTTCAATTCCCGGCCAAGCCCGCATCGTCGCGTAGCAAAAAGACGCGACCGGACGCCCGTCGGCCAGGCGCTAACAGTTTTGGCTTCTGGCGGTGCAGGTGTAGAGAACTTCGTGGCATCGATATGCGCGTTTGGCGTGACTTCTTCGGTCGCCTAGTCACCTCGACCGCCTTGCCCAGCAACCCACGGTCATTTCGACCGAAGTGGCGGTCTGCTTTTTCCGCGTCGCGTTCCTCGCGACGCACCGCCACGCAGCTCAGCCGGTTTTCGTCTGGCCGGTAGAGCTTGAAGGGGCAGGGCCTTCCCGTTGCGCGCTTGCGCCTGGTCGAACCGCAACTCTTTCCTATTCCTTATCTCAAGGCCCAAGTTTTCACTCGGTTCGCGATAGGATGCCGAGATCGGGACTCGTCACATGCCGTGCAGCCTTTTGAGATTTCAGGAGGGCGGATGCGGATCTTCCATTTCTTCGCATGGATCTTCGCTACATCACTGCTCTGCCAGGCGGGCTGGGCACAAACTCCGACCGCTGCGCCCTTAGCGCCTCTCCGGCGACAACTTCAAAGCATTGCCGCCGAGGCCCACGGAACCGTGTCGGTAGCCTGCTCGTTGCCGGGTACGCCGCTGGACTGCGATCTCAATCCAACCGCCCACCCTCCGATGCAGTCCGTCTTCAAACTGCCTCTGGCGCTGACGATTCTGCATCAGGTGGAGCAGGGTGAGTTCTCGTTGGACCAGCCGATCCGCTTTCGCCCCGAGGATCGCATTCTGCCCAAGCCTTATAGCCCCTTGCAGGACAAATATCCGGATGCCGGCGTCGACGTGCCCTTGCGGATGCTCCTGCAGATGACTGTCTCCCTCAGCGACAACACAGCGACGGACATCCTGCTGCGCCTTGCGGGCGGTCCCAACGCTGTGAGCGCATATATCGCAACCCTCGGCATAACCGGGTTCCGTCTACTGGACGGAGAACGCGCGCTGCATCGAGATCCTTCACTCCAATATCGGAACTGGTTCGAACCGCGGGAAGCGGTTCAGCTTCTTCGCAGGATCAGCGATCATTCTCCACTGACCGCGGAGCATACCGATGTGCTACTGAACTGGATGCGCCCATCGACTCCGACAGGGCGTCTTGATGGCGATCTCCCGAGCGGGACCCGTGTTGCTCACAAGAGCGGAACTTCGGATGTGGACAACGGAGTAGCTCACGCGACCAATGACATTGCGCTGATTACTTTGCCAGATGGACGGCAGCTCGCAATCGCAGTTTTCGTCACCGACTCGACCGCCAACGAAGTCACCCGCGACAAAGTCATTGCGCGGATCGGCAGAGCCGCGTATGACGCGGCCACGCGGAATCGGTAGTCCCTGCGGTTATGCGGGACCCCGGACGTTTGTTCCATACGATCAAGCTCAATTCGGACCAGGAGGGAGACTCTCGGACAAACCCAAGCTGTCGTCGCGACGTGCGAATTCAAACGGGCCCGCTAGCCGCGACCACTTCAGTGCCATGTTGACCCCAATGTTATAATGTTACATGCTCGTCACTAAAGGTCGTCTCGCGCACCTGAGCGCCCGAGCTCGCCACAACAACGTCCCGTTGCACCCCCTTCTTCCTATTGTGTCCATCCTCAGCCAAATCGGCAAATGCCCAACCGGTCCCGCTAAGGCTTCGCTGCGGCCAAGCATGCCCCAGCGACAGGCGGCGTCCGGGCAACCCGCAGCGCCCGCTCGACCGGCGGCGTTCGGACAACCTCCCATGCCCCCACTAATCGGTGTTATCCCGAGGCCCGAAGGCCGAGGGATCTGCTTTTCGATCGCGCACGATCCACATGCCTCTATTGTTTTCAACACCTTGCGAACTCGTTTTCCCGACCGAAAGCCCCAACCGAAGCAGTTTCATACACTTCCAAACTCTTCGCTCTTTGCCAAAGACATAACTAGCTCATTTTCAACAAGTTACCAAATTCTCCGCCACTCTCTAGCGCCAGAGCGAAATGTAACTAGCCTGTTTTCAGGCGCATGCACACTCTTACGTAAAAACACCCGGGGTATACACCTCAAGAACTCTCTTTCCGACCCGAGAGACCAGCGGAAGCAGTCTCAAAGAGTGACCAACTCTTTGCTTGGCGTCCCAAGAGTAACCGTCGCGCTTTCAATCACTTCCGCACTCGCCGCGCGCTCCGTAGCGCCAGAGCGAAACCTAACTCATTCATTTTCATGCACATGTGCGCTCTTTTGTAAAAACACCCGGGGTAGGGAGAGTATCAACAATGTTACCCCCCAATCCTTTCTTAGTGCTGCCCGCCATTGGGTGTATATTGCCAGCTACACGGAAAGACCCGATGGAAACCCAAGGATGTGATCGGCAAAGCCGGATCCCCCTCCCCGGCGGCTTGCCAACAAGGAGTTAGCCATGGCGCGAATTGCACTCAGCGTTAACGGCACGATGCGAACGGTCGAAACCGATCCCAGGACCCCGCTGCTCTATGTCCTGCGCAACGATTTGAGCCTCAACGGTCCGCGCTTCGGCTGCGGACTCGCCCAGTGCGGCGCGTGTACCGTGATTCTCGATGGCCAGACGGCGCGATCCTGCAGCGTGCCGGTTTCGGCCGCGCAGAACCGCAAAATCACCACCCTCGAAGGGCTGGGTAGCGTCGCCCATCCTCACCCAGTGCAGGCCGCCTTTATCGAGGAACAGGCCGCGCAATGTGGCTTCTGCATGAATGGCATGGTGATGGCCTCGAAGGTCTTGCTCGACGCCAAGCCAAAACCCACCGTGACGGAAATCAAGCAAGCGCTGAACAGTTATCTCTGCCGCTGCGGCAGTCATGCCAGGGTCATTCGCGCCGTGCAGCGGGCTGCGGGCGAAAACGTTTGAATCGCGGAGGCGCAACCATGGAAACCATCGAAACCAAACGGCTCTCGCGCAGGGAACTTCTCAAGGGCACCGGCGTTATGGTCGTCGCGTTCAGCCTGTTCGGCCCGACGAGCCGAGTCCTGGCGCAATCTGGCGCGGCTGGCTTCCCGGAGCCGGATGCCACCTCGCTTGACACCTGGCTCGCCATCGCCCGCGACGAAAGCATCACCATCTTCACCAGCAAGGTCGAGCTGGGTACCGGCGTCGAGACAGCCTTGTCCCAGATCGTGGCCGAAGAGCTGGACGTGCCGTTCGCGCAAATCCGCATGGACACCGGAGACACCTCAAAAACCGTCGATCAGGCCACCACCGCCGCGAGCAGAACGATCGAGCGCGGAGGACCGCAACTGCGCCAAGCCGCAGCCGCTGCGCGCCTGCAACTACTGAAGCTCGCGTCCGCACAGCTCGGCGAGCCGATCGAGAATCTCACGGTCACCGACGGCGTCGTTCTCGTCGCCGGCACGCCGCAAAAGAGGCTCTCTTACGGAGACTTGGTCGGCGGGCGTCGCTTTGACGCCAAAATCACCGCCACCGGAACCGGCTGGGACATGAAGGTGGCGCCGGAAGTTCGCGCCAAAGATCCCAAGGAATACCGCATCGTCGGCACCTCCGTGCAACGCGTGGACCTGCCCAAGAAATTTACCGGCGAGTTCAGCTACGTGAGCGATGTCCGCGTGACCGGCATGCTGCACGGCCGCGTAGTGCGCCCGCCGGTGGTCAATTCAAAGCCCGCGAGCGTGGACGAGAATTCCGTGAAGCAAATTCCCGGCATCGTCAAGATCGTGCAGGAGGGAAATTTCGTGGGCGTGGTCGCGGAGACCGAGTGGGCCGCGATCCAGGCCGCTGCCGCGCTGAAGGTGACTTGGTCCACGCCCGAAACCAAACTCCCCGCCACTTCCGACGAGCTGTACGACTACCTGAAGAACACCAAGAGTCTCCATGATCAGGTCGCGGCGAACCGAGGGAACCTCGGACGCCGCATTCGCGCAGGCCAACAAGACTTGGGCTGCGACCTACCGCTGGCCCTTCCAGAATCACGGCATGATCGGACCGAGCTGCGCGGTGGCCGACGTCCAGGCGGACAAGACCACCGTCTGGGCTGGCTCGCAAGGAACGTTCGGCACCAGGCAGCGCGTCGCCGCCATCCTGCGCGTGCCCGAGAAAAATGTGCGCGTGATCTATCACGAAGGCTCGGGCAGTTACGGCCGCCTCGGCGTGGACGACGCCGCCGAAGATGCCGTGGTGATGTCGCGCGCGGTAGGCAAACCGGTGCGCGTGCAATGGATGCGCGCCGACGAGCATGGTTGGGAGCCGAAAGGACCCGCGCAACTCATGACCGTGCGCGCAGCCGCGGACGCCCAGGGCAAAGTAGTGGCCTGGGATTACATGGACCGCAGCTTCCCGTGGACGCAGTCAGGAGCAAATCCCTATTTAGCCTCCATGCAAATCGGAATGAAACCGACCGAGGCTGGCTTCACGAATGGCACCGGCGGGGGCGGCCAGATCTACACCTTCGACAATCAAAAAGTGATCGCTGCGGAAATTCCCTGGGTCCATCCCGACCCCACTCCCCTCAGAACCAGCAACCTGCGCGCTCCTGGAGATTTAGCGCGAAGTTTTGCCAGCGAATCGTTCGTGGATGAGATCGCCGCGGAACTGGGCGTCGACCCGGTGCAATTCCGCCTGCGCTACTTGAACAACGACAAGCGGCCGACCGAAGCGTTGCTGGCCGTGACCAAAAAAGTGGATTGGAAAGAGCGGCCATCCGGCGCTCGCGCGTCGACCGGCGCTAACGCGAAGGGAACCAAAGCAATCGGAAGAGGTGTTGCGCTCTCCAACCGCGCCAACACCATCGTCGCGGCCGTTGCCGACGTAGAAGTGGATCGCACCACCGGCGAAGTGACCGTCCAGCGCATCACCCTGTCGCACGACTGCGGCATGATCGTCAATCCCGATGGGCTGCGGAACCAGATTCAAGGGAACATCATTCAGGGCGTCAGCCGGACGCTGATGGAAGAAGTTAAATTTGACGCTTCAGGCGTGAAGAACCTCGACTGGAAAACTTACCCGATCATCACCTACGAGGAAATCCCCGAGATGGACATCGTATTGATCAATCGTCCGGAGATGCCCTACTTGGGAGGCGGCGAGCCCTCGATCGTTCCGGTACCCGCCGCGATCAACAACGCCATCTTCGACGCCGTCGGAATCCGTCTGCGAGAAATTCCGCTGAGGCCGCAGCGCGTACTCGCCGCAATCAAAGCAGCCGAAGCCACCAGCCAGCGCAGCTGAGCCGCGGGCCCAAGCCCTCGTTTCACCGCAACAGCGGCTGCAGCGGCGCGTCCCCTGATTCTCGCTCGCAGACCAGCGGAGCGGGCCTACTTCCCTACCGGTCCCCGGCTGATCAGCACGAAGTCCTCTGGGCGAACCTGCTTGGCGAAGGCCGCACGCACCTGATCGGCCGTCATGCCAAAGTATTGCTTCGCTCCGCGGACGGGCTCATCGAGCGGCAAGCCAATCTGCGCGCGGGCCAGCAGTCCTCCGGCAACGCTGTCTTCGCTGGCTTCCGCAAGCGGAAGCTGCCGGAGCAGCAGCGCCTTGGCCTGCTGCAGTTCCGCCTCTGTTACGTCCTGCTTCTGCATGTCCGTCAGGTCGCGAACGATCAAGTCCCGCGCCTTCGAGACATTCTGCGGGTCGCATCCGTACGTCACGGTGTAAATGCTCCGCGTCTTCTGCGCATTCAAGCGAACGTCGACGTTGTACACATATCCGTTCACTTGCCGAAGGTCGTGATACAAGCGCGTGGCGTAAAATCCTCCGCCCAACACGTGATTGGCCAGCTGCAGCGGATAGTAATCCGGATCGAATCGCGTAATCGGAATCGTCTCCGACATGTCCACGGATACTTGCAACTGGCTGGGATCGGGAACATTGGTCACCGAGGGCTTGTTCGGAGGCACGCTCGGCAGGTCGACATCCGGCTTGGGCGTCGCCGCCTTCCACGCGCCGAACCATTTCTCGATCGTGCTCCTGGCCTCTTCCGGCGTCACGTCGCCGATCACAACAATCGTGGTGAGATCGGGACGCACGGTCTTGGCGTAGTACTGCTTGACGTCATCGAGCGTGAGCGCCGAAATTGTTTGCGGTGTCATCTCGCGCTGGCTCGGATCATTGGCGGGAAATAGCGCCATATTCAGAGCTCGGCCCGCGCGGTAGCCTGGGCTCTTGATCCTTCCGGCGACAAATTGCGCGGTTTGCGGCTTGATCACCTCGAACGCCTCGCTCGGAAGCGCTGGGTTCAGCTCGTTGTCGGCAAGCAGTTGCACGCCGCGAGAAAAGTCCTGCTTGAGCACACTCAACTGGAAGCGGAAGCCGGCGGATTCGTCGGCGGCGATATCGTCGAGCGCTTTCTGGAAGGCCAGCCGGTCCAAAGTCTTTGTGCCGTAGGAGAACAGATCTCCGAGTACGTCGCTCACGCCGTCCTTGCCGGGCGCGGTCTCGACCTGCGCGTCGCTGCGGACATCTCCGAGCACGGTGATCGTGGGAGTGACCTTGTTGGTCCTAACGATCAAGCGCAGTCCGTTCGGCAACGTCACATCGCTCGAGGAGGGCGGCGCGGGCGGCATTTCGAGGGCGACGAGCCTTGACTTGGCCCAGTCAGGCAATTCGACCGCTTTGGTGGGCGGTGCGGCACCCTGCTCGGCCCCGCCAAATCCGGCGGAGGCCACTGCCGAGCCGGTAGGAACGGGCTTGAGTTGCGCGGTAATCGAATTCTGGTCGACAAGATACTGCTTGGCGACACGATTGACGTCGGCCGATGTGACCTTGCGCATCTGCTCGACATCGTCGTCTGGAGAGTTGCGCCCTTCGGCGGCGAGGGCTTCCGACCAGGCATTGGCCAAGCCCTGAATCGAGTTTTGGCGAAACTCCGCGGCGGCGATTTCGTGGCGTTTGGCGGCTTCCACGAGTTCAGCGGGGACGCCGTTCGCGGCATAATCCGCCATGATTTTGCGCATTGCGTCGATGACCGGCGCAGCGTTCGCGTCGGCCGGCAACGCCGCGGCGCTATAGGCCACGCTGGCCTTCGGATACTGTTCGGCCATGCCGAATTCCGTGTCGAGTGCCTTTCCTTGTGGAACGAGCGCGTATAAATTGCCGCGCTGGCTGGTCAGAACATCCGCGAGAATTTGCACCGCCGCATAGTCCGGGCTGTCGGTCCCTGGCATGCGATAGGAAATGAACGCCAAGTAATAAGGAAGGTTGCTATCGAGCGTGAATGATTCCGGCTTCACCGGCGGAAGACTAATCTGCGGACGAGCAGGCAGCGTCTTTTTCGGAATGGACGCATAGAGTTCTTTGATTTTGGCCAGCGCCGCTTGCGGCTCAACGTCACCCGCAATCACCAAGATGGCGTCGTTCGGGGCATACCAACGGGTGTAAAACTCCTTGAGCATCTCGCCGGTCGTGGCGTCGAAGGAGTCCTTGGTCCCGAGGGCATCATGGCTGTAAGGAGTGCCCGAGAACATATCTTCGTCGAGACGAGTGATGAACTTATAGGTCGGGTTCGAGAGGTCGCGAGCGACTTCCTGTTCGATGGCGCCTTTCTCCTGTGCCCACTCGCCCTGCGAATCGACGATGTTGCGCATGCAGTCTGCGTCCAGGCGCAAAGCGATGTCCAAATCGGCGGCAGGCACGGTGGCGAAAAACTGGGTGATGTTCTGTTGGGTATCGGCGTTATTAGAGCCGCCGAGTTGCGCGTAGATCGCGGCAATTTGATCGCCGGACAGGCTCGTGCACCCGCGGAATGCCATGTGTTCCTGGGCATGCGCCATTCCTGGGAAGCCCGCCGGCGTTTCATCGCCGCCGACCAAATAGTTCTCCTCGACGGTCACCACCGGAGCGAGCGGATCGCGAACAATCACCACGCGCATGCCATTGTCTAACGTGGCGCGTGTGACGGCGACGCTTGCGGCTGGTTTGTCTTGAGCAAAAAGGAGCGTCGTCGCAATCGCAATCAGAAGAAATGGCGGAATCCTACGCATGTCGGTGTGTCCTTTCGTCGAGTGAATGATCAATTCTAGCACCCGGGCTGCGGCAACTCCACGTCACCGGCCAGCCGATTACGACGCGCGATCGAGCGCACTAGAGGATTTGACGGACGACCAGGTTCAAAAGGCTTAAAATCACGCCTCCCCAAAAGGCGGGACCAAATCCGCGCAGCACGAATCCAGGAACCAGCAGCGACGCCAATTCGAGCATGGCAGCGTTGATCACCAGCCAGAAGAGACCGAAGGTGATGAAGGTCAGCGGAAGGGTCACCAGCTTTAGCAGCAGGCCCAGCGTGCCGTTCACCAAGCCGATGACGATCGCCGCGATAAGAGCGGTTCCGAAGCCTCTGACGACGAATCCAGGAACAAACCGCGAAACCAGCAGCAGACATAGCGCGCTCAAGACCCAGTGCGCCAGCAACCTGACCATTTAACCCTCCGTCACTATTTAACGCTCCGTTGGGGGCTGGCCGACGTTCGTGGCTCGCCGGCACGACCATACGGCAAGCGCGCCTTGGGGTCAAACACTGGCTGCGAGCCTCCTGGAGGTCAGTCGGGCCGGCTTCTGGACCCATATAGCCAGATAAGAAAGGAGCGATAGACCCGCGGTCGGGCCCATTGTCTTTATGGCAACGCGCGGGATAAACTGGAGTTGATTCTGGTCTTGTTCAGTGGGCTGAACAGCCAGGCGAGTTCGGCACGCTCAGCGTGGGGGAAAATGGCGAGCGAAAATCGGTCACCGACGAGCGGCGAAGGTGGCCTCTATTGACGGAACTGACAGCCGGACAGTACCTCAAAGAAGTGCGTGAGCGATTGCAAATGGGCCTTCGAGAGGTCCAAGACGCTAGCGCGGCCATTGCCACCGAAGAGCACAATGAGAATTTCTACGTCTCGGCCGCTCGGCTGACGCAGATCGAGAACGAGCAGTCGCATCCTAGCGTCTTCAAGCTCTTCAGTCTGTGCGCCGTGTATGGCCTCGACCTCCACGACTTGCTCCGGAAATACGGCGTGAACGCTAACCGCACGCAGGCCTATCGCACGCGCTTTTTGCCCGAAACCACGAGGGAGATCTCTTCGGATGTGCACGGCCTCGATACCAAGGTTATGGTTCCCGTGCGACTCGATCCGAGCTTCCGGTGGGAGACTACGCAACTCGTTAATCGTGTCGTCGCATTGTGGGGAGAGATTCCCGCTGCCTTCTTGCAGAATTACAATCCCCGCCGCCACACGTATGGCTACGTGGGATTGACCGACCGGACCATGTTTCCCTTGCTTCGGCCTGGCGCCATCGTGATGATCGATCCGCAGCGCCGCACCGTGCTGCGCCAGGGCTGGAAAAGCGAGTATGACCGCCCTCTTTACTTCATTGAACTACGGGATGGATACCGCTGCGCCTGGTGCCAAGTGGAGGGAAACCGCTTGATGGTAATTCCCCATCCAGTCTCAAACGCCCAAGTGGAAACGTTCAGTTTGGCCAGCGAGGCTGAGGTGGTGGGTCAAATTGTGGGAGTGGCGATGAGACTGGTTCCCGCAGAAATTCCCAATGGGGAGCACGAACGAGCACTTCCAGCGCGGTTCGAATCTGCGTAATGAAGAATTTTCTGGGGAGCTGAGAGCAGCCCTCGGGAACGAGTTCGTAATAGGGTTCGGTTTCCAACCACAGCTTGGCAACTCTCCGCTCTTCTTCGCCAAGAAGCTGAAAATGCCTGCGCAACTCGTTGCACAGGTCCGCAAGGCTCGAAGCAACGACGGACTCGAAGACACGGCGATGGGTTTCCCGGAGCGCTTCGTGGACCAACTCCTGCGGCAATACGCCGGACCAACCCTCATGGAGATACCGCCCGGTATAAGGGTCGCGCAGCGAGGCCAAGAACGCGAGTTGGGCAAAAGGCCCATCGAGCGAGTCTAGAGCACGGGTCAAATAACGGTCCAGCCGGTCTGTGCTAAGCATGCCTTCATTTTAACCTTTCATGTACTGATGTTGCAACCCCCACCCGTTCAGTCGGCTGAACAAAACGCAAATGCATGAAGCTGCGGTTTCGGAGAGGTATAGCCTTCCCGCGTCGCACTTGATCCCTATAGGAGGTGACTGATGGGCGGCACAATGCCTCCACCTTATCCCTGGCCGGTGGAATAACGAATTTGAGCAGGCTACAGCTTGGCGAGGTCGCACTTGATCCCTATAGGAGGTGACTGATGGGCGGCACAATGCCTCCACCTTATCCCTGGCCGGTGGAATAACGAATTTGAGCAGGCTACAGCTTGGCGAGGTCGCACTTGATCCCTATAGGAGGTGACCGATGGGCGGCACAATGCCTCCACCTTATCCCTGGCCGGTGGAATAGCGAATTTCAGCAGGCTACAGCTTGGCGAGGTCGCACTTGATCCCTATAGGAGGTGACCGATGGGCGGCACAATGCCTCCACCTTATCCCTGGCCGGTGGAATAATCGATTCGGACGGGAGGGGTTTTATCCCCTCCCAAATGCGTTCGAATTGTTGTAGAATCATGATGTGTCGTTGCTCCCCTCGCTGATCACATGTTTAGGTGCAGCCCTCGAGGCGCTATTGGTGTGGCGGCTCGTCAAGGGAGGCGCGTGGCGGCATTACCCCTTTTTCTCTTTATTCGTGGGGTATGTCGTTAGCCAGCACATTGCTCTGTTTGTGATCCTGCATTTGGCTCCGCGGGATTATCCCTCATGGTACTGGGATAGCGGGATTGCGCATATCTGTCTCCGGTTCCTGCTGATTTGGGAGGTATTCCGTCAAGCATTCCCCAAGACCTCCCCAGTACACCGTATGTTGAGCCGACAGGTCACTCTGGGGGCAGTTGCCTTAATCACAGTTTTGACTGGGATGCTCTGGGCTTTCCAAACCTACGGTAGCTCTCACTCCGTGTACCTTGCGATGGAACGGAGCTTTGGGTTCGTGCAGGCCATGTTGGTTCTGGCGATCCTGACGCTGGCTCGCTACTATCAACAGCCCGTCGGGCGAAACGTGTGGGGAATCGCCGTCGCGTTTGGCATGTACAGCTCTCTGACCACGGCGGCCTCGGCGGTCACCGATCTTGTGCATTCGGCCTTTTTCCCGTTTTGGTACTGGCTCAGCCCGTTCAGTTTTGCGGCCATGCTGGCGATGTGGACATGGGCGGTCTGGAGCTACGCGCCGAATCGGGTGGCGACGGCAAACGATATGATCGATCCAGCTGGCGATGCCGGACGCTGGGCTGAAAACTGGGGGCGGGCGGTTTCCACTACGCGAAAGGTCATGCACCCATGATCCAGATCCTCAGCTTAGTTCTGCTCGGCGCAATTCTGTTTTTTGTCTTCTTGAAGTTAGCGATTCAGGGCCCCTCTGCGAGCGCACCGAACTCCTCCGCTGTGCTGGCCGTGCGGCAAATGGTGCACTTGGATGGACTTTCCTTTGCCGGCGGGCAACGGCTGCTCGACGCCGGGGAGTATCAAATGCTGAACGCCACGGCCGAGTTGCGGGAGGTGGCAGCGCAATATCGCAAGGAACGGCAGGCGCTCGCGCTGGTCTGGATCTCCCTGCTGCTAAGCGACGTCCATGGGTTATGGCGCTTCCGCAGGTTCCTAGTGCGCAGCGGCGTGCCGGCCACCCTGAATGAGGAGATTCAGATCCTCTCCGATGCGGTCCAAGCGATGGTCTTCTTGAGCTTTTTGAGAGTGATAATTCATACCTTTGGCCCTTTTGCCTTTTCCGGCGCCGCCCGGAATGCGCAAGGAATGGTAGAGAAGATGTCCTACACCTCCGCCCACGTGCTCGACCGGCTGCCGCAGCACGGCTGGCCCGAGATAGAACGCAACTGGCACAAGGGTCTGGCATAGACGAGCTCCTAACCGCGCCCCATTTACTCCTTACCTGAGTTCCAACGTTAAGTTCTCTGAAACCAATAGAATTGTGGTATATAAGTTCGGATGGACGGCCCGTCCGGCGAACCTCAGCGCCCGAAGGCCGATCCTATGCGCAATGGGGTCCCGGGGCCACAGCAGTTTCCGAACGACTTTGGGCGAGCTTGTCGGCGTCTCCGTGCCGATGCAGCGCCTCTTTTCTTTGATTCCGCGCGCGAGTTCCCACCGCTATCCCCTGCTGATTCATGGAGAAACCGGCACAGGGAAGGAACTCGTCGCCCGCACCATTCACTTCGCGGGCCGCTCTACAAGTCACGCCGCAGGGGCCCGCACCGACCGGCCGTTTGTGCCGTTCGACTGCAGGGCGCTGGGACCGACGCTCATGGAACCCGAACTTTTTGGGTATGCGAAGGACGCTTTCATCGGAGCGACCCAAGCAAGGGAGGGTCTCTTAGGCCTTGCGAAAAGCGGGACTATTTTCCTCAATGAAATTGAGGAACTTCCGCGGAAGTTGCAAGCGAAGTTGTTTCAAGTCTTGCAGCACAAGACGTTCAACCCAATCGGCTCGACGGAGCGGTTCCCTTTCCGCGCGCGGGTGCTCGCTGGTTCTCAGCGAGACCTGGCCCAACTCGTCGGCAGGGGGGCATTTCGCGAAGACCTGTACTTTCGATTGAGCGCGGTCCGGATCGAATTACCGCCCCTTCGAGAGCGAAAACCCGATATCCCGCTGCTGGCTAGCCATTTCCTTGAAAAGTATTCCGAGCCAGATAAGCCGACTCGCAATATCTCGGACGGGGCGATGCAGTGTCTGCTGGCGTACTCGTGGCCCAAAAATGTCCTCGAACTGGAACAGGCGATGAAATGGGCGCTGTCGCTTGCGTCAAGCACGACGATCGAAATGGATGATCTGCCGCCTGTCGTCAGAGGCGCCGCGAGCGGTAAATTGCGGCTGTCCGCCGGACGGCAGTCCACGCTTCAGCCCGAATACCTAGCCATCATCCAAGCACTGGACGCAACCGGCGGAGACAGGAGCGCAGCGGCGCACCTCTTGCGAATCGACAAATCGGCGCTTGATGACAAGTTGCAAAGCTACGGCCTCTGATGAAGAAGAAACGAGGGCAAGAAACGCGGAGCTGTCGCGATTCATCATGAAGAGAAAAGCGAAGACTTGGGGTTCCTGCGTGTCCGTGGTGCTCGCCCTCTTGGTCTTGGCTCTTCCGGCATGGTCAGCTTTGACTGGAGACATTCGAGGCGTGGTACTCGATCCGCAAGGATTGCCCGTGACTGCCGCTGAAGTCACTCTGCGGCACATCGAGACTGGTGCGAGCCGTTCCCTCCTAACGAATTCAGCGGGGGCTTACACGGCGCAGCAGTTAGCGATTGGAAGTTACGAGGTTCGGGTCGAAAAGCAAGGCTTTCTCGCGTTCGTCACGACGGTCCGGGTTCGCAGTGGAGAAGTCACCGAGGCCGACGCGTCCCTGACAGTCGGTCCAGTGAACCAGTCGGTGACCGTCGCCAGCGACGCCAGAACCTACCTGGATGTGGCTAGCGCCGAAGTGGCAACGTCTCTGGACGCGCGGACCATCCAAGACATTCCTTCGCTGGACCGCGATCCTGTGGCCTTGACGTCTCTCGCTCCAGGCATCGTGCCGGTAAGCAGCGATAATCCCTACCTGCTGTCGGGAAGCTACAACGCCAACGGCCAACGAGGCCGAGCCAACGACATCACGATTGACAATGCCGTGGCGACGGACATTGCCGTGACCGGTTCGTCAGGGACAAACAGCATGAGTTTGGATTCGATCCAGGAAGTCAAGTTGATCACGGCCGGCTTTCCGGCGGAGTTCGGGCGCAATTCCGGTTCCCAACTGCAAATCATCACGCAAGGGGGAACGAATGACTACCATGGATCGGTTTATGAGTTCTTGCAGAACTCGGCCCTCAACGCCAGGGATTATTTCGACACGACGGGAAAGGCAACACCCTTCAAGCGCAACCAATGGGGGGCGGTGGCTGGCGGACCCCTCGTCAAAAATCGGGTATTTATCGCCGGCCATTACGAGGGCATCAAGAACCGGGGAGCAAGCGACACGGCCGTCGCCACCGTCCTAACGCCCACGCAAGTCGCCGGGATCACTGACCCCACATCCCTGGGGTTGTTTAACGCAGTCGGCACGCCACAGTCGCCAAGCGGTCAGTTGACGAGCTCCGCGCCAAATAGCGGAAACCAATACTCCTGGTCGGTGCGCATGGATGCCGTTTTGCGCGGAGGCTCGGACCAAATTAATGTCCGCTCCGGAAACGAATTTGGGACGGCCATCACGCCGGGACTCACGTTTCTCCAGAGCAGCACGAACTTGCCCAATTATGGCGGGGAAGATGTATTCGACGCTCGGACCGTGACGATCGGCTACACGCACTCGTTTACTTCTGCGATCGTCAATCAATTTCGCTTCCAGTTTCAACGCGGCGGCCAAGACTTCCCGCCGGTCACAAGCTTGAAACAACCGTACGCCCCTGTCATCGATATCTCAGGGTTCGACGCTATGGGGGTCGCGGCCATATTCCCGCAGCAGCGGGTGCAAAATGTTTTCCAGTACAGCGATTCCCTCTCGTGGACGACCGGCCGTCACGCGCTGAAGTTTGGCGCAGACGTGTTTCGGTATCAGGAAAATACCGCGAACGATACTGGCGTACGGGGCGAGTTCTTCTTCGCCAGTCCTTCGGCATTTCAAAGCGGCGAACCGGCCGAGTATTTTCAATTCATCGGCAACCCGGCTCGCGGCTACCGCTCGACGGACGTTTTCTTATATGCCCAGGACGACATTCGCGTAGCCTCGACCTTCACACTGAACCTCGGTCTACGCCTGGAATCTTCCGGCGGAGTCTCGGAAGCGCATAACATCCTCGCTAATCTCGACACCAGCAGCGATGCGCCGCTCGGAGGAGGCGGATCGGGCCCGCTCGGATCCATCGACTTGGGGGGAGAAGCCTACAAACGCAATGAAAATTGGGGCCCCCGGCTTGGCGCGGCTTGGAATCCGGGCCGCGGCAAAATTGTCCTGCGCGGCGGCTATGGCTGGATCTACGACTTTTTGTTTCTGAATCCGGTCGCGGACCTGCAATTCGTGGCGCCCTACTCGCACCTGCTGACGGTCACGAATTTCACCGGCGGGAACTCGTACGCGGACCTGGTAGCGGGTACTTCGGCGTCGCAGGCGGCGTTCCAAGCTGGGATCGGCACGTTTCCATCAAACCAAGTGAACTACGGATCGATTACTCCGGTCCAACAGAACTTGAAGAATCCGCGGACCGCAGAATGGAATTTTGGCGCTGAGTATCAGTTGACGAAAGATTTCGTGCTGAAAGCAACGTACATCGGCAGCTCGACGGATTCTTTGCAAGTGTCTACCCCTATTAACTTGATTCCTTCGCAGAACAGGCCGGCCCCGGCGACCAGTGTCGCGGATGAGATGGCGCGTTTCTCGTCTTTCCAGAATGCCTATTTTTCAGAGAACGGCGATCCTTACGGGGTTTTCACCAACGATCTGCTGGATCATCGGTTCAACTCGGTCTTGCAAGTGCAAAGCGCGGGAAAGGCCGATTACGAGGGTGTGCAGCTCGCGCTACTGAAAGCGTTGAGCCACGGCCTGAGCCTGCAGGCTTCCTACACATACGGTCGCGCCATGGACGATGTTTCCGATGCACTGGCCGTGCTTGTGAATGACTCGTATCAAGCCCAGGATCCGCGCAATCTCAGCGCTAACTGGGGGCCTTCGGAATTTGACGTGACTCACCGCTTCGTTATGAACGTCTCGTTCGCCATCCCATGGACCAAACGCTTCGGCGGTTACGAAGGTAAGATTCTGGACGGCTGGGCTGTCGATGGCGTGCTGACCGCTCAGTCCGGTTTTCCCGCCACGATTTTGAGCGGCCCAGTGCTGGGAATTCCCGACGTCGCTCTTCTCGGTGGAGGTGCGGAACGCGCGAATGGCAATGCGCAGGCATTTCACCCAGCGCCGTTGGGAAGCGCGGCTGCGGCAGCGATACCCTCGTTGTGCGCGCGGGGAGTGGGCGTGAACGCCTCAAACCAGATTTGCACGGATACCAGCGGGTTCCCGCTCACCCAGCCGCTTCTTGGCAACTTCGGGGACAGCGGCCGGAACCAGTTGCGCCTCGCCGGCGTCGAAGATGCGGACCTGGGCGTGTACAAGGACACTCGGGTGAAAGAACGAGTGACGCTGCAATTTCGCTGGGAGACGTACAATATTTTCAATCACCCAAACTTCTCCGGGTTCGTTAACACGTTGACCTCTCCTAACTTCGGCACCTACACCAGCACCGCGACGGGGCCGCGCACGATGCAGTTTGGTCTGAAAGTGCTCTTCTGAGCGCAGCGCTTGATTCGAGTTGCACTCTCAAGCGCCTGCATCAACCATTACCCCTCTGAACTGTCGATGGAACCGATGAATTTAATGCGTTTGACCGCTGTTATCTGTACCGGTACTTTTGGTACGGGCCCGAAGCTACTTGAAAGAAGAAACAGAGGACCTATGCTATCGAAATGCGCGAACCCCGACTGCGCTAAGCCTTTCGATCATCGCCACGGGCGCTTTTTTCGTTTTCACCGCTCGCCGCCAGAAGGAAAGCTGGTCGCGAATATGCATTCTGTCCAGCATTTCTGGCTCTGCAAATCGTGCTGCGAAGTTTTCACCCTCGAGCTTACGGCTGGGCTGGGCGTCGTGATCCGAGAGCGTGTCGGCGCGCCTGTCGGGGAACCTGCACCCCGCTTGATCGCGGTGGCATAATTCTAGTCGTCGCAGCCTCACGCGTACCGTCAACGGGCGCTCAAACCATCGTCAGGCAAGGATGGTTTTGTTCCATGCAAAAAGAAACCGGTACGCTTGCCGGCGTTATTTGGCAAGCGCTGAGCACCAAGGGCGAGATAAGTCTGCGGAGGCTGAAGGCGGAAATCGAGGCGCCGGAGCCAATGTTTGATTGGGCCATTGGCTGGCTGGCGCGCGAGGATAAGATCGTGATTACGCGAAAGCAGCGCACCTTTTACGTCCGTTTGAAAGAATCGAACGGAGTTCCCGCCAGCGCCTCGTAGAGGCACGTCCCTCCCGCGTCGGCTCTCATCCGTGTTACGATTCCCGAAAAGGAGAGAGGAATCGACATGACCGCCATGGCTTCCACAATGCTTCCGCTCGGCACTCCAGCGCCGCACTTCCAGCTTCCCGACCCGCACGGCAAGCAAGTATCTTCCGACGACTTCCCGAGCTCGCCGGCCTTACTCGTTGCATTTATTTGCAACCATTGCCCGTACGTCAAAAATATCCGATCGCGTTTCGCTGCGCTCGCGAAGGAATATCAGGCGCGGGGCCTGGCGGTCGTCGCGATCAACTCGAATGACGTCGAAGCATTTCCTGACGATGCGCCCGAGAAGATGGCGGAGGAGATTGTTCAGGTTGGCTATACCTTTCCGTACCTCTACGACGAAAGCCAGGAAGTGGCCAAGGCCTACCACGCCGCCTGCACGCCGGACTTTTTCTTATTCGATCGAGACCGTCGGCTGGTGTACCGCGGGCAATTTGATGACAGCCGGCCGAACAATGGCCGGCCGGTCACTGGCGCGGATCTGAGCGCCGCGCTGGACGCGGTATTGGAAGGGCGTCCGATACCGAGCGACCAGAAACCGAGCGTCGGCTGCAATATCAAATGGAAGTCTGAGAAGACCCTGGGAACGGCCCGCTAGTCGCGGTTTTTCCTGCCGGCGGTCTTCGACTTAACGCTGCTTCGGGTACGCCACTTCGTCTTCCGCCCGCGCTACTTCGCCGGCTTCAGCTCGGCATAAAGCTGCGTGACGAAACGCTCGCTGGTTTCCTTGGAATTTGGCACCTTGGCGTCATAGTCAGCTGTCGGATGCGCGGCCACCACTTCGTCCTGCGTCTTGCCTTGCGCCACCATTTGCGCCACGCGATCGCGAATCGCCAGGATCATGTCCCGGGTCGCCATGACCTCGGCCCGGCCCACGACCGGGCCATGGCCCGGAACGATCTTGGTATTCGGCCCCGCAAGGCCAACGAGGATGCCGAGACCATCGAGCATGCCGTTGAGGCTGCCGCCGTTCGCGCGGTCGATGTTCGGATACTGAATCGAACGGTAGAAATCGCCGCACATGATGACGTCGTTGTTCGGGAAGAAAATCAGAGTATCCCCATCGGTGTGAGCCCGCGGAATCGGGATCAGCCGCGCTTCCTCGCCGTCCATATGAAACGTTACCGGGCTCTCGTAGGTCACCACGGGTAGCGCGGCTGCAGGCGCTCCCGGTGGAACCGTACCGTTGGCTGCCGGCGCGGGATGAATGAGCCGCTCGCGCAACTCCTCGCGCGCAAAAATGACCGCGCCCATCTTGGCAAAATTCTCATTGCCGCCGGTGTGATCCGCGTGGACGTGGGTATCGATCAAAAAACGGATCGGTTGATTCGAAACTTGGCGAATCGCTGCCAGAATCTTCTGGCTCAACGGAGCAAATTGGCTGTCTACCATCAGAATGCCGTCGGGGCCCACCAAGATGCCGATGGTGCCGCCTTGGCCCTCGAGCGTATAGAAGCTTCCGGTAATCTTTGTGGTCTTGATCTCGACCTTGCTGAAATCCGGCGCGTTCTGGGCTCGCGTGGCCACGCCCATCGCCAGCAAAGCCACGAGCAGAATCAGCGGGTGACGCTTCTTTCTGATTTCGGTCCTGATTTTCATCGGAGATTGCTCCTCGAGTGGAAACGCAGCGCCACTGCCCGTTCCCGATTCGCGCTACTTCCCGATTGGCGAGTATATACCATGCCGAGATGGCGACGACGCCGAAGACCTGGCAGGCCCTTTAGCGCTTGCCGAGCCCCAGCAACTCATCGAGCGAGAGCATGTTCTGATCGCGATGCAAGAGCAGGTAGTAATAAAGGAAACAGTAGATCAACTGAAGTCCGGCAACGGTCCAATCCTGCGCCAGGCATGTGCCAACCACCAGGATGGTCATCACCAAGCCGCCGGCGATCAGCGCGAAGCGAGTCACCAGGCCCAACAAAAGCAACAGCCCCAGAGTGGTCTCGATCCAGGGCAACACCGCCCCAAAGGCCGGCAACGCGCTAGCGGGTATCAGCGGCGCGTGCTCGAAATAATGGGTCAGGTACGCGAGGAACGCGGCGCGGCCATTCAGAAGGCGGCTTATTCCATGCAAGAAAATATTCATGCCGAAGGACAGCCGCAAAATCCCGTAGGCTACGTCAGTATCGGACAAACGCGAATGTTCCGATTTCAGCAAAGTATTCATCGAGTCCACCCTCGACTATTCTCGTCGTCTCCCCGACGCGCCAATCGACCAATCTCCGCCGCCAACCGCAAGCAAGAAAAGCAGCGAGCAGAACATCGCGAAATCCGTACGCGCATCGCTGACCATATACCAAAAGCCTTGATTGGCTCGGGATAGCTCCGGGAGCTTCGTCGTGACAATGGCGGTCGAAATCACGATGAGCAGCGGAACAGCCGCGGCCCTGGTCCAGAGCCCGATCAACAGCAGAAAGCCGCACGCGATCTCAAACGTTCCGACGAAATGCGCCGTGAAATAGGGATGCGGAAATCCAATTCTTGTAAAACGAATCACACCCATGTTGCGATCCGTGTACTTGAGAATGCCCTGCGTCAGGAAAATCAAACCAACGGCGAGGCGTATGAGCACAATGCTCGCTGGGCCCGGCGCCGGTTTGAAAAGGAACCGAAGGATGGAGCTCATGCCCGTTGGTCATCCTTTCCTGGGAGCGTGCAGCAAGGGTCCTGGGACCGTACAGCAAGGACCGAAGACTGTGTGTGAGAACCGGGCTCAGAATCACTTCAGGGCCTAAAGGCCCAAATGAAAATGCAGACTTTATGTCGGGGCTGAAGCCCCGACCCCCTAGTTGCCACACAGACTCTGAAGCCCGGGCTAAAATACATTGGATACGCTTCCTGGACAATGCCCTAATTCTGTTTTTGTCACGTGGGAAGAGGACACGTCGAAGACAGGCCCGTTTTTGCTTCAGCGGTGAGGACAGCCTGGCCAGCAACAAGGCCGGCGCATTCCTTCTTTAAGTTCCGTGCGTACTCGCTCAATGTGCTGCCTTCTGGTTTCCGGTTTCTTGACGGAGATAACCCAGCAGATCCACTCGTTACGCGCGAGGGACGTAATATCCTCCCATTTTGCTCGCGCGGCCGGGTCAGACATGAGCACTTCTCGCAGATCCGCCGGTAACCTGTGTACCGCACCATGCGAGATCGGTCCCTTCGTCACGGATTTCGTTCCATGTTAGCTGTGCTGAAAATAACAAGGGGCGTGCGGCGCCGAGTTCGGGCTTTAGGCGTGATCCGCCACAAATAAGTTGCGGCATCGCTGACTCGCCGTGAAGCTGTTGGCGAATCAGCGATGCCGCTGTCGTGCCTACTGCGTCCAGTTCTTCTTAGAACATCAGCTTCAAGCCGAACTGGAATTGCCTGTTTGAGGATATTCCTGACAGTTGCTGTGCGCCCGTCGAGTAGCCGAAGGGATTCGCAATGCCCGTGCCGACCGTGGGGTCGTTGCTTAGGGCCCCTGGGCTGGCGCCTTGGCCAGTGCTAACCTGCGAGTAGTTCACGTGGTTGAAGAGGTTATAACACTCGATTCGCAGTTGCGCGCTATACCGCTCCCTGAAATGCCACATTTTTTCGACCGCCAAGTCTACGTCCTGGAATGGGGGCCCGTGGAACAGGTTGCGGCCTGCGTCACCGAGGGTTCCGTAGGCGGGAGGCGTCAAGATGCCTCCGTTTTGGATGTAGCAGCCGCCCTTCGGACTGGTGAGCGCTGCCAGAGCTAGCTCCTTATAGCTTACGGTCGTGCCGCCCACGTTCTCTGTGGCATTCCCGTAAGGCGCTGCTGCGGCCGAGGCACAGGTATTCCATATCGAGACCGGAGCTGTGGCCCACGAGGTGCAACCGGCTAACGCTCCGTAACACGGTATCGGCGTATCGCCGAGATTGCTAAAGGCCGACTTCGGACCCATGTAGTTCCAGCTCTGCCATACTCCGCTGTTCGGGTTTGGAATGGTTCGATCGGTGTTTTCGCCAGTGCCACCCCAGTCGTTGCTCGTGGCATCGTCTGGGCCCCAGGCAAAGCCATTCTGCCAGGCCCAAATTACGCTGAGCTGCCAACCTTCCAGCATCTGCCCCGGCGACTTGATGCCCGGAATCACATATGTGGGTGAAAACCGGAAGCGATTCCGCACGTCGTAGTCGCTGTTTCCGTACTGATATTGCGGGTTGGCTGGGTTGGCCAGGGCTGCGGTGGCCTGTGAGCTCTTGGTCCAATCGTCGAGGGCGTGGGCCAGGGTATACGCCGCGATGAAGCTCAGACCGTGGTAATTTCGGGAGTCCAGGGTCACTTGCAACGCGTTGTAGTTGGACATGAATCCGTTCGTGGTTTGAGCGATGTACTGGAAGTAGGGATACGCGGCGTGGAACGGCCTGGCATTATTTTCAGCCGTGGTGTCAGCTGTACATTTGTTGGTGAAACTTGGGCCGATCACGGCAGCGAGCCCCGCCCCAAGGCACGGGGTAGTCGCACCGCCCGTGAGGGCTGAGAGGTCCCATCCCGAACCCAACGCGGGCTCATTCAGATCCACCGTATGGATTTCGTCCCAGCCATGGACGCCCACATAGGCGACGTCCAGGGTCAGCTTGTTATTGATGGCGCGCTGAACATCTAGATTCCACTGCACGGACCGCGGATTCTGCAAATTCGGATTCGTCACCAGCATCGAGCACTGAACGAGTCCGCCACTCAAGCTGGTTCCGCACGTTGGCCCTGATGTGTTGTTGATCAACGAGTTGCCCGCCCACAATGGGGTGGTGTTGCCGCCGCAACCCGCGGGCGTCGGCTCGATGGCACACGCCGTCCACGTTGGAGCGACGGAGAAGGTATTTGGGACGATCGCATTGTTCGGAGTCCCGTAACGATTGAGGACGATATTCCCTGGCGCACAGGTCGTGGCCCCATTGACACCGACGTTGGTGCCATTGCTGCACAGAGTGTCTCCGTATGGAACTTGGTTCCCGGCGACCGCGTTTATCGTTGGGAAGCTAGACATCACGCCAACGCCAGAGCGAACTACCGTTTTGCCGTTGCCAAAGGCGTCCCAAGCAATGCCAAAACGAGGATTGAAATCCGTCTTTTCGGGGTGCGTCACAGCCGACTCGCACGCGACGTTATTTGTCAGGCACGCGCCGGAGCTATTCGTCAGGCCGGGACCGATTTGGATGGCCCCTCCCGACTGGTTGGGGTCGAAATTGCCCATTTTATTGATGGTCGAGTGCGGAGCCCCGATATATTCCCAGCGGATGCCGGGCGTCAGAGTGATCCTCGGCGTGATGCGCCAGGTGTCCTGCGCGAAGGCAGCGTGCCATTGCTCGCGCCAGGAATCTGTGTTGTTGCCAGTGATGATACTTCCGCTTAACGGAACGCCAGCCAGAAAGTTTTGTACGTTCGAGAACTGGACAATACCGTTCTGGCTCGCCGTTGAGGAGTCATCGAATTTGACGAAGACCTGTTCGACTCCGAACTTGAAGGCATGGTTGCCGTGCAAATACGAAAGCTTGTCGGTGAAGTCGAGTTGGTACTGGGGCCCGCGGATGCCGTTTTTGCCGCAATTCCCCAGGCCACTGTTGGTCGGGAAAACGCCATTGATTTCCAAGCAGGCAAAACCGTACCCGGTAGCGCCTGTATTTACGCCGTACCCAGTGCCCACTCCAGCGTACGGGCTTGCAGGATTGACGTTCGTATCTGACGCAACCGAATTCCCTGAGTTGGGCGCCGCGCCTCCCCGCAGGTCGTTCACCCAATTCGAACTAGGAGTCCAAGTCCAGGCCCCGGCGTACTCCGCCGTGCTGCCGACGCCCAACGTATCCCAGTAGGGCTGGTAGGGGCTGCCCGAGTTGGTGGTCTCCCTGGATTCATAGATGAACGCATCGAAATGGTGGCGCTCGCTAGGGCTGTAGTCGATCTTCGCCAATCCGTTGTTGCTCGGTGAGGAACTAGGATCGTGCGGAGCTATCGAAGTAGAGGTGCTCGGATTGAAAGGGAACAGATTTTCAATGCTCGACGTCGCCGGTTGGGGTACGCAGAAATTGGGTCCAGCTGGATTCGTAAAGTTCACGATGCCCGCCAACTGCGCGCTCAGTGGACTCACTCCGCCCGCCGCTTGTTGGGCCGTACACGCATCAACCATGTTGGCAGTGTTGGCAACGGGGTGCCCCGTACCTATGTCCGCTGGCACGGTGTATGTAGCCGCGTCGAGACTGTTCTGCCGGATAAATTCGGCGGAAACGAACCAGAAAAGCTTGTCCTTGATCACGCGGCCGCCCAGGGTGAAACCTGGGTTCTCAAACTCCGTGTTTCCGACCGTTTCGGGCTGCGCGAGCGCTGTGAACTGCTTAGCGTCGGTTGCTGCCGCGTCGCGGCCGAAGGCGTAGGCCGACCCATGAATACTGTTGGTTCCAGACTTGACCGCAACGTTGATGGCTGTTCCGTCGCGCCAGCCATACTCTGCCGGCGGGTTCTGTTCAGTGGCGAACTCCTGCACAGAGTCGAGAGGCAACTGGTCCACCGCGCCGCCCTTTTGCGCGCCGTTGATTAGGACG
The DNA here is from genome assembly GCA_963818345.1 of uncultured Acidobacteriota bacterium. Classification (GTDB taxonomy): domain Bacteria; phylum Acidobacteriota; class Terriglobia; order Acidiferrales; family UBA7541; genus Palsa-189. Next base: position 11,087 of record CAWFRX010000007.1, on the reverse strand, counting down.
TTGCTGGTGCCGAGGTCGAACTGGGTCACGCCCTCCACTAGAAGGACGTCCGCCCCTTCACGCCGGCCGTTGGAGGCCGTGCTGGTTCCGCTGCCTCCCGGCACGTCGACCAGGCCCGGGCGCAACTGGAGCAACTGCAAGAAGTTACGCGTGACCAAGGGCAAGTTGCTAACTTCCGTATTCGTGATCGTGCCGCCGAGGGTGGCGTTGGTGGTATCGATCGCCGGAGCCTCTTCGGTTACCGTGACCGTCTGGGTCTGTTCGCCTGGCGGCAGCTTCAGATCGACACGAAAGTCCTGCGCAACCTCAAGGACGATATTCGTGCGCTCGACCGCCTGGAACCCTTGCGACTCAGCGCGCACCGTATAAGTGCCAACGAGCAACTCAGGAACCTGATACTGACCGGATGCGTCCGTCATCAGCACATGCGTTGTGCCTCGCGCCACATCGGTGATGGTCACCTTGGCGCCGGCAATGGCCGCTCCTGTGGAGTCGTATACGGCCCCGAGGATCGTCCCTACGGCTGCTTGAGGATAAACAGGAAGAGAAATCAGTAAGAGAGCGACAGTCGCCGCCAACAACCCCGTGGCCATCCGCGCATATTTGCGCATAGATGCCCTATAAGACGAATTACTCAAATTCATGGACCCTCCCAAAATCGGTCGCAACACTGTAAGCCCAGGATAAAACTGCACGACCCCGGATGGACAGTGTTATACACCAGATCGCGTCCCAAGTGAACTGATTTTTCTCATTGTGTACAACTCGACAAGTGAAAGAAACCGCTGCCGGCCGCTTGTTTCCAGCGTTTCAGCGCGTCCGGGCGCGATCTAGAAGCGCACGTCAATATTTGTAATTGACAATGAGGTGGGCGACGTTTGACGTCCCATTGCCCCACATGCTCCTTATATAAAATGGCTCCAGCGGCTCCGGATTCTTCACCACGAGGTCAAATCTTCCGGCTTCGCGCAGAGCGTCCGGGTCGAGCGTGACCTGGATTTCGGTCGCACTCACCGCGCGGAACGGCACCGGCTTGCCTTTGAAGTAGACGGCCGATCTGCGCACGAAGTTGAACCCCGTGAGCGTGACCATGGCGGAATCGCCTTGCGTCACGATGATCGGGTTGAGCGCTTCGATGGCGGGCTGGGGGGAATTCACGGGGTCCGGAATAGGGCCATTCGCTGCTGCGCGCTGCGGTCCGCCTTCGGCGCCACCGGTCGCCTTCTTCATGTCGACCGCCCAAGGAAGCCCCTCGACGCTGACCGTTCCGGCAGCCACGTTGGTAAAGGGGCTGCTGTAATTGGGGTGGTAGCCAAGCTCGACGAGCTTGCCGTCCTGGATGACAGTGTCGATCTTGTCCAGGTTTTTGATGTCCTGCAGCGGGTCGGCATTGACGATGATCACGTCGGCGAGCTTGCCTGCTTCGACGGTCCCCAGCAGATTCTGCTTCCGCAGCATCTCCGCTGGGTATTTCGTGGCCCCCACGATGATCTGCATGGGCGTAAGTCCTGCTTCCACCATGATTTGCATTTCCTGGTGCAGGTCGACACCCGGCACCCAGCTATCGTTGGTGTTGCCGGAAACGACCAGATGGCCTCCCGCGTCCACGAACATCTTGTGAAAGCGCATGGCGTTCTGGTAGCCCTTCATGCGGCGCTCCCGCAGCTCTCCCTGATCAATGCGGACGTAACTTTGCAAAGCCGACTGCACGGCGCTCGGGGGGTAATAAGCGAGCAGGTCGGGATTGGTGAAGAACGCGCGGGCTTCGGCGGTGAATTGAGCCCAATCCTTCGGGTAACCCGGATAATTGATCATAAAGGTAGGCACCAGGGCCACATGGTGGGCCACCAGGATCTGGATCAGATCGCGGGCCTTTTGGTCGTCCATTTCCGCGTAGCGATCGAGTTCGTTTCTGTCGTCGCGTCCCTGCTTGAATTTCGAGGGATCTTTGGTTACGGCGATGCCGATCCCGGAGGAATGGGGCAAGTTCGCGGCGCCTAGAAGCGCGGCATCCTTAGGAAACAAGACTGGCCCGTACGCTCGCGTGAATACCGGCTTGCCGGCTTTGTTGGCCTCATCGAAGGCGGCCTGATAGTAATCCATGGGGAGAGCGCCGTCGTAGGTAAGGATGTAATCGGCGCCGGCGGCAATCCACGCTTTCACGAACTGGCGCGTCTCCTCGGCCGATTTAGGAACGCGTGTGTGGGTGAGCGGGTTTTCGAATCCGGTGTCCACGAGCGCGTTGGGGTTGGCGCTGAGCCTGGATACGCCGGTAAACGCTCGCGGGCCTCTGGCCTTCCCATGGAAGACGGCGTCGCGATAGGGCACGGCTGTCTCTCCCGTCGTCCCCACATCAATAGTGGAGGTGACGCCATGGTTGAGCATGGCCTCGCCAAAATACCAGCTGTAGGAATTCTGCGAATCGAAGAGGCCCGGGAGCACGTATTTGCCGTCGGCCTTGATGATCCAGGCATTCGCGGGGTAGGAGCCCTGCCCCTTGCGCGATACGCTGGTGATCTTGTTTCCCTCGATCACCACGACGGCGTCTCGGATGGGCGCGCCGCCGTTGCCATCGATCAGAGTCCCGCCCTCGATAACCAGAGCCGCGGGTTGCTGCGAGTGCGCCGGAGAGAGGCTGCCAAGAACCGCGAGCGAGAGAAAAAAGACCAGGCGGGGCCAAAGACTAAAATGCCCTTTGTTCATTGCGTCCTCCGTGGGCGGATTGTATGACGATTTCAGGCCGGAAGGAACCAAAGCTTGAGGGAGCTAGCTGTATTTGGCGGAGGAGCGCCGTTCGGAAGCGATGGCTTCGAGCAGTTCCTCGTTGCGAAGGGAGATTTCAGCCGGGATCTGGAGCTTGGGCCGAAGGCGAAGAACAATTTGGTCGGCCGTCTGGTATCGCACGTCCGCTGCGAGCGCGGAGCGGCGATTGAGGAAGGCCTCGATGAGCGCGAGGTCCTCGGGGGCCAGGCGTTCGGAACCTAGCTTCAGCCCGTCCTCGCGGGGAACGGAATCCCAGACGGGTTTAACGTCTTCGAGGGTTCTCTCGTGAACGACAATCGTTCCAGCGACAAAGTCACCGAGGCGCTTGCTCTTCGGGCTGAGGAGTACGGTGACAATCCCAATGGCATAGAGAACCGGCAACTGGTCCACGATCCGGAGTAAGTTACGTGCAATCGAATCGATCGCTTGGACAGGCCGGCCGTCGTCCTTGATGACTCGAATGCGGATGATGCGCTTTCCGGGGGTCTGCCCGTTCCACAGGGATTCGAACGCGAAAAAGTACCCGTAATAAACGAGGAAGAAAACGAGCAAGCCCACGGCCACGATCCAAGGTCCATAGGGCGAAGGGCGCGGCAGAAAAAAGGCGAACGGCAGCATCGCGGCGACGATCGTCGTCTGAATCAGAGTATCGATGGCGATGGCCAAAAATCGGCTGCCGATACCCGCGATAGAAAATTCGAGGGAGGTCTGCTCAGGAGTTTCGATGGTAAGCTTGTCGCCCAGTGGCTCGGGCGTCAAGGCCGGGTTGGACGGCAAAGTAACCATGATCTCCACGCGTTGGCTCGAGAAACGCAGGCCTTACTGGTCCCGGCTCGAAGAACTCATCGGCCGTTCCCAACGACGCGGCGTCTCTGTCTTCAAACACTTGGAACTGCAGGAACTTGGGCTATTGTATCGCCAGACAGCCTCAGACCTAGCGGTTGTACGCGAAGACGCCACCAGCCGTCAACTGGCCGCCTACCTGAACCAGTTGCTGGGGCGCGCCCACAACCTTATCTATATGGGCCGCCGGCCGAAGCTGGACGGAGCGCTCCGCTTCTACGCAGGGTACCCGCGGATTTTCCGCGAGATGCTGCCCGAGACGGCGCTGGCGTTTGTGCTTTTCGCCGTCGCTGGGCTGGTCGGCTGGGTGGTGACGCTGCACGACCCAGGCTTCTCGTATCAGGTGCTGGGTCCGCAGATGATCGCCTCAATTGAGCAGCATCGCATGTGGACCGAGTCGATTGTGACCGTCAAGCCGCTGGCCGCCTCGGCGATCCTCACCAATAACCTGTCCGTGTCGTTCGCCACGTTTGCGCTGGGAATTACGGCGGGGATCGGCACGGTCTGGATGCTCATCCTCAATGGCCTGATGATCGGCGTGGTCGGCGCAGCCACCTGGCGGGCGGGGATGGCTTTGCAGTTGTGGAGCTTTGTCGCGCCCCACGGCGTGCTGGAACTGCCGGCTATCTTCATCGCCGGCGGCGCCGGACTCGAGCTCGCGCGGGGAATGCTGTTCCCCGGTTTGCTGCCACGCGGGGAATCGTTGGGGCGCGCGGGCCGGCGTGCGGCGAGCCTTGTTCTAGGCATCGTGCCGATGCTCATTATTGCCGGGACCATCGAGGGATTCGTGTCGCCATCGCACTTGGCGGTGCCTCTAAAATTTCTGCTGGCGGCCGTCTTGTTCACTTTGCTCATCCTCTATCTGCAAAGCGCGCCAGAGGTGAAGCCCGCTGCCGACGTAGCGCCGCCAGCCATTGCAAAAAGCTCAAACGCCGCTATAGCGTTCGCCACTACAGCCAATTCCGCTCCTTAACCTCCAGATATCGGTTCACAAGGATGGTCGAGAGTCCCCAAGGCATCCATTCAAACGCGAGCACGCCGTGTTGGCGCAACCGGCCGAGCATGCTCTCCCTTCTCTGGCAAATCTCCAGAGCCGCGGCGTGGCGATACATCTCCTCGGGCGACGCTGGCGCGGCCGCGGCAAGCGCAGCGAGCTCCGGCTGGCTCATGGCCGCAAAAATCACCAAGTGGCGCGGCGACATTTGCATCGCGTAGTCGATCACCTCAGGCACGGTGGCGGTTTCTGCGAAGTCGGTGATCCATACCACCAAGCTGCGGCGCTTCTGAACGCTCAACAAGGTTCGCACGGCTCGCCCGTGGTCTGGCTCAGCGCTTTCGGCGCGAACCTCGGCCAGAGCATCGGCGAGCCAGCGAACGTGCTGCGTGCCACGCGTCGGAACCAGGCTCTGCTGCGTTCGGGAACCATACGCCAGCAGGCCGACGCGGTCTCCACAGAGCATCGCTACCTGCGCCAAGGAGAGCGCGGCGTTCACAGCATGATCCAGCTTGGAGAGGCGCAAAGAGCTGCCCGGTTCCTGAACCTGGGCGCGCAGCAACCGTCCGGCGTCGAGCACAAGCCAAACGGTTTGGCTGCGCTCCATCTGGAAGACGCGGGTAATCAAGCGGTGCCTGCGGGCCGTGGCCGTCCAGGAGATGTCGCGGTATTCGTCGCCCCCGTGATACTCGCGTAGGCTGTCGATCTCGCGTCCCATGCCCCGCTGCCGATAACGGCGCCTCTCGATCTCGACCTGGCGGCTACGAATCAGGCTCAGAGTCTGCTTCCTCGCCTGTTCGATATTCGGCAGGACGCGGACGGCCTGGCTCAGGTCGGCTTCCGCGCGCCGCTCGGCGAGTTGCAGAGCGGATTGATAACGCAGGAACACCCGGCCGACACGCGTCGTCCCGCGCTGTCTCGGCAGGATCGGGTAGGACAGAAGCACGGCGTCGCGCGCGGGGACGATGGCGGCCAACTGCGGTGGCTCGGCCGCCAGCGCGGCCGGCGTCTCGTCCACCGCGCGCACATACAAAACACGCGGAGATTCCGTCGAAATTTGCAGCCCGACCTGGGATGGCACTCCTAGGGCGGGGCGTGTGTACCAAATGCGGCGAACTTCAATTTGCCGTGGCGCCGGCAACTGGGAGAAATCCCACAACCACGCGGCCAAAAGAAGCGCATCCCAGAAGAACATTGCCACGATAAATTGCGGGGACCACCATGCCGGCGCCAGCCACGCCAATCCTACGACAAGTCCGATGAAAAATCGGCGCCCGAACGCAAAAGGAACCCGCCCCAGCGAACGCGCGCGCGACTCCACGGTTGCCGGCACGCGGGAGAGTTCCGCAGCCGCTTCGCTGGTCATTTGGGCACTTCGACCGCGGCCAAAATCTCGGCGATAACCTGGTCGGCCGTCACCCCTTCGAGGTCGGCTTCCGGCTTGAGCAGAAGCCGGTGTCGCAAAACCGGCGTCGCGGCCGCTTTGATGTCGTCCGGAATCAGAAAATCGCGTCCGTCGACGCCCGCCAGCGCGCGAGCAACGTTGAAAAGCACGACGGCAGCGCGCGGGCTAGCGCCTAGTGATAGCGCGGGCCAATCGCGCGTGCGGCGGATAATGTTGACCAGATAGCGATAGAGGGTGTCTTCTACCCTTACCGCCTGGGCTTCTTTCCGCGCGGCTTCGAGCAGCCCGGGCTCAATCGGCGCGAGGTCGAGGGTATCCAGCTTGCGTGCATCAAAACCGCGTTCGGTTCTGACCAGCAGTTCGGTCTCCTCCTCCACCGAAGGATAGCCGAGACGAATCTTCAGCGAAAAACGGTCGAGCTGGGCTTCGGGCAGCGGATAGGTACCCTCGAATTCGATGGGATTTTGCGTGGCCAGCACGGTGAAGCTGGCAGGCAACGGATTCCGCACCCCATCGATGGTGACCTGGCGTTCCTCCATGGCCTCGAGCAAAGCCGCCTGCGTGCGGGGCGAGGTGCGATTAATCTCATCCACGAGAAGCAAGTCCGTGAAGATGGGCCCGCGATGCAGCGAGAAGCTGCTGGTGGCCATGTTAAAAACCGTTGTGCCCATAATGTCGGCCGGCATCAGGTCCGCCGTGCATTGCACGCGTTGAAACTCCAGATTGCAGATTCGCGCCAGCGTCTTCGCCGCCAACGTTTTGGCGATTCCGGGCACCCCTTCGATCAGCGCGTGCCCACCACAAATCAACACCAGCAGAAGTTCGTCGGTGGCTTCATTCTGACCCACGATCACCTTAGAGAACTCCGCTCGAACATGCGTGACCAAGCGCGAAAGGTATTCCAAGCTCAAGGCCTCCCTTTTTCCTGCGGTTTCTTTGGACCGAACTGTTGCCGGCAATACTCGAGTTCCTGCACGAGCGCGAGCGCTTCCGCCGGTGTAACTTTCTCGCCACGAGAGACGTCCGCTGCGCGGCCTAGAGTTTGCGCCAAGCCGGGACGGTACCATCCCAGGCGGCTTTCCACGGTCTGCGCCAGTGCTGCATCGGAGATCGTCAAAGGCAGTCGCAGCTGGCGTGTCACCGCCGTGCGAAACGTGCGGTAAACGATATCCACCGCGGCGGGCGTCGCGCCGGCGCGTTCGTAGAGCGCGCCAAGCGTGTCGACGAACTCCAGCGGCCAGAGGCGGGAGTTTCGCGCAGCCGACTGGACGGGCCCGCTGCGGCGTCCGAACGTGAACAGGATCGCGAAGCCAAGCACTCCGACTTGAACCAATCCCCATGCGACGGGCGTGTTTTCCACGTATGTCCAAAGCGACACACGCTCGCCGTGAAAGTATTCGTCCCAGTAGATTTTGGTCGATCCACGGGAAGCACTATTGCCGCCTTCGACCGCGTCCAGAAACAGATTCAGGTTTTCGTCCTTGGCGATGCGCGCATTGGTCAGCGGCGTGGCTCCTGCCCACCACAGAATATGACCCAGTCCAACCCGCCAGCTCACTGCGGCGGGATGCTGGGGATTGCCGTAAAGGGGCACCTGCGCTCCCTCGATTCTGTCCCACAGCGCCGTAGGACGAAAAACGACGCTGCCTGCGCCGCGCGTGAAAATGCTCGGCGAAATCGCCGGGAACGATTTCAGCCGGGAGCCAAACGGCTGAGAAATGAGCTTAGCCTCAGGAAAGAATTCCTCCGCTGATGGCCCGCTCAAAAGGATCGTGCCCCCAGTCCGCACAAAATGCAGCAGGGCCTCCTTTTCACCTTCGTTCGGATCGCCCTCGGGATCCACAAGAATCAGGACGGCATGGGACAAATCCGGGGGCAAGTCAACGGGCGAAGCCTCCCAGCGCTCGACAGAAAAGCCCATCTCTTGAAGAAGGACAAAAGCCGCGCGCGTACCTCCTGGTCCGGAAGAATAGCTCGAAGGAACCGTCCCTTCGTTTTGGCCGCCAGCCGGAGTCAGGAAAGCCACCGCGCAAAGCAGCAGCAGGAAGGCGCTGCCCGCAATCAGCAAGAGCCGTCGATCGGCCGGATCTATTGCAACCGGCATCCGAGCTCCTCAGCGAGCTGCAGCGATTCAAGAAAATCCTGTTGTGTCGCGGGTTGGCTCGCGTACCAAGTGCGTTCGAGTCTCGCCGTGAGTGTCTGCAAAAGGACTGGTAGCTTTTCGTCTTCGCCGGCGCTGCTTGGCGTCGATCGACGCAGCCGCCGCAACCGCTCGCGCGGCGTCCGCGATCGTTCACGCGGGAGAACTCGGGAGTCCTCGAGATGCACGATTGCCGCCCAGTAGAGCGCGTGCACGGCCTCGCGAAAATTTCCGCGATCAGCGGCCAGCCGGGCAGCTCTGACCCATTCCTGCCAGCTTTGCGTGACCGCTGGCATGGCCGGGGCCTTGAGCCCATCGTAACCAGCGCGCCGTGCCCACGCACGAAACACCGGGAGACCTATGCACGCCACCGCGCCCAGCAAGAGCAGCCAGAGTAAAACCCGCGATGCGGTCGGGTACTCGCCCATCCGCCTGACCAGCTCCGCCAACTTCCCCCAGATCCACGCCCAGACTCGGTCCTTGAGCCGATCCCACGCGCTCTCCTTGTATACCGTGCCGAACTCCCGTGCGGCCAGAATCTGCGCAAGCTTGGCGCGCGCGTTTGTTTGGCCTGGCTCACCGGCCGCGGCGTATCCGTCGACTTCAGCCTCCATCTCCGCAACCCATTCCTGCGCCTCTCCGACACGCTGCGCCTGCCGCGATGGATCGCTCCGCGCTTCTTCCAGCAGCGCACGCAGGGGTTCGCTGGGAACCTCGTACTTGCGTTCGGTGGTCTCGACCGTCCAAGAGGGCGGCAGGGCAGCTTCGAGCGCGGTGATCTGGTCCGGTGTACGCGCGTTGGCCGCCAGAGCGCTATGAATCCGGCGCAGTTCGATCTGGAAGGATTGCAGGTTCAGGGATCCGGCAACGGGCTCGGCCGGCGGTCCGGCCGGCGGTCCAGCCGGTGCCCGGGGCTTCGCGGAAGCGATCGTCGAGAGCGACAGCAGGAGCAGGAGCGAGAACTGACCCGCGAGGAGACGCACAAGTCTTCGCGACGCTCCCTGAGCGGGCTCCGCGCCCACGAACACTCGAGGCCGCACCGTCAGCCGAGCACGCCAGGAACGCCGCCGACAGAGCTGATTTCGCCGCCGGGATTTAACATCACCTGAAGGTCGAAGGCTTCCTTACGCACGCGAAGATCGAAATAAAACGCAGACGTGGCAATCGTAAGAACCGGCGCCACCAACACCGCGCCAATGGAGGCCAGTACCTGCGTGACCGCCAGCCACAATCGCACCATCGCCGGATTGCCCCGCGCGGCCGCGAGTCCCATGGTAGCAGGCACCTGAAACAACCCTAGGAACGTAAACAGCAAAACGAAGTACAGCAACAGGATCAGAAAGGCGCGCCCCGCGTTGTCTTTAGTGAGCGCGAAGCTGCGGTCCAGCGAACTGCGCGGTCCCAGATTCTCGAGCACCGCTGCGGGCACGGCGATCATCAGCCGGCACAGCATGTAGATGCCCGGGATAATGAGCAGCACGAATCCGACGACCACGACGAGGCCATTCAGCATGGCCACTCCAAACAACGTGCCGAGGTCCCGACGCACCTTCTGAAAAGAGGCGCCGATGGTCGGCGTCCGTCCGAGATAGAGATCGGCGACGGCGGAGACCGTTGCGCCTTGCGACAGCAGGTACGCGATGGTGCCGACGACGGCCCCGAGGAGGCCCACCAAGACGCTCGCGCCGGCCGCCGCTGGACCTACCGCCGGAAGAGCGACCGGGTTCGTCGCCGAACCAGGGATGCCCCGCGGGGCGCCTACCAAGAAAAGTTGGGTTAGCTGCAGCGCGAGAACCAAAAGCTGCGGGATGGCCGTGATTCCGACGAAGAGCGCGAAATGCGATCGATACAGCGTGAACGTGCGATCTAAGATCTCGCCGAGGGACAAGGGACGCAAATCCAACGCGGCCATAAGCGGCCTCCTTGACTGGAAATCATCGCCCCGGGTAAGGTCGATTAACTCGCGCGGCACTGTACCAAAGGATGGGCATAAATGAAACTTATCTTCGTGCGTCGATGGGTAGCGACCGAACGAGCATAAACCAAGAGTAAATTTACGAGGAAAACGAGATGCGGCGCGACAAACCAGACGTGTAGGAGCGGGCCGAAGGTGGGCCTGGGCATCGATACCCAAGCCCATCCACTGGTTGGCTTACCGACCCGCGGCGGCGGCGCCAGGCGCGACGCCCAATTGGGCCATCATTCCCGCCAAATCGAGGTAGTGAGAGGCCCGTGTGATCGCGCTGCCGTTGGTTTCAATGACTAGGACGGCGCGAACGTTGACGGATTTGCCCGTCGCTGGCTGTCCCATCAACGGTCCACTATTCGTTCCACGCCACACGATCTCGGCCACGCCGTTCGTGCCGTCGATGATCTTGCGCGTGATCGTGCCTTGCGCGTCGGGGAACGCTTGCTTCCAGGCGCGCGCGTTTGCAGACCCTTCCGGAGGAGTGAAGCGGCGACCCGTGCCGATCTCCTCGCTGTAGCCGCCCGGCGCGAAGTCCTGCTCGCCTTCCTCGATTCGATTAGCATTGAAGAACTGAACGAAACGATCCAGTAACTCACTCACACTTGCCATGGCTGCCTCCTTATTGGATTGGCGGTGTCGCCCGCGCGGCCCGTGCCGGAATGGGCACCCTTATACACTAACCTCCGCCAGCGCACCAGAGTGCCCCGGCCGTGCGCCTGGAGCGGGAAGCCCTTCCCAGCCCTCGGCGGCTCGGCAAGCGTATAGACGCAAAGCGCACCGCATCGGACGCGATCTCTGGGTGGTTTTTGAGGCAGGTGTGCGCCAAAACGTGCACCGGTTCGGAGACAGCAATTTCGGGTGAGGCCGCTACGTCGCCGAATTTAGTGGCGCGCCCGGAGGGACTCGAACCCCCGACCCTCTGCTTCGAAGGCAGATGCTCTATCCAGCTGAGCTACGAGCGCGCGGTACGCCA
>CAWFRX010000006.1:0-14774 GCA_963818345.1 uncultured Acidobacteriota bacterium | reverse complement strand
ATATTCTCCAAGAGGATTGACAGGTGCCACCAGCGACTGAGAATCGCTGCAGCTCCGAGCGTCATCAGCATGGCCAGCAGGCCAACCGTCAACGGCAGCAGGGCGGCTACCAGGCTCGCGAAGGCGGCCAGGAGCAGCACCAGAATGAGCGGAACAACCCGACTTTCGGCGTGACTTACGTCATCCGAACTGATTTTCCGCAAGTCGAAATTGATTGGCGTCTCGCCCGTCAATTCGAGTTTCAACGTGGGGTAACGATTTCGCATTTGATTCAGGAGGCTCTGCGCACGTGCGCGAAGCCGCGGAATGGTCGCGTCGACAAGGTCGTCCGAGCCTGATAGTCCCACGATGATGAACGTCCCTCCGCCCTCTCCCAAAAAAACTGGATCATTCCAGTCTAGATGGGAGAAAGTTCCGGAAACGCCCACCTCTTTCTTGACGGCTGTGTCTATTTCCACCAGTGCTTGTCTGCCTTCCTTGGAATCCGGCGGTGGCAGGCCTTGAATGACCAGAATGGCGCTACCTACAAATGTCGAGTGAAACTGTCGTGTGAGCTGCTGGTCGACGCGCTCCGACTCGCTCCCCTCAACATGCGCAGCGGTCTCTAGCCGGCCCTCCATGCGGAACGACGCTGCTACGAGTACCAGGACCAAAATGCATCCTATGCTAGCGAGCCAATATCGGCCGCGGCTGGTGCCGGTGAGAAATCTGGATTGCATGTGACCCTTGATGCGATAGCGCTCAACCGCTCGCCGCGTTTGCCAGGGTCGCGGCTTCGAAGCGGGAATAGATAAAGCCGCGATCGGCGCTGCGTAGCCGGGCGCTTAGATCCAAGTCAACCAGGAATTCCGGATGGCCCTCGAATCGGCGCGGCGCGAGCAAGTTTCGCAACGTGAATCGGGCGCCGGGTCGCGCCGCCCGCACGAGCGCCGTCAGTGTTCGTTCGAACAGTTCTCGCGGGCCGTATTCGAATACGTTGGAAAGCGCGAAGCAGTCAACTGACTGAGGACCCAATGCCTCAACGGCATCACAGACGTCTGCGGTCACCGCACTGATGCGATCCAGCCGCTGCCGGATCGTTTCGAAATGTTCCGCCCGCAGATAATCGGGCACTGTGATCTCATCAAGGTATCGTCCTAGGAGTATCTGTGCGAGAAAATAGTTAGAACGCGCGGGCAGTTCGGCGACCGCATGCTCGGCGAGCAGCGTGAAATGCTTGCCGAAAGACGAAGTCTCTGCGTGGGCGAACCACGTGGGATCGAGCCGCGCGCCTAGCACATACTTGCTGCAGACCACGCGCAGCAGCGTTCGCCACCGCCAAGTATCCCACTGCTGCACATAGAATTGACGTTGTTCGTCGGGGCGCAGAGTAAACAGCCGCTCGAGTCGACCACGTCCGATCACGATCCGCAACAGTGCACGAGACATTGCGTAATACCGTTCGAATCCGCCGCGCGTCAGAAGCCCCAAATCGAAGTACTTCGGTCGTGCGTCCCAGAATTCGAGCGCTGCGGGGCTGAGATCCCCGCGTAGCTTTTGGTATAACCGCTGTCGCGCCGCGGCGGCTCGGACACCCAACAGATCCAGCATCTCGGCATGCGATAGTCGGCGAAACGCGGCGCGCTTCAACTCGAATAAATACACTTGAGCGGGATTCAAATCCACTGCGATGATGCGGGCAGGGTCGGTCAGCAGTAGGCCGAAGACATTGTCGCAGCCGGAAATGATCGCAAAGATCGTCGCTCCCGGCTGCGGGCGCAGTGCTGCGACATCGCAGGCGGGATCCTCCCACGACTGCGTGAACATCAACCGGCCCCCATACGGAACCGACGGCGGTGTGGAATCAGACACGCGCAAGGTTCCCACGGCAGCGCTCGGTAAGAATGTGGGCGGCTGCCGCCGCCAGCGATGCGTCCGACGAACTCGTCGCGAAATCCGCCACTGGCGGCCAGACGGCGACTGTGCCCTGCCGAACAATCACAACGCAATTTCCTCGGGCCACACTCCTGTATCGTTGAACAGCGGTGCCAGAGAGACGCCGCAGGTGCCTGCCAGCTTCCACATCTCCTCTACCCGGTCAGGTGTAATCCGCCCACGACCAGTCGAAAAGGCTTCGAAGCGGCCAGCCATCGCAAGCACTCCGCCTTCGAGCATGCAGCCGTGTACCACATCGGTCACGGGGAAATGGTAGAACCGCTCATGCAGCCCATCCCGGCTCCTTAGGCCCCCGGCCAATCTGCCCATGCCGCCCCAAAACACACGCCTATGCATAGCGTCTGGCGCAACTTTGATGTTCTTCGGATAGCCGGCGTCGCACACGATCGCCTGCGGCGTGCAACCATCCAAGTCAAACGCGGCCTCAGGAGTGCTGGCTACGGCGATCACAACCGTCGATTGTCGCAACAATTCGGGTACGTTAGTCGACGCCACCAGCGGCCCGAAGTTACGCAGTCGGGCGGCCTCGCGTTCCAGGCGTTCCGGGTTGCGGGCCGCAAGCAATAGTCGGCGAGTTCGCCCGGCGAAACAACGCGCACATGCCGACCCGACATCGCCGGTGGCGCCGATGATCAGCAGAGTCTCAGCATCCAGAGGGCGGCCCAAAAGACTAACGGCCCGCTCGACGCCGCGCACGATCAATGCCGCCGTGAGCGTGTTGCCCGTGGTGAGTGCCATAGCACCATCAGATTCTATGGCCATCGCCTCCGACAAGATCGAGGTGAAGCCGCCGAGCGTCGCCACGCGCACTCCCTCAAGTTGGGCCGCTCGTATGCCGTCACGCACTTTGTCGAGCACGCGCCTCGTGGGTCGCAGCTTTAGCTCGTCAGGGGTGATGAAAGTATCGACATAAATGCCGTGAATGGGGCTCGCATCCGGAGCCGCGGCTATGATCAGCCGGCTGACCGTTCGGGGTGGAATCCAGGGCACAATCTCCCGGAGTTCCGCTTCCGTGAGAAGCGCTTGCCCGGGCGCGCGCAACGCGTCCACGATCGCCGAGATTTGGCTCCAGCTTTCCTGATGCCCTAGGGCCGCGAAGACGGGGACCGGAAATGCGTTCACACCGGCAGCCGAGCCACCCACGCGAGGCTTCGCTCCCCGCGCACGCCGATACGATCCAATGTGCGCAAATAGCGGTTAAGCGCCAGTCCGCGCAGTGTCGCGCGATCGAGCCCAACATGCTGCAACGCGCCTTTGACACACTCGCCGTGACAAAGTCCGCAATGTCCAACTGAGTCTTTGGCCGCGAGCATTTGCGCCAGTGTCGTCATGACTTCGTCGTGTAGCGTTTCCAATTTATCCTCAAACCCCATTCGATCGGCGGCGAGTGCCGTCTTGAGTTCTTGGACCGCGTGATCGCCATGAGCCTCCTCCTCGTCCGCGATAGCGCGGAACACCTGGGCCAGCCGTCCCTGCGCAACATCGGCCACCGCGTGATACATCGAGAACGCAAACGATTCGAGCATCACTTCCTGGATCACGAGACAGGCAACGGGATCATTTGCGTCGACATGGCGGAGGAAACTGGTCCGGATTCGATTCCAGTAAGGCGCTTCGAGATTCACGATCGGCGTAACCCCTAGCTCACGCGCGGCGCGCTTGAATCGTTCGGAATGGCTGAATTCTGTGCTGGCACGCGCAAGCGCATCGCACTGGCCGTCTGGATCTGGATACAGACGGACCATTGCCGCGTAATTTGCCATCCCGATCAGCTCACCTGTGATGGCTTGGGATAGCACGTCGGCGAATACGCCGCGCTGCTGTTCGGAGATTTCGCACGCGGCAGGGCAAGTATCATCCATGGAACAATCCCAGGGCACCGAGGTGCGATCCAATGGCACTCTTGCACGCAGCGCCGTACCGGCAAGTGAATGTTGATACGCGATCGCATACTAGCACCGAATATCCGCGACAAGGCCAAGGCGGGAGCGTCTCCGAGATCCCGCTGCATCGGTTCGATGCAAGGCATTTAAGTACAACGGCGCAGGCTGGGATGGCGCCCGCGAAAGTTATTTTGATTCTAGTTATTCACTATAAACGATTGATTATATTAACACATTATTATTTGGACGGCTGACCCAGAAAGCTGCCATGGATCACGAATGGTGGTACAGCGTTGCTTGCTTCTTTTCAGTATTCGAGTGGCGGGTTCAGGGAAGGGCATGAGTCGCTTCCCGGGCCAAGCGCTGTTGCCAAGCCTCAAATGGTCATAAGTTCGACGCTGCGCCTAGGTTCCTTTATTTCTTCTACCGCTTTTCTTACAGAATTTGCATCCGTAACATCCCCAATAACAATTGCAAAAATCTTTTTCCCCGTTTTCTCCTCAAGGTCTTTTTTTGCTGCCTCTGCTCTCGCACGATTTCTGCAAAAAAGAATTACCTTTCTTGTTTCTTTTTTCAATGCTAACTGTCGGGCAGTCTCTTTCCCAAGCCCAGCATTTGCACCGGTTATCAAGACACTTTCGTTCATATTTTTCATCCTTCTTAGGTTGTCCCGACAGTCAGTTGATGATGGCCGATCAGCGGGGCCTCGGCCGCCTCGACGCCCGCCGCAGTGAGCACGCGCTTCTTACCTGGGGCCATCCGGGCATTGAGCAGTAGGAAATCGATCGGCCGACGCAGCTTGACAAGCTCGGCGAGGGCGGACTGGACGCTGGTCGGTGCGTTTTGATCCAGCTCCAGCAGTGTGAAGACCTGTCTTTTGGTCTCAGCCGCGAGCTGAGCGGCCGTTTCCTGGACCCGAGCTAGGCTGCGCCCGGTGACGATGACCTCGCGCCAGCCCTCTCCAACAAGAGTGCGGGCTGCCGCATAACCGAGCCCGGAGGTGGCGCCGGTGACGAGAGCGATCGAATGTTCCGTGGGCGTCTCAGTGATAAAGGGTGAAGGTTCATTCGTGAGGCCCCGCGAGGCCAGGGCCGGCTTGCTAATTTCGAACTATTCAGTTATATATTGGTGCGATGACCATTGTCAATGAATTTTGAACCAAATGATTCAAAAAACCGCTAGACCCGTGGGTCGGCCGCGCAGCTTCGACGAGGCGGGGGCCCTGGAAAAGGCGACTCAGGTGTTCTGGTCGAAAGGCTACGACGGAGTGACGATTGACGATCTCGTCGCCGGGATGGGTGTGGGACGGCCGAGCCTGTATGCCGTCTTTGGGGACAAGCGGGCGATATTCTTGCGCGCCCTTAGGGCGTACGCGGAACGGAAGGGCGCATCAGCCGCGAAGGCACTCCTCTCGCCACAGAGTCTTCGCGACTCGATCGCGAGCTTTCTGAGGTACGCCGTCGAAAGTGCGACCGAGAGAGGGTCCGCCCGGGGTTGCCTTATGGTGTGCGTCGCGCCGCTTGTGAACGACGCTGAGGTTCAGCGGTTCCTGCAGAGCGCGGTCGCGGGCGGCGTGGCGCTGGCGGAGCGCCGTTTCCGGGACGGGATCAGCGCGGGAGAAATCCCATCTGACTTTCCCGTAGCCGCGCGTGCAATCCAAGTCACGGATTTAGCGCGTGGGCTGACCATGCGTGCGCAGCTAGGCACGCCGCGCAAGACGCTCCTCAAAGATGCCGAGGAAGCGGCCGACTTGGTGCTCCAGCCGCGGCGCGTCTGACCACGCGCGTAAGTCGCCGCGCACCCTTGAACGTACCCCGATACAGCGAGCTTTTACCGGGGCGACGAACGCGGTTATGCCGACTATCCGGACTGCGCGAAGAGCGGAACCTGATTGAGGTTTACGCGAACTGCACGGCTGAACAACAGTGGCGCGAGCATTTGCCGGCGCGCCGCTGACATAACGACAGCCCAACGTTAAGGAACACGGAAATGGACACGCCTCAAATATTCTGGATGCAGCTTCTTACGAGCGTTGTCGTCTTCGGCATCGTCGCGGTGTGGTACGTTGGGCCGTACCTAACCAAGGTTTCTCGCAATTCTGCGCTAATTCTGCTGCTCTTCGTTCATGTGCCCCGCTATGTGGGAATGACGCTATTAGTTGCAGGTATGGTCGATCCGAACCTGCCGATAGGGTTCCGTTCCAGTGCTGCTTACGGTGATCTCTTAGAAGCGGCGCTGGCCCTGGTTTCCATCTTTGCTCTGCGGGGCAACTGGCGTATTGCAGTTCCTCTGGTGTGGGTGACCAACACGTGGGGATTCGTGGACCTGCTAAACGGAGTACGCGGCGTCCTGCAGTTGAATGTGCCGAGCTTCAACCTAGCTACCTTTTGGTATGTGTATACGTTTTACGCTCCGTTGGTAATCGTTTCACATTTGCTGATCTTTTGGGTTTTGATCAAGTCCAGGTCTTGGAAGAGGTAAAGAATCACAATGGATATCGAGACAGCGATCGTCTTTGGGGTCGGACCAGGGCTGGGGTGGGCACTGGCAAAGCGCTTCATGACCGAGAACATGCAGGTAGGCGCGGTTGCTCGCGACGAAGCGAGGCTGAACTCCCTGATCAAGTCTGAAGGTAGCCACGACGTTCGGCCTTATGCCGCCGACGTATCGAACAGCGAAGATGTTCTTCGTGTCTTCGCTGATGTCGACCGCGATTTTGGAAAACCGGACCTGGTCGTGTTCAACGCGGGCGCCTTTCAGAAGAACAATGTTCTCGATATCGATCCAGCCGACTTTGAGCGCTGCTGGCGCATCGGCTGCCTCGGCGGATTGCTCGTCGGGCAGGCGGCCGCACGGCGCATGGTCAAGCGAGGCCATGGGACGATCATTTTCACTGGCGCAACTGCTGCACTGCGCGGCAGCGCCGGTTTCGCCAACTTAGCCGTTCCGAAGTTCGGCTTGCGCGCGCTCGCGCAGAGCATGGCTCGCGAGTTAGGACCCCAAGGCGTACACATCGGATTTGTAATAATTGACGGACAAATCGAGTCCGAGCGTTACCAGCATCTTATCAAGGAGCGCGGCGACGATTCCCTACTCACGCCGGATGCGATCGCTGAACTCTATCTGCAACTGCATCGGCAGCCGCGCAGTGCCCGGTCTCACGAGATCGACGTTCGCCCGTGGTCGGAGAAGTTCTAGTGCTAATTCCGGCGATGGCGTGATTGAGACTCAACCCAATCGATATTATGCGCACAGGGCGCTGCAGCATTTTTCAACATCACTCACTAAACCCTGGGTTTCACGAACCGATAGGCGAAGCGATCGGTCGCGCCCTTGATCGAGGGATCGAATACCTTGATCGAGTGCGGATCGTCCTTGTTCGCGAGCATGCTGCTTTCCGCCTCCAGCACGAAGCCGGCCGCCTCCACATCCTCGCGGACGGACGCAGGCTCAATCCGATGCAGCGACTGGGCGTCGCTCGTGCCCGCCCCGACGGCGGCAGCGTGGTCGACGATGACGTAGAACCCACCGGGTTTCAGCCGCTCGTAGACGGCTCGATTGAAGTCGGCCGCCGTCGCACCCTTCTTCTGGATCAGCGCGGTATGGAGATCGTGGTAGAACAGATGCAGCCATAGGACATCCGCTGGTTGGGTGGCCCCCGGCATCGCCACAAGGTCCGCCGAGACGGCTTCGACATTCTCTCGGCCCGGCTCCTTCGCGAGCGTGCGCATGCGGCCGACCGGATCGTTCTGGAAGTGCGCAACTTCGGCCGGCACGAAGCTGTAGACCCGTCCTTCGGGTCCCACGATGTCGGAGAACAGGCGGGTCCAGTCGCCGTCGCCTGGGTAAACGTCGATGACGGTGGAGCCCGCATCGACTCGTGCGAACCGGATCAACTCGGATACCTTGGATTGGTCGTACATTGCGATCTCCTTAATGGTTGGGCATTCGACGAGCGTGCGGCGTGCGAGGAGGTGACCCGCCGTCTACCCCGACACGATGGCCGCAGATGGCCAGCGCTACGCCAGCCCGGACGCGTCCGTCTGCGAGGCCCGCGCGAGGGCTTGCGTGTCGATATACTCCCGGATCTTCGTCAGCTTGCCATTCCGAACGGTAATGTCGAAGACCCAATCGTCCTTGAACGGCTTATTCGTGGCTTTGATTTTCCCCGTAGCGACGCCGACGACCAGAACCCGGTCTCCCTGCGCCACGAATTCGGGGGGCGTTGGGTATGTCGTTTCAATCTCTTCGGACGCCCTCTGAAGCACAGCCGCCAATTCCGCGTGCCCGCGGTGCGTGCCGGCCAGCGGCCAGCCCTCGCCCGGAATGATCCACTCAATATCTGCGGCAACTAGCGCGAGCAGATCTTGTTTATTGTAGGCACCTATTGCTGCAAAGAAATCTTTCACAATCTGAACATTCTCTTTTGTGCTCATAAAAACTTCTCCATTCTTAGGATCGGATCGTGTCCGACTACTTAACCGTTGGGGCCAGCGACCGGCCGGGGTCAGACCTGCGCCATGCCTCCATCGACGGCGAGATCCACGCCGGTGATGTAAGAACTTTCATCGGAGGCGAGGAACGTGACGGCAGCCGCAATTTCCTCTGGCTTGGCCCTGCGACCCATTGGGACCTGTGACGCAAAGTGCGCGGCCGCTTGCTCGGCTTGCTCAGCGGTAAGGCCCGTCGTTTTCTCTAAGGCGGGCGTCTCGGTCGGTCCGGGGCTCATCGAATTCACGCGGATTTTGCGGTCTTTCAGCTCCAGTGTCCAAGCGCGCGCGAAGTTGCGCACGGCCGCCTTACTCGCGGCGTAGGTGCTAAACCCTGGCAGCCCCAGCACGTTCGAGACCGAAGAAGTCAGGATAATCGACCCGCCGTCCTTGAAGAGGGGAAGGGCCTTTTGCACCGTGAAGAACAGTCCCTTCACGTTCACGTCGAAGGTCTGGTCAAAATGGGCCTCGGTTGCCACTGCAAGCGGAGCGATTGTTCCCGCGCCCGCGTTCGCGAAGAGAATGTCGATGTGACCATGTTTCTGTTTCACGACGGCATAGAGCCGGTCGAGATCGTCCAATCGCGACACGTCGCTCACGACCGTCGTAACGTTTGTCTTGATCGAGGCGGCGGCCTCCTTCAGCTCTTCCTCTCGTCGCGCTGTGATCACGACGTGGGCGCCTTCGTCCACGAAGCGCTTGGCTGTGGCCAAGCCAATCCCACTGCTTCCGCCAGTGATGACTGCAACCTTACCTTCTAGTGTTTTCATGATCTTTTTCCTTCGTTGTGTGGGCCGAGCACGGGACCGCGCCGGCTCAGAGTTGCGCCAGGCCGCCGTCAACGGCGACCTCGCTGGCGGTCATGAAGCTGCTATCCGACGACGCGAGAAAGGCGGCCGCCGCCCCGACCTCCGCCGGATCGCCCATGTGCTGGAGCGCAGTCATGGAGCCGTAGGCCTTAAGCCCCTCCTCGCCGAGCGCTTCCTTCGCGAGTTCGGTCGCCACCGCGCCAGGCGACAGCACGTTTACCCTGATGCCGGTGCCCTTCAGGTCCTCCGCCCAGGTCCGCGCGAGGTTGCGCACCGCCGCCTTGCTCGCGCTGTAAGCGGTGAACGCCGGGGCGCCCGTGGTGCCGGCGCTCGATCCAGTCAGGATGATCGAACCGCCCTTGCCCATCAGCGGCAGCGCCTTCTGGACCGTGAAGATCGTACCCTTCACATTGACATCGAAGGTTTCGTCGATGTGCTTGGCGGTGATCTTGCCGAGCGCAAGCTGGCTTCCCACCCCGGCATTGGCGAAAACGATGTCGAGGGTCCCGCGCTCCTTCTTCACCGCTGCGTAGAGTCGGTCGAGGTCGGCCTCATCCGAGACCGAGCCCTTCACCGCGCGGGCATTGGGCCCGAGTTCGGCCACGGCGGCGTCGAGTTCTTTCTGCCGGCGGCCGAAGATGAAGACGAAGGCGCCCTCCTCGATGAAGCGCTTTGCCGCGGCGCGGCCAATGCCGGTAGCGCCACCGGTGATCACGGCGGTCTTTCCCATTCAGTCTGTTCATGTCATGCGATCCTTCGTTGGAGTTAATTCAGTAGACCCGTGATCTGGGGTCTTGACTCATGAAGACAATTGACGATAAATGCATAAGTAACATCTACTCTTTAGATGGCCGTGCTCGATAACGTCACCATCAATCAACTTCGGGCCTTCGTTGCCGTGTGTGACCAAGGAAGCTTTTCCGGAGCTGCACGGGAGCTGAAGCGTGCACAGTCGGCGATCAGTCACGCGATTAAGGCACTCGAGAGTGCCTTTGATGTTGAGCTGTTTGAGCGCAACACTCGCAAAGCGACGCTGACGGCCGCGGGCCGCAGCCTCCTGCCTGATGCTCGTGCGGTGATCTCACGCACCGAGGAAATGAAAACGCGCGCGGTTTCCATTGCTGAGGCCGGGGTACCGCAAGTCTCGATTGCCGTGGATACCTATTTTCCGCGCGCGCACTTGATTGAATGCCTGCGCAGCCTGCAGGCGGACTTTCCAACGGTTGCAATCAATCTGCGCATAACGACCATGCAGGGCGGCGAGCGTTTGGTTCTCGAAGGCACGTGCGCATTGGCGGTGACGATCACGGACGTGCCGGAGCTGAGTCCGGGTACCATCGAAAGGCAGCATTTATGTGACGCGCAAATGGTGACCGTCTGTGCGCCATCGCATCCGCTGGCCGCAATCGCGGGGCCGATCCCGCGTGAGGAATTTGGACGGCACATCCAGCTCGTCGTAACCGACAATCAGCCCGATGCGGAAAAGACACAACAGGGGGTCGCCGGCGAACGCCAGTGGCGGGTGAATGACCTCGGCGCGAAGCACGATCTGCTCAGGGGAAGCTTGTGCTGGGGGCACATGCCGCGTCATATGGTTGCGGAAGACCTCGCGAATGGAACACTCGTCGAACTCCAACGGCGCGCATGGCACATGCGCCCCCTCACCTTCATGATCTCGCAGCGGCGCGGGTACTCGTTTTCCGAATGCGAAACACGGCTGGTCGAACTCCTTGGCAATCCTCAGCGCTTCCCAAAGAATACCCGCCAGCGCTCCGTCTCACGCAAAGGCGAAAAACCCAAAGGCCCGCGATGCGTGAGCAAAAGTTAGTACGGCCTGCCGCTCCCCGACGGATGTCCGCCAAGTCGATGAACAGCAGGCTGCTTTTCTGGAGTCTTCAATGGCTGCGACGGTTCCGACTCCAGCCAGTCGATAGCGTTAGCGCTCCGCACCCTCACCTGGTTGATCGCCCCGTGTATCACGCCCGGAAGCGGCCGCCGCCCTCGCCATTCCGGACCTCGCCACATTGATCTTCTCGGCATAATGCAGCGGCATGCGCGGCGACTTCCACCCTCCGGCTTGGGGGACAACTGGGTGACTATCGAATTCGCCCGCCTTATGGGTCAATTTCATTTATTCACTCTAACACGCGCGGCCTCATACATGAGATAACTGTCATTGTCGGCACTAACCTACAATTTTCAATGCCATGAAATACGAAATCACATATTGGCTATTTCCTGATATACTATTGCGGCCGTGATCCCTCGAACTCGTTTACTGAATCACCTCAAGAGCGCCCTTCGGCGCAGTCCTTCGGTATCCTTGCTGGGACCCAGACAATCGGGGAAAACAACGCTTGCCCGCACTTTGCTCGCGCCCGATTCGGAAAACTACTTCGATTTAGAGCGTCCCACCGGTTTACGCCGCCTTGAGGATCCTGAAACTTCTCTGGGCGAGCTGCGTGGTTTGGTAGTCATTGACGAAGTGCAAAGACGACCAGATCTCTTTCCAATTCTAAGGGTATTGATCGACAGGCCGCGATCGCCCGCGAGATTTCTCTTGCTCGGCAGTGCATCTCCGGCGCTGCTGCGTCAGTCCTCAGAGTCTCTGGCGGGGCGTATAGAGGTCATCGAGACGGCGGGCTTCTCTGTGCAGGAAGTCGGGCAAGAGCACGCCGCTAAGCTTTGGTTGCGCGGCGGATTTCCGCGGTCATTTGTCGCCACGTCGGAGTCACGCAGCTTCACCTGGCGGGAGGAATTCATACGCACCTTCCTCGAACAGGACTTGCCGCAGTTAGGCATGCGGATTCCTAGCCCGCAACTCCACCGCTTCTGGACCATGCTAGCGCACTATCATGGCCAAATATGGAACGCTGCGGAACCCGCACGATCCCTGGGACTTTCGCAGCCCACGGTACGCAGCTACCTTGATCTGATGACGAGCGCGTACATGATCAGACAGCTACAGCCCTGGCATGAAAACCTGTCGA
Source organism: uncultured Acidobacteriota bacterium (assembly GCA_963818345.1). Lineage (GTDB taxonomy): Bacteria > Acidobacteriota > Terriglobia > Acidiferrales > UBA7541 > Palsa-189. The sequence continues at coordinate 2,667 of CAWFRX010000006.1, read as the reverse complement.
AGCGCCAAGTGAAAGCACCAAAGATCTACGTTCGCGATTCCGGTCTGCTTCATGCACTTTTGGGGCTACGAACACGGCGCGATTTGCTCACGCACCCGAAATTGGGTGCCTCATGGGAAGGGTTCGTGATCGAACAGCTTCTACACACGGCCGCGCCGGATCAAGCCTATTTCTGGGCCACCCACCAGGGTGCGGAAATCGATCTTTTGATGCTGCGTGGATCTCGCCGAATTGGCGTCGAGATCAAACGTAACGATGCCCCGTCGCTTACGCCGTCAATGCGAATAGCGCTTGATGACCTCCGGTTGAACAAGTTATGGATAGTTTATCCAGGTCGGCAGCGATATGACTTGAATAACAAGGTAACGGCCATTCCGTTTGACGAGGTTATTGCGATGAAACGCGTCGAGCTTCTTTAGGATAGGGTGGCGCGAGCCGGACTCGCACCGGCGGCGATTTCGGGCGCTAGCAAAGTCGTTCCGACGTTCCGACGTTCCGACGTTCCGACAGCCATTTTCCCAGTATATCCTGCCTGCAGCGACCCACTTTTGGGCCCTCGCCAATGGGCTTTTTTTCAAAAGGGCCCAAATCAGGCCCCAAAAAAGGTTGGCTGTACGCGAACCACGTTGGAAGTCCGCGGACGAAGAAACGCCGCTTTTGTTTTAGTTTTCCCGGAGTTACCAGTGTTTTCCCGGGTATCCAGGACGTCGGTGGACGTCGCCGGAAGTCTCTGGAGTTGGGACGGCTGGCCACCGAAAAGTCGAGCTAAATAGCTAATTATTAAAGTATTTTGCCATTCGCTTTGCGGTCAGGCCCCAATTATGGCCCATCAGAATGTTGGCTGTTGTTGGACAGCTCCGGATGATCCAAGCGGCGCGTGACAAATTTCGCGCTCGAGCTTTCGCGTTCATTGGCCATCGATGCCGTGCCGCGACGGCGCGTCGGCGCGCGGTCCATTGTCCCAACACTCTCTTAGCTATTGCGACACACGTGCGTGAGTCCAGATGACCTGGACTTGTCTCATGGACCAGATGCGCATACTATGCGCATAAGAGGTGCTCATGAAACAAAGCCACGATGCGTCGGCACGAAAGCGGCCTGTCAATCTGACCTTGAACGAAGACTTGGTGAGTAAAGCAAGGAGCCTCACCGACAATTTGTCGGGCGTAGTGGAGTCGCTGCTATCGGGATATGTGGCCGCGGCGGACCAGGAGCGCCTTGCAAAGTCCAAGGCTGTGGAGTCCACGGTGAAGGCATGGAATGATTTTAACGCGAAGTCAGGATCGATCGCGGACGAATATTCTTCACTCTGATGGCCCAGTTCGACGTCCATCGCAACACTGGGACGCACAAGGACACCATTCCTTTCGTCGTCATCGTCCAGTCCGCACAATTCGATAGTTACGGGCGCCGGGTTGTTGTGCCGCTGGTCAAATCGGCCGCTATTGGCAAAATCAGTTATGCCGCATTCAACCCGAGCTTCAAAATCCGCGGAATCTCGGTCGTGCTGCATCCATTGGAAATCGTGTCGATATCGGTCCATCAACTCGGTGCGCTTGTAGGATCGCTGGAGCAGGAGAGCCAGAAGATCGTCGCCGCTTTAGACGAGCTTCTTACGCAAGCTTGGAGGTAACGGTAGACGCGGGCACTGACCTCCCCGAGGGAACACAACGAAATGCTGCTACCGCCGCTTCCGGTAGAGTCGAGATGTGGCGCGGTGGCGTTAGGTGGGACTGTCAGAAATTTTGTGTGCTGAGCCGTTGATTAACGATTGACCTCGAACCGATCGCCGAACACAACCGCGAACTGAGCTTTGGCAGCTGCCCACTCGCGTGGCGGCATCTTCCACTTTTGAGTGATCTCGCGCAATTGCAGCCAGATCAGTTTCATCGCTGCGTCATCGCTTGGGAAATGACCGCGGCTGCGCACCGAGCGGCGCAGCTTTGCGTTGAGGCTCTCGATGGCGTTGGTGGTGTAAATCATTTTCCGGACCTCGGGCGGATAGGCAAAGAAGGGAATGACATGCGTCCAATGCCGGCGCCACAAGGCCGTGATCGCCGCGAAGCGTTTGCCCCAGGGTCCTTCTTCGAAGTCCGTCAGCGCCATCGCCGCGGCCTCTGCATCGGCGGCGCGGTAGACAGTTTTCAGCTCCCTGGCGACAGGTTTGCGGTCCTTCCAGGAGCAAAAATCCAGCGAATTACGGATCAAATGCACGATGCAGGTCTGGATCTGGGTCTGCGGGAATACCGAATTGATGGCTTCCGGAAAACCCTTCAATCCATCGATGATGGCGATCAGAATATCGTTCACGCCGCGGTTTTTGATCTCACTCATCACCCGCAGCCAAAACTTCGCCCCTTCCGTCTGCTCGATCCAAATCCCTAAGACATCTTTGCGCCCTTCGGGACTTACGCCAATCGCCAAATACACCGCCTTGTTGCGTACCGTGCCCTCATCGCGCATCTTCACCCGCAACGCATCGAAGAACACCAACGCGTAGGAGGGATCCAACGGCCGGTTCTGCCAGCGGCCCACTTCCTCGAGCACCGCATCGGTCACGGTGGAGATCAGCTGTGGGGAGGCCTCGATGCCGTACAGCTCACGAAGTCTGCAGCTTCTGAACACTTTTCGGAGTTGCTAGGTTGCCCAATCCCCGGTCCCTCACTA
>CAWFRX010000005.1:0-293859 GCA_963818345.1 uncultured Acidobacteriota bacterium | reverse complement strand
GGCAGCTTTGAACGCGTGTACAACGAGCGTTTACGGAAGCCGCGCGCGACGTTCTCGGCCCAGAACATGGAAAGACTCTCGACCGGCTTCCGGCCATTAGCTCGATCACCTGTATCGCATGACCGACCATACCGGAATCATGGAACACGCGGTCTTCAGTGTGCCGAATTATCCGGAAGGCTACTCGACCGATGACAACGCCCGGGCGCTGATTGTCGCCATAATGCTCGAAGAACTTGGCATCGACGCGAGGACCGGCCCGCTGGACTTGGCCTCGTGCTATCTGGCCTTTTTGTGGCTGGCATTCGATCCTGCGAGCAGGAGGTTCAGAAATTGCCTGAGCTATGAACGCCAATGGCAAGAGCCGGGAGGCTCGGAAGACGCCCATGGGATAGCCTTGTGGGGTTTGGGCACCGTCTCGGAGGAAGCAAGGACGCGGGGCTTCGTCGAGCTGCGGGGCGTCTCCTAAGTTGGCTGTTCCTGCGGCCGTCGAGTTCCGGAGTCTCCGAGCTTGCGCTTTCGCTTTGCTGGGGCTGGATGGATATCTTGAATCGTTCCCTGGGGACTGCGCTGCGGTGCACGCGGCGAACGCGTTGGGAGACCGCCTGCTTGGATCCTACCGCGCCAACTGCTCGAAGGACTGGAAATGGTTCGAAAGCGCGCTGTCGTACTCGAATGCTCGATTGCCGCAAGCACTGATCCAGGCGGGAATGCGCAGCGCAAACGATGCCATGGTCTCGGCCGGCCTCGAAGCGCTCGGTTGGCTGACCAGCATTCAGCGCTCCGAAGCAAAAGGCCATTTCGTGCCAATCGGATCACACGGCTTTTACTCAACAAGACGGAAAAGCCTCGCTTCGACCAGAAGCCGATCGAAGCCTCCGCGGCCGTTTCAGCGTGTCTCGAAGCGTACCCGGGCAACGGGAGCAAACCGTTGGAGGAAAGAGGCTTGGTGTGCCTTCAATTGGTTCCTTGGCGATAACGACTTGCAGATTGCCCTATATGATCCCTCGACGGGCGGGTGCCGAGACGGTTTGCATCCCGATCGGGCAAACGAAAACCAGGGAGCTGAATCGACTCTGTCCTTCCTGATGGCCCTCCTGGAAATCCGTAAGTTCGAAGAATCTTTCGTGGCCGATAGCGCGTCTTGACTACCACTCCGCGGTCCTTTTGCCCGAGGAGCTTCTCCCGTTCCGGCCTATTACAAGTTTATTGTGCTGTTCTGGTACAAGTAAATTATGCTTTGTGTGGGTTAAGCTGCATGTGATACAGAAAGACCAAGACAAACAGCTGGTCTTCTACTGGTACCGGAGCCCTGGCCGGTTGATCGCTAGCGAATACGCGGGCGAGTTCTGCACGAGCAGCGTATCGGGATCAGCCAGAACTACCTTTCGAACATGGAGCTCGGCGAGGTTCAGATTAGAGGCGAAATTCTGCTGAAATTAGCCGAGCGTTTGGGAAATCGATAGAGCGGCTGCTGACCGGGGCGGACTAGAAATCAATTCGCGAGGAGAAATAAAGAGGACGCCGACGTCGCTGAAAGTCATTGCGACTGCAGTTCTTCGTTCTCAGTGGGCGCGGCAATTCCCAAAAAGACCAGAAGGGCGCGGTTCAGGCGAACCATATCCTCGTCGGCGAGACGGCCGATCTTCGCCCCGATTTTTGTTTTTGGAACGGTCAGCGATACTTGATGGTTTCGAATGTCGAAAGGGAACTGCAGATGGCGCTAACGCGATGAAGAAGATGTCCGCACGGAGCATAAAAAAAGCGAGACTGAGCGCTGGACGGTGACGCGCTCAATCGAATCAGAGATCTCCTCGGTCATCGGCTTGTTCTCAGGCGTTGCGGCATTCATGTTGCAATCTTCCTGTTCAGCGCGGGTAACGAGAGCAAGCAGTTCGAAGAGCTGACAAGCTGCAACCCGGGCGGCAGCGATTCTCCGAAGCTGCGAACCGCGTCCGCCCGTTCGGGCGGGACGTGCTTTGACAGAAGCTGGATGGTTTCTTCGCCGATCCCAAGCGCCACCAAGCGGGAGATCGTCTGTTCGCGAATTGCCTCATCGATGTCGCGCGAGCGATCGTCGGTGCGCCGCGCAACCAGTACCATCGCGGAAGCCGTTACCGCCGTGAACGTCGGCAAGTCCAGCAGCACCTTCAGCCACTCGCCGGCAATTTCAGCCGATACTACAGAGTGCAGCGGACCGTACAGCGGAATGCGGGCGCCCAGCCGGCCGAGCGACCACAGCCAAATTGCATCTTCAGGTTCTTTTTTGATCTTCGCCAGCACTTCATTGCCCAGCAAAGCGCGGGTGCCGGCGAGCAGGTGCTCAAGGCTGGCAAGCAAGCGCCATTTTTCGTACTCGAGTTGCCGGTTCCCTCGCTTATTCTTGCTACCGGAACGGCTAGTATACTTGCGATAAAGCGCCTGCTGCTCGCTGGCATTGATGCCGCCGGCGATCCGGCGCAACAGCACCAGCACTCCGACCTGACACTGCAGATCGTCCCCAAAGACGAGCTATTCGACGCGATTGCAAGAAGCTTGCTAACGCGAGCATCGTCACCCGGGACACCAAACCCCGGGCGCAAACAGAAGCCAGATAGATTGAGCCAACGCATCTCATGCCGCGGAGAATTGTTGCGCCCGGCGGCAAACTCCATGAGCACATCGCAGAACCGACGAATGGCCGAGATGGGCCACGAGTCTCTTTTCGCTCCGAGCACCGCTTCCATTGGGCTGACAAGTGTCTCGGGAGCCAGAGTGTCGCCATCAGCAGAGCCGCCAAATGTCGCTGCCGATCAGTTGCGCCGCAGATTCGGTATTTGCATCGGAAGTCGAAACGGCCGAAGAACGTGTCGGCGCGGGTTGTGGTTTCGCCGATATCGAGTTGCTCTGCTTGTGCCTCTTCACCGCGCAGTTCGAATTGCAACCGCCAGCGATGTGACGTCTCCCGCGATTCACACCAGAGTTCGAGCGTACCGACCTCCGTGAAACTGGCTCTGAGACCTATCGTCAGGTACACGTCGCGCATCTTCTTGCCGTAACGCAACAATGTCACGAGCGGAGGGTGACGATGTACGTCCGCGTCGTCCAATGCAGCGACTTCGCCGTGGGCATCGTTCCGTGTGCGCGAACTGTAGAGTGTGAACGACACCGGCCGGTTAGCCAGCACTGAGAATTCTCGGTTGAACAGCGGGAGTGTGGTGCCCTCTTCGGCCCCGGCAGGCAAAACACAGATGGCCTGAAGACCGTCGTCCGAGGGCAACCCGATGTAATATGTGCGTGCGCAGCCGGCTCTGATGCGCAAACCAGCTGCCGCGTCGTACGCTGCCGTAGTAAGCAGCACCCCGAGCAACAGCACTATCCACAGCTTCGTTATGGAGGAGCTTGGGCCACCAGCCGCTTTGGGCTCCGCCGAACCAAGCGGAAATAGCCTCGACAATCCTATCGCGAGTCACAGCTGGCGCGCAGAAGCCACCATTGAAGAGCACGGCATCGGGCCGAGCCATTCGCGGGTTTGCAGACGAGACGTTCCTGACGGCAGCCGCCTGCGTCAGAAATGCAGCAAGGTGCTTAGTGATGGCGGGATCGCTGGCGTAGGGCAAGCCGAGTTCGCGCAACCCTGTTGACCGGCCCGCGCCGGCATCTCGTCAAACGCCGTGATTGGCAGGAATCCGGTCGTCAGAATCTCCAGGACTTCCTCGCGCGTCAGCTCAATGCTGAGCGCCTGTCCGACGACGGCACGACCGCTACCCAAGACCGTAACTGGCACGCTCTCCAAGTGCGGATCATTCAACAACCGCTCTTTCGCGGCACAGCAGGCACGGCGTAATGCATAACGCTGCCGCAGGGTGAGCTTGCAGTCTTTAAGCTTCTTCTCGACACAGCGGGCCAGCGCGAGATCGAGATTGTCACCGCCCAGCAAAAGGTGCTCGCCAATCGCGGTTCGTTCAAACTGCAACTCGCCGTCGACTCGACGAGCGCGAACCAAGCTGAAGTCGCTAGTGCCGCCGCCGATGTCGCAGATCAAAATCAGCTCGCCATCGGCGAGATCTTCGTCCCTTTCCAGCCAGCTGCGGGCGGTCGATTACGCCGCGATCCACGCATAAAAAGCGGCCAACGGTTCTTCGAGCAGAGTGAGATTGTCGAGGCCGGCACTGCGGGCGGCTTCGACCGTCAGCTCACGTGCTTCCTCATCGAACGAACCTGGCACGGTGAGGACGATTTCCTGATGCTCAAAACGCGTTTCTGCGTCGGTCCCAATCGCGCCGTTCCACGCATCGCGCAGATGCATGAGATAGCGCGCGGAGGCTTCGACAGGCGAAATCATCGGCTGCGGCGGTTCGGCTTGCGCAGGTAAGATTTTGGCGCGGCGATGCACGCCAGCATAGGAAAGCCACGACTTGGCCGATGACACCTGGCGACTGGGCACAAGCGCTCCCTGTTCGCGCGCGAGCACGCCTGTAACCATTGGCGGATCCTCATCCCACGTGGCGGCCACGCCCCCGGCAGATAACTCATCTTCGGTGGGGAAGTAAAGAAAAGAAGGAAGTGCGGGAAACGTGCGGACTTCTCCCGTGTCCCACCAGCTGCGGTATGGGGAACACACGAATAGGGGAGCCCGCATCAGAGGCTTCCTGAGTATCGATGTACGCCAAGACAGAGTTTGTCGTGCCCAGATCGATGCCGATCAGATAACGAGAAGGCATCGAACGACCTCACACCCCGGTCTTTTCGCGAATGTTCAGCTCAAGCTTCCAGCGCTGCGTGCCGTCGCGGGATACGCACCAGATCTCTAGAGTGCCGAGTTCGGTGACGCGAGTTTCGAGCCGTACCGGTATAACCGTTCCTTGCTGGCCATCTAGTTTGAGTGTGACGTCCAGCGGGCTGAGTTCCTCGATTTCGGCACCCCAATCTTCCAGCAGGCTGCCGGCCTTGTCCTGCTTACGGACGCTGGAACTCAGGAAACGAAACTCAGCTGGTTCGCCGACGACGAGACCAAACTCTCGGTCGGAAATGGTGGCCTCGGTGCCCTCCTCCATGCCAAAGGGAACGACACAGAGCGCCTTGAGCGGAGCTTCCAGGCCGGGCACTGCAGGCATCGCGCTTTCAATTCCGATGTAGTACGTGCGCGAGGCGCCACTGCGGATACGCACGCCTCGACCGCGACGCGCCTTCCCATAATAGGCCGCACCGCGCGCAACGGCGTGCTCCAAGTCGGGAGCTTCCAGGATCTGCTCTGCCCCGAGCGCGTCGAATCCTTCTTGTCGCAACCAACTGTTCAGCACCTCGACTACGCGGTCTCGCAGCACCGCCGCTTTCATCACTCCGCCGTTGAATAGGATGTGCGTGGGGCACGCCAGTCCGCTGCGGCCGCGCCGGATGCCCGCCGCCTCGGGACTGTTGCGAACTTGCTCCGACAGAAACCGCGCGAGGTGCTTGGTGATGGCTGGATCAGCCGCGTACGGCAGGCCTAACTCTTGAAAGCCGACACGGCGTTGCCGCGCGGGTAATTCGCCGCTCGCGACTTTGGGGAAGAATCCTTGCGACCAGAATCTTGTCGAGGTCTTCGCGCGCCAGTTCCGTCTTGATGGTTCCGCCGATGAGTTTCGTCCCCTTGCCCAACAAAGTGATCGGGCGATTCTGCGTCTTGGGCGATTCGAACAGATTTTCCTTCGCGATGCGGCACTGATGCCATAGTCCCTGCAACTGCCAGGTATCGATGCGATGGCCCGACGCTTCAAGACGCTGCTGCAGAAGGCGCGCCAGCGCCAGGTCCATGTTGTCGCCGCCCAGCAGGATGTGGTCGCCAACGGCAACGCGTTTCAACGTCAAGTTCGCCATTTTCTTCGGAAACCATAATGAGGCTGAAATCCGTCGTGCCGCCGCCGACGTCGCACACGAGAACGAGGTCGCCGACCTTGATTCGGCGGCGCCAGGCGTCACCCTGGCTTTCAAGCCACGCGTAAAAGGCAGCCTGAGGCTCTTCCAGCAAAGTTACGTGCTGATAACCGGCCTGTTCGGCGGCGCGCCTGGTCAACTCGCGTGCTTCTTCATCGAACGAAGCAGGCACAGTAATCAGCACGTCCTGTTCCGCGAGAGCGAGTTGCGGTTCTCTCCGCGGCCTCATCGTTGTCCCACACGCTTCGCAAGTACTGCAAAAACTGCGATGACACTTCGACCGGCGATAGCTTTGCCACCTCCTCGGGCGCTTGCCAGGGCAAGATCGGCGCAGTGCGATTCACCGCTGCATAGGAGAGCCAGGATTTAGCGGAGGCGACCAGGCGGTTTGGACTCTCTGCGCCGCGTTTGCGTGCCAGTTCGCCTATCACGAACTTTGGCTCGGATTCCCATGGCAAGGCGAGGCTGCCCTTGGGAAAATCGAATTCACTCGGAATGTAGAGAAACGACGGGAGCAATGTGCGTTCCGCCACTTCGTTCGCATTTATAAGCTGCGGAATGGTGTGGACCTCTATTCCGCTTTCCTCTTGGGCAGCCGTGGCGTCACAGTATGCCAGCGCTGAATTTGTAGTCCCTAAGTCGATACCAACAATGTATTTGGCCGCCAACGAAATTCTCCTCTTCAACGTCAATTCGCTCAGCAATGTGGATCAGCCGTTATGAAAGCTCGACTTCAGCTGGCGCAACGACCGTCCGGCCTGAGCCCTGCGGCAATGGGGGCAGATTGACTTCCTTTACGCGCCAGCCTTTGTGTCGTAACACGCCGCGAACCGGCGACTTTCCGGCCACGTTGCCGATCAACTTGATCGTTGCTGGGTCAAAACCCGCTTGCACCGTCACCGGTTGATCCTCTTCGGAGTTCAGAATCGGCTCCAGCTTCACATAATGGTCGAGCGCCTGTTGGCAGCTCTCGTGAATTGTGCGGACAGCGGCTCCCAGCTGCGCGTCGGGGTAGGCGGAGATGTTCTCCGCCAGAAAATCGATGAGCCTCCCGTCGCGTTGCAGCAGTGCCAGCATCTGTATCGCACGATCGAACGCGTCCGATACTGGCCGTTCAACTTCCTTCAGACGAGAGACGGAAGGCACGGCAGCTGATGGTACCTGCGGAACCGGGCCTGCAGGCTTGACCAGCCGCTGTGGGATGTCGTTGGGAATCTCGGCATGGAACAGGATTGAAAAGAAACACCGAAAGGCAAAAGCGACGCGTTCCCAGAATCCGTTCATAGACACTCCGGATGATCAGCAAGCCGACGAATTAGAATAGTTCACCGCCACTTGCGCGTGCAGAGTTGGGAGATAATCCAAGCGGTTCGTGTGCATCATACCAATACGCTTAGACGATTCATAATCGCAGGCTGCAGGTGGGCCTGCGTCGTTTATGAGCGAGTCGCGGCCTGCGGCGCTTCTTGTGGTTCAGGTTTGCGAATCCCCTCAGCAACGATACCGGCACTACTTGCTACGAAGAGTCTGGAATTGCCAGTCAAAAGGTCGAAATTTAGCAAGTCGGAGGAAGTCCCTGATTCCTGAGCGGCCGGCGCTCACCGCAATCAGCGCATCATTCGTCAGGACACGATGGTCCTCGATCCGCGGACGGCCACCATGTGGCGCTGCCGGTTTGGGGAACAAAGGCAAGACTCTCACCAGTTAGTCAAATTCCTCAGCTATTGAGATCTATGTTGAAGGTGGGTCGGAGTTGACCCAATTGGGACGCAGGGTTACTTCCAATGCCCACCTTGACATTTCATTTATGAGGTCTAGCTAGATGCCTGATGACACCAATCTGTCCGCCGCACCAGAACCTAACCCAGGTTGCAAATCTGGGGACCATGGGAATCAACCAGAGACTCGGCAGACCGAGGGGGACGTTGAAGATGGCAAACCGAATCCTGAGCCGCTTCAACCAACCAGTGATAAACACAACGAACGAAGTGTGAAGCCGATCGTATCTGCACGCAAACTTGCTGCGAATCGTCGGAACGCCACACATTCCTGTGGTCCAAAGACTGAACAAGGCAAAGCGAATAGTTCTAAGAACGCCATCAAACACGGCATATTTGCGGCAAAGCTGTTCAGCCAGACCGAACAAGCAGAAAGCCTCGAATATAACGAGATGGCGATCAGCTAGTTGACCACTACCAGCCAATTGGGTTTAAGGAACAATTGCTTGTCGAACAGATTTTTACCGAATTGGTTCGGGCGGTCGGATCCTCAGATTTGAGCAACTGGTTCTGAGTCACGATGCAGCATTCATGGGTCGGGCACTCGAAAGGTGCTTCGATATTCCACAACTCATAGTCGACAACTGTCTCGGCTGCTGGAAGAACTTGAAGACGAGCAAGCGAAACGTAAATCTTGACGATCTGGCGCAACATCCTCACCATCCGAGGTTTAATCTGATCGATAGGCGCCACATCTTGTGATGCTAGGGACGTCCATACACTAGCCGGGCCCAATTGTCGGCTGCTCTCTAAACCGGACCAAAATGGGCTGCGCGTCTCAGGCCGTGAGGCTCGGTTGGCCCGGACATCCGGTCCTACGCAACTCAAAAATGCAAAACGAACCCACCGAAATGGAAAGCGGCCGGGCCGTAGAAGGGAGCTCACAATCTCAACGCCATGTCCTCTTGGGCTTATATGCCAAACACCGTTTAGGAGACGACTTCTAGAGGCAAGTGTCGCTGGCTGGCGCCCGCTGACCAGCAGCACGACTCGCGGACGGGCGCAAACGAAAAGCGGTGCAAGGGCGAAGGGCCGTGCTGGCGGAGCGCGGCCAGATGGCCGGCTGTGGCATAACCTTTGTGGGAGGCGAGACCGTACTGGGGATATTCCCCGTCGTACGTTCTCATCAGTGCGTCGCGATCGACTTTAGCCAGGATGGATGCCGCCGCGATGGAAACCGATCGCGCGTCACCCTTGATGAGCGGCTTTTGCTCGACCAGCAGATCGAGGTGCATGGCATCAATGAGCAGGAAGTCGGGCTGCATGGAAAGCCCAGCGATAGCGGCGGACATCGCGCGGCGGCTCGCCTGGTAGATGTTCCACGCATCGATCGATTGCGCGTCTACTTGCGCGACGCACCAAGCCAAAGCATGTTCGCGGATGCGTTTGGCCAGGATTTCGCGCCGCTCGGGAGTAAGCTTTTTGGAATCGTCCAGGCCGACGATGCGGCGTTTCGGGTTCAGAATCACCGCGGCTGCGAAGACGGGACCGAAGAGGGAACCGCGGCCAGCCTCGTCCAGACCCGCGATCCGTTGCCAGCCTTTTTGCCTTGCCCTACGCTCGAATCGGGAGGAGCAAATTCTCCGCATCGGCGCGAATTCTAACACAGCGCCACGGAGGTGGCGCTAGTCGCGGCATGGAAAAAATTGGGACGCTCTGAGCTAAGCTTTCGGCTCGGCCGCGCCAACGGGTTCGAGCGTGCGCGGAACGCGCTTGATCCGGGCAGCCTTGCCTTTGAGACCGCGCAGATAATAGAGCTTGGCGCGGCGCACTCGGCCCTGCTGCAGGATCTCGATCGAGCTGATCATCGGCGAGTTGACGGGAAAATACGCTCCACGCCAATGCCGAAGCTCACTCGGCGAACGGTGAACGTAGCGCCAGCCAGCTGCCCGCGCTTTTTGATCACCACGCCCTCGAACGGCTGGATGCGTTCCTTTTCGCCTTCCGCTTCCTTCAGCCGGACGTGTACACGAATCGTATCGCCGGGACGGAAAGCGGGTATATCTTGACGAGCCTGGCCCTGATGGACCTTCTCCAAAATGCTATTCATGACGGATCACCCGGGCAGACCCACTACGGTGGGGCCAGCGCCTATCCTATAAGCAAACTCCAAACATCATACGGGATTTTGGCGCCCTTGCCTAGCGACATCTGCCTATTGATTGACGTCGCGCAGCCACGGGCGCACTATCTTGGCCCCGCTAGAGTCGCGAGGCCCGGAGGAACCGTGAAGAAACCCAAGCCGAAAGTAAAATCCAAATCTAAGTCCAAGCCGAACGCGTCCATTCGTCACATTAACCCGCCAGCGCTGAACAAGCCGAGCGGCTACACACACGTCGTGGAGGCCACCGGCCGGCGCACCATCTATCTTTCTGGCCAGGTCGCTGTGGACAGGGACGGAACTCCGGTTGGGGCGGGCGATTTCCGGGCGCAAACGGTCCAAGCGTTCGAGAATTTGCGCGCGGGGTTGGCTGCGGCCGGAGCAGGATTCGGCGATGTTGTGAAAGCCACCTACTACGTCCTGGACATGTCCAACATCGCTGTTTTGCGCGAAGTGCGAAGCAGCTATTGGGGTCCGGTCGCGCCAGCGAGCACGCTCGTCGAGGTCAGGAGACTCGCGCGCGAAGAATTTCTCGTAGAGATCGAAGCGATTGCGGTCCGCGCGAAGTAAAACGTAATGTAAACCCCAGCATCGGAACACAAATCGAAACACACATCGCATCGTTTTCTTTCATCGCGTCCAAGTGTGCGCATCTGGTTTTGCCATCGACACCCTTAACCTTATGTGGTCGCCCCCGCCGTAACGCCCAGCATTCATTGGGGTCCAGCGTCTCATGCGAGGTTAGATGGGCGCTGTTCCATTTTGCGAAGGTCTCCAGCGCGCTGCCAAACTCACAATTAAGGTAAACCACTCCTGCGGACTCAGGAAACAGCGCCGCCAGGGAGTGTTCCGCAACGTCGCGCGCCTCTGCGGAGCTAGCACACGATTGCAGGAATTCGCCCAGCTCGCCGAGAAGTCTCCTCGCCACGGAGGCTCGTTCCATTTCTTTGGAGCGAAGCCTCAGTTCTTCATGGGTTGCTAACAGGGCGCTTTCGGCAGCTCGACGTTGTTCGATTTGCCCCGTGAGTGTTTGATTCGCGGATCGCAGCTCGTCCGAAAGTTCTCTCGAGTGCTCCTCCAGTCTTAAACGCTCGGTGATATCCCGCAAAATCACGGTAAAAATGTGCTCGTCGTTGGATATCAGGCGTGAAATCGAGGCCTCGACCGGAAATTCCTCTCCGTTCGCCCGAATTGCGGACAGAGGCTTCAAATGACCCATGGCGCGGTTGGTGCTGCCGTCCACAGCGAAGCCTTGCATGTGTGTGCCGTGAACCTTATGAAAACGTTCTGGTATCAGTACCGAAATCGGCCTTCCAATCACCTGCTCAGCGGAACAAAGGAACATTTTCTCCGCGGCCGCATTGAATATGGTGATGTGCTGTTCGCCGTCGGCAGCGATGATCGCGTCCATCGCCGAGGCCACGATCCCGGCATATTTGTTTTCGGACTTACTCTGTGGTCGTTCGCTCGGCAAATTCGTTTCGGCACTGCCGTCGTGCATGACGTCGCTCCTGTAAAAAAAACGCAGCCGGCTCGCGCCAAACGCTCGCGGCCATCGAATGAAAAAAGTTACGCGGTGCGCAAGAGCGGATGCGCAATCGCCTGAAAAATGGCGAACGCCGACCGCAGGAAGGGGGTGGCAATATTTTATGGAGAGGGCCTCGCTCGGTCAACGGTCGATGGCGAATCTATTGCTCCCAGGACACTGCATGGTTAAAAATCCCAATCGCAACGACTCCCGGCCAGCCTGGAGATTGCTCGCCAAACGCGCACGTCAGCAAGTTGACTTTTCTATTTCTTAAGCTCAGAATCCGCTCCATCGCGCCCTAGGCGACCGGCTGTGAGCGCCTGTGATTCGGCAAGCACTCTTTACCTTCCTGTGCGGTGCATTCGTGGGAGTTGTGCTCGGCGCAGGGATCACAGTTTCTACATTCCTACTCAACGGTCCCGGCGGTCGCGGATGGAATTACTATTTCGAGCACAGGCGTCGTGGGATCAAGCAGTAGTCATCCGAGAGATCAAGCGGCGATTCCATCATCCCCGTGTGCGGCACACGAGACGACTCCATCCCCGAGCCGAGGGAGGCACGCATGACCGAACATGACGCAACTCGCCGAGCGTTCTTGGTGCGCACGGTCGTTGGAGTGGGAGCTGTCGCCGGCGCCGGGCTGCTCCCCGACGCGCACGCCCAGAGTCCGCAGCAACACAACGAATCGGGCCAGCCAGCAGCCGCGCCAACGCACGTCAATCGCGTTTTGAATGGCGCATTCTTCAACTACGACGGCGCTGCAACGATTGCCGCGTTCACCGAGCGGCTCATGCCCGGAGCGCCCAGCAAGCCGGGCGCTCTTGAAGCGGGAGTGCTCAACTACATCGATTTGGCGCTTGCGGGCGCCTACGCAGACCTTCAGGATTTCTACCGCAGTGGCCTCGCTCAGCTCGAAGCCTACTGCCGCAAAACCTATAACCAGCCATTCGTGCGGCTCGACGGCGTACACCAGGACGAAGTGATTGCCGCACTCGAGGTGGGCAAGGCCACCGGGTTCACCTGGCCGACCGCGCAGGAGTTTTTCAATACCGTCCGCATACACACGATCGAAGGCATGTTCGCGGATCCAATCTACGGCGGCAACAAAGACTTCGCCGGATGGCGTCTCGTCGGCTTTCCTGGCGCGCAAGCGATTTTCACTCCAGCGGATATGCAGAGCAAACAAGCCTTCACACGCGCGTCCATGATCGGCCTGCAAGCGCAGGCCAAGGATCCAGAGCGGGGGGCATGAACCATGGGGATTGAAAAAACGGACGTGGTTATCGTCGGCGTGGGCGCCGTGGGAGGAATCCTCGCCGCCGAACTCGGCAAGGCCGGCATGAAAGTCATCGGCCTCGAGCGCGGACCGCGCCTCACCACCGCCGACTTCAACGGGCACGATGAATTACGCTACTTCCAGCGGCAGGATCTGCGCCCCAACGTAAAGCGCGAGCCCGTCACCTGGCGTCCCAACGCCAATGTTCGCGCCAACCCGCTGCCCCTGCTCAATTACGGCAACCAGGCCGGCGGCGGCACGGTCCACTATGGCGCGGTCTCTTGGCGCCTTCACGAAGACGACTTCCGCGTTCGCTCCAATTCGATCGAGCGCTACGGCGCATCGTCGATCCCGGAAGACTCCTCGGTCGCGGATTGGCCGCTGACGTACGCCGACCTCGAGCCCTTCTACGATCGCGCCGAATACGATCTCGGCGTCTCCGGCAAGGCCGGCAATTTGCAAGGACGCAAGATCGATGGCGGCAACATATTCGAAGCGCCGCGCCGCCGCGAATATCCACTGCCGCCCTTGCTCGCCGATCAATCGGGCGTCATCTTTGAAGCCGCGGCTCGCAAGCTCAACTATCACCCATTTTCGACGCCCCGCGCGATCCTCTCGCATCCTTATGGCGAACGCCCGGCCTGCACCTACTGCGGTTTTTGCCAGGCATTTGGCTGCCACGTCGGCGCGAAATCGAGCATCCTCGTCACCAAGCTTCCCGAGGCCGACGCGAACCGGCAATTTTAAGCTGCTCACCGGCACCATGACCTATCGCGTGAATAGCGACAACAGCGGACGCGTGACCGGCGTCTCCTACTACGGCCCCGATGGCTCCGACAACACTATCGAAGCCGAGCTCGTGATTCTCGCGCCCTTCATCTACGACAGTACCCGCCTGCTGCTTCTTTCCAAGACCGAAAAGTTTCCGAATGGCTTGGCCAATTCGAGCGGCCAAGTCGGCAAGCATCTCATGGCCCACATCAGCGCCAAGGTCTTCGCCGCGTTCGACGATCGCTTCGTCAACATTTACATGGGTCCGAGCGCCCAGAAGCACACGCTCGACGATTTCAACGCCGACAATTTTGACCACAGCGGCCTGGGCTTCATTCGCGGCTCCCAAATTTCGGTCTCGCCCGCCGATCTCGAGGCCGGCCCGATCGGGACAGCCTTGAGCATGAACCCGCCGCCTGGCATTCCGCGCTGGGGCGCCGCTTATCGTGACTTCCTCGCTAAATATTTCGCCCGGTATGCGTCGATCGTCGCCCAGACCGAAAATCTCGCCTACGCCGACCAGACCATCGACCTCGATCCCACGGTGCGCGACCGTTGGGGTTTGCCCGCGCCGCGCCTGACCTACGATTGGCGCAGGCCCAACGAGCTCGCGCGCGTCGACTTCATGATGCGCAAGATGGAGGAACTAGGCCACGCCATGGGAGCGGCCCACGTCTGGCGGGCGCTGCTAGGCTCGGGAGCGCCAGGCGCACATCACCAAGGCGGCACGCGCATGGGCGCCGACCCGAAATCTTCAGTCGTCAACCGCTACGGCCAAACCTGGGACATCCCCAACCTCTTCATCATCGGTAGTTCGACATTTCCATCGATGAGCGGTTTCAATCCCACCCTCACCATCCAAGCCCTCACCTACCAAAGCGCCGACGCCATCGTGAATCGCTATCGCAAAAATCCAGGCGTTCTAGCCTAGCCGCCGTAAAAGCTAATCCGGCCAAGAGCCGCGCTCCAGCAACCCACGGTCATTTCGAACCCGGCTGCGCCTTTTGCGGACGGCGGTGAGGGATCCGCTTTTCGGCCCCGGTCCGTCCCTCTCAGCGATCCGAATTCGTCGCCCATTCGCAGGACACCACACATCCCCGAAGTTTTGATATAAGGTCGCTTCACCGTGCCTGAACCCCAGCCAAGCCGCCACGCCACGCCCTCCGCCACCAACCCCATCAGTCCGTGGCTTCCGCTGCGCAACCCGCTGTTCCGCAACCTGCTGATTGCCGACCTGGTGTCGGACATCGGCAACTTCATGCAAACCGTGGGCGCGGCCTGGTTGATGACCATGCTGACCAGCAATACGGTCTATATCGCTTTGATCCAGACCGCCTCGGCTCTGCCCTTTTTCCTACTCGCCTTGCCTGCCGGCTCGATCGGAGACATCGTCGACCGCCGCAAGCTGATACTGGGGACCGAGATTTGGATGTTCGTCATCGCCGCGGTTCTTACCGTGGTCACCTTTTCCGGAACGATGACGCCATGGCTTCTGCTCTTCCTGACCCTCGCCCTCTCGCTCGGAGACGCGGTCGAATCTCCCACATGGCGCGCGATATTTCCGGAGCTGGTCAAGAAAGACGAACTCACGCCCGCTCTGGCCCTCAATGGTATCGAGTTCAACTTGGCTCGAGCGACCGGCCCCGGACTTGGCGGCCTGATCGTCGCGGCGTTTGGCGTGGTCGCCGCATTTCTCGTGAATGCGCTCTCGTTTCTCGGAGTGATCTTTGTCATTTTCTCGTGGAAACGTCCGGCTCGAAAAAGCAACTTGCCTCCCGAAACTTTAGGCGCAGCCAGCGTGGCGGCGATTCGCTACGTCCGCTACTCACCCGGAATCCGCACGTTGCTGCTTCGGTCGGGAGCCGCCATCTTTTTCGCCAGTTCGTTTTTTGCTCTTTTGCCGGCCGTCGCCAAGCAGTTGAGCACCAGTCCACTCGGCTACGGCTCTCTGCTTGCCTTCTTCGGCGTCGGCGCGGTGCTCGGAGCCATCGCGCTTCAGCGCGCCAGAGCGAAATATTCCACCGAGGCCGTGCTCTCCGTCGCCACCGTAGTGTTCGGCGCGATCCTCGTGAGCACGGCCACATTGCATAATCTCGCATTGCTCTCCGCCCTGATGCTCTTCGGAGGCGCTTCCTGGACCGTGTTTATGTCCTTGTTCAACACCCTGATTCAGAACCTCGCGCCTGAGTGGGTTCGCGCCCGAGTGATGGCAGCGTATCTTTTTGTCTTTCAGGGAAGCGTGACCGTCGGCAGCACCCTCTGGGGCGTCCTGGCGCAACACTCAGGCGCCCGTCTGGCCCTGCTCGTTTCCGGCGCGGGAATCGCAGCCGTAATCCTTTTGCAATTCCCTTTTCCGCTGCCCAATCAGACCGCTGACCTCAGCTCCTGGAATCATTGGGGCAATCCAAGCCTGTTCGAAGAACCCGCTCCGGACCGGGGCCCAGTCCTCGTCACCGTGAGATATTTGGTCGATCCCGCCAAGGCGCCGGCCTTCTTGAAGGAGATCTATCGCTACCAGAGAATTCGCCGCCGCGACGGTGCCGCTCGCTGGGGAATCTTCTATGACACCGAACGCCCAAATGTCTACCTCGAGACCTTCGTCGTCGATTCCTGGGCCGAGCACGAGCGGCAGCACGCCCGTTTCACGGTAGCCGATCGCGAAATCGAAAACCGAGTCCTCGACCTTGCCGCCGAACCCCCGCTGGTAACCCACTACATCCACGCAAACCGGCCGAATCCCTCCTAGCGATCAACAGCGATTTCATTTCCTGGGAACGCCAATCTCCCGATTGGCATTCCCGAAGGCATGGCGGTCGGTCTCCCACCAGGCACAACCGCCTGTAAAACGCACGTTGTCATCCCGAACCCGGCCGCGCCTTTTGCGGACGGCGGTGAGGGATCTGCTTCCCTGAAGCGGGAATACCAATCCCAACTGGCGTCCTGGCGTCCGCAGCAAGTGCGGTCTCGCCCGACAAGGAGCTATAATTCAAGAGGGAGAAAGGAAGCGCGCTCATGCACGACCCAATCTTGGAGCCCCTCATCCTCGATCTGCTTCAGTGGCTAACAAGCGCCGACAGAACCTACGAGGAAGTGATGGACGCCTGGCGTACCTCTTGCCCCAGACTCCCGGTTTGGGAAGACGCCAACGATCGCGGCCTAATCGCCACCCAGCAGGTAGACGGCCGCAAAATAATCAGGCCGTCCTCATGCGGTCTCGCTCTTCTCAACCACCGCCGTCCAAGTCAAACACCCGCCGCCCATCCAACGCTGATTCACCAGGGCTAGAAAGATCGGTTAAAGCCCCGACAGGTCTTCCTGCGTGAGCGTGGGACACTTTGCCGCCGTCGAAACGTCCGCATCCCAGTAGCACAGGAAATCTTCCTGTGCGCTTTGCAGTTTCGGAATTCGAACGTCGCGTTCCGACTTGAGGCCGTTCGAACTCAGCGATCACTCCCCGCCAATTCGAACTCAGTACCACAAAGTAATCTCTTTACACAGGCGTACTTCTATGGTAACCTATGCCGTGACTCTCGAACACCGCTCCCGGCCGCCTACATTTCCGGCGCACGATTCCACCCAACGCCGCCCGCCTCTCTTCTCCAAATTTGCCTGAACTGCAACTCCTTACAAATGAACACTTGTGCAAGCCCTCGCCGTAAGCCTTTTATATTCAACACTTGCGAAAAAGTGGTAGGGGGGTACCCCCTCCCATTATCTCGCTTTGTTTCATGCAGTTACGAACCGGGCGCGGACAGCCCACGGCAACCAGGCGCTAATCGGCACCACCTGCCGTCCTGTTCGCCGCTGAGAATGGGCTAGGAGTGCTATCGTCAGAACCATCGGGAGGAATGTAAAAGTGGAAAACGTGCTGGCCGCGGTTAGGGTCGCCCCGAGTACGACCGAGATCCGCGAATTCCCCATGCCCGAAATCTCCGAAGACAGTGCCCTCATGCGGATGGAGGTCGCCGGCATCTGCGGAACCGACGTCAAACTCTACAAGACTCCGCCGACCCAGAGCCCCGTGATCATGGGCCACGAGAATATCGGCTATATCGCCAAGGCGGGTCGAGAGTTCACGCGGCGTAAGGGCTTCAAGGAAGGCGACCTTGTCTTCGTGGAGCACTACGTCAGTTGCGGCAAGTGCGAGTGGTGCCACCTCGGCCAATACCGTCATTGCGAAAATACGGACTGGCGTTACAACCCCGACGCCGTCCGCTACGGCTACACGTCCGCCGACAAGCCGCCGCATTTGTGGGGCGGCTTCGCGCAATACGTCTACCTTCCGTGGAACGCGGTGCTGCATCACGTTCCCCAAGGAGTCACGCCGGAACTAGCGGGGCTGGTCACACCCATGGCCAATGGCGTCGAGTGGTCGCTGTTCGACGGCGGCGTGGGCTACAACTCCACGGTCCTCATCCAAGGCCCGGGGCAGCAAGGGCTGTCGCAGACCGTGATCTGCAAGCAGGCGGGAGCGTCGCTGATCATTGTCACTGGGACATCGAAGGATGGCGCGCGGATGGACGTCGCCAAAACCCTCGGTGCCGACTACGTGATCGACGTGCAGAAGGAAGATCCGCTCGCACGCATCATGGAAATTACCGGCGGCAAGGGCGTGGACGTCGTGCTCGACTGCACCGCGGGAGCCGGGACGCTTCCAGTGCTGCTCGGAGTGGACGCGCTCAAGCGCAAGGCCGGCACCATCGTGGTCCAGGGCGAGATGGCGGAATTTCCAAATTTTCCACTGGCCAAGATCACCCTGAAATTCGTAACTATCAAGAGCGCGCGCGGGCACAGTTACAAGGCCTGTGAGCTGGCTTTGCAGCAGCTTGCATCGCACCGCTTCCCGCTCGAGAAGGTCACCACCCACGCCTTCGGACTGCAAGATGTGGATTTGGCGATCCGCTCGGTTGGCGGCCACGGCGTGCCGGACGTGATCCATGCTTCGCTGTTGCCCTGGAAGTAAAGTAGATGGAAAACGGCATGGCCGCTGGTTCGAGTCTTGATAGACTAGCGCGGAAACAGCTCGCTGCAAGCTTTCGCAGGGACGCAGGGCCGTTGCAGCAGAGCGAGGGGTCATTGAAGTGACATCTCCAACGCATTCCGCACGGGGGATTTCCTCCGAGGGCCAAGGGCGCGGCTTCGTCTATGTCGCTGCTGGAGTCGCCGCGCTTGGTGGGCTGCTGTTCGGCTACGATACCGGAGTCATCTCCGGCGCCGAGCTATTCCTTAAGGAACAATTCACGCTCTCTACGTTTGCCCTCGAGGTGATCGTCAGTGGTGTGCTCGCCGGCGCTGCTGTGGGCGCTTTGGTTGGCGGCCGATTGGCGGACGTGTTCGGCCGCCGCCGGTTGCTGATCGCCACCGCGATTATCTTTGCGGCCGGCGCGATCGTCTGCGCTGAGGCTGTCGCGCCATGGATGCTGATCGTTGGCCGGATCGTCGTCGGCTTGGGAATCGGACTCTCGTCGGGCACGGTGCCGGTGTACATCTCCGAAGTATCGCCGCCGGAATCGCGAGGATGGACGGTTTCGTTATTTCAGTTGGCCATCACTGTCGGCATTTTGCTGGCGTACGTGGTGGACTATGCGTTCTCTCGGGTGCAAGGATGGCGTTGGATGTTCGGTTTGGCCGTAGTGCCCGCGGCGATCTTCGCGGTGGGAATGTTCCTCCTTCCGGAGAGCCCTCGTTGGCTTGCCCGGCGAGGTCAGATGGCCAACGCTCGTACCGTGCTCGCGCGCATTCGAGGAACAGCGGATGTGGACGAGGAGATGCGCGCGATTGAGGTTACCCTGAGCGACGCCGGTGAACACGGCACCTTGTCCGACCTGTTCGCGGCTTCGGTTCGGCCCGCGCTCGTCGTGGGCATTGGTCTGGCCGTTCTTCAGCAGGTCACTGGAATCAATACCGTGATCTATTACGCGCCGATCATCATGCAATCGGCCGGAATTTCCTCCGCCTCAGGCGCGATTTTGGCGACTGCGGGGATCGGCCTGGTCAACGTGTTCATGACGGTCGTTTCCATGTGGCTCATCGATCGAGTGGGACGACGGCCTTTGTTGCTGGTCGGCACAGCAGGAATGGCGATTACGTTGGGCGTGTTGGGGATGGCTTTTCAAGGATCCACGCGGTCGACAGCCTCCACTTGGCTTGCAGTGGCCAGCGTAATGGCTTACGTCGCCTCGTTCGCAATCAGTCTTGGCCCAATTTTCTGGCTGCTGATCGCGGAGATTTATCCCCTGAAGATCCGCAGTTCGGCAGAAGGACTTGCGGCGACATTCAATTGGGGCTCGAACCTCGTTGTTTCGCTGACATTTCTCACCTTATTGCAAGTCATGGGAGCTTCGCGAACATTTTGGCTTTACGGCCTGCTGGCGGTTGCGTCCTGGATCTTCTGTTTTTATCTGGTGCCCGAAACAAAAGGGCGCACGCTCGAAGAAATCGAGGCGTTCTGGCACACGGGCCACAAGGCCGCGCATCGATAATCGGTATCAATTAAGTTTAAGTATCTAGTGCCAATAAGGTATAGCTGAACCGCTGGGGCAAAGTCCTATGCTTCGATGATGTGGTTACGAACTGCGTAACGAACCAACTCCGTGACGGAATGGCATTCCAGCCGTCGCATGATGTTGGCTCGATGCGTCTCAGCGGTTTTGACGCTGATTTCGAGCGCGGTCGCTACTTCTTTGCTGCTTTTCCCTTCCGCGAGAAGTTGCACGATTTCCCGTTGCCGAGCCGTCAGTCGCAACGCGTCGATCTCTTTGCCATTGTCTCCTCGCGCCGGCGTCTTGCCCAAATATCCTTCCAAGACAACCTGCTCGACGCGGCGGGTAAAGAAGGTCTTGTTGCAGAGCAAAGCGTCGACGGCGGTGACCAAGTCGCGAGCCGCATCCGATTTCAAGATATAGCCGCGTGCTCCGCACTCGAGCACCTTCTGAATCAACTGGTCCGAGTCGTGAACGCTCAAAACTAGTATCTTCGTGTCCGGGACACGTTTCCGAATTTGACGCGCGGCCTCCAGGCCGTTCATGGAGGGCATGCTGATGTCCAAGATGGCCACGTGCGGATTAACTTCCTCCGCTTTCTGCAGAGCTTCCCTGCCGTCGCTTGCTTCAGCGGCAACCACCCAGCCCTGGCGCATCTCCAAAACCGTTCGCAGCCCTTTGCGAACGATTTCATGATCATCAGCTATCAGCAAACGTATCGGAGCCATCAGGCACCTCCCGAAAGCGTGATTTTGAGGGAATCGCGCGCCCTAACGATCCGCTACCAATTCTCACTAACATCTGTGGTTAATGTCAACGATCTACTGTGCAATAACCCCACCAATCGCGGAAAGTATGAGGATGTCGTCAGCAAGGTGGTCAATACAGGCATTACCCTATACGCGAGGTACAGTGTTTTGCACGGATAAGGCAAAGGCGCGGAATCAAACGTGTCGTGGTCGCACAATTACAGCGTTGCAGTGGTGGTTGTTTCTTGTGGCGTAGCAGTCTTGTAAGGAAGCACGACTTCGACGAGTGTACCGGGATCAGCGTCGCTAATTCGTAACTCTCCGCCCAGTTCGTTGGCGCGCTGTTTCATTCCCCTGATGCCCACGCCGATGCCTCGTGGATGAGCGAGTCGCCCACCGATTCCCTTTCCATAGTCCCGCACCGAGATGAAAACTTGACCTTCCTTTTGCAGC
Source organism: uncultured Acidobacteriota bacterium (assembly GCA_963818345.1). Taxonomy (GTDB): domain Bacteria; phylum Acidobacteriota; class Terriglobia; order Acidiferrales; family UBA7541; genus Palsa-189. The sequence continues at coordinate 272,826 of CAWFRX010000005.1, read as the reverse complement.
ACGGTGACCAACCCTTTACGCGCTTCCGAGTGGCGGAAGACGTTCGTTAAAGCCTCCTGGATGATGCGAAAAATGGCCGTCTCGAGTTCTGGCGCGGGCCGCGGGAAATCGGGAGCTTGGATATCAAGGCTGACGGCGATGCCGCTGCTCTTAGCGACTCCTTCCACATACCATTGAAGCGCCGACCGCAGGCCGACTTCGTCGAGCAACGGAGGATGCAACAAGTGGGAGAGGTTCCGCACCTGTTGAATCGCGGAATCGACGAGCTTGCTGGCGTCAACAGCCGCTTGCTCCACAGCCTGGGGCGAGTTATAGCGCACGATGCTGTCCATCATCATCTTGGCGGCGACGAGATCCTGACCTAATTCATCGTGCAGTTGCCTTGCGACACGCCGCCGCTCCTCATCCTGCGTCGCGATCAGGCTGCCAGAAAGATTACGAAGTTCGGCGTTGAGCGCTTCCAGTTGCCGGGTCTTGCGGTGAAGGTCTGAAAAGACGTTCACTTTCGCGCGCAACACCTCGGGAACCACTGGAACGGAGATATAGTCCACGGCCCCGAGTGCGTACCCTGTGAGACGGTCCAGATCCGTGAGCTGAACTGCGGAAATAAAAATGATCGCCGTTTTCTGGAAGCGGGGATGCTGACGAATCATGCGCGCGAGCTCGAAGCCGTCGATTTCCGGCATGCTGACGTCCATCAGAACGACGGCAATATCGTTCTTGAGCATGCATTCGAGCGCTTCCCGGCCGGAAGCAGCCTTGATCAAGCGCTCGTTTAATTGGCCGAGAATGGCTTCGTAGCTGATCAGCTTGGCCGGCTGATCATCCACCATGAGAATGTTGACCTTCTCGTCCGCGTCCATCGTCTTCCTCCGTGCCTAAAGGCGACTCTACTGCGCCTGTTCGCCAGATTGCAACCGTCTGCGATCAGACGATCGTTAGCGATGCAGCCACATGCGCAGGGCGGAAAGCAGTTGCTCGGTGTTCACAGGTTTCGCCAGATACTCCGAGGCACCCGCTTCCAGACATTTCTCGCGGTCGCCTTTCATGGCTTTGGCGGTCAAGGCGATGATCGGCAAACGGCGCAGCGAAACGTTCTGACGAATCACCTGCATCGTTTCGTACCCGTCCATTTCCGGCATCATGATGTCCATCAGCACGATGGCCAAATCGGGGGTGGACTCGAGAGTATCGATGGCCTCGCGGCCGGTGCCGGCGGTTAGAACGTTCATGCCTCGACGCTCCAGAACGCTGCTGAGGGCAAAGATGTTGCGCACGTCATCGTCGACCACCAACACCTTCTTGCCAACCAGGGCGTCGTCAGAACAGTGCAGCCGGTCGAGCATTTTCTGTTTTTCAGGCGGCAGTTGAGAGGTGATGCGATGCAAGAACAAAGCTGTTTCATCCAGCAGGCGCTCCGGTGATTCGACTCCCTTGACCACGACGCTCCGCGCCAGGGTGCGCAACTGGGCATCTTCCTCGGGCGACAGCTCTTTCCCTGTGAAGACCACGACCGGCAAGTCGCCGAGCGACGGAGCATCGCGCAGGTGTTCCAAGCACGTCGAAGCCGGACATGTCTGGGAGGCGCAGGTCGAGCACGACGCAATCGAACGACTCCCTGCCGATAATCTCTAGGGCTTCGGCCCCAGTCGCGACAACCGAGACGTCGATATCGTCGTAACTGAGCAGTTCGCGGACACTCAACTGCTCCGCCGGATTGTCCTCGACGACCAAAAGCCGCTTGCGTCGGGGAGCGGCATATTCCTTGATTCGCCCCAGCGCTACGTCCAGACCTTCGGTCGTCGTTGGCTTGGTCACAAACGCGAACGCTCCCCGCGCCAAACCTTGTTGCCGATCTTCGTCGATCGTCAACATCTGAACGGGAATATGACGCGTGGCGGAATCCTGTTTCAGATGGTTGAGGACCGTCCAGCCGAGCATGTCGGGCAGGAATACGTCCAAGGAGATGGCGGTAGGGACGGAATTCGCGGGCCAACGCCAAGGCTTCCGCGCCGGTTCCGGCTCGGAGGACCTTGAACCCTTTGTCGCGGGACAGGTCACAGAGCACGCGAGCGTAATGCGGGTCGTCTTCTACGATCAATAGAATCGGAGAATCGGTTCCCAGATCGTTTCGGTCATCGCGAACTCTTCGACCAGGCGCTCGGCTGCGTTCACGGCGGCCAATTGCAGCGAAGGGACGGGCGATACGACGGCTGCTCTCCATCGGCGCCATGCCGGAGACCGAAGGCCCGACGTACTTCTGCGGCAAGTAAAGCGTGAACGTGCTGCCCTTGCTCGGCGCGCTGCGCAGCTGAATTTCGCCGCCGAGCAGGTTGGCCAATTCGCGGCTGATCGCCAGGCCCAAGCCGGTGCCGCCGTATTTCCGGCTGGTGCCAGCGTCGGCTTGCTGGAAGGCCTCGAAGATGATGCGCTGCTTCTCCAGCGGAATGCCGATGCCGGTATCCGCAACTTCAAACGCGATGACAGAGGATGCGCTGCTCAGGATGGGGTGGTTCTCGCTCCAGCCAGACTTCGCGAGAGAAACCGAGAGGCGCACCCCTCCGTGTTCGGTGAATTTGAAAGCGTTCGACAGCAAGTTCTTGAGAACCTGCTGCAGACGCTTGGAGTCGGTGACCAAGCTGCGCGACGAGGTGCGGGTCGGGGGCCATCTCGAAGGCGAGGCGCCGGTTTTCCGCCTCGTGGCGGAACGGCCGAGCGACCATGTCGAGCAGGCTCGCGAAGAAGACTTCCTCGGCTTCGACCGAAACCGTGCCGGACTCGATCTTGGAGAGGTCCAAGATATCGCTGATCAGGTTCAGCAGGTCGGTGCCGGCGCCGTGAATGGTGCGGGCGAACTCGACTTGCTTGGGCGTCAAATTGCGGTCCGGGTTGTCGCCGAGCTGCTGGCCCAAAACCAGGATGCTGTTGAGCGGCGTGCGCAACTCGTGCGACATGTTGGCCAGGAACTCGGACTTGTATTTCGAGGTCAGCGCCAATTCCTTGGCCTTTCTCTTCGAAAGCGCCGCGCGCTTGTTCGATCTCCTGATTCTTGCGCTCGACTTCGACGTTCTGTTCGGCGAGTTGCTGGGCTTTCTGCGCCAGCTGTTCGTTGGTCTGCTGCAACTCTCTCTGCTGCATTTGCAGTTCGGTGGCCAGCTGCTGCGATTGCTTCAGCAGGCCTTCGGTCTGCATGGTGGCCTCGATGCTGTTGAGCACGATGCCGATGCTGGCGGTGAGTTGCTCGAGGAAGGCCAAGTGCGTGGCCGTAAATATGCTCAGGGAAGCCAGCTCAATGACGGCTTTTACGCGATCCTCGAAAAGCACCGGGAGCACGATCACGTTCTGCGGGACGGCCTCGAACAGCCCCGAGCGGATCGGAACCGTGTGCGAGGGCATTTCCGTGATCAGCATGCGCCGCTTTTCAGCGGCGCATTGTCCGATCAAGCCCTCGCCCATCTGCACGGCCTGCGGATGGCCTTCCCGCCCGCCATCGGCGAAGGCGGAAAGCAACATCAAGTCTCCGGTCTCTTCGGCGGTCATCTGATAGATCACGCCTTGCTGGGCATTCACGAGCGGCGCCAGTTCCGAGAGCAACATGCGGCCGACAGTGCTTAGATCGCGCTGGCCCTGCAACATGCCCGTGAAACGCGCGAGGTTGGTCTTCAGCCAATCCTGCTCCCGGTTGCGATCGGTGGTGAGACGCAGGTTGTCGATCATGGTGTTGATGTTGTCTTTCAGCTCGGCCACCTCGCCCCGCGCTTCGACTTGAATCGAGCGCGTCAGGTCGCCCTTGGTGACGGCCGTGGCCACCTCGGCAATTGCGCGCACCTGGTTGGTAAGGTTGTCGGCGAGCAGGTTTACGTTGCCGGTGAGGTCCTTCCACGTGCCGGCGGCTCCGGGCACGTTGGCTTGGCCACCGAGGCGGCCTTCCACGCCAACTTCGCGGGCCACGGTTGTGACCTGATCGGCGAACGTCGCCAGGGTGTCGGTCATATTGTTGATGGTTTCGGCGAGCGCTGCGACCTCGCCCTTGGCGTTTACGGTTAGCTTCTGGGTGAGTTCGCCGTTGGCCACGGCGGTGACGACCTTGACGATTCCGCGAACCTGCTCGGTGAGGTTGGCGGCCATGACGTTCACATTGTCGGTGAGGTCCTTCCACGTGCCGGCCACGCCGGGCACCTGGGCTTGGCCGCCCAACTTACCTTCGGTGCCGACTTCGCGCGCCACGCGGGTTACTTCCGCGGCGAAGGCGTTGAGCTGGTCGACCATGGTGTTGATCGTATTCTTCAACTCGAGAATTTCGCCCTTCACGTCCACGGTGATCTTGCGCGACAAGTCGCCGCGCGCGACCGCCGTGGTTACCTCGGCGATGTTGCGGACTTGACCGGTCAGGTTGCCGGCCATGGCGTTGACCGAGTCGGTGAGGTCCTTCCAGGTGCCGGCCACGCCGGGCACGTTGGCCTGTCCGCCCAGTCTGCCTTCGCTGCCGACCTCGCGCGCCACGCGCGTGACTTCCGCGGCGAAGGACCGCAACTGCTCGACCATCGTGTTGAGCGTTTCCTTGAGCTGCAGAATTTCGCCGCGCACGTCGACGGTGATTTTCTTCGAGAGGTCGCCGTTGGCGATCGCGGTAGCTACCTCGGCGATGTTACGAACCTGGCCGGTCAGGTTGCTGGCCATGAAGTTCACGTTATCGGTGAGGTCTTTCCACGTGCCGGCCACGCCGGGCACCTCGGCCTGACCTCCGAGCTTGCCATCGGTGCCGACCTCGCGCGCCACGCGCGTGACTTCGCCGGCGAAGGCGTTGAGCTGGTCGACCATGGTGTTGATCGTGTTTTTCAGTTCGAGAATTTCGCCCTTCACGTCCACGGTGATCTTGCGCGACAAGTCGCCGCGCGCGACGGCCGTGGTCACCTCGGCGATGTTGCGCACCTGACCAGTCAAGTTGCCGGCCATCGAGTTGACCGAGTCGGTCAAGATCCTTCCAGGTGCCGGCGACTCCCGGCACGTTGGCTTGCCCGCCCAGCCGGCCTTCGCTGCCGACCTCGCGGGCCACGCGAGTGACTTCGCTGGCGAACGCGTTGAGCTGATCGACCATCGTGTTGATCGTTTCTTTGAGCTGCAAGAATTTCGCCGCGCACGTCCACGGTGATTTTTCGGGAAAGGTCGCCGCTGGCAATAGCCGTGGAAACTTCGGCGATGTTACGCACCTGGCCGGTCAAGTTGCTGGCCATGGAGTTGACCGAGTCGGTGAGGTCCTTCCATGTGCCGCCGACGCCGGGCACCTGCGCCTGTCCGCCCAGCTTGCCGTCGGTACCGACCTCGCGCGCCACGCGCGTGACTTCCGACGCGAACGAGCGCAACTGATCGACCATGGTGTTGATGGTGTTCTTCAGCTCGAGAATTTCGCCCTTCACGTCCACGGTGATCTTGCGCGACAAGTCGCCGCGCGCCACAGCCGTGGCCACCTCGGCGATGTTGCGAACCTGGCCGGTCAGGTTGCTGGCCATGAAGTTCACGTTGTCGGTGAGATCTTTCCACGTGCCGGCCACGCCGGGCACCACCGCCTGGCCGCCCAACTTGCCTTCGGTGCCGACCTCGCGGGCCACGCGAGTCACTTCGCCGGCGAAGGCGTTGAGCTGGTCCACCATCGTGTTGATGGTGTTCTTCAGTTCGAGAATTTCGCCCTTCACGTCCACGGTGATCTTGCGCGACAAGTCGCCGCGCGCGACCGCCGTGGTTACCTCGGCGATGTTGCGGACCTGGCCGGTCAGGTTGCCGGCCATGGCGTTGACCGAGTCGGTCAAGTCCTTCCAGGTGCCCGCCACGCCGGGCACGTTGGCTTGTCCGCCCAGCCTGCCTTCGCTGCCAACTTCGCGCGCCACGCGCGTCACTTCGCCGGCGAACCGGTTCAGCTGGTCCACCATGGTATTGAGCGTTTCTTTGAGCTGCAGGATTTCGCCGCGCACGTCCACGGTGATTTTGCGAGAAAGGTCGCCGCTGGCGATGGCCGTCGCCACTTCGGCGATGTTGCGCACCTGGCCGGTCAGGTTGCTGGCCATGAAGTTCACGTTGTCGGTGAGGTCTTTCCAGGTGCCGCCGACGCCGGGCACTTGCGCCTGGCCGCCCAGCTTGCCTTCGGTGCCGACTTCGCGGGCCACGCGCGTCACTTCGCCGGCGAAGGCGTTGAGCTGGTCCACCATGGTGTTGATGGTGTCTTTGAGCTCGAGGATTTCGCCTTTCACGTCCACGGTGATCTTGCGCGACAGGTCGCCGCGCGCCACGGCGGTGGTGACCTCGGCGATGTTTCGAACTTGCGCCGTAAGATTACCGGCCATCGAGTTCACCGAGTCGGTGAGATCTTTCCAGGTACCGGCCACGCCGGGCACGACCGCCTGGCCGCCCAACTTGCCGTCGGTGCCGACTTCGCGGGCGACGCGGGTGACTTCCGATGCGAAAGAACGCAGCTGGTCGACCATGGTGTTGATGGCTTCCTTGAGCTGCAGAATCTCGCCTCGGACGTCCACGGTGATCTTGCGGGAAAGGTCGCCGCTGGCCACGGCGTTCGTGACTTCGGCAATGTTGCGCACCTGGCCGGTGAGGTTGCTGGCCATGGAGTTGACCGAATCGGTGAGATCCTTCCAGGTGCCGGCCACGCCGGGCACGACGCGCTTGGCCGCCCAATTTGCCGTCGGTGCCGACTTCGCGGGCGACGCGCGTGACCTCCGCCGTGAAAACGCCGAGTTGCTGAATCATCGTGTTGACGATGTTGGCGGAACGCAAGAATTCGCCTTCGAGCGGGCGCCCATCGACGTCGAGCCGCACCGTTTGAGTCAGGTTGCCCTGTGCGACGGCGCCGATGGCTCGGGTAACTTCAGCGGTTGGGCGAAGCAGGTCCTCGACCAAGGTGTTCACGGAAAGTTCCATCTCGCCCCAAGCGCCTCGAGACTCATGGAAGCGGGTACGCTCGCGGGTCTTGCCCTCTTTGCCGACCACTTGGCCGACGCGGCGCAGCTCTTCGGTCATTTGTTGGTTGGCGGCGACGATGTCGTTGAAGGCGTCGGCGATCTTTCCGGGCAGCCCGGTCCAAGAACCCGGCAGCCGCACGGAGAAATCTCCATCGCGCATCGTGTGCAAAGCGCCAAGAATTACGGACAAGTTGACCGATTGTGGCTCGCTGGCCGATAGAGGGGAAAGGTTCTCGGCCTGCTGGTCGGATTCGGAAGTGTGATTGCCCACCGCGACATTGCGATCGCTTCTTCTCATGCCCATTCTTCTCCCGACTCGCTGATTTTGTGAACAGTGAAACTGGTCCCTAACGTCTTCCGATCCGCGATTTTAGCGGCACATTGTATGCGCACGGGCGACGTTGAAAGCACGTCGAACCGCTGAGATCGAGCTACAGGTCACGAACGAATTCGAGGCACGCCGAGCAGCAATCTCGCCCGCTTTAAAGGCTTTCGTAACATGAAACCAAGGGGTGGTCTCTCAGGTGTTTGCTGTACGTTGACTTAGCAGCACACACTTTCCTCGCCGGGCGTGACCGTTAAGAAGCCCGCGAATAGCGGTGAAATACCAGCGGAATTGGCCTTCTTGGCGCGGGAATCAGGGACACGCGGTTGTCCATCGAGAGATTACTGACTAATAACAGTCGGACGCTTGGTACTGCCCCGATACCCTACAACAAAATGCCTTTGCGGATACAGCCTAATCTGGATAGCTGGAGCCGCTTGCTTCCTTGTATCTTCCTGGACGACGCCCAGAAGAGACTGGACGACGCCCAGAAGAGTTGCTGGCTTTGGGGATCGAAAGGAGAAACAGAATGAGGAAGCATATGTACCTTTGGATGGTCTCGATCCTGGCCCTGTGCGCGGCCCTGCCTGGGCTTGCCTCGGCCTCCGATCGCGAAGAAGACATCTCTCGAACGCAAAGAGCCGCCACCGTATTTCGCGAGATTGTGAGCACGCCGGATAAAGGTATCCCTGACCGTCTCCTGAGATCGGCAAAATGTATTGCCATCATTCCGGGGGACAAGACGTTCGCTCTATTGTTCGGCGGCAATTACGGACGAGGAGTCGCATCCTGCCGCACGGACCACGGCTGGAGCGCTCCGCTTTTCCTCGCGGTTGAGGGCGGAAGCGTCGGTTACCAAATCGGTGGGTCTTCGACCGACCTCGTGCTGCTATTTATGAATGACCACGCTTTGCAAAGCTTGGTCGGAGACAAATTCAAAATGGGCGCTGATGCAACGATTGCCGCCGGGCCCGTGGGCCGCGATGCCGCCGCAGGAACCGACGTTAAATTCAACGCCGAGATTCTCTCCTATTCCCGCACCAAGGGGATTTTCGCAGGCGTTAGCCTCGATGGCACCGTCGTTGAGGCCGATAAGAGCGGCGACAAAGCCATGTATGGCGGGGATGTCAATCGTCATGACATCTTAGCTGGCCGAGTACCTCCCCCTGCGGAGTCGCAAGTTCTTCTGCGCGAACTCTCCGAACACATGCGGGCGTCCTAAAACGTCCTAGAACCCGGAACGCGAAGCGAAGAAGTGAAACGGACCCGGGCGGCCATTCTTTCTCGATTGAGTCGCCCGGTGATCCTCTTTGCAGCAAGTTCCTTCAGTTGAACCGTAAGAGCAATTCGAGGGGCTTTTGCGGGCGTCTTATATTTCAGGGAGGCACGAATGATGTCCGCCGCACAAGCACCAGGGGATTGTGTCGAGAGAAATGCCGGCACCGAGCTTACTGATGAAGCGCTGCTTGAAAGCGCTCGGGCAGGAAATGCGAACGACTTCGGGGAGCTGGTCCGCCGGCATTCGAGGCAAGTCTACGGAATATCCCTCCGGGTTCTCAAGAACCGGGAGGATGCCGAAGACAATCTGCAAAACGTTTTTTGCAAAGCTTACGGCAAGATCCAGCAATTTGAAGGGCGGTCGCAGTTCTCAACATGGCTCATGCGGATCGCCATCAATGAAGCGCTGATGATGCTGCGGAAACGCCGGTCGGAAGGCGTTGCGCCATACTCGAACGCGGACGAGGACGCGGAAGAGCGTGAATCGAAGCCGGAGATCAGGGACCTACGCGCGGATCCAGAGCGCCAGTACTTAACCAGAGAGCTGGCGACCTTAGCCGTCGACGCATTGCACCCTACCCTTAAATACACTTTTATTTTGCAAAAGGCAGAGGGCTGGACAACTGGGGAGTTGGCGAGGGCCCTGAACGTTACCAAAGAAACTGTAAAATCGCGGATTTTTCGAGCTCGCGTCAGAATGCGCGAGCGCCTCGCTGCACCTGCCAAGACAGAACCGGTCGCACTTCAGGGCTAGTCGACTGTCGCCCCGGTCTGCCGAGGCAACACCTCTTCGAACCAACTAACTGTCCTAATCTTAAGCTGCTGCGGGGCCTTGAGCAGCCGGGGTGGAGCCGCCCCGACTCGGACGATTTGTCGGAGTACTAGAGAAATTTTCTCCCTTCGCCATTCAAAAGTAGGCAAATACCTTAGGTAAGCTTGCCCGCACGTCCGAATTCTCTCATTTATACACCGCAATTTCTGTGACTTACAGCCAGCCGTCGGATGAATACTTAGTCCCAAGCGTTTTTGAGCGCATGGCACGCGGCTTGCGATTGGATAATCGTCGCCGAGGCTTCGGGGGAACGATTATGAGAGCCACCACATTAAGATTCACTTTGCTAATGATTGCCACGCTTGTTGTGTCGTCGGTTGCGTCGGCGAATGGGTTAGAACCGCAAACCTTAAAAGCCTGGAACGACTACATTCAGGCCGTGAACACACAGATGCAACAGCGGGCGTCCGGGGCGACCTCGTTCATGTGGCTCGACGAGGCGCCTGGCCGCCGTGAGGCGGTCCGGCGTGGCGAGACCGTCGTGCAACCGGCTCGAGAGGACGGAGTAATAAAGGTGCCGCACGGCCTTATCTATGATTGGGTCGGCGCGGTGTTCATGCCTAATGCCACGGTGCACGGTGTTTTTAAGGTGCTCAACGAGTTCGACCGCTACGACCAGTTTTACGATCCGACCGTCACCAACGTAAAGGTGATACAAAACGCCGGGAATAGTCAGATATTTTCGATGGTACTGGTGGATAAGACGCCGATTGGGATTACCGCGATGGAGGCCGAATATAACTCGCACTCGAGCTGTGTAGATCAAAAACGCTGCTACGGGACCATCTACAGTACCCGAATTCAGCAAATTGTAGGCTATGGAGGATCTGGGGAACACAAGCTGCCTCCCGACCAGGGGTACCTCTGGCGGTTGTACTCGGTCCAAAGGTTTGAAGAGCGTGACGGTGGCGTATACGCAGAGTTTGAAGCGATTGCCCTGAGCCGCGACGTTCCGATTGAGCTTCGCTGGCTGATCAAGCCGATTCTTGAACATGTCCCGCGCAATTCCATGGTGGGGACGCTAGAGAAAACTCGCACCGCCGTCTGCACGACGGAGAAGACCAGCCCGCGTCCGAAGGACGAAGCCGCTAAAGTTCACCATTCAGTGGCTGCCAGCGAGCCCCGGCTTAACAACGCCCAGGCAAGCTTGCGGTAATAATGCCCGAGCAGGGGGAGCCGGATGACTTCCCCAGAGGATGTCAGGAACCTGCACTACCTACATGCTTCACCCGATAGCATCGTTCTACTGAAGAGCTTACCTTCGGCGTTAGTATTCCACAGCAAAGCCCCGGGCCGGGTGCCACCACTTCATCCGGCCCCATTTTATTTGTGTTAGAGATCATTGACCGACAGTACTTATAAGGTATTCACAATTGACTCGGTCGCAGTGGGATTCGCGGACCCGCCGTTAGCGTTGAGGGGAATTGTGGCGATCACTTCGGTTCCGGTTCCGTCGGACCTAATTTCCAGTTGACCGCCCTGTTCTTTCACTCGTTCTTTCATTCCCGTCAGGCCCACGCCGACCTGTGTCGCGTTCGCCCGGAAGGCGGCGAGGGTGTCGCTCGGAATTCCGCGTCCGTAATCCCTTACGCGGAGAGTTATCCATTTCGTCCCGGTCTGAAGGCTGACGTCGGCTTTGCGACTGTTGGAATGCCTGAGGATGTTCGTTAGGGCCTCTTGGAGAACTCGATACAGCGTGATTTCAACGCTGTGCGGCAGACGCTCTCCGGAGCTAGGAAAATCGGCGGATACGGCAACGCCCATGCGCTGCGCGTACCCGTCGACCAACCACTTCGCCGCGCAAGAAAACCCCGCTTCGTCCAAAAGAGGCGGGTGAAACAAATAGGAAAGCGTACGGGTCTGCGATATCGCATCGTCCAATACGGCGGACAACCCGGCGACTTGAGGGTCACCCTCACTTCCAAGAGTATCCGCCATCATTTTCGCGCCGACCAAGATCTGGCCCAAGCCGTCATGCAGTTCGCGGGCGAATCTTCTTCGCTCCTCGTCTTGAACCCGTATGAGCTGCAAACTCAAATGGCGCAATTGCTCTTCCGCGCTACGGCGTTCACGGAGTTCACGATCCAGCAGCCGATAGTGAAGACCGAACATCAGTGCAGAAAAGGCGAAAGAAATCGCCAGGATGCCGATGGTCGCGGTGAACAGAAGCTTTGAAAGTTGGCTTCTCTGCTCCAGCAGACTATCTTCGTTTCGCCTCATTTGCTGAGAAATCGCCGCCGTCTCGAAGGCAGTTTTGGCCACCTCGAAGCTCATTTGCAATTGCGTTCCGGCGTCCGTGAGGTTCCCTTTTACGAGTTCCACCGCTTCTCGCGAAATCGCTACTCGTTGATTTGCGTTGGCCTGCAGACGATCACAGAGTGCCTGTTGTGTCGAATTGTCTGTCGTCAGTTGGCGGATTCTGGCCAGGCCTGCATCCACAGCATTCGCGGCAGCTTCAAAGGCTTGCAGGGATTGTGCGGTTGGGGAATCGATGTACGCTGCTCGAGTGCGGCCCACACTCGCTAGCGAGGATTCCACGTCTCCGAGGGCTACCTCAACGTCGTAGGTGTGGTGAACCAGAACTTCCGCTTGCCAAAGACGGTCAATAACAAACGCCGCGGAAATTCCACTCAGACAGAGCAGGAGTAAAGCCAGCGCGAGCGCGATCTTCGCCTTTTGGCTCGGTGACATCTAGCACATCAACCACCGGGATTTAGGCTAGCCGACCCGGACCTCAGCTCTTATACACCAAAAGCTCTTCCCAGTAAAACCCGCTCTTCGAATAGCTTCCAAACAGCAAACTGCGTGGAACCCGCTCGGCAGCACTCGCCCGGGGACACAAAGCTCTGCTTGAGGGCTGCGATAGGTCGTTCTAAGGGAGGTGGAAGCGATAACCGGCCGAAGTGTCGGTCAACAGAAACCGGGGTTTTGACGGATCGGGCTCGATTTTCTTCCGCAGGCGGTTGACGAAGACTCTCAAGTATTCGAGTTCGTCCCCATAGTCCGGTCCCCAGAGCGCCTGTAAGAGCTCGCGATGTCCAAGGGTCTTGTTTGGGCGTGCGAGCAGGTACGAGAGCAGATCAAATTCTTTCGCGGTCAGACGAGATGCGCGGCCGCGCACAGCGACCTGTCTCGACGATAGATCGATGTCCACGCCTTGCGACCTCAGCGGTTCCAGATCGGCTTGTCTGGGAGGCTGCGGAAGCCGCCGCAGATTTGCACGAATCCGTGCAAGCAATTCGGGCGTGCTGAACGGTTTGGTGATGTAATCGTCGGCCCCAGCGTCCAGCGCATCGATTTTATCCTTTTCAGTGTGGCTGACGGTCAACACGATGATCACAGCCTCGGATCCATAGCGGATCATCCTGCACGTTTCCACTCCGCCCATTCCGGGCATGTTCAGGTCCAGAAGTACCAGATCGTAAGGGCTGGAGCGCATCTCCTCGAGGCCCAGTTCTCCTGTTCGTGCATCGCCCACCTGATAGCCGCGAGCAGTCAAAGCCACCCTCATCGTTCGGCGGATTTGCGCGTCGTCGTCAATCACAAGGATCCTGGCTGTGCTCATGGCACGCTGCCCCCAGCTATCTTAACAATATTCGCGCCGTCGGGATTTAGCCTTCGGAGGGACCGGTGAGCCAGAGGGAGTGCCGAACGTAGCCTCAACGACGTTGAGCGGTAATCAGAAGTAACACCACGATGACGATAGGAATCAAAGCAAGCGCCGCGTAAAACAACGCCTCGCTGGGCTTGGTCGGACGCCGCACTCTCCAGTTTCTCAACTCGGCGCGTTCGGTCACGTCGACCGCCTGCGGGTTCATGAGGTCGCTCGCAAATGCCCGGGCATTCGGATAGCGATTTGCTGGATCGCGTTCGAGAGCGCGGTAAATGATCTCCTGAAGCTGCAAAGAGATTTGCGGATTGACTTCGCGGGGTGGAATCGGATTGTTCACGAGCCGGTCATTCAGGACCATTAGAGGGTTCGGTCCCTGAAACGGGACCTCTCCGGTCAGCATCTCGTAAAAGATGACGCCGAGCGAATAGAGATCGCTGCGCGCATCGCCGCGCTTGGATTTTACCTGTTCCGGAGAGACGTAGTCCGGCGTGCCCATCGATCGTGTGATCCTCGCGTAGGTCAAGCGCCTCGCTCCCGCGCTTCTCGCGAGGCCGAAATCAATCAACTTGATGTGATCTTGCGAGTCAACCATGATGTTTTCGGGCTTCAAATCGCGATGCACCACGCCTTGGCCGTGAACGTATTCCAGTGCCTCGCAAATTTCGAGTGCCATGCGTACGGCTCGATCCGGGGCGAGCTTTTTGTCTTCCGTCAGCACCGTTCGCAACAATCGGCCATCCAGCCATTCCATAACCATATACAAGCGGCTGCGATCTTCGTCGGTCACCACGCGCATGACCCTCGGGTGATTCAATCGTCTGCCAATCGCATCTTCGCGTTTGAAGCGATCGAATAAGAGCGGATCACTTTCTACTTCGAAGTGCGGCACCTTGATAGCCACAGGCATGTCGTTGTGCAGATCCACCCCTCGGTAGATGGACGCCATTCCGCTTTTCGCAGCGAGTGCCTCGACACGGTAGTGGTCCAGTTGATCGCCAGGTTGAAGTTCGTTCATGTTGCGGATCCGTCGGTGACCTTCGCCAGAAACCTTAGGATCTCACGCATAAACTGCGCATAAACCGCTTGTAGGAAATTCATTAATGAATCGCGGGCTGGCAGGAGGGGGTTGAGGCCTTCCATGTGCTGCGATCCGAGGATTATGCGCTATGCGTGCGCGCGGACAGGGTCGTCGTAACGAGCATTGGCGTGGGGTGGGCGGCCCATCGTCCCGATGGCACACGCAATCGCCGCATTGCTAGTGACGACCAGTTTAGAACTTAATTTGTAGAATGGCTTGGCCGACCGGGGCCAAAATCGCTCCTGTCTATCAAAGTATATCCATCGGCGCTAGAGCGCCGACGTGGACGCTTCCCCTGTGCGCGCTCTGTCCTCTTTCTCACGCGCCGACACCGTCCGCCCCTCGTTTATGAAATGTGGCTGCTGATGAAGACACCGACTTACGAACGGGAGACGAAGAAGGCGCGGCGAGCCCCCAGTTCCGTATGGCGGAAGCGAACTCCCGAGGACCTGAACGGCAGCGAAGAACAATTGCGGGTACTCGTTAAGGGCGTTAAGGACTACGCCATTTTTACGTTGGATCTTGCGGGAAACGTTCGTTAGCCGGAACGCCGCAGCGGAACGGATCAAAGGCTACCGCGCCGAAGAGATTCTTGGGCGTCACGTCTCCTGCTTTTACCTCCCTGAGGACAGCCGGCGGACCTCGACCAGTTCGGGGACATCGTCAAACAACTGGGACTTTACTGGCTGGTGGTAAATCCGTCGCCGCCCGCCGTGCGTTTGCCAAGAAATAAGCGCGAGCGAAACAGACAGATGGACGAAGTGATACGCGAGCAAGCTGAATCCGTCTCGGCCGTTCCGTCGGCCTCGCCTCTGCTACGTGTTCGCATTCTCGACGACGATTCGGAGCCCACCAGACAGACTTAAAGTGCCAGATGAGGCAGTGCGAACATTGTGTGCGAGCACAGGTTGCGGCTGTTCCGCGGAGCACAATTTCGATGGGATCGGAGAATCATGATCCAATCGCTTGCTCATTTCGCGATGAAGGTATAGAGCATCAGAACCGCCGCCAGCGCCATGAAAGTGAACGTTGCGATGCTAAAAAGATTGCTGAGTTTTCCGCTCGTGTACTGGCCCATGATCTTCTTGTTGTTGGCAATCCGGATCAACATAAAAATAATGGGTACTGCGATCACGCCGTTGATCACAGCACTGTAAATCAGTGCCTTGATCGGGTTGATTCCGACATAGTTGAGCAGGACGCCCACTGCCGTGCCAGCCAGCATCGTCCAGTAGAAGCCCGGAGCCTGGCTCGGCCTGAGGGCCAGACTTTCCTCCCATCCGAAAAGTTCGCACACCGCGTAGGACGAGGAAGCCGCAAAAACCGGCACAGCCAGGGCTCCGGTACCGATGACGCCTAGAACGAACAGGATCTCGGATATTGTTCCAGCATGCGCAAAGCTCTTCACCAAAGGTTCCAGCGCGCTTGCTGCCTGGGATGAAGTGCTGATGTTCCGTACGCCATTTGGGTACAAGACCACCGCGGCGGTTTCAATCATGAACCAAGATGCCACCTCGGAGAAAATCATGCCGAAGGCCGTATCGGTTCGGACGTCTTCCAGGAGGCTTCCGGTGATGCCGGGCGCATCTCGGTGGGCGCGCTTCTCTTCAAGTTCCTGTGACGCTTGCCAAAAGAAGCAGTACGGGGAAATTGTGGTACCGAGCACCCCAACGATGATCATCAGAAACTGAAAGTCGAATCGAACGTGGGGAACAAACGTGGCCCGAAACACCGTTGCCCAATCCCGAGTTGCGATCAAGCCCGTTAAGAAATAAGCCAGAAGCGAGACCGTGAGAAGCTTGAGGATGGGCGCATAGTTTTTATAAGGAACCATGACTTCCAGCAGAAGGGCGATTAGGCCGAACGCAAATACATAGAGATAGTACGGCAAGTTCACAAGCAGACGGGCGGAGTCCGCCATGGCGCCCAGGTCAGCGCCGAGATTGATCGTATTGGCGACCAAGAGCAGACCCACAATGCCGTAGAGCACCGGCTTCGAGTAGTTGCGACGAATCACGGAGGCGAGGCCCTGATCCGTTACCAGCGCGATCCGCGCGGACATCTCCTGGACGGAAATCAGCAGTGGCAGCATAAAGAAAGCGGTCCAAAGCTGATTCAATCCAAATTGTGCGCCAGACTGACTGTAGGTCAGGATTCCGGATGGATCGTCGTCCGCGGCGCCGGTCACGAGGCCGGGCCCCAGCAAAGCAATGAACTTACGCAGCTTAGATTTGCGGCGGGCGGGCGCTGGGGTACCGGTCGTCATCGTCGGGAAAACGACATCCCAGGAACTTTACATTAAGGAATGATGAACGCGCCAACTTCACGCTGCAATTTTCGCCTCGATCAGGGGCACAACTCGGATGATTCACACGCTCAAGGCGGTATGTGGGACTCGCGAACAATAGCGTAAGCCGGTGGCGTGCAGCCGGTCACCTTCGAGGGCGGGGCCAACTGGCGCTGGCATATTCCCAAGTGCTCCAGATGTGCTTGGAGCCGTCACGGCTTGGCCTGCGCCGTCCAGCGCTAGAGCGGTAAGGGCCGCGCGACGGTCTATTCGCGTCCTTGATCGGCGCACGGCGCGTACGGCCAGAGGGCAGAGGCCGCGCCTAGACTGCCACTTCTTCCAAGACGATTCCGACTTTCTCGGGCATCGTGACGGACGCTTTGAGTGAACGCGCAATAAGGCACGCACGTTCGGTCTTTTCGAGCAGCTCCATTCCTCGATGACGATCGCTTTCCCGATTGACGGTCAGCTCAGGGGTCAAAACCACATGAGTGAATGCGTATCCGCCCTCGCCCTTCTCGACGACGCCGTTTACGACAACTCCTAGTGACACTGCCTCAAACTTCGAAGCAGCTGCGATCGCTTTGAACGTAGACAGAAAACATGAGGCGACCGCTGCTAACAACAAGTGCTCCGGGCTCCAAGCACCGTTCTCGCCGCCAAACTCGACAGGTGCGGCAAACTCAATGGCCTTCGCGGCCGGGCCGCACTCAGCGGTACCGCGAGTGCCCGCCTTCCAGTATGCATTCGTTTTGAAAGTCATGATCCACCTCCACCGTCAGTGTGCACCCATCCATCTACAAAAATGTGTGACGAGGGTCACTGCTCGCGGTGAGCGTGAGCGTCAATGCAAAAAATTCAAGACAGGTGCATGGCACCCCGGCGAGTGGGCTGGGTGGCGTTTGGCGGCGCGCAATATTCGCGCGAGACGAAGGGGCTTTAGGAGCGAAGGCGGCCGGCTTGGCGGATTTCGCGGCGATAATCGGCGGAGGAGACTTCGACGGTGCGGCACATTTCGTAGAGGCGGGAACGGACGCGCGGGCCGATGCGGTCGGTGAGGGTCTCTTCGCGCGGGGCGGTGATCGCTTGGCCGGATGGCAAACGCGCAACGGTGGCGGAGGTTTCTGGGCCATCGAGGTAGTTGGTGGTGAGCAGGGTGACGCGCTTGTCGTTGTAGCGCTTGTTGAGAATGTGGGCGACGGTTTCGAGCGCCCAGGGGGAAGGTTTGCTGGCGCCGAGATCGTCGAGGAGCAGGACTTCGGCTTCGAGAACGGGCTCGAGCACGCCCATCTCACTGGTGGGGTTGTCGGGGTTGTAGCTGGCCTGAATGTCCTTGAGCAGCTCTCGGTAATCGTAGAAGCGCACGTGATGGCCGCGGAGCATGAGTTGGCGCAAGGCTGCAACGGCGAGATGCGTTTTGCCGGCGCCGCAGGGGCCCATCAGCAACAGGCCGGTTTCGCCGCCGGCGGGGTAGTTTCGCGCGAATGCTTCGACGACGATCTTGGACTGGGCCAAGCTGCGGTTCCATGCGGCCGATTCGGGGATGCCGCTCCAGAGGTCGGTGTCAAAGTTTTCGAAATCACAGTGTTCGTAGCGCTGCGGAATTCGGGCGCGAAGCAGAGCGCGCGAGACGCGGTCGCCGCCGGTGCAGTCGCAAGGCACCGCCCAGGTAAAGCGAGGAGGCGCCGAGGAAGCGCCGTGCGTGGCGTTCTGGCGTTCGACCACGCGCTGCGCGGGTTGGTTGGCGTCGACGCGCTCGACCATGCGCCAGCCTGTGCCGAGGCAAATTGGACAATCGGATTGCGCCATAAGGAATCAGGATAGGCGCGGCAAGCGGGGCATGCAAGGTGCGGCGGCGGTGGAAAAAAAGGAAGTGTGAAAATCCCTGGCCTCGTTGTTATCGATTAGTTTCGGCTGCGGAACACACGCGTAAAGACTACGTGTGGGGCACCCACGCCAATCTGGCGATTGGCGTTCCCAGGAAAAAGCGAGCTTCGGGTGTGGGAGCACGTGCTGAGCGTCTGTGCGACTGGTTCGGGACGGAGTAGGACAGGGGAGGGATCCTTCGACTGCGTGGCCGGACGTTCGAGAAAGCGGAACGTGGGAGGACCCGAGCCACCGCAGGAGGACCACAGGAGGACCACCCTTGGTGGGGGGTCACTTCTGAACGCGGATGACTCTCGGCGCTGGGACTTTTACGAGCGCGTTGGGCGGGGACTTGCGCTGTGCGGAATCGATGCCGCGCGACAATTCTTGGCGGACGAATGCGGTGAAGGCTTGCATCTGGCGCTGCATCTCGGCCATTTTCTCGCGCATGTTGAGAATGATTTCGATCCCGGCAAGATTGACGCCCATATCGCGCGTTAGTGTGAGGATGACTTCGAGACGTTCGAGATCGGCATCAGTGTAGAGACGCGTGTTGCCCTGCGAACGGGAGGGCTTCAGCAAGCCGACGCGCTCATAGAGGCGCAGCGTTTGCGGATGTAGACGGTAGAGTTCGGCGACCGAGCTGATCATGTAGCCGGCGCGGCTCTTTTTTCTGGGACTGCGCATGGCCATGGCCCTTTCTCTTTCTGCTCCTTCCGCTCGCCGCCGGGCTAGGAAGCGCGCGCGAACAGGTCGCCGCGCGGATCTTCGGGCTCGAGGCGCGCGAGTTCCTTCAGCAAATTGCGGACGCGCTCGTCCACGGGCTTGGGCACGATCACCTGCAATTCGACGTAGAGATCGCCGCGCTGTCCGTGGCGGCGGAGCGACGGAACGCCCTTTTCACGGAGGCGAAGTTTTTGACCGCTGTTGGTGCCGGGAGGGACGCGCAGCTGCGAGCGCCCGTCAAGCGTGGGCACTTCAATTTTGGCGCCGAGCGCGGCTTCGGAAACCGTGATGGGCACAACGGTATAGAGATCGTCGCCGCGACGATCGAAATAGGGATGAGGCTGCACCTCGGTGATGATGTAGAGGTCGCCCGGGGGCGCGCCATTGGTTCCGGCGTTACCGTGGCCGGCTACGCGCACGCGCGAGCCGGTCTGGACGCCCGCGGGAATGCGCACGTCGATCGTCTCGGTGCGGCGAACGCGGCCTTCGCCGCGGCAGGCGCCGCAAAGCGTGCGTGTGCGTCCCGTGCCGCCGCAGCGCGTGCAGGGTATGTTGAAGCGCATGCGCCCGCTCGTTTGCGTCGACTTGGCCGGTGCCGCCGCAGGCATCGCAGACCTGCGGCGAGCCGACGGTGCCTGTCCCGTTGCAGGCGCTGCAGGCATCCAGGCGGGTAATCGTCAAATTTTTCACGGTGCCGCGCACGGCTTCCCAAAAGCTGATCTCGATCTGATATTCGAGATCGGAGCCAGGCTCGGCTTCCTGCGCAACGGCCTGTCCCGCGCCGCCGCGGAAAAATTGGCTGAAGATATCGCGGAAATTGGCGCCGCCAGAACCGCCTGCGTTTCCGGCGCCACCGGCGCCGCCAAAATCGAATCCGCCGAAATCAAAATGGACGCCGTTCGCCGTCGGCCTCTTCCGGCGGCACGGCGGCGCGACGCTCGGCGTCGAAGCCGAATTGGTCGTACATCTGGCGCTTCTTGGCGTCGGAGAGAACGTCGTAGGCTTCTTGAACCTGCTTGAACTTTTCTTCGGAGGATTTGTCGCCGGGATTGAGGTCGGGATGGTATTTGCGAGCCAGGCGACGGTAGGCCTGGCGAATTTCCTTCTGAGCCGCTTTGCGCGGCACGCCTAATAGTTCGTAGTAGTCCTGTTTGGTTGTCGTCGCCATTGCTTCCTGCTCTCCGCGCGGCTGAAAGCAACGGTCCGGGACCGGCGCTACGCGCTCCTCGCGGTCATAGCTTTGACCAACGCGTGCTCAGCTCGGCCAGTTCGGCCTGTTCGCGCAGCATTTCTTCGCGGCGGCGGCGTTTCTCTTCTTCGAAACGCGCGCCCATGGATGCTTCCTTCTGGTTGGCGCGCTCGATCCAGCGGTCAATCCAGGCGATTTTTTGCTCGACGCTCTCGCCGTCGGAACGAAAGCGCAAAACATGGCCGCTCATCTCCACGGCGCGCGGCGGAAATTCGGGAGGCGGCGATTGCTGAGCGTCATAGAAAAGCCGCTTCCAATCGGCCGACGGGGTCTCCGACAGCGGCACCTGAACGAAGTAGAAGTTTTCCCGCAACTTCTGTGTCGCCTGCGGAGGCCCCGCGCGGTTGATTCCTTCAGCCATCGCCTGTCCTCGTCGTTGCCTCGCGTGGTTATTGCTCCTCGCGTCGCTACGTTCGTCAGTTCGGCTTCTTCGGATCGTCCACGTCCACGTACTCGGCGTCGATCACTTCGCCCTCCGCCGGTCTTCTGCGGGCCGGGTGCACCGGCTTGGCGTTCCATCGCCGGGGTGTCCGCCTGCGGCGTCCGGACCGCCGCCGGCTGCCGCGGCTCCGGCGGCGCTTGAGGCGCGGTAGAGCACCTCCGCGACTTTGTGCGAAGCGGCCTCGAGTTGCTGCGTGGCCGCCTGAATGACTTCCAAGCTGCCGCCGGTCGACGCGCTCTTGGCCTTTTCGATGGCCTCTTCGAGAGGCTTGATGTCTCGGCCTCGGACAGCTTCTCGCGATTTTCGCGCAAGAGCTTTTCCATCTGGTAGACGCGAGTATCCGAGCATGTTGCGCGCCTCGACCTCGGCGATCTTCTTGCGATCCTCATCGGAATGCGCGTCGGCTTCCTTGCGCATCTTCTCCGCTTCTTCCTTGCTCAAGCCGGTCGAAGCGGTGATGGTGATCTTCTGCTCCTTGTTGGTGGCGTGGTCCTTGGCCGAGACATTCAAGATGCCGTTGGCGTCGATGTCGAAGGTGACCTCGATCTGCGGCATCCCGCGCGGCGCCGGAGGAATTCCCATCAGGTGGAATTTCCCGAGCGTGCGGTTGTCCGGGGCCATTTTGCGCTCGCCCTGCAGCACGTGAATCTCGACCGACGGCTGATTGTCCGACGCGGTCGAGAACGTCTCGGACTTGCGCGTCGGGATCGTGGTGTTGCGCGGGATCAGCACGGTCATCACGCCGCCGAGCGTTTCGACGCCCAGAGAAAGCGGCGTCACGTCGAGCAGCAGGATGTCCTTTACCTCTCCGCCCAGCACTCCGCCCTGAATCGCGGCGCCGACGGCGACGACTTCGTCGGGATTCACGCCCTTGTGCGGCTCCTTGCCGCCGAACAGGTCCTTGACGATTTGCACGACGCGCGGAATGCGCGTCGAGCCGCCGACCAGAACGACTTCGTCGACTTTGTCGGCCGTGATGCCGGCGTCGGAAATGGCCTGTTTTACCGGTCCTACGGTGCGTTGCAGCAGGGATTCCATCAACTGCTCGAGCTTCGAGCGCGTGAGCTTGAGCTGCAAGTGCTTTGGACCGGAAGCATCGGCGGTAACGAAAGGCAGATTGATTTCGGTTTCCATGACCTGCGAGAGCTCAATCTTGGCCTTTTCCGCTGCTTCCTTGAGGCGCTGCAGGGCCATGCGATCTTTGCCCAGGTCGATGCCCTGGTCTTTTTTGAACTCGCTCGACGATCCACTCCATGATGATGTGGTCGACGTCATCGCCGCCCAAGTGCGTGTCGCCGGCGGTGGATTTGACTTCCACAACGCCTTCGCCAACTTCGAGGATGGAAATGTCGAAGGTGCCACCGCCGAGGTCGTAAACGGCGATCGTTTCGTCCTTCTTCTTGTCGAGGCCGTAAGCGAGAGCGGCGGCGGTCGGCTCATTGATGATGCGCAGGACTTCGAGGCCGGCGATCTCGCCCGCCTGCTTGGTAGCCTGGCGCTGGCCGTCGTTAAAATAGGCGGGAACGGTGATGACCGCTTTGCTGACTTTCTCGCCCAGGAAGTCTTCGGCCGCCGTCTTGAGCTTCTGCAGAATCATGGCGGAGATTTCGGGCGGGCTGTAAGTCTTGCCGGAAATTTCGACGCGGGCGTCGTCATGCGGACCGCGCACCAGTTTGTAGGGCATGCGGCGAGCCTCGTCGCCGATCTCATCGTAGCGCCGGCCCATGAAGCGCTTGATGGAATAGATCGTATTCTCCGGGTTGGTCACGGCCTGGCGCTTTGCCACCTGGCCGACCAGACGCTCTCCGGACTTGGTAATGGCCACCACTGAAGGCGTGGTCCGTGCGCCTTCCTGATTCGGGATAACGACGGGTTCGCCGCCTTGCATGACAGCCACGACGGAATTGGTGGTGCCCAGGTCGATTCCAATAATCTTGCTCATTCTAAGAATCCTCCGGTTCTTGCCTCGCGCGCTGGCAAGTTCTGCGCGTTAGATGCTCTAAAGCTTATGGGGGAGACAAGCATGATACGGTTGGGATTATAGGACTTGAGCATGGGATTGTC
The DNA here is from genome assembly GCA_963818345.1 of uncultured Acidobacteriota bacterium. Classification (GTDB taxonomy): domain Bacteria; phylum Acidobacteriota; class Terriglobia; order Acidiferrales; family UBA7541; genus Palsa-189. Next base: position 250,098 of record CAWFRX010000005.1, on the reverse strand, counting down.
AAGTGGGTCAGATGCGCCAACTAAGTGCTGTATTATTAGTCATTTGAGATGCTCATAGATTCGAGTGCAGGGACTAACGAAAGGCGGCGCGTGACGATGCCGGTGTCCTCATGCTGAACAACTCGCACGCTCTCAAAATGGCTGGTGGGCGCTGGACGGGGCAAGGTGGTCCACCAGCGCGGACGGGTGCGCCGGTAAGACCGGAGCTAGAGAACCTGAGCAATTAGCAAGACGCCGCAGGCGAAGGTGGCCTGCACGATCAAAGGGTCACCGGCTGCCAAGCGGCGACGGCTTCAGGGGGCCATTCATGGGCGACACGATTGGGTCCGGACATTGTCCACACCAAACGCTTTCATGTAAGCTGGCATCTGATTACAATTAGTTATGAAGTGGGCCCATCTTGGTGGGCCAGGCCGTGGCAACCCCGACTGAGCGAACTAGCAAATACGCGCAAATGGTTTGGGAGGAGCTGTGAGCGATAGATCGAGAAGATTTTCTGCGATTGGATTGGGGCTGGTGCTCATTGCCTTGGCGCTGGCGGGACCGCTTTGGAGCCAAACTAGAGTTGGGGGCTCGGCCTCGAGCGGCTCCATTACTCCGGCCCAGCTGACGGCGGATAAATCGTTGGGCTCGCGGCAAGCGCCTATTACGATCGAGGTTTTCGCCGATTATCAGTGCCCGCAATGCCGCAACTTCTACGAGACCGTTACGCGGCAGCTGATCGATACCTACGTGAACACCGGCAAGGTGTATTTGGTGCACCGCGACTTTCCGCTGTCGATGCATAGCCACTCGCATGAGGCGGCGCACTGGCTCAACGCGGCCGCGGCAGCCGGCTTCTACGCTCCGGTCGAGCAGGCTCTCTACGATAAACAGGACGAGTGGGGCCCGACGGGAAAGATCGAGCCGATCCTGATGGGCGTGCTCTCTCCTGCGGATATGAAGAAAGTTAAGCTGATCGAATCGACCGCAGGGATCCCAGCTTGATGCGGCTGTTGCCAGCGACATCGCGGCCGGCATGTCGCTCCATGTGGAGGGGACGCCGACAATTTTTGTGCACCATGCCGGCAAGACCGAGGAGTTGCCGACCGGCGGCGTCAGCTACCCGCTCTTGAAGCAATACCTCGACTACCTGCTGCAACACTAAAGCCATGGCACACACATCAAAGTTTATGCCTCGCTCGTCGGAAGCTATGGCCGGCACGTCACCTACGCTCGACGCGTCCGCGATTGCAGCGTCTTCGGGCCAGCGCACGGGTCGCGCGTTGCTGCTTGCGGGCCGCGTGGTGCTGGGAGGCATTTTTGTATATGCGGCCTACGCCAAGCTGCACTTTGCCGGTGCCTGGCACCTGCGGGATTACCATTTCTTTTTTGCCATGGCGATCAACTCTTACAACATGCTGCCGCTGGCGGTCGTGCAATGGATGGCGCAGGATTTTGCCGTGGTTCGAGCTGGTGCTGGGTACGCTGCTCGATCCTTGGGATCGGCTTGCGGTGGGTGAGCTCGGCGGTTACCGCGCTGCTGCTGGTGTTCATGGCTGCGCTGACGCGCGCCGCCATGCTTGGCCTGGAGATCAATTGCGGCTGCTTCGGCTACAGCAGCCAGAAGCCGACGACGGAATTGTTTCATGACAGCGGGCTTTTGATTTTGGGCTTGGCTGTCACCATCGGCGCATTTATGACGCAGCGCACGCGGCGATTGCCGGCGTAGACGCGTCGACGCGGAAAGCACAAACGCACGGATTGCCTTTCGACGTGACCAGCCAACGGAGTTAAAATCGGATTCAAATGCTTGGTCTTCCGCCCATAACGCTGCGTCTTCGCGGGCGTAAACTCGCGGGGCGACTGGCGTTCGTCGTACTGCTGATCGGAGTGATCGCACTCGGCGCCGGCGCGGGGCTGCTGTTTGTCTACTCGAACGACCTGCCGGAGATCCGCGCGCTGGAAGACTACCGTCCGAACGTCGTGACCGAATTATTTGCCGATGATGGCCAGGAAATCGGGACGTTCTCGCTGCAACGCCGCATCCTGCTTTCGTGGGAACAGATTCCGCAGACGCTCAAGGACGCGATTACCTCGACCGAGGACCAGCACTTTTTCGAGCATTGGGGCGTGGACCTGCCTCGCGTGGTCGAGGCAGCGTGGCGCAATGCGATGCGCCGGCGCATTCGAGGAAGGCGCGAGCACGCTCACGATGCAGCTTGCCGGCGGCCTATTTTTGGATCGCTCGGACCGCAGCTTCCGGCGAAAGATCCAGGAGACGTTGCTGGCCACGCAGATCGAACGCAGCTACACCAAGCAGCAGATTTTCACGATGTACGCGAACCAGGTGTATCTGGCGCATGGCAATTACGGCTTCGAGGCGGCCTCGGAATACTACTTCAATAAGCCTGTGGGGCAACTGACACTTCCGGAGGCGGCCACTGCTGGCCGGGCTGATTCGCGGGCCGGGTTACTCACCGATTCTGCATGCGCAGCGGGCCCTGGACCGGCGCAATCTGGTCCTCGACCTGATGCGGCGAAACGGCAAGATCACGGCGCAACAGGAACGCGAGGCTCGATCGCATGGGCTCGAACTCAACGTGCAGTCGCAGCGCAACGATCTGGCGCCGTACTTCGTCGAGGAAATTCGCAAGTATCTAGAAGGCACCTACGGGACCGAGGCGGTGCATGAGCGCGGCCTGCGGGTCTATACCACGCTGAACGTCGCGGCGCAGCGCGCCGCAGACCGCGGCGTGCGAGACGGGCTTGCACGCGTATGACCGGCGACATGGCTGGCGCGGCAATCTTCCGAATATCCTGGCCGAGCACAGCGCCACGCTGGACACCTACCGAGACGAAGACTGGCAATCGAGAATTGCCAAGGGCGAATACGTGGACGGGCTGGTGCTGGCCGCGGACGATAAGGCGGCCACGATCAAGATTGGACCGTACCGCGCAGTTCTGATGCCGCCCGATTTCGCCTGGACCGGACACAAGGCGCCCAATGAGATTCTGCGGCCGGGCGACGTGACTCAGTTTCTGATTCGCGAGATTACGGGGAGTACGGTGAAGGTGGAGCTCGAACAAGATCCGGGGCCACAAGCGGCCTTAGTCGCGATCGACAATGAGTCTGGCGAGATCAAGGCCATGGTGGGCGGCTACAGCTTTGAGGATTCGAAATTCAACCGCGCCACGCAAGCGCAGAGGCAAGTAGGGAGTTCCTTTAAGGTGTACGTGTACGCCGACGCTGTCGAGCAAGGGTACTCGCCATTTGACACGATTCTGGACGCCCCGTTTACGGTGATGAGCGGCGGTCAGCCGTATTCGCCGCACAATTACGATGAAAAGTACGAGGGCGTGATCACCTTGCGGCGGGCTCTGGCCGGCTCGCGCAACGTGCCGGCGGTAAAGCTGGCCGATAAGATCGGCATCAACAACGTGATCGACATGGCGCGGCGCTTTGGCATCACCAGTCCGCTGCCTCCCTACCTGCCGATTACGCTCGGCGCGGCAGATCTGAATCTGCTCGAACATGCTTCGGCGTTTACGGTGTTTCCGAACGACGGGATACGCGTGGACGCGCATATGATTCGGCGCGTCACCAGCTATGACGGGGCGGTGCTCGAGCAAGCTCGTCCCGCGGTGCATGATGTGATCTCTCCGGAGGTTGCGCGCACCATGGTCGCGATGCTGGAAGACGTGGTGAACTTCGGCACCGGCGTAGGCGCAAAGGCGCTGGGCCGCCCGGTTGGCGGGAAGACCGGCACGACCAACGATTTCACCGATGCGTGGTTCATGGGATTCACGCCGCAGATCACGGCGGGCGTCTGGGTTGGCTTTGACGATAAGCAAATCTCGCTGGGCAAGGGCGAGACCGGGGCGCGCACCGCTCTGCCCATCTGGCTCGAGTTCATGCAAGGCGCGCTGGCTGGCACGCCGAGCGAGCCGTTCCCCGACGTGGAGCCGCTTTCAAAAATTGCGCTGACGAAGGTGGTCAAAGTCGATACGCCGGATAGTGCGCCGACCGAGACGTCGGAAGAACCTGGGGAGACACGCACGCCGGCGACGATTTCGCCGGGGCCGCAGGCTGAGCCTGCGAGGCTGTCTCCCGCACCGCCGCCGATTCCTCCGCCGGCGGTGGAAAAGCCTGTCTCACAGTAGAGCCGGTGTGAGGGTCGCACGGATTTTGCGGCACTCATTTGGCTGCGCCCCTACCAAGCACGAAAATTCCTTGCGTTGCCGATCAAAAGCAGACTGATCGCCTTCGGGCCTTGAGACGAATGTTCTATCCGCTGAACGCGGCCCAATCACGTGGTGCCATGGCCTAAGGATAAAAAAGAGCTAAGGCTCGGTTGGATGCAACTGTGGATGAAGTTGAGTGAGCCACGCTGCGACGACTTGTTCCATTTTTTCGATGTGGCCAGTGAAGAAATGATCGGCGCCTGGAATGAACGCGACCTGAGTTGCGGCCGCAATATTGGGCGCGAAGCCGGCTACGAGCGCTTCCCACTTTGCTTTTGCGCCGTACTCATCGTCGGCGCCTTGAATCAGAAGCTTGGGCTTGGCGCACAGGCACAGATAGCGGGTTTCCAGATCGTTGACTGGCAGGCCCAGGCCGATCAACTCGGCGACGCGCGCATCTTCACAGCCGGCGCACAGGCCAACGGCCGCGCCGAAGCTAAATCCTGCCGCGAGTAGCGGTGTGCCGGGGAACTTCGCGGCGAGATAGTCCAGGGCCGCATTCGCATCCGCCACTTCGCCGCGGCCGCCATCGTAAGCGCCCTGGCTTCCCCCAACGCCGCGGAAATTGAAACGCAGCACGGCTAGGCCGTGGCGGTGGAGTGTTCTCGCGGTGTGATAGACGACCTTGTTATGCATGGTGCCGCCGTAAAGCGGGTGGGGATGGCACACGACGGCGGCGAGTGGAGGAGCATTGGTCGGTGGCGCCCAGAGAAGCGCCTCGAGGTCTCCTGCCGGGCCTTCAATCGTTACGCTGCGATTCGACATATTTCCGGTCGGCTTCCTGATGGTCCTGCTTAAAGTGACTGCCGCAGATCGACGACTGTTTGCAGCGGGCGCTTTTTACAACGCACCACACACAACTAGATGGACTCAATCGTCGGCCCTCTGATTCAAACCTCCGCCGGGGATTTTAGTCCTCGCCCCAGGTGGTCAGCGAGACGGGCGGAAATGATCCCAGCCCTGCGGCGCGAGCGGCACGGCGACGCCATCAGCCAGCAAGGTTACACCGCTCGCAGTGACGATCTCCCCGATGCGAGTAAGGCGCAGGCCGCCGAATGCGCGTGGAATCCTCGCGATGTTTGGCTTGCTCACTGTGAAGAGCAGGCCATAGTCTTCGCCGCCATGGAGGGCCAGAGATTGCGCGTTGACTCCTAGCTTGCGTAACCCGTCGGGCACGGTAACGCCGGGGAGCTGATGCTCGTGGACGCGGGCGCCGACGTGGCTGGCTCGGCAGAGCCGGTAGAGGTCGGTGGAGAGCCCATCGGAAATGTCCATCATGGCTGAAGCCAGGCGGCGATGGGCAAGCCAGTAGCCTAGCTCGATGGCGAGCTTTGGATACAAGTGTGGCGCTGAGTAGCGCCTGCCATCGGCGGTTGCGATCGATGCCGCGCAAAATTAGTTCGAGCCCCAATTGTGAGGCTCCGAGTCGGCCACTGACGAAGATGGCGTCTCCGGGCTTTGCGCCTCCGCGGGTTACGGCTCGGCCCGCCGCGATTTCGCCCATGACCATGAAATCCAGGGATATGCCTGGGCGGCGTGCGGTGCTGCGAGCCGTATCACCACCGGCCAGCGTGAGCCCGAAGCGGCGTGCCGCACGTGCCATTCCACTGGTCATTCGGTCGAGCCAGGCTGCGGTGCGCTCGACGGGCAACGAGAGGCTCAGCAAGAAGAACCGCGGCATGGCTCCCATGGCACCGAGATCGCTGGTGGCGCGCGCCAGCCCTTTGTAGCCGATGGCTTCCGGTGGATGGGCATCCGCGAGAAAGTGAACGCCTTCGAGGAATTGGTCGCAGGTGAGGACCCATTCGGTGCCCGGTCGCGACCGGATCACGGCAGCATCGTCACCGATGCCGAGCCTGCAGAGCTCCGCCTGGCGACGATGGGACTCTGCGCCGGATCCGATCAATTATTTTGTCCTCGCCATGGCCGGCTTTTGACATGCGTTTCGCACTCATTATAGGAGACGGAAGGCACATTGCGCCCAAGCGAGCGGCCTAGTGCGGTAATTGTTTGGGGGCGGCCGAAAGGATAATTGGGAGGGGCGAAAGAGTACGGCCGGCCAGCTGGCCCTCAATCCGTCTCGATGCACAGGTGACGCGGCGTCTGTGGAATCCGAAAATTGTGGTTGACGTAACCCGGAGCGTTTTCTAGACTTGTCCAGGTTTCGGACCAAGACTCACGGTCCAAACGCTCTTTTTTTCCGGCCGCCGTCAGGGGAAGTTCGCGGTGGCGGGCCCGGCTTTAAGCAAAGAATACGCTCGGAGACTGCGCGCGTACATAATGAAGCTAGAGACGTACACATTGCTTGTGGCTTCGAACCGGCGCGGGACGATCCGCAAGGTCACCGTTCCGTTCTATGCGCTGCACGTGCTGGCGGTGCTGTCGGTGGTAGGCGCAGTTACGGTCACCGCAGCGTTCGGGTCCTATTCGCGCATGCTCTGGAAGGTCGGTAACTATAACGCGCTCCGTCAGAAGCAGGCTACTCTCCAGCAGCAATTCCAGCAGCTCCAGAAGGCCGCCAAGGATTCCGATCAGCGCCTCTCCTCGTTGCAGTCGCTCGCCACCGACGTGGCGATGACCTACGGTTTTTCGCGCTCGCCAAACAGCCCCTTCAGCGTGGCTGAGATCGGCAGCTGAGCCCGGAGCGACGTTTGAGCACTCCGTCGCGGAGTTTAACTTTCTGCAAAAGAACGCCACACCCGCCGCTCTGGCGGGCAGCAACCTGCGACTCGTTGCTACGCCGGGCTTGGGGGAGATGGCTTTTACACCTACGCTATGGCCGGTGGTGGGGTCGATCACCGGCAGGTTCGGCGAGCGAATGGATCCGTTCAGTGGCGAGGGGGCCTTCCACACGGGCCTGGACATTTCTTCGCCGTACGGCGCTTCGGTACGCGCCACGGCCGACGGGATGATCGTCGAGGCCGCGGAGCACAATGGGTATGGTCGCCTGGTGGTAATCGATCATGGCTTCGGCGTGACGACGTGGTATGGCCACCTGTCGAGTTTCACCGTTCCTCCGGGAATTCGCGTGAAGCGCGGCGACATCATTGGATATGTTGGCGTAAGCGGACGCACCACTGGGCCGCACGTGCACTATGAAGTGCGTATCAACAACGCTCCGGTGAACCCGCTGCGTTATTTGCGCTACGCGACTACCGCTTCCGGGGATTAGAACTCCCGCCTGTCTTCTCCGCTAGTTCTTCTTTCGCCGCTTCACGGCTCAAAACTACACTCGGATCCTTTGGCCTGCTGTCGCATCAAATTGTGCAACCCTTAAAAACTGCGCGACGCAATCTTTTAGAGGGAAGTTCCGCGCTGCGCCGATTTTACGGCTCTATGCAGTGGGTCCCCGCTACGATGCGCGAGCATTTGTTGGGCTAGAGCAAAGCGGATCCGTCACCCTGCGGACCTCAGAGATATACACCGCTTCGTGCGGATACAAAGCTTGTGTGCGAGTGCCGGGCTCGGCTAAGGCTAAGGCGCATGCTCGCGTATCGGGTCGGCCGAGATTGCTAGCCATGCGTTATCGGTTGGTTGGGTGTTGCAGGGGCACAGGGGCGGCGGGGAAGTCAGGCGCCGGTGCGGCGGTCGCGGGGAGATGCAGCATGTCAGACGTTAGTGTGATGAGCAGGCGGACGCGATCGGCTGTGGTGGTGATGCTGGCGGCCTTGAGTAGACGCTGAGCAGTGGCGGCGCTATCGCCGGGCAGGTGCATCGACGAATTTGGATTTGCCAGGGCGCCTTCAGCGACGGCTCGGAGCAACTCGAGCGTGGACGCGACCTTTTGCGCTTGATCAGGAGTGCCGCATTCTCCCTCTGCAGAAAGAATTAGATTATCGCCGTCCGGCCGCGCTGCGACGTCAAGCCAGCGAATCGATTCGAAGAGCGAGGAGGCGCTGGCGGCGACTGGGTTGGTTGCTCCCATCGCGCCGCGAGCGGGTGTTTTCGCGGCAAAGAAAAATGGAGCTCCAGCGACGCGAGAAAGCCGCTCGCGCAATGCTGGATCGAGCGGAGCCGGCGAGAATCCGCCTGGCGCCGCAAGAATATTTCCGCCCTCGGAAACGGCAATACGATTGGGCGAGAGAAACGCGAGCGAGACGCTCTTTCCCGCCGTCGTGGAAGGCACGACGTATACTGTGCGTCCGTTCTGATTCTGGACCCTTCCCGAGCGCGAGGCGTAAGCCTCGATTTTTTTCTGATCGAAGCGGCCTTCGGCGAAAGCGATGGTTTCTTGACCGGATCCATTCGCGCGAGTTGCGAGCACCACGTGATCGAGATCCCGCTCATAGTCGAAACCGGTCGCGCTCACAAAGTCAGCATAGTCGCGGTCCATCGTTGCCGGCTTGGCCAACGCCTCGACTTGCTGGACGAGCGGCGACTGTCGCAGCGCAGCAACATCGGAATAAGCGATGAACGTGGAATCGGCGGGCGCTAGATTCAGTAAGTCCGGCAAGGAAGTGGCATCGGCGATCGCGCGCGCTTTGAGTTCGTGGCGCACTCCAACGACGCCAAGGCAGGCGGTTGCAATCGCTAAAATGGCGAGGTTTCGCTTCATATCTGTCACCGCCCCTTGAAGATTGTCTCACCTTTTCGCAAGGCTTTTCCACTCGGTTGGTTCGGCCGCGTTCGAGAAACGCTTTGTTGGGGCGCTGTTCCGCGTGGGCTGTGGAAAGCTTGCGAGCCGGGTAAAATTGACTTGGCACATACGCACCGCAAAGGTGTACAATACGTCAGAGGTCGAGGGGTTGGCCTCCGATTTGCTTGCGCCGGGGCGGACGGCGCTTGCAATTGTGTTGCCTGTTTGATATCCTCCCTCGGTTTGGGCTGCGCTGGCGTAGCTCAGTTGGTAGAGCATCTGATTTGTAATCAGAGGGTCGGGGGTTCAAATCCCTCCGCCAGCTGACACGGACTCATAAGCGGTGTTTGAAATTTTCCGGGCAAGTGTGGAGCGTATCCAGCGGTTCCAGTTAAACGGCCTGGTGTCTCTCTTCGATTTTGAAAACGGCACCAGCCTAATTTTTTGTGAGAGTTTTCCCGTGCGGACGGGTGGGTGAGTGGCTAAAACCAGCAGACTGTAAATCTGCCGCTCCTTGCGGGCTACGGAGGTTCGAATCCTCCCCCGTCCACCATCCGCACGCAGTAGCCACCAACTCTGCGGGTAGGTTGCCCGCAAAAATTTTGGAACGAGGAACGTGGAACTGGCCTGGGTAGCTCAGGTGGTAGAGCGCGTCCTTGGTAAGGACGAGGTCACCGGTTCAATCCCGGTCCCAGGCTCCAAGAATTGGGTGAAGGCCGCGGGGGTAACTCAGTGGAAGAGTCTCGGCCTTCCAAGCCGATGGTCGCGGGTTCGAATCCCGTCCCCCGCTCCAGTAATTTAGGAAAGGTTCGAGCGCTATGGCGAAGGAAAAATTTGAGCGCAGTAAGCCGCACGTGAATATCGGGACGATCGGTCACATCGATCATGGCAAGACGACGCTGACGGCGGCGATCACCAAGGTGTTGTCGAAGAACAATCCCAAGGTGGCGTTCCGGGCGTTTGATTCGATCGACAACGCGCCGGAAGAGCGCGAGCGCGGAATCACCATTGCGGTGGCGCACGTCGAGTACGAGACGGCCAACCGGCACTACGCGCACATCGATTGCCCGGGGCATGCCGACTACATCAAGAACATGATCACCGGGGCGGCGCAGATGGACGGAGCCATTCTGGTGGTGGCGGCGACCGACGGGCCGATGCCGCAGACGCGCGAGCATATTTTGCTGGCGCGGCAGGTGGGTGTGCCGTACATCGTGGTGTTTTTAAACAAGTGCGACGCGGTGGAAGACCCTGAGTTGCTCGAGTTGGTGGAACTCGAAGTTCGCGAGTTGCTCAAGACCTACCAGTTTCCCGGCGATGAGGTGCCGGTGATTCGCGGGTCGGCGCTGGGCGCGCTGAACGGCGAAGAGAAGTGGGAGAAGTCGATCTTGGAACTGATGGCGGCGGTGGACAAGAATGTGCCGTTGCCGCAGCGGGACATCGACAAGCCGTTTGCCATGCCCATTGAAGATATTTTTTCGATTTCGGGACGGGGCACGGTGGTGACCGGGCGCATCGAGCGGGGCAAGGTGAAGGTGGGCGAAGAGATCGAGATTGTGGGTTTCCGGCCGACGGTCAAGCGCATCGTGACCGGGGTCGAGATGTTCCGCAAGCTGCTCGATGAGGGTCTGGCGGGAGACAACGTGGGGCTCTTGTTGCGCGGCACGGAAAAAGAAGAGGTCGAGCGCGGGCAGGTGGTGTCGAAGCCTGGGTCGATCACCCCGCACACCAAGTTCAAGGCCGAAGCGTATGTGCTGACCAAGGAAGAGGGCGGGCGGCACACGCCGTTTTTCACCGGGTACCGGCCGCAATTTTATTTTCGGACCACGGATGTGACCGGAGACGTGAAGCTGCCGGCGGGGGTGGAGATGGTTATGCCGGGAGATAACGTTTCGGCGGAGATTTCGTTGATTACGCCAGTGGCGCTCGAGCGCGGGCTGCGCTTCGCGATTCGCGAAGGCGGGCACACGGTCGGGGCCGGCGCGGTCACCGAGATTGTCGAGTAGGGTGCGGAGGGCTGAGCGATGCGCGAAATTATCACGCTGCAATGCAACGATTGCAAAAACCGGAACTACACGACGACGAAGAACAAGAAAAAGCATTCTGACCGGATGGAGACCAAAAAGTTCTGCAACCGATGCCGCAAGCACACCGGGCATCGGGAGGTGAAGTAGGACAGGTCGCCTAGGCCGGCACTGAACCGCAGGGGAGTAGGTTCAACGGTAGACCGCCGGTCTCCAAAACCGGATGTGGGGGTTCGAATCCCTCCTCCCCTGCCAAATGGAACGGAAGAGCAACACCGGGGGGCAATGGCTTTCCAGGCGGAGCGATTGAAAAACCAGGAGATGGCGGGCGGCGCGTCGGAATCGCGCGTGGGCGCTTTTTGGGACCGGATGAAGGAGTACCCGGACCGCTGGGGCGGCTTCCTGCACGAAGTTCGCGTCGAGATGCGCCAGGTCACCTGGCCAACCCGGCACGACGTGATCACCACGACGTTCGTGGTGATTGTCGCCGTGGCGTTTTTCGGAGTGTTTTTTTTTGGTGTAGACAGCACCGTGGGATACGTGCTGCAGCGCGTGTTCAATTATTTTAAGCACTGAGGACACCGCGTGGCGACAACTATGGCCAAGCAGTGGTACATCATTCACACCTATTCGGGCTTTGAAAAGAAGGTGAAGGAGAGCCTGGAGGGGCGCGTGGCGGCGTTTGGATTGGGCGAGCGCATCGGCCGCGTGATGATCCCGACCGAAGACGTGGTCGAAGTGCGCGGCGGGAAAAAGGTCATCTCCGCTCGGATGTTCTATCCCGGCTATGTGCTGGTCGAGATGGAGATGGACGACGACACCTGGCACGTGGTGCGCTCGACGCCGCGCGTGACTGGATTCGTCGGCTCCGGACAAACGCCCTCGCCGCTGTCGGAAGAGGAAGTCGAGAACATTCTGCATCGCGTAACCACTTCGGCCGACAAGCCCAAACCGAAGCTGGTTTTTGAGCGCAACGAGCAGGTGCGCATTGTCGACGGCCCCTTTGCGAACTTTACCGGCGTCGTCGAAGAGGTCAATGCGGATCGCAGCACGCTGAAGATTTCGGTGACGATTTTTGGGCGCTCGACGCCGGTGGAGCTGGATTTCGTGCAAGTGGAAAAAATCGCCTAGGGAACGACCTGGGCGCGAGACAGGATTAGGCAGCCATGGCTAAAAAAGTTCAAGCAGTCGTTAAACTGCAGTTGCCCGCGGCAAAGGCCACGCCGGCACCGCCGGTGGGCACTGCGCTCGGTCCGCAAGGCGTGAGCATCATGGATTTCGTCAAGCAGTTCAACGCCAAAACGGCCAAAGAGCCCGAGGGCATGATCATCCCGGTGCTGGTGACGATCTACAACGATCGCAGCTTTACCTTTGTTACCAAAACGCCTCCGGCATCCGAACTGTTGAAACGCGCTGCGGGGATCGTGAAGGGCTCGGCGGAGCCCAACCGGAACAAGGTGGCCAAGCTGACGCGGAAACAGGTGGAAGATATCGCGCGCGTCAAGCTCGTGGATCTGAATACCACCAACCTCGAAGCCGCCGTACGCACCGTTTCCGGGACGGCGCGCAACATGGGCATCGAGATCGAAGGCTGATCAGGGAGACGGCTATGCCTCAGAAAGCTGGAAAGAATATCGTTAACGCGCGCAAGTTGGTGGAGGCGCGCCCGTACAATCTTCAAGACGCCGCGGAAACGCTGAAGAAGGCCCACTTCGCTAAGTTCGATGAGACGGTGGAGTTGGTGCTCAACCTCGGCGTGGACCCCAAGCACTCTGATCAGATGGTGCGCGGCACGGTGGTGCTGCCGCACGGCCTCGGCAAATCAAAGCGCGTGTTGGTGATCGCCACCGGCGAAAAGGTTCGCGAGGCGCAAGAGGCAGGTGCCGATTTCGTCGGCGGCGACGACATGGTGCAGAAAATTCAGGAAGGTTGGACGGACTACGACGCCGTCATCGCCACGCCGGACATGATGCGCGCTGCCGGGCGGCTCGGAAAGGTGCTCGGCCCGCGCGGTCTGATGCCCAATCCGAAGACCGGGACGGTCACCTTCGAAGTGGCCAATGCGGTGAAGGAAATTAAGGCCGGCAAGGTCGAGTTCCGTGTGGACAAGACGGGAATCGTTCACTCTCCCATCGGGAAGATTAACTTTGACGCCACCAAGCTGGCGGAGAATGCGCGCGCGCTGCTTTCGGCCGTGCTCAAGGCTAAGCCCGCGGCGGCCAAGGGCAAATACGTCAAGAGGGTCACACTGACGTCCACGATGGGACCTGGGATAGACATTGATCTGGCCGAGGCGGAAGCTGCCATGGCGGCGGCAGCCTAAGGGCGCGGAGACGAACCAATGAAGAAGCGTAGCGAAAAGAAGAAGGACGCCGAAACGCTCGGCAGCGACTTGGCAAAGGTTTCGACCGTAATCCTGACTACGTTCCAGGGCATTACCGTGGCGCAGGATACGCAGCTTCGCCGCTCCGTGCAGGCGGTTGGCGGGCAGTACAAGGTGGTCAAGAACACGCTGGCCGAGCGCGCCGGGACGGGCACGCCGGCTGAGTCCATACTCAAGGGCCTGGTGGGAACGAACTCGATCGCTTACACCGAGACCGATCCGGTCGCGCTCGCCAAGGCGCTTACGAAAGTGGCCAAAGACGTTCCAGCATTCAAGTTCAAGGCAGGCGTCGTCGAAGGGCGAGTCCTATCGATCGCGGAGATTCAGCAACTAGCGCAACTGCCGGCGAAGGAAGAGCTGATCAGCAAGGTCTTGTTCCTTCTGCAGGCGCCCGCGCGGCGTGTGGCGTCCGCCGCGGCAGCGATCATGCGAAATCTGGCCGCTACTCTGCAAGAGGCGGTCAAGGCAGAAAAGTTTTCACAATAAGCGAAGGAGGAAAGGACACAGCAATGGCAAACAAGGTGGAAGCGATACTCGAGGAAATCAAGGGCCTGACGCTGCTGGAGGCCGCCGATCTGGTCAAGAAGATGGAAGAGACGTTCGGCGTCTCAGCGGCAGCGGCGGCTCCGGTGGCCATGGCGGGCGGCGCCGCAGGGGCGGGCGCGGCGGCAGCCGAGGAGCAGACGGAATTTGCCGTGGTGCTTACCGACGTGGGCGCCAACAAGATCAACGTGATCAAGGCGGTTCGAGAAGTGACCAGCCTCGGTCTGAAGGAAGCCAAGGACCTCGTGGACGGCGCGCCCAAACCAATCAAGGAAGGCGTGAGCAAGGACGAAGCGGCGACAATCAAGAAGAAGTTCGAAGACGCCGGCGCCAAAGTCCAAGTCAAGTAATTGCGCGGTCCGCGCGGCCCTATGGTGGCTGCGCCACAAGGAATCCGTACGCTAGCTGAACGTCGGGAACCGCAACCCTCGACTGAGTCCAACCTGGACCCCAGGCACTGGTGTGCGCCGTGCCGCGGCAGGTCCAGGCCCAACCTTCAGGAAGTCATGAGGTAAACAGAATGCAGAATGGAAACCATGCAGTTCGCGAGCGCAAGCGTCTGGACTTTTCGAAGATTCAGAGTTCGATCCAGATTCCGAACCTGATCGAAGTCCAGCGCATGTCTTATCAGCGCTTTTTGCAGATGGATTTGCTGCCCTCGGAGCGCGAAGACACGGGCTTGCAGTCGGTATTCAGCTCGGTGTTTCCGATTCAGGATTTCCGCGGGCTGTCGCAACTGGATTTTGTGGATTACGCCATCGGAAACTGGGAATGCAAGTGCGGCAACCTCAAGGGCCTGCACCACCTGCGGGCGACTTGCCGGCAGTGCGGCGCTTCGGTGGTTACCAATCCCTATCAGACCGGGGATGTGATTTGCGCCAAGTGCGGCACGTTCAACAAGAACACGCCGACGTTTTGCAATAAGTGCGGCGATCCAGTGGGCATGCAGCTCAAGTATGACGTGAACGAGTGCCAAGAGCGCGGCATGACGTACGCGGCGCCGCTTAAAGTCACCATCCGCCTGACCATCTACGACAAGGACCCCGATACCGGGGCCAAGAGCATTCGCGACATCAAGGAACAGGAAGTCTTCTTTGGCGACATTCCGCTGATGACCGACAACGGGACCTTTGTCATCAACGGGACCGAGCGCGTGATCGTCAGCCAGTTGCACCGGTCGCCCGGCGTATTCTACGAGACGGCCAACAGCCGCAGCTACTTCCTGGGAAAGATCATTCCGTATCGCGGCTCGTGGGTTGAATTCGAGTACGACACCAAGAACATTCTCTACGTTCGCATCGACCGCAAGCGCAAGTTTCTCGGCTCGATCTTCCTGCGCGCGCTGGGCATGAAATCGAACGAAGAAGTCCTGCGCACTTTCTATCAAGCCGAACGCATTACGCTGCGCGACAGCGAGCTCTACTGGAACCTTTCGACGGGCTTGGTCGACCGCAAGATTTCGCACGAGATCAAGGGTACGCGGGGAGACGACGTGCTGGTCGCCGCGCACCGGCGCATCACTGAGCCACTGTACAAGGAACTGGTCAAAGCCAAGGTGACGCAGGTCCACGTTTCGCTGGCCGACCTCGAGGGCGCCTTCTCCGTGGCCGACCTGGTCAATCGGCAGACGGGCGAAGTGCTGCTCGAAGCCAACCGGCCGCTGACCGCCGAAATTTGGGCGGCATTGCCCGAAGCGGGCATCACCGGCGTCGATGTTTTCTTTCCGGACCGCGACGACACCGGCGTGGTGGTTTCGCGCACGCTCGACAAGGACTCGATTCGTTCCTCGCGCGAGGCCCTGATTGAGATTTATCGCAAGCTGCGTCCTGGCGACCCGCCGACGCTGGAAACCGCGACGGCACTCTTCAACGGGATGTTTTTCGATCCCCGAAAATACGATTTCAGTAAGGTTGGACGGCTAAAGTTCAACATCAAGCTGGGCCTCGAAACGCCGCTGCAGACGCGCACGCTCGATCAGAGCGACTTCGTCGCCGCGATTCGTTACCTGCTCAAGCTGCGCAAGAACATTGGCACAGTGGACGACATCGATCACCTCGGCAATCGCCGCGTGCGCGCCGTCGGCGAATTGCTCGAGAACCAGTTCCGCATCGGCTTGGTCCGCATGGAACGCGCGATCAAGGAAAAGATGTCGGTGTACCAGGAGATGTCCACGGCCATGCCACACGACTTGGTCAATGCCAAGCCGGTGATGGCGGCCATCCGCGAGTTTTTCGGCAGCTCGCAACTGTCGCAGTTTATGGACCAGACCAATCCGCTCAGCGAAATTACCCACAAGCGTCGCCTTTCGGCCTTGGGGCCGGGCGGGTTGTCACGCGAGCGAGCCGGGTTCGAGGTGCGCGACGTTCACCCAACGCACTACGGCCGCATCTGCCCGATCGAAACGCCGGAAGGACCGAACATCGGCTTGATCAGTTCGCTGTCCTGCTACGCCCGCATCAACGAATTCGGCTTCATCGAGTCGCCGTACCGCAAAGTCAAGGCCGGGCGCGTGATCGACTACGTGCAGATCGTTAACGCCGGCGACAGCGAGTTCAAAGCCGGCGAAATTGTCGAGCGAGACAAGGTCGACGCGGTGAACGAAGAGTTGAAGAAGCGCCGCGTTACCGTCGACCCATATTGCTTCTATCTTTCCGCGTGGGAAGAGGACCGCTACGTCGTGGCGCAGGCCAACGTGCCGCTCGATGAGCGCGGCAAAATTACCACCGAACTGGTCAACTGCCGGCAGGCCGGCAACTTCGTGCTGAAGTCGCGCGACGAGGTGGACTACATCGACGTTTCGCCGAAGCAACTCGTCTCGGTCGCGGCCAGCTTGATTCCGTTCCTCGAGAATGACGACGCGAACCGCGCGTTGATGGGCTCGAACATGCAGCGCCAAGCTGTGCCGCTGATTCGGGGCGAATCGCCACTTGTCGGAACCGGCATGGAACGCGTCACCGCACGAGATTCGGGCGCGGTGGTCATCTGTAAGCGCGAAGGCATCGTCGACCAGGTGGACTCGGAACGCATCATCGTTCGTGTTGAGTCCGACCATTCCGGCGTGCTCAGCCGCGAAGTTGGCGCGGACATTTACACGCTCACCAAGTTCAAGCGTTCGAACCAGAACACCTGCATCAACCAGAAGCCTCTGGTGCGGGTTGGCGACCGCGTCGCGCAGAGCCAGGTACTAGCCGATGGCCCTTGCACCGACCGCGGCGAACTAGCCCTGGGGCGTAACGTGCTGGTGGCCTTCGTGCCCTGGCGCGGTTACAACTTTGAAGACGCCATCCTGGTCAGCGAAAAGCTGGTCAAGGAGGACTACTACACCTCGATTCACATCGAGGAGTTCGAAATCGAAGCGCGGGACACCAAACTCGGACCTGAGGAAATCACTCGCGACATCCCGAACATCAGCGAGACATTCCTGCGCAACCTGGACGAGAGCGGCGTGATCCGCATCGGAGCCACCATTCGGCCCGGAGACATCCTGGTTGGCAAGGTGACGCCCAAGGGAGAAACAACGCTCACGCCGGAAGAAAAACTGCTGCGCGCTATTTTCGGAGAGAAGGCCGGCGACGTTCGCGACGCTTCGCTCTACTGTCCGCCAGGCATTGAGGGCACGGTGGTGGACGTGAAGATCTTCTGCCGCAAGGGCGCCGAGAAGGACGAGCGGCACAAGGCTATTGAAGCCTCCCAGGTGTTCCGCCTGGAGAGGAACCTCGCGGATGAGATCCGCATCCTCACCGACGAGCGGCTCAAGCGCCTGACGGCGCTGCTTGCTGAGCAAAAGCTCGTCGCCGACTTACACGACGAGAAGACCAACAAGCGGCTGCTCACCAAGGGCGTGACGCTGACGCGCGACATTATCGAAAAGATTTCGACGCGCAACCTCAAGCGCTTGCGGCTAGCCGACAAGGATCCGCTACTCATCGAGAAGATCGACGAGATCGAGGAAATGACTTCGCGGCAGATCGATGTGCTGCGCAAGATCACCGACGAGCGCAAGGAGAAGCTCAAGAAGGGCGACGAGTTGCCGCCCGGCGTCATCAAACTGGTAAAGGTGTATCTGGCGATGAAGCGCAAGCTTTCGGTCGGCGACAAGATGGCCGGCCGTCACGGCAACAAGGGCGTCATCGCGCGAATCGTGCCTGAGGAAGACATGCCCTACTTGCCCGACGGCACCCCCGTGGAGATCGTGCTCAATCCCCTCGGCGTGCCTTCGCGCATGAACGTGGGACAAATCCTCGAGACCCACCTTGGGTGGGCTTCGAAGGAGCTGGGCCGCAGTCTCTCGCGTCTCTTCCACCAAGGCACCAAGGCCGAAGCGGCTCGCCGCTGGTTCCGGGAAGTCTTTGGCGACACCGCCATCTGGCGGTCGCTGTCTTCACTCGAAGACACCGAACTGCTGGAGCTCACCGACAGCCTTCGCGACGGCGTTCCCATGGCCACGCCGGTTTTTGACGGCGCTCGCGAAGAGGAAATTCGCCACCTGCTCGAAGTCGCCGGCCTGCCGTCGTCGGGCAAGATTACACTCTTCGACGGGATGACCGGAGACATCTTCGCGCAGGAAGTTACCGTGGGCTACATCTACATGCTCAAGCTCTCCCACTTGGTCGACGACAAAATTCACGCGCGCTCGATCGGACCCTATTCGCTCATTACCCAGCAGCCGTTGGGCGGCAAGGCGCAATTCGGCGGCCAGCGATTCGGCGAAATGGAAGTGTGGGCGCTCGAGGCTTACGGCGCGGCGCACATTCTGCAGGAGCTACTGACGGCCAAGTCGGATGACGTGTATGGCCGCGCAAAGATCTACGAAGCCATCGTTAAGGGCGAGCCGGGCATCGAGCCTGGCGTGCCCGAATCGTTCAACGTCCTGGTGCGTGAGTTGCAGTCCTTGTGCCTGGACGTGGAATTGATGAAACGGCAGAAGCCCCAGACCGAGCAGGCGGCCGACTAAGTAAGGCCGCCCGCTCACACGGAATTTGAAAGGTTTTGCCTCCTGGGCAGCCGGGAGCGCCACGGCGCGAGCCGAGGCAGAGAGGAACCGACCTTGTATCGTAGCAGCCCTTATGATCGTGCCAGTCTCATCGCTGATTTCGATTCCATTCGCATTAGCTTGGCGAGCCCCGAGAAAATTCGCTCGTGGTCGCACGGAGAAGTAACCAAGCCGGAAACGATCAACTACCGCACGTTCAAGCCGGAACGCGACGGCTTGTTCTGCGCCAAGATTTTTGGTCCGGTCACCGACTGGGAGTGCTTGTGCGGCAAGTACAAGCGCATGAAGCACCGCGGAGTGATCTGCGACAAGTGCGGCGTCGAGGTCACGCTCAGCAAGGTGCGCCGTGAGCGCCTGGGACACATCGAGCTGGCGTCGCCCTGCTCGCATGTCTGGTTCTTCAAGGGCTTGCCCTCGCGCATCGGCTACCTGCTGGACATTTCCATGCGCGACCTCGAGCGCATCCTCTACTTCGAGGCTTTCGTGGTTGTGGATCCCGGCGAGGTGCCAGGGATCAAGGAACGCGAAGTTCTGCCCGAGGAAAAATACCGCGAACTGCAGACCGAATTCGCGGGACAGTTCCGCGCGGTGATGGGCGCAGAGGCCATCAAGGAGTTGCTGCGGCGCGTGGACATCGACAAGTTAGGCGACGAACTGCGCGACAAGATGCGCGCCGACCCCAGTTTGCAGAAGCGCATTAAGTACGCCAAGCGCCTGCGCATCGTGGACGCCTTCCGCAAGAGCGGTAATAAGCCGGAGTGGATGATTCTGGACGTGATTCCCGTGCTCCCGCCCGAGCTGCGCCCCTTGGTGCCTCTCGATGGCGGTAGGTTCGCTACTTCCGACCTCAACGACCTTTACCGGCGCGTGATCAACCGCAACAACCGCCTGAAGAAGCTCATGGAGCTGCACGCTCCCGACGTCATCGTGCGCAATGAGAAGCGCATGCTGCAAGAGGCGGTGGACGCGCTATTCGATAACGGCCGCCGAGGGCGCGTGCTGCGCGGCACCAACAACCGCCCGCTCAAGTCTCTCTCCGATACGCTCAAGGGCAAGCAAGGCCGCTTCCGGCAGAACTTGCTGGGTAAGCGCGTGGACTACTCGGGCCGCTCGGTTATCGTCGTCGGCCCGGAACTGCGCCTGAACCAGTGCGGCTTGCCGAAGAAGATGGCGCTCGAGCTGTTCAAGCCGTTCATCTACCACAAGCTCGAAGCCGCCGGGCACTGCACCACGATCAAACAGGCCAAGGAGATGGTCGAGCAGCAGGAATCGATCGTCTGGGACATCCTCGAGGACGTGATCCGCGAGCATCCTGTGCTGCTTAACCGCGCACCGACGCTACACCGCTTGGGCATCCAAGCCTTTGAGCCGACACTGGTCGAAGGAAAAGCCATCCGCATCCATCCACTGGTCTGCACCGCTTTCAACGCGGACTTTGACGGCGACCAGATGGCCGTGCACATTCCGCTGTCTCCCGAAGCGCAGATCGAGGCGGCAGTATTGATGCTTTCTTCGCGCAACATTCTTTCTCCCGCCAATGGCTTGCCGCTGGCCGTACCCACGCAGGACATGGTCCTGGGAATTTACTACCTGACGAAGGCCAAGCCCGGCGCCAAAGGCGAGGGCCGCACACTAGGCTCGGTGGAAGAAGTGATCCTGGCCCTCGAGGCTGGCGAGGTGGAGTTGCTTACGCCGATTCGGCTTCGCTACACCGGCGAGATGATGGACCTAACCACCGCGTATGACGATCAGGACGTCACGCACACAGCGACCGTCCAGCTCAATCGTCAATTCATCAGCACGACGGTGGGTCGCGTGATTTTCAACGACAACCTCCCGGACGAGATGCCCTACATTAACGGCTTGCTCAAAAAGAAGGGCGTCCAGCAGCTGGTGTACTACTGCTACCTGCGCTTTGGCCTCGAACGCACCGTTCGCGCGCTCGATCAGCTCAAGGAGCTCGGCTTCCAATACGCCACCAAGTCTGGCATCTCCATCGGCATCGAGGACATGCTGATTCCGGACGGGAAGGCTCCGCTGGTCGAGGCCACGGAAAAGGAAATCGTTAAGGTACAGCAGCAATACCTGGACGGCGCCATCACCAACGGCGAGCGCTACAACAAGGTCATCGCCATCTGGAGCGACGTCACCGAAAAGGTCGCCGAGCAGATGTTCAAGGCGCTCGAGCAGCAGGACAAGGAAGGCGTCATCAACCCGGTCTACGTCATGGCCGATTCGGGCGCTCGCGGTTCGAAACAGCAGATCCGCCAACTCTCCGGCATGCGCGGCCTGATGGCTAAGCCGAGCGGCGAGGTCATTGAGACCCCCATCACCTCGAACTTCCGCGAGGGTCTCACCGTGCTGCAATACTTCATCTCCACGCACGGCGCCCGCAAGGGTCTGGCCGACACGGCGCTCAAGACCGCCGATTCCGGCTACCTTACGCGGCGTCTGGTGGACGTGGCCCAGGACGTGATCATCAACGAACTCGATTGCGGCACCGGCGACGGCATTTACGTAGAGCCGATCCTCGAGGCCGGCGTCGAAGTCGAGCCTTTGCGCGACCGCGTGGTGGGCCGCGTCTCGCTCGAAAAAATCAAAGATTACGAAGGCAACATCATCCTGGAAATCAATCAGGAGATCACTGAAGAGCTTGCCAACGCTATCCAGGCCGCGGGCATCGAGCGCGTCAAGATTCGCTCCGTGCTAACCTGCGAGTCCCGCCGCGGAGTTTGTGCGCGCTGCTACGGCCGCAACCTGGCCAGCGGCCGCATGGTCGAACTCGGCGAGGCTGTCGGCGTCATCGCCGCGCAGTCGATCGGCGAGCCCGGCACGCAGCTCACCATGCGCACGTTCCACATCGGCGGCACCGCGACGCGAATCGCGGAACAGTCCAAGGTCGAGTCCCGCAGCAGCGGTTTCGTGCGATTCATCGACCTCAAGGCTGTGCGTGGCCGCAATAACGTGCTGATCGCCATGAACCGTTCAGGGCTCGTGGCCATCGTGGACGAGAAAGGCCGCGAAAAAGAGCGCTACCACGTCGTTTACGGCGCGCGCCTGCGCGTGGACGAAAACCAACCTGTTACCGTTGGCCAGACGCTAGCCGAATGGGATCCATTCACCTTCTCGATCCTTACCGAAGTGGGCGGCAACATCCAGTTCAAGGACTTGCAGCCCGGCATTACGATCGAGGAACAGGTCGATGAGGTCACCGGACTCGCGCAGTTGGTGGTCACGCTGCCGCCGGGCGACGAAAAGCATCAGCCGACCATCCTGATCCGCGATCCCGCCGGCCGCGCCCGAAAGAAGTACCTGATGCCCTCGCGCGCCCACTTAATGGTTTCCGACGGGGATGAGGTTCAGCCCGGCGACGTGCTGGCCAAGATCCCGCGAGAAACCACCAAGACCAAGGACATCACCGGCGGTCTGCCGCGCGTCGTCGAACTGTTCGAAACGCGCAAGCCCCGGGATCCCGCGGTCATCAGCGAAATCGACGGCTTGGTCAAGTACGGCGAAATCAGCAAGGGCCTTCGCAAGATCTACGTCGAGAGCGAGGACGGCAAAACGCAGAAGGAATACGCCATCGCTCGCGGCGTCCACATCAACGTACAAGAAGGCGAGGATGTCAAAGCCGGCGAGCCGCTCATTGACGGGCCGCTCAACCCGCACGACTTGCTGGCGGTTCTGGGCGAGAAGTACACCCAGGCCTACCTGGTCAATGCCATTCAGGAGGTCTACCGCCTGCAGGGCGTCAACATCAACGACAAGCACATCGAAACCATCGTTCGCCAGATGATGCGCTGGGTCAAAGTGGAAGACGTGGGCGATACCAAGTTCCTGCTCGACGAGCAAGTGGACAAGTTCCGCTTCCGCGAGGAGAACGATCGCGTGATCGCCGACGGCGGGCGCCCGGCAACCGGCCGGCCGCTGCTGCTCGGCATCACCAAGGCTTCGCTCTCCACCGACTCGTTCATCTCCGCGGCGAGCTTCCAGGAGACCACCCGGGTGCTCACCGAGGCGGCCGTTGCCGGCAAAGTCGACTATCTGCGCGGCCTCAAGGAAAACGTCATCATGGGCCGCCTGATTCCGGCCGGCACCGGACTCGAGCGCTATCGCAACATCGATCTGCTGGTGGAGGTGCCTCCGCCGCAGCAACCCGAACCCGAAGCTGATTCCTCCGGAACTCACGCCCGAGGAGGCCGCGGCGCTCGACTTCCTGCGCAAGGATGCCGACGCCATCGCGGAGAGCTAGCGCGCTTCATCCGTCCTGAGTATTCACTGCGGCGTTCCGGTCAAGCGGTCCGGAACGCCGCAGTCGCTTTTAGGGCCTGTTCTGCGGCTTCGTCTTCACGGGGTTTCTCCCCGATTTCGCCGCGTGGTTGATTGATACGCAAAGTTCAGATTTGTTTGCGTTGCTTGACGGACAGATGCGCAACCTAGACTTGCGCGTCGGGTGTCTCCCAGTCCGTCGCGTCCACAGGGAACGAGATAACACTGAAACGTTATGTCGATTGGAACGAGTGACCGCGATTCGCACGCCCAGCCCGAGCACGAAGCGCAAGCGCCCAATTCGCCGGCGGCGCCGCTGAACCGGATGGCCGCTCGCGAGCACCGCCTTTGGCTGCTGGCCCTGATCGTGCTAGTGGCCCTGGCCGCTGGGTCTGGCTGCGGTCGTCCTGGCCGCATATTCGGCGACCATTCTTTTGTGCTCGAAGGCACTGCCTGCCGAGTTCCTTGATCCTGTTGGTCGTGCTTGTTCGCTGCCTATGCCTGGTCGAAAAGCAAGGAGATGGCCGACCTTGCACGGGTTGGTGCGCGGACTCGAGCAGCGAGCCGCCGCTCACACCCGACGTCGGGCAGCTCGAAAAATTGTTCGACTTGGTCGAGCGGTCGCAGCGCGGCTATCGCGACCTGATCGATACCTTTGACGATCTGCTCTTTTCCATCTCCCTGGACGGACGCATCTTAGCCGCCAACCGCAGCTTCGCCGATCTGGTCGGTCACCCTTTTCGGATCTGGTCGGCCGCCCGATCGATGAATTCTTTGAGCCTGATGGATGGAGGCCGCGCCGCCGCCGAAAAAGCCCTGCCCCGCTTTCTGGAACGGCGCCACTGGTCCGGCGTTTTGCGCGTGCACCTCAAGCGCGACGCCTCGACGCGGTTTTTGCAGTGCAACCTGCATGCGCTCGTTCGAGAAGGGCGGGATCAGGGAATCTGTGTTCTGGCGCACGACATCACCCAGGAGCGCGAAAATGAAGCTCGCTTTACCGAACTGTTCGAGACGCTTCAGGAAGGCGTCTACCTGGCGACGGCCGACGGACATTTTGAAAATGTGAACCCAGCATTCGCACGAATGCTCGGCTACGAGCGCCGCGAAGACATGCTCGATCATCCTCTCTCGGACTTCCTGCTCAAGCCCGAGCAATGGGAAGCCGAGCAGCGCAAGCTCGCGCTCTCCGGCTCGATCCACGGCCAGGAAGTTACGCTTCGCCGCCGCGACGGCTCGACGGTCATTTGCCTGCATGCCGCCGCTTTGATTCGCGACACCGCAGGGCGCGTTCGCCGGCACCAGGGAACGCTGGTCGACATCACCGAGCGTCGCGCGATGGAACAGCAGTCTGCACCGCGAGCAGGAATTTGCGCGCCGCCTGGTCGAAAGCTTCCCCGATCTGGTCGTGGCGCTGGATCGCGAAAGCCGCTACACGTTCGTGAGTCCGCGATCCAAAGAGCTGCTCGGGCTTCGCCCCTGAAGAGATGATCGGCACGTCGCTCGGCGAGCGCATGGCCCCGCGGGACCGCAAGCACGTGCGCGCGCCTGTTCGAAGCCATGCTCTCCGGAGAGCGAACGCAGGGCAACATCGAATACCTGACCCAGCGCAAGGACGGCGAGATGCGCCTGTTCCGCGCCTCCGCCAGCCCGCTGTACGGGGCTTCCGGACAGATCGAAGGCATCATCGCGGCCGCGCGCGACATCACCGAAGCCAAGCGCATCGAGCAGCAGCTGATTCAGACCGAGAGACTTGCTGCCATGGGCCAGATGATCGCCGGCGTCGCCCACGAGTTGAATAATCCGCTTACCGCGGTGCTGGGCGTCACCGAGCTCCTGCGGGACGCCGCCGCCGACGACGTCAGCCGCCGGCAACTCGAGCTCGCGCACCGCCAGGCGCGCCGCGCCGCCCAGATCGTGCAAAACCTGCTGTCGTTCTCGCGGCCGCCCCAGCCGCACAAGGCCTGCGTGCACCTGAGCGAGCTGATTCAGCGCAGCTTGCAGCTTCATGAGCACTCGCTGCGCACGAACGGCATCACCCTGGACTTCGTGCCCAAGCCCGATCTTCCGCCCGTCATGGGCGACGCCAGCCAATTGACTCAGGTCTTCCTGAATCTGATCACCAACGCCGAGCAGGCCATCCGCGAGGTGCGCAATCACGGCACCATTCGTATCCGCGTGGGCGCGCTGGGCGATCGCGTTCTGGCCACCGTGCAGGACGATGGCGTCGGCATCGACCGGCAATCGTTGCCGAAAATCTTCGATCCTTTTTTCACCACCAAGCGTCCAGGCCGAGGCACCGGCCTAGGCCTCAGCATCTGTCTCGCCATCCTCCGCGAGCATAATGGCCAGATTGAAGCTCAGCCCCTGCCCGACGGCGGAACCGTGTTTACCGTCTCGCTGCCGGTAGCCAAGGGCACCGAAATGTTCTTAGCCGAACCGGCTCGCGCTGTCGCGCACCTCTACGGCGGCCTTCGAGCGCCAATCCCGTTGGCTGGATGCAGCGTTCTGGTGGTGGATGACGAAGAAGGCATTCGCGAGCTGGTAAGCGATGGCCTGGTGGCTCGCGGAGCGCGAGTAGACGTAGCCGCTTCCGGCGAGGAAGCCCTTTGCCTTTTGGAGAGTCGCGCCTACGAGGTCGTGATTTGCGACGTGAATCTCCGCGGGATCGCAGCCGGAAGCAATCTCGGGACTGGAATTGCACTCTCGCTTCGACGAACGGTCTCGAGTAAGCCGCTCAACAGCCAGAAGCCGCTTTTTCTGTTCATGACCGGGGACTTGGCCGAGAAGCCCGGACGCGGGAAATCTCCCAGCGGGAGTGCGCACGCTGCAAAAGCCGTTCCGTATTTCGGATTTGGTCGCCATCCTAAACGAGTCCCTGATGGGCGCCTCTTCCAACGGCTCCGGCGGACCCGTGACCCACTCTTAGCTTTTACTGGTCGGATTCCGGATGCCGCCGACCGCCGGGGGTTTGCGCTGTGGGTTTTCACTGCCCCGCGTCGCACGCCAAATCCCACAGGTACAGGTCCACTTCCCCGTCTGGCCTGTTCTCGACGATCGCATATTCGCCGGGCTCGAGCTTCTGCTCCACGGTGAAGCGCTTCACTCCGCGCGCCGCATCCCAGCCGAGAAGCGAGACCTGTCGGTTTTTGTACTTCGACATGCCCACGATGTTCGTGCTCATGCTTTCAATCTTCCGCTTGCCGTCGTCCACCTCTAGCTGCAGCAACGAAATGTCCGGGTCGCGCCCGTCCACGGGGCGGAAGTAGAACTCCGGCTCGCTCGCGCCAATTCGCAGCTTCGCGCGCTTGCCGGCAATTTCGATCTGATGCTTGCTGGTAATCAGCGGCCCACGCCGTGAAGCAATTCTGGCTCGACTTCGCGGCCCTTGTTCATGCGGGAAACGGCCAAGTCCTGTTCCATGGTGGACACCTTGAGGCCGTCAAGCGCGTACAGGCCGGCTTCGTCGGGGAGAATCACGCCGGGGCGGATTTCCAGGCTTCGGTCGGAATCGATGCCTGCTGTGAGCGCGGTGAGTTCGCTGGCTTTGATCTTTTGCGCTAGCTCCTTGTCGTTGGCCTGCTGCTCGGCTTCCGCTTTCTGCGTGGCGTCCCAATCGACCAGTGATGCGGGAATCTCCTCCCAAGCCGAACGCTCCACGCTGTAGTAGCGCACGCGATCGCCCTGGCGGGTGTATTCGCGCACGAGCTGGAAGCTTCCGTCCCTGAGGATTAGTTTTTTGCCTTTAGGTAGCGTTAAGGGGATGCTTCCCGGTCCGTTTGGGGGTTTGGCGGCCGGATTGACCGGCGCCTGTGAGGACGGCTGCTGACGAGCCGAATCAGCCCGCGCGCGCAAGTGGGGAGAGACCGCAAAAGAAATCAACCCGGCGGCCGCCAGGAGCAGCGGCGGTACCAAGAGCCGGCCTGAGCCTTGTCGCCCCATGATCACGCTCGGATCGCCCCATTATGGGCCCGTAGAGCCCACGTCATACACGACGCAGGCTTGCGAGCCGGGGTTGCCCGCGCTGGCACCAGCATAGCTCCGGCCAGCATGGCAGCGCAATCCGCGATCCATTTGGAATAGCTGAAGGGGGCGGCGAGGGCAAAGAACCGGCAAAGGAATCGTCCGCTTGCGGCTAGAGCTGCCGCATGAAACAGCCGTGGGTAACCCGGACTAGGGATCTCAGTGTTCGCACCGGGGTTGTAGCACTACCACAACCATCAGGTCGGAGTTTGTAAAGAGCCATTTCTCTGCCTGGCCACCAGCGGCGCCGGCGGCCTCGGCGGCTGCCTGCGCGGTGCGGCCAAGAAAGCCTAGATGCTTGCTGCGCGCCAGGGTTCGGAGATGATCGACGCAAATTCCCGTGAGGCCAGAGACTTCATCTTCGGTGAAAACTTTTTGGTTCGACCGAACAGTGATGCTCATGGTTGCTCCGCCTCGCGTGAAGTGTCGAGGTTGATAAAATTCTACAAACCGCAACGATCCGGGAGCAATAGTGCTTCCGTTCTAGACCTATGTAACCGTCGATTAGCTTGAGCAGGTGAGCTTGCGGAGGAAAAAGGACTTATGAGGCGAGAAGAGAATGGCTGGGTTTTTCTGACGATGTTCGGGTGCGTGCCTTTGCTGCACTAATTTGCCAAATTGTGAATATGGTTTTCTGGACCAGCCCAAAGCGAGACCGCCGAGTGTACGCTAGAGTGCGGTGAGAGATTGGCCGATGACTCTAAACGTGGGTGCCGCCAGCTTGTTCGAACGCGTGTGCCAGTCGCAATATTCGATCTTCCGCGAATGCCGGGCCGAAGATTTGCAGGCCGACGGGAAGCCCCTCGGCGGTTTTTCCGGAAGGCACCGAGATCCCTGGCACACCTGCCAGCGAGCCGGTCACCGTGTAAATGTCGGCCAAATACATGGCCAGCGGGTCAGCCACGCGCTCACCCAGGCGAAACGGAACCACGGGAGAGGTGGGAGTAACAATCACGTCCGCCTCACGAAAGGCTTCGGCGAAATCCCTGGCGATTAGCGCGCGAACCTTCTGCGCCTTCAAGTAATAAGCGTCATAGTACCCGGCCGAAAGAGCATAGGTGCCTAGCATGATTCGTCGCTTCACCTCCGGACCGAAGCCTCGTCCTCTCGTGT
Organism: uncultured Acidobacteriota bacterium; assembly: GCA_963818345.1. Lineage (GTDB taxonomy): Bacteria > Acidobacteriota > Terriglobia > Acidiferrales > UBA7541 > Palsa-189. The sequence goes on along the minus strand of CAWFRX010000005.1, from coordinate 221,953 downwards.
TGCGGTACATCTCCATGAGGGTCGTTCCCGGCACGCGCAAGCCGTAGCGTACCCCGTCGTAGCGGGCCAGGTTGGAGCTGGCTTCCGCCGTGGCGATCAGGTAGTAGGTGGCGACGGCGTAGTCGGTGTGTGGCATGCGCAAGGGTACGCGCCGGCAACCCAACTGCTCGAGCAGCGCGATCCCTGCTTCTACTTTTTCACGCACGCCGTCGTCGAGTCCCTTGCCAAAATAATCGGTGGGCACGCCGATGCGCAGGCCCTTCACTGGTTCGTCCAATTTTGCGACGTAGTTAGGCACCGGAGCTCCGGCGGAAGTCGAATCCTTGGGGTCGCGGCCCGCGATCACAGCAAGCACTTCCGCAGCATCGCGAACGTTTCGCGCGAACGGCCCAATGCGGTCGAGCGATGAGGCAAAAGCGATCAGCCCGTAACGTGAAACGCGTCCGTATGTCGGCATGAGCCCCGGGATGCCGCAGAATGCGGCTGGCTGGCGGATGGAGCCGCCCGTGTCGGTGCCCAGCGCCACGACGGCCAGGCCTGCCGCTACGGCTGCAGCCGAACCACCGCTTGATCCGCCCGGCACGCGGTCGAGGGCCACGGGGTTGCGCACTGGGCCGTACGCCGAATTCTCGTTCGAGCCGCCCATGGCGAATTCGTCGCAATTCGTCTTGCCCAGCACCATGGCGCCGGCGCTCTCGAGGCGCTCGATCGCCGTGGCATCGTACGGCGGACGATAACCCTCAAGCATTCGCGATGCGCAGGTGGTCGGCACGCCGTGGGTACTAAGAACGTCCTTCACGGCGAGCGGTAGGCCTGCCAGCGAAGGCAGCTTTTCCTTGGCCGCGATGCTTGCGTCGAGCCGGTCGGCTTGCGCGTAAGCGCGCTCGGGCGAAAGGGCGAGGAACGCATTTAGCTCAGGGTTGCGCTTTTCGATGCGCGCGAGGAAGTCGCTCACGAGCTCGCGTGCCGAGATGCGCTTGGCCAGCAGCGCCTCGCGCACCGAGGGAATCGTCCAGGTGTCACCGTTTCCTAGTTGGCTGGCGCTGGTCATCGCTCGATCACTTTCGGAACGCGGAAATATGGCGGATCGGGGTCTGGCGCGCCAGCGAGCACTTCACCGATTACGGTACATGGTTCGATCGTGTCTTCGCGCAGCGGAGTGCCCACCGATTGGCCGTCCTTCGTGGACCCTGGCGGGACGACTTGGGCCATCGGTTCCACGTCGTCGGTGTTGAGTTCATTGAGTTTTTCGACGTAGGTCAGGATGGAATCGAGCTGGCGCGAAATCATCTCGATCTCCGTGTCGCTCAGGTCCAGATGCGCTAGCTCGGCGACTCTCGCTACATCGTCTCGCGTGATTTTCATGAGGGTGCCCGAAGCGAGATTCTATCATGGCCGCGCGGCCGCTTCTGACAGTCCTGTGGCGAAGCCGGGCCTTGGCTGACGTCTTTCTAAGCGCCAATCTGGAGATTGGCATTCCTCGGGGAACGACCTAGACGCGAGCGCCAGCGGCGCCGGCCGGTTCGGGCTCGCGGCGGGCATATTTGGTGGTGACGTAATCGTCTACGAGCGCCTGGAAAGATGCCGCTAGCTCGTCGTAGGTTCCGCGCAGGGTTGTGAAGTGCTGGCCATCGATGTACACGGGGCAGGTGGGCGTCTCGCCGGTGCCCGGCAAGCTGATGCCGATGTTTGCGGCGCGCGATTCGCCCGGACCGTTGACGATGCAGCCCATCACGGCCAGCGTCATGTTCTCGACGCCCTCGTATTGCAGCTTCCATTCGGGCATTTTGTCGCGCACGTAGCCCTGGATGCTCTCGGCGAGCTGCTGAAATGTGGTGCTGGTCGTTCGGCCGCAGCCTGGGCACGCGGTCACGCTTGGCAGGAATGACCTCAGCCCCAGTGCCTGCAGCAATTCGCAGCAGGCGTAAACTTCTTCGCGGCGGTCGCCGCCGGGGGGCGGAGTGAGCGAGATGCGAATCGTGTCGCCGATGCCCTCGTTAAGCAGAATGCCCATAGCCGCCGAGGAATAGATCGCGCCCTTCATGCCCATCCCCGCTTCGGTCAAGCCCAGATGCAACGGCTGGCGCGTACGCTTGGCGAGCTCGCGATAGACGGAAATCAGGTGCAGCGGCCGCGAAACCTTGCAGGAGATAATGATCTGGTCTTCGCGCAGCCCGCATTGCAAAGCCAGCTCGGTCGATTCCACGCCGGAAAGCACCATGCACTCATTGATGATCTCTTCCGAAGTCAGCCCCAGGATGCGGTCGGTATTTTCCTGCATCTTGCGCATGACCAGTTCCTGGTTGAGCGACCCGCCATTGACGCCTATGCGCACCGGCTTGCCGTGATCGCGCGCGACCGCGCATATCGTCGCGAACTGCTCGTCGCGCCGCTTGCCTGCGCCCACGTTTCCGGGATTGATGCGGTACTTGTCGAGAGCCGCCGCCGCGGCCGGATACTTGGTCAGCAAGACGTGGCCGTTGTAATGAAAGTCGCCGATGAGCGGCGCTTCGCAACCGGCGTCCAGCATGCGCTGCTTGATTTCGGGCACGGCTGCCGCCGCTTCCGGAACGTTCACCGTGATGCGCACCAGCTCGGACCCAGCCGCTGCGAGTTCGATGCACTGGCGCGCCGTCAACTCGACGTCGGCGGTATCCGTATTCGTCATCGACTGGACCACGATGGGCGCGCCGCCGCCGACCGTCACCCGCCCCACCTTTACCGCGTGCGTCTTGTGCCGCTCAATCAAAGTGCTGCTCCTCAAGCCCTCAAAGTAGCCTCAAGTATAACGCACCCGAGGCTACGCTTCGCATGCCGACAATGCTGTCAGGGTGGTTCCCGGAGGAATGGAGAGCTGGGCTAAGCGGTGCTAGGCCCCGGGGGCGGCGTAGCAGACGAGCGAACGACCGTCGGGCAGCACAACTTTGTCGAGGCGCAGCTTGTTGGTGCCGTCCTTAATTTTGTGGCCGCTGGCTACAATCTGATCCCCCGGCTTCAGGGTGTCCTTGTTCCAGCCTGTGCCTTCCATGCGGCTCGGGCTGGGGCCGCCCGCGTCCCAGTGCGTCACTTTGCCGTTGGTGTCTTTCACGTCGAAACTCATCCACACGTGCGGATTGGCCCAATCGAAGTTGGTGATGGTTCCCTTCACGGTGGTTTCGTTCACCATGTCGTAGCCGCCCCACGCGTGATGCGCCATTGCCGGCCCGGAAGTCAGTAGAAGGCCTGCTGCAAGAATTCCCAAGGCCAGCAGCTTATTCCTCATCGGTGATCCCTCCCAACGCGGAAGCGAGACGTTTGGATCAGGCGGACCCTCGCAGCTAGTGTAGTTTTCGGCCAACCCGGCTGTCAATTGGCCCAACGGATGCGCACTTGGGCGAACGGGCGTGCTACACTTCGGGGCCACCACGTTAGCCAACTCAAGGAGAACCCAATTGAATTGCTACGGATCCAAGGAATTAGCGCGGAGCTTTCGCACCGTGCGTAAAAATACGATTACGATTGCCCAAGACTTTCCGGAAGAAAAGTACAGCTTTCGAGCAGCCCCGGGTACGCGCTCAGTCGGAGAATTGCTCGCGCATATTTCGCTAGCTTACGGCTTTCAATACCAAATTCATGCCCAGGAAGCGCGGACCTCGCTTGCCGGCTTTGACTTTCAAGCGCTGATGCAGCGGCTGGGGGCAGAGGAAAAGGTCCAGCGGAGCAAGGATCAAACGCGTGAATTGCTCAGCACTTCCGGAGAGAAATGGGCTGGCTGGTTGGAAGGGCTTAGCGATGCTTTCCTCGCGGAGAAGGTAGAGATGCCGGTGGGCGCTCAGCCTTCCTCGAAGAGTCGGTTCGAGATGATTCTTTCCGTAAAGGAACACGAGATGCACCACCGCGGCCAGTTGATGCTCATCGAGCGCATAGTTGGCATCGTGCCGCATTTGACTCGGGAGATGCAGGCTCGATTCGCCGCGGCGGCGCAAAGAAGCTGACGCGTGGGAAGCTTCCGCGGAAGCACTCCTGCGCGCGACAAGGCTCGTCCCTATGGTTGGCGGGGACACCGCGCAGGGCGAACTCGAGCCCATAGGCAAACTCCCGATTTACAAGTGCCGGGGCTACCGCTTGGCGGCATCGTCTGGAGCATGGCCCTCAACGCAATCGTCCCGGTGCTCTCGTACAAGCTCTTCAAGCGTTACGTGTCACGATCGGAATTCAGCGCCTTGGTCGTCGCCACCACTTTTCCGCTAGGCAAGAGCATCTTCGACGTGACGCTCCGCGGACAGGTCGATCCGGTTTCGATCGTGATTCTCCTGGGGATCGCCACGGACTGTATCGCGCTGCTCTTTGGTGGCAGCGCGCGCCTGTTGCTCGTTCGCGAATCTTTGTTTTCCGGCGCGTTCGGCTTAGCCTGTTTTCTCTCGCTGTTACTCCCGCGTCCCATGATGTTCCTTTTCGGCCGCCAGTTTATGGCCGGAACCGACCCGCAAAAGCGAGTGCGATTCGACGCTTCCTGGCAATTGCCCGAAGTTCGCTTCTCCAACCGGTTGATCACTGCCGTGTGGGGCTGCGTATTTCTGGGCGAGCTGATTCTTCGAATTGCCTTGATCTATACGGTGTCAGCGGCGACCGTACTATTCGTCTCGCCCATCCTACTCGGCACGCTGACGATCATCACTCTGATGTGGACGTTAAGCTATGCGCGGCGCATCCGCCTGCGCGTTTTCGATCGAGTGACTCAACTTCTCTCGTCAAATGCTTCCTAGAGCCGCATGATCGTGGCGACGTCGCGGCCCTGTGGGAAAGTTCCTTTTTACCCAAACGATTACCACGGATGTGTCAAGAGATTGCACATTCTTGTAGGTGGTTCGGCTGAAAACTCCCTGTTTTCACCCAAAAGGATTTGGCATTCGCCTTGCCACCACACTTGGGGGAACGCCCGCGATCGCAGGCGCGCGAACCTGATCGTTTTCCTAGCGGCTGCTTAATTTTTTCGAAAACCAGCGGTGCCATAAAAAATTTATTTGTAGTAGTTTATTTGCTGCTCCGAACTGAACTCAAAGATGAACTTCAATCTCGCGCTCCCCTTCTATAAAAACGCGACCCGCAATCCTAGGCGGCTGGCGCTGTCGGTGGATAAACGCGATTTTAGCTATTGTGAGTTGCTTGCAGTTGTAGAGGGTGTCGCAACATGGCTGAGAGAGAGGTCTGCGGGTGATGTTCACCGCGTCGGAATCTTGGCGTCCCGCAGCTTTGAGGCGTATGCCGGGATTTTGGGCACCTGTTGGGCGGGCGCGGCGTACGTGCCTCTCAACCCCGACTGGCCGGCAGCCCGACTCATCCAGGTACTCGAAGCGACCGAGTTGGATGCCATGATCGTTGACGACCGGGGCTTGAAGCTTCTCTCCAATCAGGTGTTGACTGCCTGCCCCAGGCACATTCTGGCTTCCAATGGGCAAGCATACCTCTCTTTCTGTCCACCTGGATCTGCGCTGCTGGTCAGAGGATTCGACGCGTTAATCCGATCGGATCAGCATCATCTTCCGAAGGATCTCAACGAAGATGATCTCGCTTATATCATGTTCACGTCCGGGACAACCGGATCGCCTAAGGGAGTCATGATTTCGGTCGGCAATGTCCACCACTTTCTCGCGGCGATGCGAAATCGGTTTCCAGTCGGCGAGCACGATCGTGTTTCACAGACTTTTGATCTTACCTTTGACCTTTCCGTGTTCGACATGTTCATGGCCTGGGGTGCCGGCGCCGCACTTCAGGTCGTTCCTCGCAGCCAGCTCATGGGACCGGCCCGCTTTATCCAGGAAAGAGAACTCACCGTGTGGTTTTCCGTTCCCTCCACGGTAGCATTCATGCAAAAGATGAAAATGCTAGAGCGCCGTGCTTTTCCGACACTGCGCTATTCCGCTTTTTGCGGCGAGTCGCTGCCGTTGAGCTCCGCGGAGGCATGGCAGAAGTCTGCGCCCGACAGCATTATTGACAACCTCTATGGCCCGACGGAAGCAACTGTGGCCTGTCTGGCCCAACAATATTCAGAGCGGCCGAATGTCACGAAGGAACGCGGAATCATTGCCATAGGCGAACCTCTTAATGGCACGGAAGCTGCAATCATCGACTCTTCGAATCGATTCTTGAAGGCGGGAGAAAAGGGCGAGCTGGCCCTTTCAGGTCAACAGCTCTCTTGTGGGTATTTCAAGGATGCGCAAAAAACCGCAGCGAGATTTCCGACTATCGCAGGCAAGGTTTGGTATTTGACAGGAGATTTGGCTTACCAGGATGACTCGGGCGCGTTTCACCATCTCGGTCGCGTCGACAATCAAGTGAAGGTGTTGGGTTTTAGGGTGGAACTGGAAGATGTGGAAGCCAACCTTCGAGGGGTTTGCGGAACGAACCTGGTAGCCGCCATCGCTTGGCCCATAGCCGACGGCTCGGCTCAGGGCATCGTGGCATTTATCAGCGGCACGAACCTTTCCGTTTCGGAATTGCGGGAGGGGATGAAACGCCGTGTCCCCAATTATATGGTCCCAAGCCAGATTCGTCTCGTTGAGAGACTGCCGCTCAGCACGAGCGGGAAAATTGATCGCAACGCGCTGACATCTCTGCTCTCTGAGTCCGGTGCCTGATGAGTGCAGGCGCTGATGCAGGGATTGGTGCGATTACCCCCTGGCGCCTGCGCTTCCCAAAGGATCTACGCCTCATTCCTCGGTTCGAAACCTACCCCTCCGTAGTTTCTTTTGCCCAGACGATCCCCGGGAAACTTGCGCTGATTGCAATCTTCGGTGCCGGGTTTCATTCGAATCCGTATTGGCTGCCACTTCTCACAATTTTGGTCCTTACCACGGCGGTCCCGGCTTATCGCCGAATTCTGCTCACATTTGGTGCACTCCTGTGGCCCTTTGTGATTTCATGGCGCGTTGCCACGCCCTCGCAACTGATCGATACGGCCTTGGTTTTTATATTTGCCGGCCTGATGTTCGACGCTGCAATTCGATTCCCGCACTCATGGTTTGGCCGTCGACCCATTGTGAGCTTTCTCGGGGGCTTTGGAGTCTCCGCGTTACTCGTCAGCTGTCTTCCGAGCAGCGGACGACTTCACTTTGAGCTTTGGCAATTCTTGACAGTCCTGAGCGTATATATTTGGTTCATCGGTTATTCATTGCTCGATTGCACCTCAAAGGGCCATGACGGTTTTGCGTTACAACTAGGGACGTACCAGCCGTTTTGGATGCAGGTATCGCTCTACCCACCGTTACCGTGCGTCAAAGGCGCCAGATATCTTCGTCGCATCGAGGCGAAGGACTCGGAACAACTCGCGATTGCACAAATCAAGGGTGTGAAGTTGCTGGTGTGGTCGTTCGTGCTGAGTTTTTCTTTGAAAGTCTTGGTACGGATTGTGCATGGATACTTGGGGCTTCCAACGTACCCGGAGGCGTTTGCCTCCAGCGTGCATCGGGTCCCGTTTCCGTGGTTCGCTGGCCTGGCCAGCTTGATTTCGGAGTTCCTCGAGAATCTTCTTCGGGTTTCGATACTGGGACACCGGATTGTTGCCTGCTGTCGGATGGCAGGTTTTCTGGCATTGAGGAACACGTACCGTCCTCTGCGGTCGCGGTCCATCGCTGAATTCTGGAATCGTTACCTCTATTACTTCAAAGAGCTTCTCGTGGATTTCTTTTTCTACCCGACTTTCATGCGCTACTTTAAGCGCTGGCCGCGCCTGCGTTTGTTCTCTGCGACTTTCGCCGCGGCGTGTTTGGGAAACATCTTCTTTCACTTTTTCCTTCAGATGGGTGACATAGAGAAATATGGCTTTTGGAAGGCATTGGCCGGGTTCGACGTCTTCATGTTCTACACGATCGTCCTAGCCGTCGGGATTGGGATCTCACAACTAAGAGAACCGAAGGAAAAGTCCGGTTGGATTCGAGGACAGCTTGTCCCATCGATTTGTGTTGCTGGCTTCTTTTGCATCTTGCGCGTGTTTGATTATGGCTCCACGTCACCGCCCATACAGGAGCATTTCCGTTTCTTGGCTCATATCTTCAACCTTGTTTCGTAGGAGGTTTCTCAGGACGCGATGGAACCAAAACTTGCAGTTCGTGAGTTTCTAGAGAACTTGCTCGCTCGTAAAGGGGATACGCAACCCTTCTCCGATGCGGACTCTGTGATTGCGAGCGGTCGATTGCAGTCGATAGACGCTGTCGAAATCGTTGTTTTCCTCGAAAACAGATTTGGCGTGAACTTTGCCGATATCGGATTCGACGAGGAGAAGATCGATACTGTGGAGGACATTGTCTCTTTGATCGGTGAAGTTGTGCCAAGACCGTAGTTTTATTCGCTCATGTTGTCTCGCATCGTCTGAAAAGCTGGCTTTGATGACCCCGATGACCTGCCGCGCTGAGTGGCTAGAAAAGATCGATGATCGATCTTACAAAATAGATGTGCTGTAGAATAGGTTCGTGAAACCCTCCTCTGCGCCAAAACCCGCTACGACAATGCACGGTGGGTGCACCGTTTATTGGCATCGCGAGCTGCCTCCACTCGATGCGCAGCCGATGGGCGAGCATGTCCTCGAAGCGGCAAGCGAACGCGTGCCAGGAACCGTGGCTCATCGCGATGAGTTGTGGGAGCGCTGCTACCGAGACTTGATGACCCAAACCGGAGAGCGGCTGGCACAGGAGGTGGCCCGGCTCGGCGGCGATTGCGCGCATGTGCTCGATGAATCCATCGACAGCCAGCACGACGCAGCCACCGGACAAGCGTGGCTGCATGGCCGGTTCATATACGTCCTGTACCCAACCAAATGAGCGCCCGTCGCATCCGCACTGTGCTCGAAATGATCAAGTTTGAGCATTCCATTTTTGCGCTTCCCTTTGCGCTCACGGGTGCGCTGCTCGCCGCACGCTACGGGACGAGCGAGCCCGGCTGGCCTACTCTGCGGCAAATTTTCTGGATCGTGATCGCTATGGTTGGGGCGCGCTCGGCCGCCATGAGTATGAACCGCATAGCTGACGTCGACTACGACCGCGCCAATCCGCGTACCGCTGGCCGCGCTTTGCCCACGGGCGCGCTTTCAATGAGTTTTGCCTGGGCTTTTACCCTGGCTAGCTCGGCTGTGTTGGCGCTCGCGGCATGGCAGCTCAATCGGCTGGCGTTCGAGCTTTCTCCCGTGGCGCTTGTCATCTTGTTTCTCTACTCGTATACCAAGCGCTTTACCATCTTGTCGCATCTGGTGCTCGGCTTTTGCCTGGGGATTTCGCCCGCTGCCGCTTGGATCGCCGTCGCCGGTTCGTTGGACGCGCGCATGCTGATCCTCTGCGCTGCGGTGACGCTCTGGGTCGGAGGCTTCGATGTGCTCTACGCCTGCCAGGATATCGACTTTGACCGCGCGGCCGGCCTGTATTCAATTCCCAAGCGCTTCGGGATCGCGCGTTCGCTGTGGATTGCGCGAGTCATGCACGCGGTCACGGTAGCGCTCCTTGTTTGGCTCGCGGCGAGCTTCGCGCTGCCCTGGCCTGCTTGGGTGGGCGTCGCCGTGGTGGCCGGGCTACTCGCCTATGAGCATTCCCTGGTGCGCGCGAATGACCTGCGTCGCCTCAATGCTGCGTTTTTCACCGTGAACGGCTATATTAGTCTATTGTTCTTGCTGTTCTGGGGCGCGGCGGTAGCGGTCGCGCGCAGGTAGCAATCAACGCCCGCAGATTCACAAGAGTACGGAGAGACGCACGAGCCTGATGTCGAACCTGGCGCACGATTTGGTGATTGACGACCCGCGGCTCGAACCGATTGCCGCGAAAGTGCTGGCCGGCCAGCGGCTGGACGCTGCCGACGGTCTGGCACTCTACCGCACGCCCGACCTTTTGGCGCTTGGCTGGCTTGCCAACCACGTTCGCGAGCAGCGCCACCGCAACGTCTGCTACTTCAACGTCAATCGCCACATCAATCCCACCAACGTTTGCGTGGCACATTGCAAACTCTGCGCCTTCGGTCGCGATCCCAACGCGCCTGGCGCCTACACCTTCGCCCTCGAGGAGATCTGGCAGCGCGCCGAGCAAGGCGTGCGCGAGGGCGCCACGGAATTTCACATGGTCGGCGGTCTGCATCCCGACCTGCCCTTCCAATATTTCCTCGACATGATGCGCGGGCTTAAGCAGCGCTGCCCGGGCGTGCACCTGAAGGCCTTCACCATGGTCGAGGTCGGCTATTTCTCGCGCATCTCCAAATTGTCGATTCGCGATACGCTTCTGGCCCTCAAGGATGCCGGCGTCGATTCGCTGCCGGGCGGCGGCGCCGAAATCTTCAATCCGCGCGTGCGCAAGATCATCTGCGACCACAAGGTCAGCGGCCAGCAATGGCTCAACATCGCGCGTACCGCGCACCAGATCGGCTTGCGCTCGAACGCTACCATGCTCTACGGCCACATCGAGACGGACGAAGAGCGCGTCGAGCACTTGCTGGCCCTGCGCAATTTGCAGGACGAGACCGGCGGATTCGTGGCCTTCATCCCACTGGCCTTTCACCCGGAAAATACTGGGCTTTCGCATCTGCCCAGGCCATCGGGCTTTACCGATCTCAAGATGATCGCGGTCTCGCGCTTACTGCTCGACAATTTCGACCATATCAAGGCTTACTGGATCATGCTCACGCCGCGCATCGCTCAAATTGGCCTGCGCTTCGGAGCCGACGATCTGGACGGCACCGTGGTCGAGGAAAAGATCTACCACGACGCTGGCGCTACGACCGAGCAATTCACGCCGCGCTCCGAACTCGAGCGCCTGATCCGCGAGGCCGGACGCGTTCCGGTCGAGCGGGATACACTTTACCGGCCGGTCGACCGCTCGAAGATGCCGCCGCCCCCAGCTAGCGCGCGCCCTGACTCGGCGCTCCCGATCATCGCGTAGAACTGGCCAGAAAAGGCCGTGCCGCGAAGGCTGGGATTCGACAATAACCTACGAGCGTGCGTTTTGCTCGGCCTCGCCTCCAGGCGTTCGCCCAAATGCTCCGCGCCTGCTGACCAGTTCCCAAGCGAGCAGCGCATAGAACGGCGCATACGTGAGCCACTGAAACAGCGGCGCGAAGCGAAACTCGCCTGTGATCTGGTAGGCGATGAGCACGTTATAGGAGAGGAATTGCAACACAGTTAGCAGCAACCACGCGGGGCTGGGAAAAAAACACAGCAGTGGCACGATCCAGGTGAAATACCAGGAGTATCCGTTAGGCGCGAACATCAGGATCGCGCCGATGACCAAGAACGCTGCACGCGCCGGCTCAATCTTTCGCCACGCCGCCCATAAGGAAAGCGCAAGCACCACGCACTCGCCAATCCCTGCCGCGATTGCCGGGCGGCCAGTCAGCCACAGCAACACGCCGTAGAGGCTGGGGTTGTAGTTCTGCCAAATTCTGCGGTAGTAGCCGAATGTTTGCGGGAGCTGAGCGTAGGCGGAGCGGTAAGGCCACGCTAGCACCGCGGCCAGCACGACCGCTCCTACCGCCGCCAGCCACCCGCGCCACCTTCGCGGCCAGCCCGCGAGGCGCACCGCCATTGGCAGGAGGGTCACCGGGAACAGCTTGGTCAGGGCCCCGGCTGCCAGGGTGAGCGTTGACACCCCTGGCCGACGCCGTATAATCGCTAAGGCGGCAACCAGAAACGCGATGGCGAGCGCGTCGCTGTGGCCGCTGCCGGCGAACTCGACGATGACGAGCGGGCTCCAGGCATATATGGCGAGTTGATAGTTCCGCGCGCGCGAAGAGCGCAGCCACCCAGCCAACATCGCCACCACCAGGAGGTCCGCCAGCAGGAACGGCGTTTTAAAGGCGACAGCGCTGTGCGTGAACCGAGCTGTTTCCCGGAAGATCAGTTCGGCCAGGGGCGGATAGATTGCCGGCACTTCGGGTCCCGGCATGCCGGCCCAGGTCGGGTCGCGCAGGGGCGCTAGGCGCTGGTCCAACGGCGCGATCGCGTAGGGGTTCCAGCCGGCATTTTGTACGCGGCCGTCCCAGCGATAGCGGTACATATCAGTCGAGAGCGATGGCGGGAGCGGCGCCAGAGTCAAGCGGAACAGCAGCGCACCCGCCAGGATCAGCCAGAACACAGCGCGATTTTCGGGGCTGTGTTCGAGCGCGAAAAGAGACAAGCAATAGAGGACGCCGGCGGCTAAGGCGAGAACGATGGTCTCGATGACGTGCAGTTTCAGGTCACCGAGACGCGCCATCGTGGCAAAGGGAATTTCCATCGCGGCCAAGCCGATCAGGGCGACGGCAGCTTGGTTTTTCAGCATGGGGGGAATAGAACCGAATGGCTGCGCTGCATGAATTCGTGACCATCGCGGCCCAAAATCCGCTCTCGAACTATTGGGCCAAGATGGTGGACCCGCGGATGAATCCCTTCCGCGGTCTCTATCAAATCAACTCCTTCGACTTGGCCGTCATGGTCCCGTACTTCGTGATCCTGGTGGTGCTGGCCGCCTTCGGCCTGCATCGTTACTGGTTGGTTTACGAGTATGCCAAACACCGAAAGAATGTTCCCGGTCCACCGCCGCCCATCGACCGGTGGCCCAAGGTTACCATACAGCTTCCGATCTACAACGAGCGCTACGTCATCGAGCGGCTGGTAGAAGCCGTCGCTCGTTTCGATTATCCGAGTGAGCTGCTCGAGATCCAGGTGCTCGACGATTCGACCGACGAAACGCGGCAAGTGGCGCGCTCCTGCGTCGAGCGTTATCAGGCTCTAGGTACGGACATCCACTACCTGCATCGCGACAATCGCGAAGGTTACAAGGCTGGCGCGCTCGCCGAAGGATTGAAGTCGGCCACAGGCGAGCTGGTGGCAATCTTCGACGCCGATTTTCTACCGAGCGCCGATTTTCTGCGTCGCACAGTGCCCTATTTCGTCGATGACAAGCTGGCCATGCTGCAGACGCGCTGGACCTACCTCAATCGCCACTATTCGGCACTCACCGAGGTGCAGAGTATTCTGCTCGACGGCCACTTCATCATCGAGCACGGCGCGCGCGCCCGCAGCGGCCGCTTCTTCAATTTCAATGGCACTGCCGGTGTATGGCGCCGCGTCGCTATCGACGATGCTGGCGGATGGCAGCACGACACGCTCACCGAAGACACGGACCTCTCCTACCGCGCGCAGCTTCGCGGCTGGCACTTCCTCTACGTGCCAGAGATCGAATGTGCATCCGAGCTGCCCGTCGAAATGAACTCGTTCAAATCGCAGCAAGCTCGCTGGGCCAAGGGCTTGATGCAAACGGCGAAGAAAATTCTTCCGCGAGTGATGCGCGCCGACCTGCCTGCAGGCGTGAAGGCCGAGGCCGTCTTCCACCTCACCGCCAACATCAGCTACCCGCTGATGGTTCTACTCTCGACGCTCTTGCTTCCGGCCATGATCGTGCGTTTCTATCAGGGCTGGTTTCAGATGCTTCTGATCGACCTGCCGCTGTTCATCGCCTCGAGCTGCTCGATCTCGGGCTTCTATCTCACCGCCGAGCGGGCCATTTATCCGAAGAGCTGGAAACGCGCCATTCTCTACCTGCCGTTCGTGATGGCGGTTGGTATCGGACTCTCCGTGCGCAATGCCAAGGCTGTCCTCGAAGCTATCTTCGGCGTGAAATCCGAGTTTGCGCGCACGCCCAAGTACCGCATCGAAGGCCAGTCCGGCACCTGGCAAAAAAAGAGCTACCGAAATCGCGCAGGCTGGATGCCTTACTTCGAGGTCGCCCTGGGACTCTATTTCGCTGCTACGGTCTGGTACTCGGTTGAGAACCAAAACTACCTCACGGTGCCATTTCTGGTTCTGTTCGTCTGGGGATACCTCTATACCGGCCTGATGTCGCTGGGCCAGGCCTACTTCGATCGAATGCGTTTTGGCGTGCGGATCCCAGAAGAGGCGCGCGCAGCGTCTACCGGCGCGCCCGGCTTCTAGACGCCCCCGGGGCTTGCCGCGGCCTGCGCTGCGTCAATACCAGATGCCTGCCACGGTGAACTTCTCTTCGGTGAGTTCTCGCCCTCGGGTGTTGCTGTTCGCGCTCCGGACACCACCGATCATCCCCTCACAAGCCGCGACGCTTTAGTTTCCGACCGTCGTCCTAGCTTCTAAGGCAGCACCGCGAAATGGTACCCATTTCACTGTAGAACGCGCCTCGATTGGTTATGGGACGCATCCAAAATTTGGTGCCCCGAATTTCGACGGGCGTGGCACTGTACCGGGAGGGCTTCCCTTGGAGTCCGTGTCGCAACAATACGACACGCGCGGTTTGCTCGGCACCACCGCCGGAGAGCCGCAGTGCCCAAATGCCGTTTGCGGAGACGCAAGGACCGACATGCTCATTCGTCTGGGATACGACATCGCCTTCGATATTCCGCGCGCCGTGCCAGTCGTTACACTTCTGAACGTGCACCCGTCTCGGATTGACAATCTACTCGAACCCGACGAGTTGCGCATCGAGCCCGCTACTCGCGTGGATTGTTACTACGATAGTTTCGGCAATCGTTGCGGGCGCTTCGTCGCTCCTGTGGGTCCTGTTCGCCTCGACCAATTCAACGCTCATCTGGGACAGCGGCAAGCCTGACGCCGTGAACCCTCAGGCTCGTGAGGTACCCGTCGAGGATCTGCCGTATGACGCGCTGCGCTACCTGATCAGTAGCCGCTATTGCGAACTAGACAAAATGTCCAACATCGCTGCGCAACTGTTCGGCGGCGTTGCACCTGGCTGGAACCGCGTACAGGCAGTCTGCTCTTGGGTCCACGACAACGTCACATTTGGATATCAGTTTGCTAATTCCACAAAGAGTGCGCTCGACGTCTACAACGATCGCTGCGGAGTATGCCGCGACTTCCAACACCTGGCCATTACCATGTGCCGCTCGTTGAACATACCGGCCCGATACGCGACCGGCTATTTAGGAGATATCGGAGTGCCCGCCAGCCCCGTCCCCATGGATTTTAGCGCTTGGTTTGAAGTCTACCTCGAGGACCGCTGGTGGACGTTCGACGCGCGCCACAATCAGCCGCGGATCGGCCGCGTGCTCATGGCCGTGGGACGCGATGCCGCTGACGTAGCCATCACGACTTCCTTCGGAAGCGCTTATCTCAGGCAATTCACGGTAGTCACCGATGAGGTTGCTGGCACCTCGTTTAGCCAGGCGAACTCTGCCTAAGGGTTCGCTGACCGTAAAAATCCGAAACGCTTATCTCCCTTCCCGCGGCGCGATATCGTTCTCGCACGCTGCTGTTCCGCTGCTGTGGCCCCAATGTTATACTCAGCGAGCGTGGTAAGCAGCCACGGACCTCTGCGACGCCAGAAGGAGCCGATCTCATGAACTCCATGAACAAGCGTTTTTACGCACTTTTTTCCCTCGTGATTTTTAGTCAGCACCATGAATTTTGTGGCCGCGGCCAATGACAAGACCCAAACCTGGAAAGGTGTCGTGACCATGGTGTGTACCGCGCCCCCGCCTGCGGGGGCCGCAGCGGCTGCGGGCGATCCTTGCCGCTACAGCCTGTACACCCCGGGCGACAAGAAACTCTACGTTTTGAATCCGCAAGACCAAGCCGCGAAGTTCGCGAAAAAGACCGTGACGGTGACCGGAACCATTACCAGCGCGCCCAAGACTAAAATGGCCACCAACGATGGCATCGTCGAGGCCAGCACGATCCAGGTCGCAGCGATCGCACCGTCCCTGGAAGCTAGATAGCCAGCCCGCGAAGTAACGAAATCGCGCCGGCTCGAAATAGCGACAGGGCTTTCCCTGAATTCATCCCAAGAGGAATCTAACGCGGCGGATTGGCACGATCGCCGAGGGGTGCCCGGCGATTGCTCCCTAGGCGCGGAATGCTGTCAAACTAATCGGATAACTTGTGCATCCCCACTCGAGGTGCAACAATTACATCGTGCTAATTTTTATGTAACGCGCGATGTCTGGGATGTTCTTGATGACGATGTAGCTGAGGGTCAATCCAAAGGCGACTAGCATCAGCTTGCCAAATCTCCCCTTGGTGCATCCTGGCTGTTTCCCTTGGCTTAGCTCGTCGTCACTCAAGGAACACCTCGCTCGTTCTGGCGATGCAAGGCGCACCACCTATCTGAGAGGGTAACTGCGGCAAAGAGAGCTGTCGCTCAGGTTGATGCTGTAGCGAAAACGCTTCGTCGGGAAGGCCTGTCATGAAGAAGACGCGTCATGCGCCGAGATCCTTTTTTTAGGCCAATCGCGTCGTGGAGAAAGCTGCTGCGGCGCTTCACAGGGCAGGAACCAGGTTTCGGAAATCGAAACCGGGGTTACACCCTTAAACGCGATGCGGGCACTTCGGTCTACTTGCTCTCGTACTCGGAGCCGCCGATGGAGTCGTTATAGGCTTTGATATCGGAAGGCGCACATATCATTTCCTGCTGGTATGTGCCCCAGATGTCGAAATCCTTGGGTTCCAACTTCATCGGGAATTTATTCATGGCCACCCAGGGCTTGGTGTACATCTGAGGATCGTCAATTGTCACGGTCCAATCCATGCTGTCATGGTCGCCCCGATGGAATCGCTCTTCCACCTTCGCTTCGTCGCTGATGGGGCGGCCGGTCTCGTCGAGCCAGGCGCGTGGCTCCCCATTGAACCCGATCGATTGGACCACCAGCGTGTTGTCGTCGGCCCATTTACCGACCGAGTAACCGTACCATCGATTATCGGGAACTTCCTTCGGCAACTCGCGGTCCAGCCAAATCGAGCGCCATCTCTTCTCATACTCGTACAAGACCACGATTTCGCGATCGGTCTGGACGAATTGCTCGTAGCGAATTTGATAAAAGTCGGCGCGAGGAAACCCCAGCGGATCGCACTCGTCCCTGGGATCGTTGCTGAGATTAGAAGGGAAAACCGCTCGTTGCCCGTAAAGCGGCTTGTGAGCTTGCAGCGCTTTCAACCCCGCGGCACTATATGGCGGGGTGTGCTCCGGCTTCCCATCGTCGGGCATCGCCGCCACGCCATTGGCCTGAATTCCGGCGCCGGGGCCTCGAGCCGGCGACCAAATCCCAGAAATATCGTGGCTCGGGGCTGGAGCCGAGGGGGCCTTCTGACCATTGTCGGTCGCTCCCGACTGCTGTGATCGTTGTGACCGAGCCGCCTCCATGAATCCAAAAGTTACGAATGCAAGTAGTCCCACGAGGACAAGGGGGTGACGACGCATATAATTTCACCTTTCCGAGCGTCCAGACCGATTCCCAGGACGCTCCTATCGTAAGCTTCAGCAAGAGCGAACTAATGCCCGGTCTCGGCGCTCGTATATGAGTTGCCCAACGTTCGTCCATCCGGAAGCACGACTTGAACGATGCGTCCCACCGGGGCGCCATTTTTCACCGGATTGACCGTGACTGTGATTTCGTCACCGACCTTGATGGAATGCGCGGTCCAACCTCTTTCCACCATGTCGGCTGGATTGTTGGCTTCCGCCGACCAATGCGCGATGGTACCGTCCTCAGACTTTACATCGAACTTCAGTATCGAATGGGGATTCTGCCAGCGCCACTCTGTAACGACGCCTTTCAACACTACCTTCTTGCTCGAGTCCAGCCCGGCACTGCCATGATGTGCGAAACCCGGCACCGAAAAAAGGGCTATGACCATCAGCGCCAAAGCCCCTAGTAACTTGCGTCGCATGGATAACCTCCTCGTTACAATAAAAGATGTACAAGTATTTACAACTTTAGAAGGCCAACTTCAAGCCAAACTGGATGTGGCGCGGTCCGCCCGATCCAGACACCGGGTTACTGGTATCCGGCGTGACAGTGTCCAGACCGAAACTCGTGTTTCCCCCAGTCGGATTGCTGCTGGCAGGCGTCGTTCCACCGCCAGCGCCTGACGCTGCCCAATTGGCCCTGATTGAACAAATTGAAGAACTCGACGCGGAACTGGGCGCTGTACCGTTCCTTTATCTTCCATATCTTCGCGACCGAAAAATCCACGTTGTAATAGGGCTGGCCACGTGAAGATACCGTTGTAGGCGTCGCCAAAGGTTCCGTAAGCGGGAGGCGTCAGAACGCCGCCGTTTTCGATGTAGCAGCTGCTGTTCGCGAGCGCTGCGAGGGCCAACATGCCGTTTGTGGTTGCCGGGCCCCCGTAAGGCTCCGTCGCCGCCGCCTGACATTGCGCCGTGGCCGCAGGGTTGCTTGCAAAGGTCGAGCAACCCGGTAGCACTTACCAAAGCAGGGAATAGGGTTCGCGAGCGCTACGGTGACTTTGAACGCGGAAGGTTTTCCAAGGTAATTCCAGGTCTGCGTCGTGCCTGTGCCGAGCTCGCCGGTTCCCAGATAGTCCGTTGAGCTGGTATCGTTGGGGCTCCAGTGCTGCCCGCTCTGCAGCACAAGGATGCCGCTGACCGTCCAGCCTTGGAGCATTTGCCCTGGGGACTTGATCCCGGGGATGTTATAGCTCGGCGAAAAAGTAAAACGATTCCGGAGGTCACCAGCGCTGTTTCCGTAGAGCAAACGCAAATTATTCTTGTCTGGTACAACCGTGGTGCTGCCTTCAACATCCGCGTCGCTTTCGCTGAGAGCATGCCCGTAGGTGTAGGCAGAAAGGAAAGAAAGCCCGTGGTAGTTCCGTCCCTGCACCGTTACCTGCAATGCGTCATAGTTGGAGATATCTCCGTTGGTCACTTCGTAGATGGTGCTAAGGTACGGAAAAATGCTGCGGTATTGTCCGGCGGCGAGCTCAGCGGCGGTACTGGGCGTGCAGTTGGTGGGGGTGCCGAGAGTGATGCAACTTGGCAATCACTGCCGGGGTGTATCCAGTGCCCAGGGGTGGCTGGTTCAGGTCAATCTGGGCCATTTCATCCGCGCCGTGGTTACCGACGTATGCCACGTCAAGGGTCAAGTTGTTGGTGATGGCACGCTGGATGTCCAGGTTCCATTGGATGGAGTAGGGGTCAAGGAAGTTGGGGTCTACCGCAGCAACGGCGCAGGGGCCGGTGCCAACGCCCGTCGGCGCGCAAATTTGTCCGGCGTAGATGGTCCCATTGATCTTCTGGGCGCCAACGCTTGGAAACACAGGACCCGCCAGATTCCAATTGAGTTCACCAGCAGCAGAGGTGGCAGAATTGTTGCACATATTGGCTGTCGAACAAGAGAGCGAAACAGTGGTGGAACTGTGAGCGCTTACCGCCGTCCCACTGTTGTTCGGACCGATCAGGACTCCGCCGGGACCGAAGAAAGTCGCACCGAAGGGAGCAGAGGCGCCTAGGAACGACTTCTCGAGGGCTCCGTTTCTAAGCACGCCCCCTCCCGCGCGAACCACGGTCTTGCCATTGCCAAATAGATCCCAAGCGACCCCAACGCGCGGCGAAAAATCACGAATTTCGGGTTTATAGTGGAAGGGAGCGGTTCGCCCGGACCAAATTGCTGGAAAGCTGGAGTAGTGGTGCTACTGGCGTTGGGGTTGAAGTTTCCCCAGTAGTTGTTGCGTACGCTCAGAGCCCCGAAGTACTCCCAGCGCAAACCCAAGTTCAAGGTCACTTTATTCGTGACCCGCCAGGAGTCCTGGGCATAGGTTCCGTACCAGTGACTCCGAGCCACCTCCGTCGGATCGCCCGTCAGAATCGAAGCCTTCGTCGGGTTGCCCGTGAGCCAAGTTGACAAGCTTTGAAACGTGGCCGTACCTTGCGCTCCACTGTAGGTGTCCCCGTCCAGTATGACGTCCACATACTCAAAGCCAAACTTGAACGCGTGCTTACCGTGCAAATAGGAGACACTCTCGACGAGATCGGAGTCGCCTTCCGGCCCGCGGATCGATGACCGTGGACCAGCTCCCAACTCCATGGAAGGTAGGCTCGAAATCAGGATATAGGGAAACCCTCCGTAGAGCGGATTGGTCACGCCCGAATTGAAGCCGTAGCCGGACGGCCAAGGGCTGGCTGCAAGCAGGTTCTGGTCCGCGTAGGACCTCGAATTGTTCATGTAGACCAAGCCCCATCTCAAGTCGTTCACCACATTGGAACTTGGAGTCCAAGTCCAGGTCCCGTCGTATTGGTGGACATCGTTAAAAACGTTCACTTCCCATTCAGGCGCAATTTGTTGCGCTTGGGAGTTCGCGAGACCGGTTGACATCGACACAAAATATAGGCCGCTGAAATGGTTGTGGGTACCGACATTGTAATCGACCTTGAAAAGCCCGTTGTTGAGCGGCCCCGTAGTGGTCAACGGAGGGTTATACGATCCTGTGGTCGAGTACGGGAACACATTCTCGATCGAGGTCCCAAAGCCGCTCGGGTTCGCGACCGTGCAGCTCCCGCCACTGCCGGTTGCGAAGTTGCCGAGGCCGGACAATTGCGCGCTGAGAGGGTTCACCCCCACCGCCCCAGTCATTCCGGATTTCTCAAAATTGCAAACGTCAATCATGTTGTTGCTCGCGGCGGCAGCGGCGGCGGTGGTAATTGGAGTTCCTGAGGTCACGTCCACTGGAAGCGCGACCTGCGATGGGTCACCGTAGGCGAGCCGCAAACCCTCGTAGCCCGCAAACCAGAAGAGCTTGTCCTTGATAATGCGTCCGCCCGCCATCCCACCGAACTGCTCTAGGGTTGCTGGATTCACTTTCCCGGTGAAGTAGTTGGGCGCATCGGTGGCGGCGCCATCGCGCCCAAACGCGTAGGCCGTTCCGTGAATATTATTGGTGCCTGACTTCACCCCAACATTGACAAAGCCCCCATCCCGAAAGCCATATTCCGCAGTGGGATTCTCTGATGGTATTGAACTCCTGGATGGCGTCGATGGGGATGAGCGAGTCTGCGTCACCCGTACTGTAGGTAGCGTTCAGGATATCCGAGCCTTGGGCCTGGGCCATTCCGGCGATGCCGTCCAGGCGCAACTGGTCGTCGGTATTTCGCCGGCCATTGGTTTGCGGGCCGTTGGCGCTGCCGCCTCCTACGCTGGTAACGATTCCGGGACGTAGTTGGAGTAGGCGATCGAAATTCCGGCCGTTCAAGGGCAGCGCGTTGACCTCCAGGTTGCTGACCGTCCCGCCCATGGTTGCGTCGGTGGTGTCGATCGCCGGGACCTCTCCGCTGACCGTGACCGTCTGGGTCTGCTCGCCCGGCTGCAACACCATGTCGATTCGAATGGTTTGACCGACCTCCACCAGGATGCCGCTGTGCTCCTCTGTCTTGAAGCCTTTGGCCTCTGCGCGAACGGTATAGGTGCCAGGGTTAACATCCGCGGCTACGTACTGACCCGCAGCATCTGCGACTAAGTTCCGCGCGACGCCGCGGGCCACATCGATGACCGTGACCATCGCGCCAGCAATGGCGCCGCCGCTTTGGTCAGTCACTCCTCCCTGAATGTTGCCTTGATTGGTTTGCGAGAACAGCGGCAGACAAACGAGCAGGATGGCGATCACCGCCCCCAGCGGCGCTACCTTTTCCTTTGCAATTTTCCACGCGGAATTGAGGCATGCAGCCAAGACAGAGCCCATGAGAAAAACCTCCCCGTCATGTCATCGCAGTCTGAAATCTGCAGGAACCACCCCTACATGGGTCGGCCTTGTACTACGTGCATTCGTGAATGTCAAGCGACTTAAGTTTGAGTCGAGCGGCGGCGAGTCGCGCTAACGCAGAGAATGCGAGGCGACTGGTACGTCGCCTCGCACTTTGGATAGCAGGAACATTCGATGGAACGACGAGGAGTTAATCGCCTTTCGCCCAGGCGAGTTGCGCTTGCCCGCATTCGATATGAACCGTGGCAAACCGATCGACGGAATCTTTGCCGACGACAAATGGATTAGGGTCGCCCGGCTGGCGGGCCTTCAGGGCCTCGATCTTTTGAAAGGTATTGTCGTACTCGGCGTGGGGGTGGACCAGCGTGTCGACACCGGCTTTATCTTCGATCTCTTTGAAGCGTTGAGACGACGCGACGTAACCCTTCATCATGGTCTGTGTGTCGGGCCACATCTGAATACCTTCCTGCACAATTCTCACGTAATCTCCGCCCCACATGCCGGCGATATGCCGTTGGCCCCCATCCTTTACGGGGAAGATTAGCGACATATTGCCCGGCGTGGACGTCGGCGTGGAGTACATCGTGACGGTAGTGTCTCCCAAGGTCAGCTTTTCGCCGTCTTTGGCGACCATGTCTTTCATGGGCTTGAGATCGACTGGGGTGTTGTCCTTCGCGAGGAGGTCATAATCCGTTTGGGACATGATCACGCGTACGTTCGGCACCATCTTCTTCAGCGGATTGATTCCCCAAGATTGGTCGGAGTGGGAGCGGACAATGATGGCGTATTTGATGTTCGCCGGGTCCAGTCCAAAGGTCTTCAGCTCGTTCACCAGGTCAGGGGTGACCCAAGGGAAGTTGGTATTCAGCAGAATAATTCCCTTGGACGTCGTGAGCGCCCAAGTGGATTCGGTCTGTGTGCCGATGAAGTAGAGATTATCGAACACTTTCGCCGGCGCCACATACCACTTATCGTGCGGCGTAGGAACCAATTTCGCCTTCTCGTCAGGCTCTCCAGGACCCACGGCGGGAGGCTTTGCGCCCGCCCTCGGCTGACTGCACACCAGCTTGAATAGAGCGTCATAGGTCTCATAAGGTTTCGCATTCGCACCCGCGGGCGATACCACAGCCTTGGCCGCAGCTACATGAGCCTGGGCATCCGATGCCTGGCCATTGGCATTCACCACGACGAAACCCGCTAACAAGACAATGCAGAGCGCAGATGCGCAATAAGTCTTCATGATTTCGATCCTCCCCTCGATGTGGTTACGGACTCTTCCGCATTTCGGCTGAACGATTCGAGATTTCCGTTTGGGCTACTAGATGGGCACATTTATATACCTAGTCGCCTCCGGAGTGAACCAAATTGTTTTTGGGCGCCGTACCTGTGAGGTCGGGTGACCGTCGGCCCTGTTCGCACCCACATGTGCCGGTCGGGACCTGCGTTCCGAGGGATACCTTTCAGGTCCCAAGTGGCGGCGGGCGTTGACGGAATCGGCGTCGGATGTTATAAATTCAGCTCTTTCATTCAGCGCCCGCTGAGCGGTGAAGAAGGGTTCGCCGTGTGTTCGGTCGGAGAGCTGGGGTCGCCGGGCAGCCTGAAGCAAGACGCAAATCTTAAATGGACACTTTTACATCAGCTCAGTGGGTTGTTCCTCGCGGCGACGCCGACGGTCATCATTGTTTTCCTTTTCTATTTGTTCCTGCGTTGGAGCTTCTTTGGACCGATCGAGCGCGTGCTCCACGAGCGTGCGGCGCGGATCTCCGGCGCGCGGAAAGAGCGCGAAGAGTTGTACGCCGCGGCCCAGGAAAAGGAGCGCGCTTATCGCGAGACCTTGCGCGCGGCGCGAGCCGAGATTTTCGCCGAGCAGGAGGCCGCACGGCGGGTGGCTCTCGATGAGCGAAGTAAAGCGGTCCAGCAGGCGCGCAGCGAGGCGAGCGAACAGATCCAGGCAGCGCGGACACGGATCGCATCGGAACAGGAAGCCGCGCGGAGCGAACTCGAAGCGTCCAGCAGACAACTCGCAGAACAGATCGCGCGCGTCATTCTCGAACCGCGGCCGCTCTCTCCCCTCGCAGGCGAGGTTCAATGAAGCGCAGTCAGCACACCGGCTGGCGGTATATAGCGACATCGCTGCTCGTGCTCGGGTGGACGACACTGCCGGCGCTGGCCGCTGAGCAGAGCGCTCCCGATCCGGCCGATAGCACAGCGGGATTGGTTTTTCGCTGGTTGAACTTCGCGTTGGTCGTCGGCGGAATCGTCTATTTCATCCGTAAGGTGGGCGCGCCGTATTTCCGGCAGAATGCCCAATCGATCGGACAATCCATTCGCCAGGCGGCGGAAGAACGCGCAGCGGCAGAGCGCGAACTGAGTGAGGCCAGCCAAAAGCTGGCCAAGATCGACTTGGAGATTCAGGATTTACGCCGGGCTGCGGCGAACGAGTCCGGCGGCGCAGGCCGAGCGCATTCGCGCTCTGGCCAGGACCGAGGTAGAGCGAATAAGCCAGGCGGCGCGAGCCGAAATCGCAGCGGCAGAGCGCGCAGCGGCCCTGGAACTTCGCGGCGCGGTGGCGCAACTAGCCACGGAGCACGCAGCGGAACTAGTGCGGGCCCGCGTGAGCGACGCGACCGAAGCGGGGCTTTTCCATTCATTTCTCATCGAAATCGAGAGGAGCGCAGCGTGAGCGTTCTAGCCGATCGGTATGCGGACGCCCTCGCCGACGTGGCCATCGAGCAACACGCGGTCGATCAGGTCCGGCAAGAGTTTGCCGATTTCCTGGCATTGATTCGCGAATCCCCCGAACTGAGCCTGCTGCTCGAAAGCCCCGCGGTCCAGCGTGCGAGCAAACGAGCCGCGGTGGAAGCGCTGACAGCCCGAATGGGGGCCAGCCACACGGTGCGCAATTTTCTTCTTGTAGTCGTCGATCGGAGGCGAACGCGGCTGCTTCCGGAGATCCAGCAGTCCTTCGACGCGCGAATCGACGAGCGGCAAGGGATCGTTCGGGCCGAGGTTTCGACGGCGCATCAGTTGGCGGACGGAGAAAAAGCGGAGCTTAACGGCGCGCTTGAGCGATTGACCGGGCGGCGCGTGGAGACAGCGTATCACCTCGATCCGGCGCTGCTGGCCGGAGCGGTGGTTCGCATTGGTTCGACGATTTATGACGGCTCCGTGCGCACGCAACTAGAGCGATTGCGCGGGCAGCTGGCCTCTCAATAGGAGCGAAGGATGGCATCGATTAAAGCGGACGAGATCACCAAGATTCTGCGCGAGCAGATCGCCAACTACGACCAATCCTTGGAAGTCGATGAGGTGGGCACAGTCATTTCCGTGGGCGATGGCATCGCGCGCGTTTACGGCTTGGAAAAAGTAATGGCCGGCGAGATGTTGCAATTCCCGCACGACGTCTATGGCATTGCGCTCAACCTCGAAGAGGATCAGGTGGGCACTGTGCTGCTCGGCGAATACACGCTGATTCAAGAAGGCGATACCGTCAAGCGCACGCGCGCCATTATGTCCGCCCCGGTGGGCGATGCCTTGGTGGGGCGCGTCGTGAACCCGCTCGGCGTGCCGCTCGACGGCAAAGGTCCCGATCGTGACCGACCAGCGCATTCCGATCGAGCGTATCGCGCCGGGCGTGATCGACCGGCAACCGGTTCGCGAGCCTCTGCAAACCGGCATCAAAGCGATCGATTCGATGATTCCGATCGGCCGCGGCCAGCGCGAGCTGATCATCGGCGACCGCCAAACTGGCAAGACCGCCATCATTCTGGACACGATCATCAACCAGAAGGGCGGCGACATGATCTGCATCTACTGCGCGATCGGGCAAAAACGCTCGACGATCGCGCAGGTGGTGAAGACCCTGACCGACGCGGGCGCGATGGATTACACCATCGTTGTGGCCGCGTCAGCGACCGAGCCCGCGACGATGCAGTACGTGGCGCCCTACGCCGCCTGCGCCATGGGCGAATTCTTTCGCGACGCAGGCCGGCACGCCGTCTGCTTTTACGACGACCTTTCGAAACACGCGCAGGCATACCGCGAAATCTCCCTGTTGCTGCGGCGTCCGCCAGGACGCGAGGCCTTTCCCGGAGACGTGTTTCTACCTGCACTCGAGGCTACTCGAGCGGGCCGCCAAATTGAGCGACAAGAACGGCGGCGGATCGCTGACGGCGCTACCTGTCATCGAGACGCAGGCGGGCGACGTTTCGGCGTACATTCCCACGAATGTCATTTCCATCACCGACGGCCAGATCTACCTCGAGGCGGACCTGTTCAACAGCGGCATCCGTCCGGCCATCAACGTCGGCCTATCGGTAAGCCGCGTGGGCGGCAACGCGCAGATCAAGGCCATGCGGCAAGTCGCTGGCACGTTGCGACTGGACTTGGCACAGTATCGCGAACTGGCAGCCTTCGCGCAGTTCGGATCCGAGCTCGATAAGGCCACGCAGGCGCAACTCGCACGAGGCCAACGGCTGACCCTCGTCCTCAAGCAGGATCAGTTCGCGCCGCTGACAGTCGAGAAGCAGGTGCTGGTGATCTTCGCCGGCACGAACGGTTATTTCGACGACGTGGACATTAATGGACATCGAGCGGTTTCAGCGCGACCTGCTGGTGTTCGCGGACACGCATTGCGGTTCGCTGCTGCACCAGATCGCCACCAAGAAGGCTCTCGACGACGAGATCCGCGCCGGGCTGAAAAAGGCGCTGGGCGAATTCAAGGAGCGATTCCAGGCGGACGCAGCAGCCGCAGTCAAGTAGCCGCGCGCGCTCACTCAGAACTCTCCCATGGCAACCCAGCTCGATATCAAACGGCGCATCCGCTCGGTGAAGAACACGCAGCAGATCACCCGGGCGATGAAGTTCGTGGCCGCGGCGCGGCTTCGCCGCGCGCAGGAAAAAGCGGTTTCGGCGCGTCCTTACACGCGCGCTCTCACGCGTGGTGCATTCCGCGGCGATGCGCACGCCGGAAACGCGATCACCCGCTTGCTGCGTCGGCGGCCGGAAGAGCGCATTCTGCTGCTGGCGGTCAGCGGCGAGCGCGGACTGGCCGGCGCGTTCAATCCAACATCATTCGCCGCTCGATCGAATTCCTGCGAGAGCAGCAGTCGAAAAAACTGGAAGTGATGTCGCTCGGCCGCAAGGCGCGCGACGCCATGCGCAAGCAGCGCTGGGAGATCATGGCGGAGTACGTGGACATCACCACGCGCGCCGAGCCCGCGCGCGCGGCGGAGATCGCGCAGAAGTTGACCGAGCTCTATGTCGCCGGACGAAGTGGACGCCGTCTACATCGTCTTCAACGAGTTTAAGTCCGTGCTGTCGCAGAATCTGACGCTGCAGAAGCTGCTGCCGATCGATCCGGACCCGGCGATGCCGGCGAAGGAGCCGGAGGCTTGCCGATGGCGCAACGCCGGTTGACTATCTCTATCGAGCAGCCTGCCGGCCGAACTTTTCGCGAGCCTGCTGCCGCGCTACGTGGAAGCACAGCTTTTCCGCGCGCTGGCCGAATCGTCGGCGTCCGAGCACGCCGCGCGCATGACGGCCATGGATTCGGCGACCAACAATGCCGGAGATTTGATCGACAAGCTTACGCTGTACATGAACAAGGTTCGCCAAGCCGCGATCACCAAGGAAATCATCGAGGTGGTCAGCGGAGCGGCGTCGGCCGGTTAAGCGCGCGCGGCGAACGCAGCTAGCACCGCAGCGAAGCGAGCGTGCATCGAGTTGCTTTCAGGGGAGCGAGTCATGGCCAGAGAACGAACATATCGGCCACGTGGTCCAGGTGATCGGCCCGGTCGTGGACATTGCCTTCCAGGAACACCACCTGCCGGAGATCTACAACGCCGTGCGCATCGTGATCGAGGGCGCCGACGGGTCGCACGCCAATCGAGGTTATCGTCGAGGTGCAGCAACATTTGGGCGAGGGGCGCGTGCGCACCGTGGCCATGAAGCCGACCGAAGGCATGGTGCGCGGCATGAAGGCGCTCGATCTGGGAGGACCGATCACCGTGCCCGTGGGACGCGGCGTGCTCGGCCGCGTGCTCAACGTGCTCGGCGAGCCGGTGGACGGTTTGGGCGAGGTACAAGCCAAGAAGCGCTATCCGATTCACCGCGCGGCGCCTTCGCTCGAAGACCAGTCCACGCAGCTCGAAATGTTCGAGACCGGCATCAAAGTTGTGGACTTGATGGAGCCGTACCTGAAGGGCGGAAAGATCGGCCTCTTCGGCGGCGCGGGCGTCGGCAAGACGGTGCTCATTCAAGAACTGATTCACAACGTGGCCATGAAGCACGGCGGCGTTTCGGTGTTTGCGGGCGTGGGCGAGCGCACGCGCGAGGGCAACGACCTTTTGCTGGAAATGCAGGAGTCCGGCGTCGTGGTGGCGGGCGATTCGGAAAAGTCGCGCGCGGCGCTGATCTATGGCCAGATGACGGAGCCGCCCGGAGCGCGATTGCGCGTGGGCCTGACCGGCCTGACGGTGGCGGAATATTTCCGCGACGAAGAAGGGCTGGACGTTTTGCTCTTCATCGACAACATTTTCCGCTTCGTGCAAGCGGGTTCGGAAGTCTCGGCGCTGCTGGGCCGCATGCCTTCGGCCGTCGGTTACCAGCCAAACCTCAATACCGAAATCGGAGAATTGCAGGAGCGCATCACTTCGACCAAGAACGGGTCGATCACTTCCGTGCAGGCGATTTACGTGCCTGCGGACGACTACACCGATCCGGCGCCGGCGGCGACCTTCGCGCACCTGGACGCCACGACGAACCTCAGCCGGCAGATCGTGGAGCGCGGCATCTACCCGGCGGTCGATCCGCTGGCCAGCTTCTCGCGCATTCTCGACCCGCGCATCGTCGGGCAGGAACACTACGACGTGGCGCGAGCCGTCAAAGGCGTGCTGCAGCGCTACAAGGACCTGCAGGACATCATCGCCATTCTGGGCATCGAAGAGCTTTCCGACGAAGACAAGCAGGCCGTGGCGCGCGCCCGCAAGATCGAGAAATTCCTCTCGCAACCGATGTTCGTTGCGGCGCAATTCACCGGCCTCGAAGGCAAATACGTGAAGATCGAAGACACCATCCGCGGCTTCAAGGAAATCGTCGAGGGCAAGCACGACGAAGTGCCGGAGCAGGCCTTCTACATGGTGGGCACGATCGAGGAAGTGCGCGAAAAGGCGGAGAAGATGGCGGCGACCGCGTAAGCGGCGCGGCGCTTCTAAGCGAATGCAGGGCAAACGAGGAATGGCTTCCGACACATTCACGCTCGAAGTGGTCACGCCGGAACGCGAGGTCGTTCGCGAACCCGTGGCCGAGGTGCAGGTGCCCGGCCGTGAAGGCTATCTGGGCATCTTGCCGGGCCATACGCCGCTGCTGACCGAACTCGGCATTGGCGCGCTGAGCTACCGAAAGGGCGGCGCAGACGGTTTACGTCGCGATTGCCGGCGGTTTTGCGGAAGTGCTTGCCGGGCGCGTTCTGGTGCTCGCGGACGCCGCGCAACGCGCCGGAGGAAATCGATGTCGCACGGGCGCGCGCGGCCCTTGGCCGACGCCGAGAAAGACGCTCACCAGCGGCGCCTCGCGGTGCGCTCGACCGACTGGGACGCCGTGCTGCAAGTCGGTGGCGCGCGCGCGGACTTGGCTGGAGGTAGCCGGACACGCCGGGGCGGCTGCGAGAGCCGGCCGGCGCATTAACGCATGCCCGTGGACACCATTCGCCTTTACACCACACGTTGGTGCGCGGATTGCCGGTGGACCAAGCAATTTCTTCGCGAGCGCGGCATCGCTTTTGAAGAAATCAACGTGGATGAAGATCCCGAGGCGGAAGAACTGATTCTGCGCGTGAATCATGGCCTCCGCAAAGTGCCGACGGTCGAGGTGGGCGGGCGCTATTTCGCTTGCAGCCCGTTTGATCCCGAACAGCTCGCCGAGGAACTGAAAATTCCGCTGAATCCCTAGTCTAGCAATTAGTCATGCTGCAAGTCAGCTTCACTCGCGGGCCAGCCGTGCGCCGCGCGTCATCACGCCAGCCACTTCCATCTTGTCGTCGAGCAAAACCAGATCTGCGTCCGCGCCCGGCGCAAGCGCGCCCTTGCGCGCTTCGAGCCCCAGCAGGCGCGCGGGATTTTCCGTCAGCATGGCGAGCGCATCGGCGAACGGCACGCCGAGCGTCAGCACATTGCGCAACGCGCGATCGAGCGTCAGCGTGCTGCCCGCGAGTTTGCCCTCCGCGCTGCGCGAGACGCCGCCGCAAACGGTCACTTCGAAGGTGCCCAAGCCGGTAGTTGCCGTCGGGCATTCCTGTGGCGGATGTGCCGTCGCTCACCAGGATCACGTTCGCGGGCCCTTTGCTGCGAGGAGCATGCGCATCGCCCCTTCATCCACGTGCACGCCGTCGGCGATCAACTCGGCGGTCACTAGGGGCGAAGCCAGCACGGCGCCGATGACGCCGCTGTCGCGGTGCGCGAACGGGCGCATGGCGTTGAAGACGTGCGCGGCGTGCCGGGCGCCGCGCGTCGATGGCAGCCATCGCTTGCGCGTAACTCGCGTCCGTGTGGCCGAGCGAAACGACGCACCCTGCGGCGCGGGCCGCGGCGACAAGATCGAGCGCGCCGGGAAGCTCCGGCGCGAGCGTCAGAATGCGCGCGGCGCCTTGCTGCGGCGTCGCGAAATTTTGCGAACAGATCGACCGAGGGCGGCACGATCCATTCCGGCGGATGCACGCCGCGGCGCGCCGGACTGATGAATGGACCCTCGAAGTGCACGCCCAGAATCTCCGCTTGAGGCGTGCGCGCCGTCGCGGAACGCTCGCGCGACCGCGTCGCATCCAGGCCGCGATGCCGGCGGCGGACTGGCAGGTGCGTTCTTCGCTGGCGGTGACGGTCGTCGCCACGAGCGACGTCGTGCCGCGCCGCGCGACCGTGCGGGTAACGGCAGCGAGCGCCTCCGGCGTGCCTTCCATTACGTCGTGGCCGCCGGCGCCGTGGATGTGCACGTCCACGAAGCCCGGCACGACGGTCAGGCCGCGTGCCTCGCGCCGAATTGCTCCTGGCGGCATGCGTAACTGCATCGCGCGAACCCACGGCGACAATCTGTTGGCCGTCGACGACGACCACGGCGTCGGCGATTTCTTCGCGCGGAGTGAACGCGCGGCGGGCAAAAATGGCTTGCGCGGTCATGAGGCATCATCCTACTGGAAGCATTCGGGCGCGCGCCAGTCGCGCGCGGCCACAAAGAAAACGGGCAGGGCGTTTGGCCCTGCCCGCCGATAGAGACCGCGCGTGGCGCGGGCGCTCTGCCGGAGCTTACTCGCCGGCGCGCTGCCGCGGAAGCCGGAGCTGCCCGCTCGGGTTGAGGCTTCGGCACGCTCACGTAGCCGACGACTTTGTCTTTGCCGATCTGAGTTCACAACCAGCTCCAGAGGAGCTCGCGTGCCCTGCGTGTAGAAGTAGATCGGCTCGTCGACTGCGCGGTCCTTTTTCTCGAGGCGCATGTCATCCACGTAGAGCGCGACCGTGAACTGGTTCTTCTTGGCGTTCGTTCCGCGCAGCTCGATCATTAGGCTGCCGGCCTTCGACTTGTTGCCCTTTCCGGCTAAGCGTAAACTCGTAGTAATCACGCTCGCCGAGGCGGCGAAGTTCGTCGATTTCGTCGTGATTCTTGGCGATCAGAGTGCCAAGTTCACCGCGCGCCATCTGCAGGTTGTTCTTCGTCGTGATCGAGATCGCTCTTGACGCCGTTTACGTCTCCGCCCAGCGCAGTCACATCGTCGGCACTGGCTTTGGTGGCCAGTTGGCTTTGCACGTTATCGAGTTTCTGCGAATAGTCCGAATTGATCTGCTTGGTCTGCTGCCGGGCGCTCGCCAACTGGCCCTGTGTCAGCTTCAAATGATCGGCGACGGCGCTCAGCTCGCCTTGCACTTCGGCGTTGGTTTGCTCCGCTTGCGCCAACGCTGCGTTCAGGGTGTCTACGTTCTGCTGGAAGATCCTGTTCTGCTCGGCGAGCGCTTGCTCGGTGCCTTTTTGCGTGGGTCGAGGCGTTCCAGCCCACGGCCAGCCCAAGATCGATATTCCCGCCAGTATGACCACTGCCAACCCCAACCACCGCGGGGTTCCTTCGCCCGTTACAACTGTTCGATTCAGGTCATCTCGCTCTTCGCTCATTGCACATCTCCTTAATCATCCTTTTGCAGATCTTGCACCGGGCCGGACTATGATGCACGCGCCGCACCAAACCATGGAGATGGCCTGCCGCGCCATTAAGTGACTTAGCCATCATGGCACTTACTGCGAGGCATGGGCATACCAGTCGGCGATGCAGCCCACGAAAAGCCTGGTAAAAATTACCTGATCCGCTTTAGAAATGCGCTAGAGTACATGTTAAGTAAGTCTAACAATATCAGGTAAACATATCAAGGCAGGAAGATGAGCGGGGCCTTGCGGGTTCGTCTTCAGTGCGGGAGGCTAACGCTAGGCGGCTTTTGAGCTACGCTGTGGCGGAAACGACGGCGCGGTCAAAATCGACTTCCAGCGTGCGCTGAGCGACACTCAAGACCAAACTGCAGTCCTTGCAGTGCTCAAGATGCCTGAGAAGGGCAGCAACGTCGCGGGACGAGAGGCTTCCTTCGAGATAGTTACAGATAGCGCCTACAGCGCTCTTGCAAGTCATCTCGGTCCCCCAGGGTTTCGACCTGTCTATTAGACGTGCAACCCTATTGCCATCCTCTAGGGTACTCCTAGTATGTCTCTACCCTACTGCTTATACAGCACTTACAGTAGTCGTCAGCAGCTATCCTAGGCCAGAGCACTGATCGGTACTGGGAAAAGTTTGCACCTGTTTGCCGTTTTTGCTCCCAAACGGAGCCGCCTAATGCGCCTGCGCTAAAGCAATTAGTGGATTCGCCTTTTATGCGCTTTTACTGGGGCGTTATCGTCATCTGCCGCAACACGGCAATACGATCGCTCAACGGAGGGTGGGTGCTAAACATGCCAGCCAGGACTTGGCCGCCGCTCCAGGGCATGACGATGTAGAGCGACGAAGTAGTGGGGGAAACGTTGGTCATCGGGATGCGTTTGTTGTAGGCGCCCAATTTTTCAAGCGCGCTGATCAGTCCGTAAGGGTGGCCTACCAGGCGCGCGCCGGCCGCATCCGCGGCATACTCGCGCTGGCGTGAAATCCCCAGTTGAATCATCATGGCGGCGATCGGCGCGACGATCATCATCACCAGTGCCGCAGATCCCGCCGCCCCGGCGGTCGTCGCGCGACCCCCCGCCCAAGCCGCCAAAAATCATCCCCCAACGCGCCATGCTGGCAATCCAGGTGATCGCTCCGGCCAAAGTTGCGGCGATGGACGTCGTCAGGATGTCGTAGTTGCGGACGTGGGAAAGCTCGTGGGCGATGACGCCTTCGAGTTCATCGTCATTCATCAGCTCGAGCAAGCCCTCGGTCGCCGCGACGGAAGCGTGCTTGGGATTGCGTCCGGTGGCGAATGCGTTCGGCGCGGCCTGGGGGATGACGTACAGCTTCGGCATCGGCAAATTCCCTTTGGCCGCCAATCGTTCCATGACGGCATAGAGCCGCGGCGCCTGTTCGCGCGTCACGGGCTGCGCGCCGCTGCTCTCCAGGGCGATCTTGTCGGAAAAGAAGTAGGCAAAGCCGTTCATGCCCATGGCCAGAATGAGGCCAAAGGTCATTCCTTGCGACCCCGCCAATGCATCGCCCTCCCAGCACTAATAGCAAGGTCAGCGAGGTTAGCAATAGGCCAGTCTTTAGAGCTCTCATAGTTTTCCTTCAGTCCTTCTGAGCGGCATTATCCAGTTTCAGTGTAGATGCTGGCGTCAAGGCGCGTCAAACATCCGCCTTTTTCGCTGGTTACGCTTTCTTGTCGCGCGCGCCCGGTCGCCAGCGGACTTCGCGCCTGCTGCCGCCGATCTTCTGCTGCTCGACGCGCTCGAACTTCATCCGGCCCGCCGCCGCGTCGGCATCGACGCGAATCACGTCGCCTGGCAGGACCCGGCCGTCGAGGATCTCGAGCGCCAGAGGATCTTGCACCAGCCGCTGCACGGTCCGGCGCAACGGACGGGCGCCGTAAGCGGGATCGTAGCCTTCGGCGAGAATCAGCGCCCGTGCCGGCGGGCGTCAGCTCGATGCTGCACGTTGCGATCGGCCAGGCGCTTTGAAACCGACGCCAGTTGCATGTCCACGATCTTCTCCAATTGCTCGCGGCCGAGCGGATTGAACATCACGATGTCGTCGACGCGGTTCAGAAACTCCGGACGGAATGCCGCGCGCAGCGCGTCGAGCGCTTCCTTGCGCGCCCGCTCGGGGTCCGTGCCCGACAATTCGAACAGAGCGTTCGAACCGACGTTGCTGGTCATGATCAGCAGGGCATTGCGGAAATCCACCTTGCGGCCCTTGCCATCGGTCAGCCGTCCATCCTCTAGAATTTGCAGAAAAATGTTGAAGACGTCCGGATGAGCCTTCTCGATTTCGTCGAATAGGAGCACGGAGTACGGCCGGCGCCGAACCTGCTCGGTCAGCTGCCCGCCCTCGTCGTATCCCACGTATCCCGGAGGCGCGCCGATCATGCGCGACACCGAGTGCTTTTCCATGTATTCGGACATGTCCATGCGAATCATGGCGCGTTCGTCATCGAATAAAAACTCGGCCAAAGCCCGCGCCAGTTCGGTCTTGCCCACCCCGGTCGGCCCGAGAAAGATGAACGAACCGATGGGCCGGTTGGGATCGGAGAGTCCGGCGCGGTTGCGCCGGATGGCATTGGCCACCCGCTCCAGGGCGTCCTCTTGCCCGACGACACGCTGGCGCAGCCGCTCCTCCATCGTGACCAGCTTCTTCGCTTCGCCTTCGAGCAGCCGCCCCACCGGGATGCCGGTCCACTTGCTGACCAACTCGGCGATATCCTCTTCGTCGACTTCTTCCTTGAGCATGCGGCCTTGCTTTTGCAACTCGGCGAGCCGCGTCTGAGCCTTGTCCAGTTCGCGTTCGGCGCTGGCCAGCTTGCCATAGCGAATCTCGGCTACCTGTGCGAGTTCGCCGCTTCTCTCGAAGCGCTGCTCCTCGGCCTTGAGCTCTTCGATCTGTGCTTTGAACTTGCCGATGGCGCCAATCGCGTCCTTTTGCACCTGCCAGCGCGCTTTGCGCGCGCTCGATTGCTCCCGCAAGTCCGCGAGCTCCGCTTCGATGTGTCCAAGCCGCTCGCGCGAATGCGCGTCGGTCTCCTTCAGCAGCGATTGCCGCTCGATCTCCAGTTGCACGATGCGGCGTTCGATTTCGTCGATGTCCACGGGAAGCGAATCGAGCTGCATGCGCAGCGATGCCGCCGCTTCATCGATCAGGTCGATGGCCTTATCGGGTAGGAAGCGGTCGGCAATGTAGCGATGGGAGAGCGTGGCTGCGGCGATAATCGCTGCATCCTTGATGCGCACGCCGTGGTGCAGTTCGTAGCGGTCCTTGAGCCCGCGCAGGATCGCGATGGTATCTTCAACGGTGGGTTCGGCGATCACCACGGGCTGGAAGCGGCGCTCCAGGGCCGGGTCCTTCTCAATGTGCTTGCGATACTCATTGAGGGTGGTAGCGCCGATCGCGCGCAGCTCGCCGCGCGCCAGCGCCGGCTTGAGCATGTTCGAGGCATCCATCGAGCCTTCGGCAGCGCCCGCGCCGACGAGCGTATGCAGCTCGTCGATGAACAGAATGATTTGTCCCTCCGCCTCGGTTATCTCCTTGAGCACCGCCTTCAGGCGATCTTCGAATTCCCCACGATACTTGGTGCCGGCGACCAGTGCCGCCAGGTCCAGCGCCACGATGCGCTTGGGCTTGAGTACTTCGGGCACGTCGCCTGCGATGATGCGCTGTGCCAGGCCTTCGACTACGGCCGTTTTGCCCACGCCGGGTTCGCCGATCAGCACGGGATTATTCTTGGTGCGCCGCGCCAGAATCTGCATCACGCGGCGAATCTCAACGTCGCGCCCGATCACCGGATCGAGCTTGCCGCGGCGGGCAAGTTCGGTGAGGTCGCGCGCGTATTGTTCGAGCGCGCGGAAGGTGGATTCCGGCGTCTGTGAGGTGACCCGGTGGCTGCCGCGCACCGACGTCAGCGCCTGCAAAATCGCTTCGCGAGAAGCGCCGTGACGCGTCAAGATTTGCGCGGCGGGATCGGATTGCGGAGCGGCGATGGCCAGCAAGATGTGCTCGGCCGAGACGTATTCGTCCTTGAATGCCTCCGCTTCCTCGAAGGCCTTCTCGAGTACTTGGTTGGTGGCCTCGCTCGAGATACTGCTGCGACACGCCGCGTCACTTTGGGGAGGCGCGCAAGCTGTGTCTGGATGTCGGCAGAAAGCGCTTCCGGCCGCACACCCAGACGGCTAAGCAGCGGAGGCACGACTCCGTCTTGCTGCCCCACGAGCGCGGCCAAAATGTGCAACGGCTCAAGCTGCTGCTGGCCGTTTTTCTCCGCAATGTCTTGCGCGGCTCTGCAGGGCCTCTTGGGCTTTCACCGTTAATTTTTCGTATCGCAACATTGCGAGGTTCCTTTCGTCTCGTCGGTCTCGTGCCCGTGGAGACGCGCGGAGGGCCGGATCCGAACCGGCCCCCGCCTTGTGACCGCGACAGCTTACTTCTTATTTGCCGTTCGCCGAAACGCCGATCTTGATCTGCTTCGGCTTAGATTCCTCGCGCTTGGGCATGTGTACGGTCAAAACGCCGTTCTGATACTCGGCCTCGGATGCCCTCGGTTTGCACGGTGTTTGGCAGCGAGAAGCTGCGGGTGAACGTTCCGTAGGCGCGCTCCACCCGAAGGTAGTTGTCCTTGTTGACCTTCTGCTCAAACTTCCGCTCCCCGTGGATGGTCAAAGTGTTGTTCTCGACCTGAATGTCGATGTCCTTTTCGTTGAGGTCCGGGAGATCGGCCTTCACGACCAACTCGTTCTCGGTCTCGTAAATGTCCACGGCAGGCGACCAGTTCGCCAGCGCTGTTTCCGGAACGTGCGAAAGAATCTTCGAAGATCCGGTTGACCTGATCTTGCAGGGTGCCCAGGCCTCGAAAGGGTTCCCAGCGGGAAATTGTGTTCATGGGTAACTCCTCCTTGATGTCTTAATTAGATTAACTACGTGCAGAGCATAATATATGCGTGTACATAGTGTCAAGTTATTTTAGTATCTGACGATTATATAATTAAGTCATTCTATAGCATCATTTTACGGGCTTTGGATGCCCCACGCTCTTCCCGTCTCCCGTGGTAGCATATGCCCCGTGCTTCTATCCGACTTCGACTACGTGCTTCCGTCTGAGCTCATTGCCCAGAAGCCCCTGCCCGATCGACAGGCCTCGCGAATGCTCGTTCTCGACCGCATTGCTGGCACGTTATGAGGATCGGCTCTTCGCGAAGCTGCCCGAGCTGTTACGCGGTGACGAGCTCATCATCGTCAATAACGCACGCGTTATCCCTGCCCGGCTGTTTGCACAACGCCAGGGCATACATGCAGATCCGCCAGGCAACGACGCCCCCCGGCAGCGATTTCTGCAGTCGAGAATCGAGGTGTTGCTGGTCCGCCAACTCGAACCCGACCTCTGGGAAGCGTTGGTGCGGCCGGGCAGGAAAATTACCACCGGGGAACGGTTGCTCTTCGAGGGAGGCGAGCTGCAGGCGGAAGTCGTCGGGCGCGGAGCATTCGGGTTGCGCCAAATACGGTTTTTCGGCGCCGGCGATGTGATCGGCGCGATCGAGCGCAGTGGCCACATGCCGTTGCCGCCATACATTCAGCGCGGCGATGACTCCACAGACCGCGAGCGCTATCAGACCATTTTCGCAACCCGGTCCGGTGCGGTTGCCGCGCCCACGGCCGGACTGCATTTCACTCCGGCGATTCTGACGAGACTGCGGGCACGCGGAATTGAGGTGCGGGAGATCACCCTGAATGTGGGTTTAGGCACCTTCCAGCCGATCCGTACCGAAAGCGTCGAAGACCACAAGATTCATGAGGAAAGTTACGAAATCTCCGGCAGAGACAGCGGCTGCCATCGCGAGCTGCGCGACGCCAGCGACGTCCAATCCTTGCCGTCGGGACCACGGTCGTCCGCGCCCTGGAAGACGCTGCCCGGAAGGCTGCCGCGCGAGGAGCGAGCGCCTGACGATCTCGCGGCCGGCCCGGCCGTGGCCGACCTATTCATCCTTCCCGGTCATCGGTTTGCCCTGGTCGATCAACTCTTGACAAACTTTCACCTTCCGCGCTCAACGCTGCTGGTGTTGGTAGCTTCCTTCGCCGGGCGCGGGCCTATCTTGGCGGCCTACAATCATGCGGTCGCGGCCGGGTACCGCTTTTACAGCTACGGCGACTGCATGCTGATTCGTTAAATCTTCTTCAATGAGCCAATCGGCATCTAGTGTCATTAATGACACTTGATAGTACCTTCGTACCATACTCGCCCCGCAACCTAAGCGGCACAATTCGATCACTTTGCAGCTCGGGACACGTCAACGCAAGCGCGAGGACGTTCATCATGACAATCGTTACAAAAGAAGCAGTCGCTTCCAACTTGCCGCCAGAGGATAGTTCGCAGGCTGCCCAGAAATCCGGGGCGCAGCCATCGTCGAGAACCGATGCCGTCGGCGTCGAGATACCCGTCGTCGTGTACGCCTCACGTTACTCCGCAACGGGGCGCGGCCTAGGCAAGCCGCTCCAGCCAGTGCGGGAGGAAACGCGCACGGTGATCGTGTTCCCGCAGGGCGCCGTCGTGCGCTTGTCGGCTAGCTTGGTCGTCGGTGAGATGGTTGTGCTCACCAATCAACTTACGGGAGCCGATGTGCTTTGTCGCGTCGATACCGTCAAAGCGCAGCCAGGAATTCAAAACTATGTCGATTTGGAGTTCACGCAGCGAGCCCCAAGCTTTTGGGGCGCCGTCACCCCAGATCTCCCCGCTCGGATCGAAGGCGCGGTACCGGAACCTGCGTTAGCGTCCGTCGTCACGATGCCAGCACCCGCGGCGTCGATCGAGCAGCCGGCTCCTCCTTCGCCGCCCGCGGCCGAAGTGGCATCGCCAACTCCCGCGTCGGCGACACCAGCTGCCGTCACCCTCCCGGCAGTCGTTCCGGCGGCCGCGCCAAGTCCCAAATTGGCCTCATTCCCTGCGCGCCCTGCTCTGCCCGTTTCGAACAGCACTCTGGGTTTGAGCGCTGCGCCGCGGGTGACGCAATTCGGCCAGCCCAAGCTAACGGATAATCAGGCCGCGTCGACAAAACAAGAATCTCCAAGTTCGAAGAAGGCTCTCTGGGCAGCCGCCGGTGCTGCCGCCGCGGTCGTGGTCGTAGGCCTATCGGCAGGAGGCTTTCTGCTGGGTCGTCGCGGCGGCTCTGCGACGCCCCCGGTCCAAATCGCATTTGCTCCACCGAGCGCGCCCGTGCAGTCGCCGGCTCCAGGAGCGCTCGAACAACCGCGGCCTCCCGTTGCTGCGGAGCCCGCAGCCGGGAGTTCAGCGGCGCCAGATCCGTTGGCCGCCCAACGACCGCAGCCGCGTGCGGATAGCGACGCAGGGGCGGCAACGCATTTCTCCACCGTCCACGTTGCAAAACTTGCGGCACCCGTCGCGAAAACTCCAGAGGCCGTGCGATCAAGCGAGCCTCCTCCCGCGCTCGTGACGCAGGGTAGCTCCGCATTGGAAAACATGATCGGTGCCAGCCTACTCTCAGGCGCCCCGCGTGCCGACGCGCCACCGCCGCCGGGCGCGGCCCCAATCGGGGGCCAAACGGAGGCTACTGGCGGACACCTTCAGCCGCCCAAGTTGGTCTCCTCTCCCGCCCCGGTGTACCCAACGGACGCGCGCGCGCGAAACGTAGAGGGCGTTGTCGTGGTCGATATCTTGGTGGATACGACCGGCAAGATCGCCGAGACAAAAGTGCTTTCCGGTCCACCGATGCTGCAACAGGCGGCCTTGGACGCGCTGCGCCGTTGGAGGTACCAGCCTGCCCAGCTTAATGGCCAAGTCATCCCGATTCATACCAAAGTCGACATCAACTTCGCCCTCCACTAGAGCCCTTGCAGGCCGGTCTCTGACAACCTCAGAAATACGCGCTCGGGAGCATGGGCGCGTGACCTCTTCTAGTCTATAATTCCTCACCCGCGCGATTGCGGCCACTTAGACGGAATTCTTCCATGCGATTCCTGGTGATCAGTGACTTGCACGCGAATGCGACCGGCCTAGCGGCAGCGCTCACCGCTGCGGAAGGACGTTGGGAGCAAGCCATTTGTCTGGGCGACGTGGTTGGCTATGGCCCCGACCCTAACGAGGTCATCGATCGCGTGCGCGGGATGGTGAAGTTCATCGTCCGCGGTAATCACGACAAGGCCGTCAGCGGCCTGGGTGACCCCGAAGACCTGAACCCGGTAGCCCGCGCCGCCGTAGAGTGGACGCGGTCGCAGCTCCGCCCGGAAAATCTGCGTTACCTCGTGGGCCTGCCCGCCGGCCCGCTGGAAGCGGATGGCCTGACGATCGTTCACGGCGCATTTCACGATGAAGACGAGTACATCTATGCGCCGGCACAGGCGCTGAGCACTCTCCTGGACGCTCCTCATGAGGTCACTTTTTTTGGACACACGCATTTTCAAGGCGGATTTTCCTACCGCAACTCACGTCTGGAGATGATTCACCTGCAACCACGGCCGGGCGGCCCTAGCTTTGCCGCACTGCGCTTGGAGCCAGACACGCGGTATTTGCTGAACCCAGGCTCGATTGGTCAGCCGCGTGACGGCGATCCGCGCGCCGGTTTTGCGATTGCCGACCTGGACCACGGAGTGGTCGAATTCTGGCGAGTGCCGTACGATATCAAGGCCGTTCAAGAACGGATGAAAAATGCGGGCCTACCGGAACCTTTGGCATTGCGGCTTACCTTCGGCCACTGAGTTGGCCCGTGTTAGCTTGGGTTGGAAACACAGGCGTGCGCGCTGCGTGAAGCGCTCACCACGAAAGATGTCGAGATGAACGAAGAACCAGAGCGCAGAGCTCCCATCGTTTTGCTGGTGGGCGCGGCGGCCATGATTGTCTTGCTCGGCGCCCTATACTTGGCCAGCCGCTACGCTCCGGCCACCGTCACTCCGCCGGATCAGCCCCTGCCGATGGGGGCGGCTGAGCAGGCCTATGCGCCGCAAGTTGAGTTCGTGGATATGAAGGTGGCTCGCGCGACGAATTTTCTCAATCAGGAGGCTACCTTCGTTTTTGGCACCACTGCGAACAATGGACCGCGGTCCATCCGGCAGGTCGAGGTCACGTTCGAATTTCACGACGTCTTTCAGCAGGTCGTACTCCGCGACAAGCAGCGCCTGTTCGGCCCCTCGGCCGCTCCTCTGGCTCCCAGCCAGACTCGCGATTTCCAGCTTACGTACGACACTATGCCCGCGCAATGGAATCAGGCGCCCCCGTCCGTCCACATTACCGGCCTCGCGCTCGAATAGAATTTCCCCGCCGTCGGCACGGCATTCGGCAGTGGTTCCTCTATAATCTGGCGCCATGGACTTGGCCCAGGCCGTTTCCGAGACCCTGGACCGGTTGCTGGCCACCGGCCGCGTCGAGGTACGCGAAAACGGTGCATGGCTAGCGGCCATCGAGGACTTCCGCTACGAACTTCGTCAGCAGGGCGATGTGCTCCTACTCCATCTTTGGTCGGCAGAGCGCAACGCCGTGCGTCGCGTACTTCGCATCGATGAAGGCGCGCCCGACCGGCTGACTCTGGAGGTGGCGCGTTTCGGCCGCGCGCGCCCCGACCGCCTTGAATTTGTCTCTGCGCCCACCGGGCGCGCCCCCGGGCGCGTCCTACGCGAACAGTTCTGTGCGCGCTTTCGCGATATGCTCGCACGGCAATTTCCCGACGACGAACTTACCTCGCTCACGGCTGCCGCGGATCTGCACCATTCTCTTTCTGGCAATTACGCCCGTGGAATCCAGCACACCAGTTCGTCGGACTGGGCTGTGCTCGGCGCGGCGCCCGGCGAAAATGTGTCCACCTACGACGGCCTGCTGACCTTCGGCCTGCTGTGGCTTGATCGCGCCCGACAGCTTGCGCGAGGCAAATCGATCGCGGGGTTGCGCTTGTTTTGTCCCGAGGGCGCGGGCCGCGTCACGGCTCATCGTTTGCAAGCGCTCTCGAGGTCGACCGCAGTCGAGGCCTACGAATACAGCGTAGAGAATTGGCGCGCGCGGCGTCTGGACCCATCTGATTCCGGAAATCTCGACGCCTGGCTCGCGCCCCGGCGGGAGATCGACGCAGTCTTGGCGCAGGCGCGAGCTTCCATTGATCAAATTGGCAGGCTGGCGCCGGCCGCGATTACCGCGACGGTGGTCCCCAATACACGCGACGTCGCTTTCCGTTACCGTGGTTTGCTTTTCGCGTTATGGCGCGGTGGCGGCATTTTTTTCGGCGTCGGCGACGCTCGCCGCGCACTTACCCCGGACCGCCATCGCGAGTTCGAGGCACTTCTCCAAGATCTGGATACGCA
The DNA here is from genome assembly GCA_963818345.1 of uncultured Acidobacteriota bacterium. GTDB lineage: Bacteria > Acidobacteriota > Terriglobia > Acidiferrales > UBA7541 > Palsa-189. Next base: position 179,996 of record CAWFRX010000005.1, on the reverse strand, counting down.
CCGCTCGCCCGTGTCCACCGATACCAAGCACTCGCTCTATCGCGCCCAACCAGAGCGCTGGCTCGAGTCCCTGGTTGCCGCCGACCCAACGCGGGTGGACGCGCGTCTCGACCAGCGATTTTTCTATGAACAGTTGCCCGCACTCACGGTCGGGGATCGCGGCGTGATGGACGCAGTGGCAATGACGCGAAGCGCGCGTCTCGCCGTGATTGAATTCAAGGCCACCGAAGACGTGCAGCTGGTGCTGCAGGCCGTGGACTATTGGTTGCGGGTTCGCTGGCACCACGCCCAGCAAGACTTTTCACGTTACGGATATTTTCCGGGAATCGATCTCGACCAGCGTCCGCCGCTGCTGTTTCTCGTAGCCCCGGCCTTACACTTTCATCCGGCTAGCGAAGTCATCCTGCAATTCCTGAGTCCGGAGATTGAGATCTGTCGTGTGGGCGTCGCGAGAGCATTGGCGCCGCGGCGTAAAAGTCGTGCTGAGGCAGGGGCGAAAATAGTCCACTTAAAAAAATGGAAGCAGCCTTGGCGAAGCCGCGGCTGCTTCCCGGGGTGTGTCTTTGAAGTGACTTGCTAGGTTAGACGCGAGGCTACCTGCTCCGGTTGCATGTTTGAGCGATATTTTTGAAGGGGGTGTTCCGGGCCGGGTGGCTTCTAGCTAAGTTCTAATAAAAAAGATACTTACGCCACTTTTCGTCCCGATGCCCGATCAACCGCATAAGCTGTCGCGATGTGTACAGCGTGAAGGGCCTGGGCCGCCGGACCAGCTTGATCCCCGCCTCTTCGGGAGTACGGTCGCCTTTTCGATTGTTGCACTGGTAGCAGCAAGCCACCAAGTTTTCCCACGACGAGCGGCCGCCACGCGAGCGCGGTACCACGTGATCGAGCGTAAGCTCCGCCGCGGTGAAGACACGCCCGCAAAACTGGCACGTATTGCGATCGCGCAAAAGGATATTCTTGCGGGAAAGCGCGCGAGTTTGCTGCGGAATGTGCCGGTAAGCCAGCAGTCGAATCACGGATGGGACACGCATCGCCCGGGAGGTCGAATGAACCTCGGTGTGATTCATCTCTTCGGCCTGCGCGACTCCCTTAAGCAGCAGGATCATCGCGCGGCGTACGGCTGTAATGTTGATGGGTTCAAACGTGGCGTTCAGTACCAGCACCGGCTCCTGCATAACGGCTGGCTTCTGATGAACAGGCGGGAGAGTCAGTAGGCGCTTTTCGACCTTCCTTGTTCCTGGCTCGGTTGTTCCTGTCCCAGCGGCGTCCACGGATCCGCCGGAACTCATGCGTTTGGCTCCCTGGCTAGACGCTCCATGTAGGAGGCCTCCCCGCGCGGAACTGCGCGCGCTACCGTAAGAGCTGCCACGTAAGACGCCCCAGCCCGCCTCAAGGCCCGGGAACAGGCATCGAGCGTCGCACCCGTCGTCAGTACATCATCTACCAGTAATACCCGCAGGTTGTCAACCCGCGCACCCTGTCGAATCGCGTAGGCGCCACGAACCGACCTCCAACGCTCTCGTAACGTTAGGGTTAGCTTGTCCGGGCGGGGGCGGGTCCGCACCAGTAGGTAGGAGCGGCAAGGCAAACCAAGAACGCGGGCCATCGGTCGGGCGATCAATTCCGCCTGATTATGACCCCGCTCGCGAAGTCGCGCCGGATGAAGCGGGACTGGAACCACGACGTCGGCGGCACACTCTTTCGGGTAGTCGCGCGCAAGCTGTACGAGATGTTGGGCAAACCAGCGGCCGAGCGGCGCCAGCTCCTCGTACTTAAGCAAGACGATCGCACGTGCCACCGTCGGCGTATAGGGCGCCGAGCTGCGCGCAAAATCAAAATCGTACAGATTTCGCCGGCACACCCCGCAGAGTATCGGCGCTAGGCCCTGGCTGTCTGCCGGCGCGATGCGTATGCCTGAGGTCCCCGCGAATGACGCGAGTGGCCGCCCGCAGCGCTGGCACATCGGTCCCGCGTAGGGCGTCACCGCAGCGATGCAATGCCGGCAAAGCGGGATCCGGCTGGCGTTCTCAAGCGTCTGGTCGCAAATCCGGCATGGTGCCGGGAAAATGACCGACGCAAGTGCGCCGGCGAGTTCTCGCACCCGGACGCCCAGCGGGCTCATGTCCTGTCTCATGCAGCCGACAGGGTAGTCCACAAGCCAGCAAACCGGCTGGGTACATTCGTCTTGGAGGAATGATGTGCGAACGAGAGCTAAAACGTGGAGTTTACAGCAGGCCCTGTTCGTGTTTCTCCTGACAGCTGGTGCAGTTGCGAGCCCACGGCACAGCTTCGAGGCGCTTCTGCTGCAGTTCGGTCTCGCAATATTCGCACATGCCGTAGGTGTTGTTCTTGATGCGTTCGAGAGCCTCGTCGATCAATTGCAGGGTGGCGCGATCGGTGTTGTTTTGCCCGAAAAGAAACTCTTTTGTATAGGAGTTCGCGGCCTTGTCGGCCAGGTCTACGGTCGGATCGTCATCGGCCGAGCGGCCTTCCTCTTCGGTGCGAGCGATACTTTTGAGAAGCTCTTCGCGCCTGGCCTGAAGCTTCTTTTTGTAGTACTCAAGACGCTTCTTATCCATTGCTGGAGACCCATCGCGCACTTTGTCGCCTGTTTTCAAAACGCTCATTGTAGGGACCTCCTCCGGCGCTGTCAAGGAAGCCTCTCTGCGGGCCCCAGCGCTTCAACTGACCAGCGTATGATGCATCGAAGCGCGCAAAGGATTCGCGGCCCTTGCGTTACTCGCTAAAATGCAAAGCACTTTTCGCCCGGTTGCGACCCCTCGGAGCCGTTGATAGAATCGAATTCCACTGCGTTGCATCATTCAGTTATGTGAGGCCCTGCACGGGCCGGGCAACCGGCGGCGCCTAACGCTCTAGTTTCCCGACGATCGATTCTAGCGGCCGCGCGCCGCGGAGGTTGCTCTTGCCATCCTACGATTTGGCCATCATCGGTAGCGGGCCCGGCGGTTACGTGACCGCCATCCGGGCCGCGCAGTGGGGTTTAAAGACTCTGGTCATTGAAAAGGACGGTTTCCTCGGCGGAACGTGTCTGCATGTCGGCTGCATCCCCACGAAGGTCCTGCTGCATCACGCGGAGATCTACGACACCTTCAAAAACGCCAAGGAGTTCGGCATCGACGTCTCCGAATTCAAGCTGAACTGGCCCGCCACGCTCGCGCGGAAGGACCGGATCGTCAACAGGCACGCCAAAGGCATCGAATTTCTCTTTCGCAAACACAAAGTGGAGACGATGCGAGGATGGGGACGCTGGGCAGGCCCGGGCCGCGTGTCGGTGGAAACCGACGGAAACGTCACCGAAGTCGAAGCCACGCACATTATGTTTGCCGCCGGCTCGGAGGCGCGTACGCTGCCAGGCGTCGAGTTCGACGGCAAAATCGTCTTGGGCAACCGCGAGATTCTGAGTCTCCCCGAGGTGCCCAAATCGCTGGTCGTCGTCGGCGCCGGCGCGGTCGGCGTCGAATTCGCCTCCATTTTTAATTCCTTTGGCACGACGGTCACGATCCTCGAAATGCTTCCGCGGATCGTGCCTCTGGAGGATGAAGAGATTTCCGCCGAGCTGGAAAAAGCTCTTCGCAAGCGCGGCATCCAGATTTTCACCGAGGCCAAAGTCGAGTCCGTCACCAAGGATGCGGACGGCGCCACCGTGGCCTTTCGCGATAAGTCCGGCCAGGCGCAGACCCTGGCGGCCGAACGGGTGCTCATGGCCGTGGGCCGCGCTCCGCTGACGCACAAGCTCGGCCTCGACAAAACGCGCGCGAAAATCGAACGCGGGTTCGTGCACGTCGGTCCCTTCATGGAGACCGACGAGCCACGCGTCTACGCCATCGGAGACATCGTCGCCGGCATGCCGCAACTCGCGCATGCCGCTTCCATGGAAGGGATCATCGCCGTTGGAAAAATAGCCGGTAAGACGGTGCGGCCCCTCGAACGCAAACGCATTCCCAACGCGACCTACTGCGAGCCACAGATCGGCTCGATTGGACTGACCGAGCGGCAGGCCCGCGAAGCGGGGCACGACGTGAAGGTCGGGAAATTTCCCTTTATCGGCAACAGTAAGGCTTCCATCCTCAACCATCACGAGGGCTTCATCAAGGTGGTGGCCGAGGAGAAGAGCGGCGAACTGTTGGGCGTGCATATCATCGGTCCACTGGCGACGGAAATCCTCGCCGAGCCGGTCACGGCGTTGCAACTCGAGGCCACCGTGGACGACATGATGATGATGGTGCACGCCCACCCAACGCTTTGGGAGGCATTTGCCGATGCCTTCGCCTCTGTGCGCGGCCTCGCGATTCACGTCTGACGATTCGGTTTGCCCGAGCCTACGCTTATGGGTGCGCAAAGGAAAGTTTGCCGCGTGGTCGATCTGGGCCGGATCGGCTATGAGGAGGCCTTCGCGCTGCAGCAGAGGCTCGTGGCCGCTCGGAAGGCTGGCACCGCGCCCGACGTGTTGCTCCTTTGCGAGCATCCCCACGTACTCACGCTCGGCCGCAGCGGCAAGCTCGATCACTTGCGCGTTTCGGCCGCGGTTTTACAGGAAAAGGGCGTCGAATTCCATCACAGCGATCGCGGCGGCGACATTACCTATCACGGCCCCGGGCAGATTGTCGGTTACCCCATCCTGCAACTCGGCGAAATTCGCCGCGATGTTGTCTGGTACGTACGCCAACTGGAAGAGGCCATGATCCAGGCGACCGCTGCATTTGGCGTGGCTGCGTTCCGAATACCAGGATGCACGGGTGTATGGGTACGTCCCGCCTTGCGAGGGCCAATCGCGAGTCCCGGTGCACCCGAGGAGAAGATGGGCGCCATTGGCGTGCACATCAGCCGCTGGGTCACGTCGCACGGCTTCGCGTACAACGTCTCAAGCGACCTCCGCTATTTCGACTTGATCGTGCCTTGCGGCATCGTCGGACGCGGCGTGACCTCGCTTGAAAAGTTGCTGGGTCGACCCGTGTCCACCGACCAGGTCGCGCCGCATCTGACCGAGCAGTTGGGCCGAGCGCTCGGCCTGGAGATGGCCCGTGCCGAACGCGTAGAATTAGACGAATGGCTAGCCGCGACCGAGCCCGCGTCGGCGGGCGTCGCCGGCGAATGATCGGCTCCCGATGAATGCATCCCCCACGCGCGAGCAAGCTCTCGATTTGTATTACTACCTCCGCCTGAACCGCTCGCTCGAAGAACTCCTGGCGCGCCTGTTCCGCCAAAACAAAATCGCTGGCGGCCTGTACGGCAGCCGCGGACAGGAAGCCATTTCGGTCGGCGCAGCCTATGCGCTGGGCCCAGGCGACTGGATGGCCCCGATGATCCGCAACATCGGCGCGCTGCTGGTGCGCGGTTTCCGGCCGCGCGACGTCCTCACGCAGCACATGGGACGCTATACTTCGCCGACGCAAGGCAAAGACGGCACCTCGCATGTCAGCGATCTCGCGGTGCGTCACGTCGTCGGGCCTATCTCCATGCTCGGCGATCTGATCCCGGTCATGACCGGTGTGGCCATGGCCGGTCGATACCTCGGCCAGAAAATCGTGGCCATGACCTGGATCGGCGATGGAGGCTCTTCGACCGGCGCATTTCACGAAGGCCTGAACTTCGCCGCCGTCGAGAAAGCCCCGCTGGTGCTGGTGATCGAAAACAATCAGTGGGCCTACTCGACGCCGGTGAGCCGCCAAGCGGCGGTGCGCGACTTGGCCGGCCGCGCGCGAGCCTACGGCATCGAGGGCCAGGTGGTCGACGGCAACGATGTCGTCGAAATGTGGAGTGCGGCGCGCGAAGCTGTGGCGCGCGCACGCAACGGCGGCGGCCCCGTCCTGATCGAAGCCAAAACCATGCGCATGACCGGCCACGCGCAGCACGACGCCGCCGAATATGTGCCCCGCGAGATGTTCGAGTATTGGAAAGCGCGCGACCCGATCGACCTCTATCGAAAAATACCTCACCGAGCCATGGTCTCTGGGATGAAAAAACGAAAGCAGAACTGGACGCGCGCGTCGAACGCGAACTGGCCGAAGATCTGAAATTTGCCGAGAATTCCCCTTCCCGCCGCCGGAACTCGCCGAGCAAGGCGTCTACTGCGACGGCTGCCACACCATCGCGGCCCAGTGGCTGCGGCCCAAGGAGGAAGTGATGCCGCCGAAATCGAGCGTAGCCGCCACCTGGACGGTCACAGATTTTGGCGACGTCGCTCCGCCAGGCGCGGCGCTCGATCGCCACGCAGCCGCGAGCCCGTACGGCCAGAGAAAGCACGACGAGATCAAGTACCGCAGAAGGACCGGAGATAAGCCCTGCCGCTGCTCACCTATCTCGAAGCGATTCGCGCGGCCCTGTTCGAAGAGATGGAGCGCGACCCGGCCGTCGTGCTCCTCGGCGAAGATATCGGCGTGTATGGCGGCGCGTTCAAAGTCACAGCGGGCTTGCTCGAGCGATTCGGCTGGGAGCGCGTGATCGACACGCCCATCAGCGAGACGGCCATCGTTGGCGCCGCCGCCGGAATGAGTTACCTCGGCTTGCGGCCGGTGGCGGAGATGCAGTTCATCGACTTCATCGCTTGCGCCTTTAACCAAGTAACCAACTACGTCGCCAAGTCACATTACCTGCGCGGCGCGCCGGTACCCATGGTCATTCGCGGGCCCGCGGGCGGCGGCGTGCACGGCGGCGCATTTCATTCGGCCAACCCGGAAATGTACTTCGTGCACACGCCGGGCCTGAAAGTTGTCTATCCCGCGACGGCCTACGACGCCAAAGGCCTGCTCAAGTCGGCCATCCGCGACAACAACCCGGTGCTTTTTTTCGAGCACAAACTGCTCTACCGGCGCATCAAGGAAGAGCTGCCTGAGGAAGAATATCTGGTGCCGCTCGGAAAGGCCGTCATCCGCCGGCCGGGGCGCGATCTGACCATCGTCACCTACGCGGCGATGGTGCACGCCTCGCTCGAAGCCGCCGAAAAACTGGCCGGCGAAGGCCTCGAGGTCGAGGTCCTGGACCTGCGCACGCTTCTGCCCCTGGACCGCGAGACGGTTCTCGAATCCGTGCGCCGCACCAGCAAGCTGCTTGTGGTGCATGAGGACACGCGCACGGGCGGCATCGCCGGAGAGATTGCGGCGCTGGTCAGCGAAGCGGCCTTCGACGATCTGGACGCGCCCATCCGCCGCGTCACCGCGCTCGATACGCCCGTTCCGGCTCGCCTCCGCTGGAAGAATATTTTCTGCCCAATGCCGAGCGCATCGCCGCGGCGGCACGCGATCTGGCAAAGTATTGAAACGCGCAACGGTGTCAGGCGCGCAACAAACAGGAGCAGCTCATGGCCGTTGACGTCGTCATGCCTCAGATGGGCGAAAGCATCTTCGAAGGCACCATCACCAAGTGGCTCAAGAAGCCCGGCGACAAAGTCGAGCGCGACGAGCCGCTCTTCGAAATTTCCACGGACAAAGTGGACGCCGAAATTCCCGCGCCGGCCGCGGGCGTTCTCCGCGAAATCAAGATCGCCGAAGGCCAGACGGTTCCCGTCAAAACGATCGTCGCAGTGATCGACGCGGCCGGCGCGCCCGGCGGGATAGCCGTGGCTTTTCCGCCCGCGCCTGGCAAGGAGCAGGCCCCACCGGCGGGCGAGGCGCGCGCAGCCGGAACACCCGGCGAGGCCACTCCGCGCGGCACCACTCGGGTTCCGGAAAAGCCGCGCCACCTAGCGAGGGCAGTCCGATTCGCAGCTCGCCCCTGGTGCGGCGCCTGGCGCGCGAGAAAAACATCGATCTGGCGAGCGTGCGCGGCACCGGACTTGGCGGGCGCATCAGCAAGAAAGATATCTTGGCCGCTCGCGCAGGGCCGCGTCTGGCCGCACCTGCGCTGCGCACGCCGCGCTGCCTCGAGACGGCCGTGCCGCGCGAGCGCATCTACTTCGGCCAGTACGAAGTGCAACCCCTGACCGTCATGCGCCAGCGTATCGCCGAGCACATGGTGCTCTCCAAGCGCATCTCGCCGCACGTCTACTCGATCGACGAAGCCGACATGACGCCGATCGCGCAGTTGCGCGCCGCAGCCAAGACCGAATTCGAGAAGCGCCACGGCACCAAGCTGACCTTCATGCCCTTCTTCGTGCGCGCCTGCGCCGAAGCCCTGCGCGCATTTCCCATGGTGAATGCTTCCGTCGACGGCTCGAACCTCGTGCTGCACAGCGAAATCAATATCGGCATCGCCGTGGCCCTGGATGCCGGCTTGATCGTTCCGGTGGTCAAAAACGCCGACGAGAAAAACTTCCCCGGCCTGCAGCGCGCCATCAACGATCTGGCCGAGCGCGCGCGCAGCAAAAAGCTCAAGCCCGAAGAAGTGCAGGAGAGCACCTTCTCGATCACCAATCCTGGCATCTTCGGCGGGCTCATGGGCCTGCCGATCATCAACCAGCCGAACGCCGCGATTCTGGCCATTGGCGCCATTCAGAAGCGGCCCGTGGTGGTTGACGACGCCATCGTCATTCGCTCGATGGTGTACCTGACCCTCAGCTACGACCACCGCGTTGTGGACGGCGCCGTCGCGCACCAATTCATGGGGCAAATTAAACAGCGCCTGGAAACCTGGGACGAAGACATCTTGTAGCGGCGAGATGGTAAAGCCGCGGGCGGCAATAGCTTGCGTTTCTATTCAGTGGATGCGTGCCGGCTAGTGGCCATTGGGAACGAGCAGCAAAGGCCGCATGCGCTGGGCCCATTCCGCCAGGCGGGCCAGCGGCACGACGGGGATTTCGTGCTCTTCCAGTAGCCCGGTCACAAACCGGTGGCGCGCATTGTCCTGCGGTCGCGGCTCGACTTCCGAAACCGCGAGAAATTCCGTCTTGGCGAGTTTGGCGCGGATGGCGTCGGCAGTGAAGGCCAGCACCTTGGCTTGTCCGGGATCGCGGCCGAGAGGCAAAGTCTGCACGAACCCTCGCGTGCCGTTGCGCCGGTAGGCATAATCCAGGCGCATGGGGTCGCCGGGGAAGGTGAACTCCTCGATGCGCACCCGGCGCTCCAGGCGCGGCCAAATGCCAGTGCTGCGGAACACTTGGTTGGCGCGTGTGCGGATGTCGTTGCGCGTCGACGGGTCTTCGGATCTGCGGCCGCCGTGCGGCGGTTCGACTTGATCGTGGTACAGGCGATCGAGTTCGGCGTCCAAGTCCTCGGCCAGCAACCCTTTTTGCGGGCTGAGTTGCACGGCATTGGATAGCGTTTGCGACAGGCGGGCCAGCTGTTCCAAGGACTGGCCGTTCGCGCCCTCGAATTGCACCTCGAATTCTTCGGGCAGCCGACGCAGCAAGTTCCCGTCGGCTTGCGGGTACCGCTGACGCAGGCGGGCGAAATCGGACTCTTCCAACAAGCGGCGCAGGACCTCGCCACCGGCCGGATCAAACAGAACAACACCGATATTGACCCACTCGTCGCGCAGCAAGTTCGGGATGTAACGGATCACTTGGTAAGCGCAAGGTATTCGATCCGCATCGCGTGACTTTGGCTCGCGTAACTCCGGCTCAGGCATCGCTCACTTCCAGTTGGGAAAGGGCTGGCGGCCCGAATCGCGGGCCGAGAAAATCAGTTCCCGGACACGCGCCCGGCGCGCGACCAACCGCTCCACCATCTCGCCGAGCTTTTCGTATTCGTCATTGTACCATTCGGGCGGAATCTCGTCGGCGATCTCGCCCAGCGCCGTTTTCCCCAGGTGTTGCTCGATGCGCCGCAGCCACGGCTCGAACGAATCGATGCCCGTGACGTGCTCATAGACCCGATGACGCAGATAGAGGCCTCGCAACGGCGCGTCCGGAAAATTCCACTCCCCGGCATTGAAGCAAAAACCCTGATCGATCATCGTGGCCTGATAACGCGAGTGTCCCGGCTCGAGGCAAAAAATGGCCTGCCGCCCGTTCGTGTTACAGGTCCACTTGTCGAAGACCAGCATCCCCGCGAAATCCGCCAGGTTTTCAGTTTCGCGCAATTGCTCGTCGGGCAGAAAATCGTAGACCGCCAAACGCGCGGGATCGCCCGGATAGCGCGAGCCGAACTGCTTGCCCGCGCGGCACGGCGTCCGCCCCATACCCAGCTGCATCACCAGATCGGTGGTCAGCTCGATCAGTTCGCGCCGCACCTCAACCACTTCCGTGCGCGGCACCGGCAGCCCCATCCTCGCCGCCACCCTACTTCCCAGCATTTCATTCGCCAAAATCCGTACATGCTGAGGATTATTTTGGAACTTAACGACGTAGTATCCGCCGTCGTCGCAGCGCATCAAGTGCGACTGCGCACCGCCCCTCATTCGGCGGATGTGTTCGAGGGCAAGCACCATGGAGGTGCATGCTATTCATCTCCCCTAAACGCGGCAAGCTGATTATTCCGGGAATGGAAAAGGCTTCGCCCGAGTCGGATCACTCTCGTCCCAGCCACCATGCACACCGGTGCCGAAACGGGGCGCAACTTTACGTCTTCCCGGAACCACCAGAAATTCCCGGGAGTGACGGCTCAGGCCATCGTCTGCAAGCCTTGCCGGTTACCGTTTCTTGCGGCCTTTGCTAGCAGCTTTCTTCGGCGCCGCCTTTTTTGCCGGTTTCGGTTTCGACTTCGGTTTTGGTTTCGCTTTGGCCTTGGGTTTCGGTTTAGCCTTCGACTTGGCCTTGGATTTCGACGGCGCCGCGATAGGCGTCCCGGCCCGCTCAGTCACGATCACTTCCTCGGTCTCGTCTTCCACGATCCCTTCCTTCTCTCCACCCTCTTCGTCGTCGAACGCCAATTCCTCTTCGTCCCCGTTATCGTGTAGCCACGCCATCCGGTCCTCCGTCAGGTTAGCCGCTCTCCGAGTCCGTGTCGCCACGGCGGCATCGGCGGCTTATAGACGGAATTTGCGCCCTTGTCAAGGTCACAGCGGATACGGTTTTTTGGGTAACGGCGGAAATCAACTACAGTTTTGGGGGCGGAGCGCGGCCCGCGCTGGGGCAGCCCCGGGCGCTAAATCGCTTATTTTTGCGGCTACTTCGTAGGCAAAATCATGAGCGTGTCGCCCGCTTGCAGAGGACGGCTGAACAGGAATTGGTTTCCAGTGCGCAGCGCCTCAACCGTCGTCTGATACGCTTTGGCAATCGACCACAGTGTCTCGCCCGGCCGCACGTGATGGACCACCGCCTTGGCTTCGCCAGCCGCTGCCGGGGTGGTGATCTTCGCGGGCACGGCCGCGGTCGCCGAAACCCGGGCAACGCTGAGCGTAGGCTTCGCGACTTGTGGAGCGGACACTCCTGGCGAAGTCGTTCCCCCTAAATAGAGCGTGAGTCTGGTGCCGCGAACCACCTTATCCGACCGCAGGCGGTTCCATTTCTTGATGTCCGCTGGGGTAACGTCAAACTCGTCGGCAACGCTCTCGAGCGTGTCCCCGGCGCGTACCTGGTAGTGCAGCAGCTTGCCGGGTCCGGTCTGCGCCTGCGCAGCAACCGGAATGATCAGCTTCTCGCCAGGCTCGAGCGCGGCTTGCTCGTCGAGTCCGTTGGTGTCGGCAATCGCCGCGACGCTCACGTGATACTTGGCCGCAATGCTGCGCAGCGTGTCGCCTTCGAGGACCCGGTGGCGCCGCCAGGTCATCCATTTGTCCGCCGGAATCCCGTCCATCTCCGCAGTGAACTCGTCCGCCGTGCCTGCTGGAAGGCGCAGCACAAAGGCGGGATCGGCCGGCGTGACCAGGCGCAGCAATTGCGGATTGAGCGCGCGCAGTGTATCGACGTCCGAGTCGATCGTGTCCGCCACCAGCCGCAAATCGATCGGATGGCCGGGCCGGACAGTGTCGGTCAGCAACGGTTGCTCCGGCTCAACGTCGATCCCGTAGCGCGCCGGGTCCTTGGCAATCAGCGTGAGCGCCAGGATGATGGGAACGTAGTTGCGCGTCTCCTTGGGAAGTGCGTTGCGTTTGTAAAGCTCCCAGAAGTCGGCATAGCCCGTGCGTTCGACGGCGCGTTGCACCGCGCCCGGCCCGGAATCGTAGGCTGCCATCGCCAGGTACCAGTCGCCAAACATCTGATAGAGGTCGCGCAAGTGGCGAGCCGCGGCGCGCGTGGCCTTTTCAGGATCCTGGCGGTCGTCCACCCACCAGCTGTGCTCGAGCCCGTATTCCTTGCCTCGGAAGGACATGAATTGCCACAGGCCCCGCGCCCCCGCGCTCGAAAGTGCTTGCGGCTGGAAGGCGCTCTCGGCCTGCGCCATGTACATCAGGTCGCTGGGCAGCCCTTCCTCCCGCAAGACGCGCTCGATCATCGGGCGGTAGCGTCCCGCCCGGCGCAGCCCGGTTTCCACCACGGCGCGGCCGCGCGGAGTTTTGCCAAAAAAGTTCAAGAAGGCGAGCACGCTGTCATTCACCGTCAGCGGCAGGTCGTGCGGCAGGTTCTGCACTTCACCCTCGGCGCTGGTGCGAAGCCTTGGATCCACTGGTCCGTTGGGAATACCCTCGGGTGAGAAATCGATGCCAGAGAGCTCGTCCTGCGAGGTAGGTTGCCCTGTCTGCCCGTTACCGCCGATCCTCTGCGCAGCAACGGTCTCTTCGTCGTGCGAGGCCTGCACGATCTGGCCGAATAGTTGGGCTAGGCGAGGCTCGGACTGGATGTCAAATCCGCTCGCCTGTAACACACCCAGCGCCTCGTCAAATTTCTGACGAGCGGCAGCCAGATCGCCTTTCTGAAAGTCATCTTGCCCCGCCTTGAAAGCCGTTTGCGCCTGCCGGGCTAGAAGTCCCACGCCGTCCGGTGGCACCGCGGCAAGCGGCGCCACATGCCGGTACCCGGAACTTAGCGGCAATGGAGCCAGAAGGACGGGAGTCGGTGCCTGAATCGGGGTCGGACGATAGACAGCGGCGTTGCGGACGGCGTCCTCGCAGCCAGACAAGCCCAGTGACGCGATGCTCGCAAGCGCCAGCGGGGCCCACAGGCGCCACGGTCGCCAAGGCAAACCTGAGTTTCGCTTCCCCTGTAGCCGTTTTAGCTGGTGTGTTCCCATGGCGTATTCGGCGCGAAAGGCCAATAGAGAGCAGCCGCAGCGCTTGCTGCGGCCGGGCCTACCGGTAACTTGGCCCCAATCCTACCCGCGGCTAGGGACCGGGCGCAATCCCTAAAAACCCTGGTTAAGCCCAGAGGATACTGTCCATTATGCCGGGTCTTGGTACCCGTATACTGGCCGGTTCACAGCGCCCACGAGACCCGCTGAGCGTCGTACTTCCTGAACTCACCTCGGCAAGAAAGGCTAGGAACTTGAGTTTCTTCAGGCTTGCCCGGAAGAATAACAGAACGCGTCTTGGCTAAAGGCCCCCTGGCCAAAAGCCCCTTGCCAGAATCAACGAACAGTCGCAACGGGCCGGGCTACACCCATCAACAATCTCCTGGGACGTCAGCGATCCCTGACGCCAGGGCCGCTCCTGCTGCGGCGCAAGGTTCGGCCTCAGGCGACCTGCTCGTCCTCATCCACCTCACCCGCGCGCTCGGCCTTGGCGTGCGCGATCACCTTTTCCGCGATCTCGCCGGGTACGAAGTCGTAATGCGAAAACTCCATCGAGTAGCTGGCCCGTCCCTGCGTCATGGACGTCAAGTCGGTCGCGTAGCTGAGCATCTCGGAAAGCGGCACATGCCCCTGGACCACCACATTCGCGCCCCGTGACTCGCTACCGCTGATCCGCCCGCGCCGCGAACTCAGGTCGCCCATGATGTCGCCCGAGTACTGATCCGGCGCATAGACGGTCACGTGCATGATGGGCTCGAGCAGGGTCGGCTTGGCCTGCTTCATGCCCTCCTTGAACGCCAGCGATCCGGCAATCTTGAAGGCCATGTCCGACGAGTCCACGTCGTGATACTTGCCGTCGTAGACCACCGCGCGGAAATCGACCACCGGAAATCCTGCCAGGTAGCCACGCTCGGCCGACGCGCGGATGCCTTTCTCGACCGAAGGGATCCAGTTCTTAGGGATCGCCCCACCGAAGATGTCGTCCACGAACTCGACGCCTGAGCCGCGCGGCAGCGGCTCGAAACGCACCCGGCAAACGCCGAACTGCCCATGGCCTCCGGTCTGCTTCTTATGCTTGCCCTCGGCGTCGGCCTTGGCGCGAATCGTTTCGCGGTAAGGCACCTTCGGCGGCTTCAGCGTCAGATCCACATGAAATCGTTTGCGCAGCTTGGCCACCACCACCTCGATGTGCTGCTGGCCCGAGCCCGCCAAGAGAAACTCCTTGGTCTGTGGGTCGCGGGAAAATCGCAGCGCCAAGTCCTCCTCGAGAATCTTGTGGATGCCCTGGCCGATGCGATCTTCATCCGCGCGCGTCTTGGGCTCGATGGCGAAGGTGATGGCCGGCTCGGGAATTCTCGCGTGCGGATAGTGAATGGGCGCGGTCTTGTCTCCCAGCGTGTCGCCGGTGATCGTTTCCTTGAGTTTCGCAATCGCGCCGATGTCCCCGGCATGCAGTTCGGCCACTTCGGCGCCGTTCTTTCCTTCCATCACCTGGGTGTGCTGGAAGCGTTCGGCGACCCCGTGCGCGAAATTCGTCAGCGTGGCGTCGTTGCGTAGCACGCCGGACATCACCTTGAAGTAGTTGATGCGGCCTGCGAAGGGGTCCGAGAACGTCTTGAAAATAAAAACCGAAAGCGGTTCGGAGTCGGCGATCTTGCGCTCGACCGGCTGACCCTTTCCCGTCCGCCTCGCTCGACCCGCCGACGCTGCCGCGCGTCCCAGGATTGGGAAACACGTCCACCAGCAGGTTCAGAATGGCGTCGCTGCCGACGTTGTGCAGCGCCGAGCTGACCACGATCGGGAAAATCCGGCGCTCCTGGAACGCCAATTTCAAGCCCGCGCATCAGATCTTCGACCGGGAGCGTGCCCTCCTCGAAAAACTCCTCCATCAACTTGTCGTCGCCCTCGGCGACCATCTCGACGAGCTTTTCGTGCGCCTCCTTCGCCGCCGCGGCTAGCTCCGCTGGAATCTCCTCCACCTTCGCGCGGCCGTCTCCGTCCTGCGTGTATAGCAGCGCCTTCATGGTGATCAGGTCGATCACGCCCTTAAAGTTCTTTTCCGCGCCGATGGGCAATTGCAGCGGGACCACGCCGCGGCCGAAGGCCTGCTCCACCGACGCCAGCGCTCGGCCGAAGTCGGCAAGCTCGCGGTCCATCCAATTGACCACGATCGCGCGCGGCAAGTCGTACTCGGTGCAGTAGTCCCAAACCTTTTCCGTGACCACCTGCACGCCGGCGACGGCGTCCACCACCACCAGAGCCGCGTCCGCCGCGATCAGCGTCGTGCGCGTTTCGTTGATGAACGTGCCGTAGCCCGGCGTGTCCAGAAAATTGATCTTGGTCTTTTCTCCCTGGCCGCGCGGCGCCCATTCCGCATAGGCGATGCCCGGTCTGAATCGAGATCTTGCGCGCGACCTCTTCTTCGTCCCAGTCGGTTACCGTATTTCCCTCGGCCACCTTGCCCAGCCGAGGCGTCATCCCAGCGGTGAACAGTAACGACGACACCAGCTGGGTCTTTCCGGTATCGCCGTGGCCCACAATGCCCACATTGCGAAGGAAGGGAGTTGCGTAGGCTTTCATCGAGTCCCCCTGTCTGAGCCCAGGGTAGCCCTCAGCGACGCAGCAGCGGGTAGAGGGCCCCGAGCGCCGTGTTTAGTCCAACTGAATGCGGGCATGCTAACACCGTCCGGTGCAACGGGGCAATGTTACGAAATGCCGGAGCGCCGTAAAACCTTCAGGCGTCTTCGTGGATGGTCTTGACGCGCAGAACCTCGAACGTTTTTACGCCGGCCGGAGTCGTCACGTTCACTTCGTCGCCCACGTGCCGGCCGAGCAAGGCTTTTCCGATCGGCGAGGTGGTCGAGATCAATCCGTTCGCGGCGTCGGCTTCTTCCGAGGTGACCAGCTTGTACTCCACTTCGCTGTTCTTCACCTGGTCCAGCAGCCAGACGCGCGAGCCGTAGCCGGCGCGGTCGTGCGGGATGTTGCTCAGGTTGAGCATGCCGATGTCGCCCAAGCGCTTCTTGAGCTGGCCGAGCCGGGCGGAAACAAATCCTTGCCGCTCCTTGGCGTATTTGTACTCCGCATTCTCGGAGAGATCGCCGTGCGCCCGGGCCTTCATCAATTCCTTGGGCAGCTCGAGATTCAGCTCGTGTTCGAGCGTGTCGATTTCCTCTTGCAGTTTCTGTTTGATTTTGGAGAGTGGGTCAGTCATTGGTCGTTCGTTTCCGTCGTTCCTCGCGCTGGTAATGTGCCGGGGCGGTTCGAGGAGTTCCTTATTATCCCCGAAGCCTAACGAAAAAGGTAGTGATGCGCGATCGATCCATGGCTCCCGCCGGGACGGCGTACTGATGAGCGCTAGACGGCCGCCGGGCTTGCGGCCGGCGCCGGAGCCAGCTCGGCGCCCGCCAATCCTTCCTCGGGCTTCATCCAGAAGGCCAGAACCGAGCCGAGCAAAAGCAATCCGATGCTGCCGACGAACGGCAACTCCCAATTCCCGGTCCGGTCGATCACGAACCCAGCGATCAGAGGCGAGACGATCGCCGCCAGCGCCGAGCCTGTATTCATCAGGCCGCTTGCCGAACCGGAAAATCGCGGCGCGATATCCATCGGAATCGCCCACATCGGACCAATCGTAAATTCGGAAAAGAAAAAGGCGCCGCTCAGGCAGAGGACCGCGCCAGTCAGATTGTGCATGAGCAGAATCGGAGTCATCGCAAGCCACCGAGCAGAGAAAGCCGAAGACCACCAGATTGCGGCGCGCCTTGTTGCGGTTGCCTGTGGCGATCAGAACGCGATCGCTGACAATCCCGCCGACCAGATTGCCCATCACCCCCGCGAAAAACACGCCCGCGGAAAGCAGCGCGGAGCCCATCAAATTGAGCCCGTAGCTGTGCAGGAAGAAGGACGGAATCCAGGCGAGATAGAGCCACAGCGTCCAGCCGTAGCAGAAATAAACGATGGTTACGGGAAACATGCGGCGCGCCAGCGTCAGCCAGGGCACGGACGATTTTTTATTTTCGCCGCGGACGATGTAGCGCGGCAATGCT
Source organism: uncultured Acidobacteriota bacterium (assembly GCA_963818345.1). Lineage (GTDB taxonomy): Bacteria > Acidobacteriota > Terriglobia > Acidiferrales > UBA7541 > Palsa-189. The sequence goes on along the minus strand of CAWFRX010000005.1, from coordinate 162,943 downwards.
GCAATTCGGCGGGCGTGACTCCCCGGTGCTCGGCCGGATCGTCGCGAAAATAAAATCCCCAGGCAACGGCCCAGGACAAGCTGACCACTCCCAGCACGGCAAACGAAGCGCGCCAGTTCCCGATCGCAATCAACCACACCACCACGGGAGGCGTCAGCGCCGTGCCGATCCGCGCGCACGAATGCGTCATGCCCTGAGCGAATGCGCGCCGCCCTCCGGCATCCAGTCGCACAAGGCGCGCGTAGCGGTCGGAAACGCCGCGCCTTCGCCAAACCCCAGCAGAACCCGCGCAAACGAGCATGGCCGCCAGACCGCCCGCCAAGCCCGGTCAGCAGCGTCGATCCGCCCCAGATAATCGCGGAGACCGTCAGCGCGAGTCGCGCCCCAAATCGGTCGCTGACCCACCCGCCAAAGATCTGAAAAATCAAATAAGGATAAGCAAAGGCGGAGAAAACCAGGCCCACCTGGGTATTGGTAAGGTGCAGCTCCTTGCTGGAAGACGCCAGCCGCCGTGCTGACGTTGATGCGGTCGATGTAGGTGAGCCCGTACATCACGCAGATCAGGACCAGCACCATCGCCGTGGCGGAAAATGCGCGAGACGGCGCGGCGTTTTGGCCTGGCGATGGATTGGCTGAAGCGGGCATGGTCTACTTTCGCGCCTCAGAGTCTACACGAGTTGGCTGGGCACGATTCTGGGCGAGTGGAGACGGCAAAGAATATTGACAGTCAAGGAGATGACTGCAATGGGAGGGGGTACCCCGGGTGTTTTTATAAAAGAGTGTGCACGCGCATGAAAACAAACGAGTTGACTTTCGCTCTGGCGCTGAAGAGTGATGGCTTAGCGCGGAACTCATTGATAAGAAATTGGTTACGTTTTTGCGCCTGAGCAGAGAGTGTGCAACTGAATGATTAGGCGTCGGTTCCAGCCTTTTCACGCTGAGGACAACGCGCAAAGTACTGAAAACAGGGGGCACATCTGGACTTGATTTGCTTGAGAAGAAGATCTTGCCGCCTTCGGGCCTCCGGAAGACAGCCTCTCGCGGGGACACCACATCGTTGTGCGTTGTGGACGTCCCGTTTTGACCGAAGGTCGCTGAAACCGTGAGAGACTCCGCGGAGGCGAGGTAAGCGCGAGCGCTGGCGCCGTCAAGCGGGAGGCGATCTCGGGCTACGAACATGGAACATTATAACATGGGAGTCAATAGGGTTACTGAAGAGTATTCGAAACGGTATTCGAACGCGGCGGACAAGTTATGTGGCTTGCAAAAAGCCCGGAGCGCACCGGGGGCAGTGGAGACCCTCGACCGCAGTCGCGCTTAAAAAAACGAAGCCGGACCCGACGCTGCAGGACGTCGGATCCGGCCAGGTTTACGGTTGCTGCTGGTGCTTAGCCAGCCAGGTACAACGTGCTGCCCTTGCGGTTGACCAGCAGGAGGGGTTGGTCCTTCGAGCTTCCGATGGCGCGATCGAAGTCGGAGGTGTTTTTCACGGGCTGGTGGTTGACTTCCTGGATGACGTCGCCTTGCTGAAGGCCGGCTTCGGCTGCGTCACTCGAGGGATCTACTTTGGTCACCACGACGCCGTGAGTATTGGGCGATACACCGAGGTCTTGTGCTGCGTCGGCGGTGAAATCCTGGACCGAGACGCCGGGCAGCGCGTTGCTTGAGGAGCCGTGAGCGCTAGGGCCACGGTCATGCTCGGAGCGAGCTGCTGCCTGTTCCGCCGGCAGTTCACCCAGCTTGGTGGAGATGTCGTGCTCGGAACCGTTGCGAAGCACCTTGACGTTGACGGTGGCATCCGGCGCCATCATCGAGATGGTCATGCGCAGAGTGTTGCTGTCCGCGACGGGCTTGCCGTTGAGCGCGACGATGATATCGCCTCGCTCGATCCCGGCCTTCTGCGCGGGGCCATTGGGGCTGACGTCGCCCACCAGCGCTCCGTGCGGCTGTTGTTCGCCGAAGGACTTGGCGATTTCCGGTGTCACTTCCTGGATGGAGACGCCCAGATATGCACGCGTGACCTTGCCGTGCTCGACGATCTGATCCATCACGTTGCGCGCCTCGTTCACGGGGATGGCAAAGCCGATTCCCTGATTGCCCTCGGATCCGTGAGCGATGATGGCGGTGTTGATGCCGATGAGTTCGCCGCGATCGTTGACCAGCGCACCACCGGAATTGCCCGGGTTAATGGATGCGTCGGTCTGGATGAAGTCTTCGTAGTCTTCAATGCCGAGGTGAGAGCGTCCCGTGGCGCTCACGATGCCCATGGTGACGCTCTGGCCGACGCCGAAAGGATCGCCGATGGCCAAGGCATAATCGCCAACTTGGACTTTCGAGGAGTCACCGACGGTGATGGCGGGCAGATTGCTGGCGTCGATCTTCACGATCGCAAGATCGCTCTTGGGGTCGGTTCCGATCACCTTGGCCTTGTACTCGCGCTTATCGGCCAGAGTGACGCGAACATCGTTGGCGCCATCGACCACGTGATTGTTGGTCAGGATGTAGCCGTCCGGGGTCATGATCACGCCGGAACCGAGGCCCTGCTCGCGTTGGCCTTGGGGCGCTTCACCCGGGCCGCCGTTAGGGCCGTTAAAGCCGCGGAAATTGTTGCCGAAAAACTGGCGGAACAGCGGATCGTCCGGCAGCTCTCCCGATTGGTCTGAAACTTTCATAACCTTCGTCGAGGCAATATTCACAACTTCGGGTAGGACTTTCTTCACCACGGGCGCGAAGCCGGTTTGGCTCGGGCCCTCTTCGGGACTCGCCAGCTTAAGCGCCAAGGGCTCGTGCACGAATCCGACGAGATGGCTGGCGCCCGCCACGCCAATACCGCCCAGTCCAAACGCCAGTGCCGCCGTAAGCAGCATGGCCGGGGCGCGCCTGCGGGGGGAACTCTGCTCGTTCATCATAGCCTCCTGAGAAATGGGACTTCGACTTTAGACTTTCGACCGGCCACGGCGCCCGGCAACTCGGCCGGGTGGGGCGTCATTTATTGAGACGCAGGCGGGAGAATTTGGAAAGCAGCGGCGGCCGGAGAGTGCCAGCACGTCGAGCAGAAACGTCGCGCGTCGCGCCATGCGTTCGCCATCGGCACGAAGTGGGCGACCCTATCCGAACGAACTTACCGGCCCTATCGAACTAAGTGGCGCGCGGGTGATTCTGTTCCCTTCCTATACAGGCGCTCAGAGCGGCAGAATTTCGACCTCGCTGGGCCTGATCTAAGTGTCTTGGCGTCATGGAGTTGGAAACGTACTGCGTGTGGTCTGGCAATTGCTCACATATGCCGGTATCGGTCATTACCAAGTGGCGGGGTCGAGGATTTGGGAATGGTTTTGTGCGCCACGGTGACCCTCGACAACAGTAAGACCACGCTAACGGTGAACACGACAAAGATGAATGCGACAAAGTTGAAGGCGACGATCCTGGACACCGCGCGTGGACGCCGGGCAGAAGAGACTCGGCGCCCGGTTGCGCAACGACCGCGCCGAATCTCGTCGAGCTTTGGTTTCACACTCATAGAGTTAGTTTTGGTGGTAGCGATCGTGATGATCACGGCCGCTTTCGCTCTTCCCATGACGCAATCGGCCATCGCAAATTATCAGCTCAACGGCGCGGTCGAGTCCGCAACCGGGATCATCCAGTCCACTCGTTACCAGGCGATCTCGAACGGCTATTCGTACCAGGTCGCGTTCAACGCGGCCAACAACACCTATCAGGTCTTGAGCGAGGTGCCTCCGGCGACCAGTTTCAGCGCCGTAGGTTCGAGCGTGCCGCTGACCGGCGCGCCGGTTGTGCTCAGCGCATCGACGACGTTTCAGTTCAAGCCGGACGGTCTGATCACAGCGGCATTGGGATCAATGACATTCACCATTTCTTACAACGGAACGACCAGAACAGTGACGGTGTCTCGCTATGGTTCAGTTACGGCGCAGTAGCCGCAGCTCGCAGGGCGGCGCGAAAAATTCACGGGGCTTCACGATCATCGAAGTGCTCGTGTCGGCGTTTATTCTCGGGGTTGGCCTGACGGCGGTCGCGGGACTCGTCGGCAGCATACTCGCCGGCACCACGACCAGCGAGCAGATGACGCAGGCGGCGACGCTGGCCACCGAAAAGCTCGAAGACCTGAATCGCTATCCGGCCACCGATCCGAATGTTGCGGTGACCAGCGGCACGTCGGCGGGGAGCCTGACCTCTGACAGCTCTGCAGAGCGTGACCGCAAACGGGGTGACGGAAGAGGTCGCTTACTACGACGAAGTGTTTTTCTCTCCGGCGAACGGCGCGATCGTCCAGACGACGACCAGCCTGAACGGCAATTCCACGATCTATTCAACGACCACCTACACGCCGAACGGAACGATGTCCGGGCCAGTGCAATCCTCGACCGCGCCAAACGCGCTGGGGTCGACGGTCTTCAAACGCCGCTGGCAGATCGATCTGAACGTGCCGGTTACAGGCGTCCGGACGGTGACCGTTCTGGTTAGCCTTGAGAACGCAACAGCTCAGCAACCCGTCCAGTTTCAGTTGAGCATGGTGCGGCCGTGACCTTTATGAAGAGACAAATATTCCGCGGGTGTTCTCATCGCAGGCGCGCGGCGGGTTTCACGCTGATTGAGATGCTGGTGGCCATGGCTATCTTTATGGTGATTGGCGGCGCTGTATTGTCGTTGTTCGCAAAACACGCGCCGTATTTTAACCGGCAGCAAAATCTGGTGGCGGTGAACCTGGCCGTGCAGGCCGCCGTATCGCAAATACAAATCGATCTGGCGAACGCGGGAACGGGCTACTATCCCGGGTCGGTCTATCGCGCCGTGGCCAATCGGCGTCACCATCAGCAATCAGCCGTCGGGCGGGTCCGCTTGCAACAACGCGGCGACGTTCATCTATACATCGGCGTGTTTCGATACCCTGAATATTCTGGCGATTAATCCGAACGTACTGCCTTCGCACCCGACCAACAGTGCCGGATCAACGGCATCCACAGCCTGTAGCAATATCGCTTCTTCCCCCTTTTATATTCAGGCCAACGCCGGCCAGACCCTCGCGCAGACAGCGGCCGGGTTCCATTCAGGCGATCAAGTCCTCCTGATCACGACAGGCGGCGGAAGTCACGGAGTCCAAGGGCCCACGGGCGGCAATTCCGCGACGGCTTCGAGCGGGACGCTGGTCAATTCCTTTGTCTTGTCGGGGGCACCGACGGTCGGCTCGAACTATGTGGCTCTCCCTTTTACCGCGGCTTCCGGAAGCAACCTCTACACCAGCGATCCACTGAACATTTCGACTGCCGACTCCACGAATCTGGGCGGAGCGTTTTGCGCCGCGGATTGGGTCATGAAGCTGGAGCCCACGACGTACTATGTGGACGTCACGACTCCTTCCAACCCAACCCTGATGCGCCAGCAGAACGGAACGGTGGACGCTGTGGCCGACCAAATCATCGGCTTCAAGGTCGGCGCCGCGACCTGGATGCCGGCCTCTTCCACAAGCACCCTGACGTACAGCTTCTACGGGCAGAACTCGTCTAGCTCGACTCCGCCGGGCTACGGCAGCAACTTTGAGCTGGTGCGTTCGGTCAACGTAACACTGATTGCCAGGACGACTCCGAATCCGGATCCGACGTTTACCTTTCGGAATACATTTGACGGAGGCCCCTACCAGATCGTGGACGCCACCGTGGTCGTCAATCCCCGCAATCTGACGATGAACAGCAACTAAGAGGAGCCATGCGCGCACACTTCACCAAAGCCAGTACAACTCTACGCCCGCGCCGGCAGCGGCGCTCGGGCGAGCGAGGAATCGCGCTACTGCTCACCTTGCTCATCCTGGGTCTGGTGACCGCTCTTTCGGTCGGCATGGCGATTGCATTCAGTTCCCAGACTCTGATTGGCGGCTACTATCGCAACTATCGCGCCGGGTTTTACGCCGCGGATTCGGGTTTGAACATCGCGCGCGCGCAAGCGCTGGCCCAGCTGACGGCAGCGGTGCCCACCACGTTCACGTTTCCTCCCGTGGCTACTTCGTGCGGTGCGAACACCGCCGTCACCGTCGGAACGACCTATGCGAACTCGACGTCGCTCAACACCGGCACCGCCGGCGCTTCTTGGCACGAAGCTTTTAAGATCACCAACGCAACATTCGGCCCAGCGACCATCACACAAGGCGTGAATACGTATTCTTGCGCCTATAGCTATTCGTTGACGTCGGTCGGAACCGCCCAGGGTTATCAGCAGCAGACGGACACCGAAACGGGGACGGTCACTCTGAACGTGACGGGAGCATCGGCTACGACCAACGTCAGCTTCGCGTATTTCGGCGCGTTCGTGGATGATTACCCCCCGGCCTCGGGCCCTTGGTTCCCGGCACCATGACCGGGCCGATGTTTACGAACGTTGCCTGGGAATTTATGGCGAACCAACCGCCGTGGACCGCTCCCTACATCTTTACCGATCCCGTTGGGCAAGTAGGGGCCCAAGTCGATTACTGGGATACAGGTTGGGGACAGCATTGGGTCGCGGGGCCTAGCTACGGATCGGGCGCGAATCTCATTGCGCCGACCTTTGAGCAAGGCCTTAACTTGAATCAGCCAGCGGTTCCGTTGCCCACGAACAACTTTAACCAGGAGGAGGCGGTCATCGACGGCAACGGGATGCTTTGGCCTTCAACGACAACGCCGGCGCAGGCTACCGCCGCACTGTCGGTACTGCAAAACATGTCCGGCCAAACATATAGCGGCGGCCAAGGCGTCTACTTTAATGAGGGGACGTCCACGGGCACAACGACGGGCACTTGCCAACGAGGCGTTCACCCTCCCTGTATTGCCGGTGGCGGCTTCTACGTGGAAGGCGGCGCCAATGTGCAGCTGATTCCCAGCGGGGCCACTGCGCAGCAGTACGTGATCACGCAGAACGGCACCACCACAACCATCACCGTCGATCCGGCGGCGAACAGTGGCATGGGCACCACGGTGATTTCTTCGGGCACGACGACAACGACCTTGAATGGTGTTCCCTACGACACCGTGACCGCGCAGAACTCGACCATGGTATACGTGGATGGAACGATGTACTTTCAGGGCCCTGGCGAAGGACAAGGCGCAGTCCAGGATAATGCCATGATCACTTTGACGTCGGCCGGGGACGCCATTGCGACCGGCGACGTGCTTTATAAGACCGAGCCGGTCACCATTCCGCAAGACACGCTGATCCCGACCGTTACCAACATGAACCAGGTGCTCGGCATTTATACCGCCACCGGCAACTTCATCACCCAAGACACGCAAGCGGACCAAAACATCGAAATAGACGGCAGCATTGCAACCATCTCGCAAGCAGACTCGGCGAACAACTGCGCCTCCGGAAAAGGCGGCCAATTGTCTTACGGGCACATCAATACGTTTAACAATGTGGGCGGGATGATCCAAAGCTGCATCTATGCAGCGGACGTCAACACCGAAAATACCTGGTTCGATCGGCGCTTCACCGCGCGGCCGAACTTTGCGCCGCCCTGGTTCCCCTCGACAACGATCACGATCGGTGGCGCGCTCCCCACGAACGTCACCTCTCAAATTCAGCGGCTACAGTGGCTGAGTGTCTCTTCGCAGTAAGAGCTGTATTCGCGGAGAGCGGAGTTGAAGGGCCGAAACCAATCGCTCGACGTTCTCAGGTGCATCGCGGTCCTGCTCGTTCTCGGCTGCCACCTGCCCTATTATCGGCTGTGGGCGCGCGCCGGATGGATTGGCGTGGACCTATTTTTCGTGCTCAGCGGCTTCCTGATTTCCGGCTTGCTCTTCGAGGACTACAAGGCCCACGGGCAAATCGACTGGAAACGCTTTCTTATCCGCAGAGGCTTCAAGATCTGGCCTCCGTTCTACGTTTTTCTGTTCCTCACGGCGCTGCTCATGCATGGCGGAATGCCCCTCCAAGGATTTCTCGCCTGCGCGTCCTTCCTGCAAAACTATCTCGCCAGGTCGCCGATCGTGGCCAGCGGGGTATTCGTGCATCTCTGGTCGCTCGCTGTCGAGGAGCACTTCTACGTCTTGCTTCCGGCTCTTTTGGTGCTGCTGGCGGCGCGCAAGGTGCGGGACCCGTTTCGCGCCGTGCCGTATATCTTCGCCGGGCTAAGCGCGATCTGCCTGGTTCTGCGAGTGCTCACGGTGCGCGCGGGAGGCCAGGTTTGGATGACGCACCTGCGCATCGATAGCCTTTTCGCTGGCGTCACGCTTGGGTACTTCTACAGTTTTCGCCAAGAGGTTTTTCGCAAGCTCACGGGGCATTACTCGCTCGTGTTCGGCGCGGTCCTCTGCTCTCCGGCTTTTTTTCTGGACGGAGGTTCCGAATTCATGAAGACCATAGGATTGACGGGGCTCCTTCTTGGCTTCAGCTTGATCGTCGCGTGGGCCGTCGATCGGCGCCCGCAGAGCAGCCTGGGGATCGCGGTCTCAAAGCGAGCTGCTAGCCTTGGTTTCTATTCGTATTCGATTTATCTCTGGCATACCTATTCTGTCGCGACGTTTTATCCCACTCGTTCGGTGTTCAGCTTCTGGCTGGGCATCGGCTTCGCGCTCATGCTCGGATACGCGATGGCTCTGCTGATCGAGTTGCCCTTCCTACGGTTGCGACAGCGTCTGTTTCCAGCGGCCAGGGGGCAAGAAGTAACGCAACCGCCGCTGCGGACTTCTGAAGCGACGGTCGTCGGCGGTCTTCTTGGAGGCGCCAATGTATGAATCGGGCCATTGCGAACCAGCCGTCGCTGCGTTGCTGTGCTAAGCGCCAAACTCCAGAGGTTGTCGCAGAAGACGCTCAAACCGTTGTCTCGTGTTTGTCCTTCGGCCGTTCTAGGTAGAGGCTCCTTTCGGAGCCTGCGGCGTACGGCATCCGTCTGCGATTGGAGACGGTCTGCAGGTCCTTGGCGGGAGCCGGACGATGGCTAAACGGCGCAGTTTAAGTGGCTTATGTCGGCCACGTGCGAGTGGTGCGGGAAATGCACGACAAAGCCCACGCAGCGTGTCTCAGGGAGACGTTTGTGCTGTTCTGCGGAGACGGGCGCGCCGACGGAAGCGCGGTGCACGCGTATGGCGCTACGCATAAGGAGATGATGAAATGAAACGGGTTCTTTGGCTCATTCCGGCCATTCTTTTTCTGGGCATCACGGCGCAAGCGCAAGACATCCCCTCGTGGGAACTCTCCGGCGGCTATTCCTATCTCCGTGCGGTCCTGAACGGCTCCAGCTTTGGCTTGAGCGGCGGCAACGGCACTGTGACGCAAAACGTGAACAGTTGGTTTGGCGGCAGGCTCTCAGCGGATGCCTACCAGGGAACAGTGTCGCGTACAAGCATCGCGATGCAAACCATCGCGTACGGACCCGTTTTTGCATACCGCCGGTTCCAGCGAGTGACGCCGTTTGGTTTGTTCCAGCTCGGTGCCGTGCACGGGACTGCTGGCTATCCGGGCCTCTCCGAATCGGCTTTTAAGTTCATGGTGGTCGGCGGCGGCGGAGCCGACTTCAATATCAATCGGAGAGCCGCGATCCGGTTCGAGGGCCAATACGTGCTGACCACTTTTAACAACCTTAGTCAGGACAACGTCAACGTCTCCGCGGGTCTGGTGATTCGCTTCGGCCATAAGTAACTGCGGATCGGTCTCCTCTCGGGTTCCGTCTTTTGTTTTTGAGTTGGGAGCGGCCGATTGTGCCGCGTACTTCGCGCCGCGTCTTGCGGTACCATCAGGGTCGCGGTGGAATACTTCTTTGCTTGCCCGTATTGCGGGGAAGAGATCTCGATGGTCCTAGAGCTCTCTGTTCGGCGGCAGGCCTACGTCGAAGACTGTGAAGTTTGCTGCAATCCGATTGAGATTCGCTACACGGTGGAAGAGGGCGCTGTGGCCGAGTTTGCAGCCAAAGTCCTTGAGTAAACTTGCCGCGCCGGCTCTTCGGACGTGGTGGGCTTCGGCTCGGAGGGCCGACGATTCCCGGGTAAAAACGAAACGGATGCCTGGCGCGGAATGCGGACGGGATTAACGGGTTTCGTGGTCTCTTGCCAGCTCTTTATCAAACTTTCTTTTTTGATTTCTTCCGAGTAGGCTCTCGATCTGCGCGTTACTGTCTTCCAGCACTCTAGCCGCAAGCCGGTCCCTATATTCCTGGTATTCCTGCGACAGCGGCTCATTGTCGAGAAGGAGTCGGATTTCTCTGTCGCGTTCCTCAAGGATGCTGCCGACGCCAGCGCGCTGATCTTTTTTCAGTTTGAGGTCCCTGGACAAGTGCATTAATTCTTTATGGGGATCGGATAGGCGCAGGTCCGAAGCGCCGGATGCCGGTTCCCGAGCGGTACCGGAACTTTTCGGAGCCGCTTTCGCGGGTTGGCCAGCGGCAAAAGACGCCAGGATTGCGACAAACACAAAGCCGCGTAGTATTTTCATCGCAGTCTCCCCCGACTGGGGCTTAGAACACAAAGAAACGGCATAGGTTGCCTGACTCACGTCGAACTCCCGGCTGACCGTGGTCCGCATGCTCGTCAATGCTCAGCGCCTCTTCTTAGAAGAGGCGCCAACCCACTTTACCACGGCCGCAAATCCTTGTTGCGGTATCGGTTGTGCCCGAGTCGTAAGGCGCCCGCATCCCATGCAAGGTGTGGCGAATCCGAGGGCGGCAGAGTCAAACGAAAGCTGTCCGGGGTATCTTTTTGAGCACAACCAAGGTGCTACAGGAATCGCCTGATAGTGGCTATTCGATCCAAGTGGCAAACCAGAGTTCAGTGGAGGAAGTTATGAATTCATTGGCGCGAACCGAAAGCAACGGCCCGGGCGAGAACTCGTCAGGCTTACCCTTAAGGGTTCCGGACGGGCTTCAAGTTCTGATTGTTTGCGACGACACTTCCGATGCGGATCAACTGAAGGAGGTCCTCCAGAAAGCGGGATTTGCCTCGGAATGCGCAAAAAGTATCACGGCGGGTTGCGATGCTGCCAGATCCGGCCAGTTCCAGGTGGTTGTCTCAACGCCGTTGCTGAAGGACGGATCCTGGAGGCGCCTCACTGACATTGCGCGTCACTACGATCTCAGCTTTGAGGTCGTGCTATGGGCTCGCAACTTTGACCTAACCGAATGGGCGCAGGCCATGAAAGACGGAGCTTTTGATGTTTTGGACGCCGTCTGTAAGCCGCCGGAGGTCGTCGAGGCCACCAAGCGCGCCTTGTGGGCAGCTTGCCTAATGGGTGCCGGCCCCAGCCCGCGGGCGAACACTTCTCTGAGAGTGGCGTAAGCCGGCTCTTCGCTCACTTTTGATTGTTGCACGGGGGCGCGCAAGGCATGGCGCCCTCTCTTCCTCCCTCTCGCCCTCTTTTCTTCCTCTCATGTTGGCCAAAGATATTTGTAGCCTATCTGTCCCGCTGAATTTCTCTCGGCCCACTCTGAATTGACAATCCCAAAGGGCGCCACTAACATCGCGTTCGATTGATGATCGCGGCGGGGAATTCCTCGCGCCGCAGCCTCGATGGATCAAGCGGGTCAGCTTCGGCAAAATGAAGATCGCCTACTTCGATTGCTTCTCGGGAATCAGCGGCGACATGGTGCTGGGCGCGCTGGTGGGCGCGGGTTGCGACCTGGAGCAGCTCGAAGCGCACCTGCGCCAGCTCCCGCTAACCGGCTGGAATATCGCCGGCACGCGAGTCACGCGAAACGGGCTTGGCGGCTACGCGCGTGATTGTGGAGTACGCCGAGTCCCACCATCACCGGTCGCTCGGGGACCATCCTTAAACTGATCGAGGAGGCGGGCCTGCCGGCGCGGATCGCGGAGCGGGCGTCGGCCATTTTCCAGCGGCTGGGCGAAGCCGAGGCCCGCGTGCATGACATTCCCATCGAGCGAGTGCATTTTCACGAAGTTGGCGCGGTGGACGCGATCATCGACATTGTCGGAGCAGCCGATCGGGTTGGAACTGCTGGGAATCGGACGAGATTGTCTGCTCGCCCTTGAACGTGGGCGGCGGCCGCGTGAAAACCGAGCACGGCATCTTGCCGGTGCCGGCGCCGGCGACCGCGGAGCTGTTGCGCGGCGCGCCCACCTATTCGAGCGGAATCGAGCACGAACTGGTCACGCCGACCGGCGCGGCCATCGTGGCGACCCTGGCGTCGAGTTACGGGGCGCAACCCGCGATGACCGTGGACGCGATTGGGCAGGGCGCCGGGCTCCGCCGAATTTGCCGGGCAGGCGAATGTTCTGCGGCTGTTTGTGGGCGAGGCCGCCGAGCAAACGCATCGCGCGAACACGAATCGCGAAACGGTGGTGGTGCTGGAAGCCAATCTTGACGACATGAATCCGCAGATCTATGGATATTTCGCGGACCGGGCGCTGGCCGCCGGCGCGCTGGACGTGTTTTCGACGGCCGTGCACATGAAGAAGAACCGTCCGGGACAGCTGGTGACCGTGCTGTGCGATGCGGCAACGGAGCAGGCTCTGACCGAGCTGGTTTTTCGCGAGACGACCACGCTGGGCGTTCGGCGCTCCCGTGGCCACGCGGCAGACATTGCAGCGCGAACTGGTCACCGTGAAAACCGAGTTCGGTGCGATCCGGGTGAAGGTGGCGCGCATGAATGGGCGGACCCTGAATGTGGCGCCGGAGTATGACGACTGCCGTGCGGCGGCGACGGAAAATGGTGTGCCGCTGAAGCGCGTGTTGGCGGAAGCGTCGTATGAATTCCAGAAATGGCTGGGAGCCGGGAATTAGGAATCCGTGATCGTGAGCGCGTCGATGAACCGGCAAGAGCGATCAAGAAAATGAAGGCCGCTGCGATCCAGAAGCAGGAACGTCTGCTGGCCGCCTTGCAGTCCCTGGGTTCGGTGCTGGTGGCTTTTTCCGGCGGCGCGGACTCGGCGTTTCTGGCTTGGGCGGCGAACCGCGCGCTTGGGAACCATGCTCTGGCGGTCACCGCGCTGTCGCCGAGTTTTCCGGATACGACCGGGAACATGGCGGCCGCGTTTGCGCGCGAATGGTCGCTGCGGCACGAATTCATCGACACGCGCGAAATCGAAAATCCGCTGTACGCGGCGAACCAGCCCGACCGCTGCTACCACTGCAAGAACGAACTTTTCAGCGAACTCGGACAAGCTGCGCGCATCCCGCGGTTTTGCCGCCGTCGCCTACGGCGTGAACGCCGATGACCTGGGCGATTTCCGGCCCGGCCATCGCGCGGCGCGGGAACACCAAGTCGCCGCTCCGCTGCTGGACGCCGGGCTGACCAAGTCGGAGGTTCGCGAGCTTTCGCGCAGCGCCGGACTTTCCACCTGGGACCGGCCGGCTTCGGCGTGCCTGGCCTCGCGAATTCCCTACGGGATCCCCGTGAATGTGGAGGAGCTTGTCGCGCATCGAACGCGCCGAAAGCGTCCTGCGCGAGCTGGGCTTCCGCCAATTCCGAGTTCGCGCCCACGGCGAGCTGGGAAGCATCGAAGTCGCGCCGGACGAATTGCCCAAGGCGCTGCAGCTCGAGGTCGCCCAGATGATCGCGTCGCGCCTGCGCCAGGCCGGATTCACGTACGTGACGCTGGATCTGGAAGGCTACCGGCAGGGCTCGCTCAATGCCGTCCTCAAAGTGATCTAGAAGTCTCGGAACCTCATCGTATGGACCAACCGGACATGCAGGAACTGCTGGAGAAAGTGCGCGCCGGACGCTTGTCCGTCCCGCGGGCGCTCGAACGGCTGCGCCACTTGCCATTTGAAGATCTAGGGTTCGCGAAGATCGATCATCATCGCGGCGTGCGTCAAGGTTTGCGGAAGTGGTCTACGCGCGCGGGAAAACGCCGCGCCAGGTGAGCGCCATTGTCAGCCGCATGTTGCGTCCCGCGTCCCAAGCACAACATTTTGATCACGCGCGCGAACCCCGGCGTGTTTCGCGCGGTGCGGCGCGTGACACGCCAGGCGCGTTATCACGAGTTGTCGGGAGCGATCAGCATACGCCGCAATTCGCGGCGCATTGGCAAGGGCACCATTCTGGTCATCACGGCGGGCACCAGCGACATTCCGGTCGCGGAGGAAGCGGCGGTCACTGCGGAGATCATGGGCAACGAGGTCGAAACCATTTACGACGTCGGAGTGGCCGGCCTGCATCGTCTGCTTGAGCACCATCAACGACTGGCTTCAGCGCGCGTGATCATCTGCGTCGCGGGAATGGAGGGCGCGCTGCCAAGCGTTGTCGCAGGACTGGTCGGCGTACCGGTCATCGCGGTTCCAACCAGCGTGGGTTATGGCGCGAGTTTTGGTGGGCTGGCCGCTCTGCTGGGAATGCTCAACAGCTGCGCCTCGAACACCTGCGTGGTCAACATCGATAACGGCTTTGGAGCGGGTTGCGTGGCTAGCGCGATCAACCGGCTGTGACAAATTTCGGTACCCACTTCACGGGTCTTATCCTCGCGACGTTCCCACCGGGCTTTGAGTTCGTCCAGCGCCCGCCGTCCAGAGATGAACGCTGGCGGGTCAGGGTCGTCGCACACCTCGGACCTCCACGAATGATTTCCGAGGATGTACACAAAGAGATTCACAGGTGACTCCGAAAGGTGACGTTTGCACCGCCCTCACCCGCTGCATATTGAGCACCTGGGCTCAAGTTAAGCGAGCTGTCCCTATTCGGTATTCCGCGTGCTCGGTATCTGTAGGCCTGGCAAAGCGCCCGACGTGTATTCGCGCCCCCAGGCTGGGAGTTTAGGTGGCCAATCAAAAAAAATCTGGCGCGCCCGTCCTTTTCTCGATGGGAGAACTGGCGCATTCGGCTGGCAACCCGCCCGTCCTTTTGAAACCTGGGAAAGCCGCTAGAATTCCTGGTTTCCTGGTCGAAAAGGATCCTGCGGCGTCCAGTTTGTCGGAGTCGTTGAGAGTGGTGTGGTCACGCAACACGTTTGCGCAGCTTCCGCCCTCCTTATTGGCCCTGGTGCCGTTTCGCAAGGCCTTCCTTGAACACACACGGCTGGCCCGCGACGCTTTTGGTCTCGCCCTAGCGCTGCATTGCCTGGTGGCCGTCGGCCTTTTCAACGCGCCTCTCATCCTGCCGGCAAAGGCCTCGCCCCGGCCCGCTGCCTATCAGCCGCCGGAGATGCTCTTTTACACTGTTCCCGACAAACCCACGGAGACAGAGGT
Organism: uncultured Acidobacteriota bacterium; assembly: GCA_963818345.1. Lineage (GTDB taxonomy): Bacteria > Acidobacteriota > Terriglobia > Acidiferrales > UBA7541 > Palsa-189. The sequence continues at coordinate 147,829 of CAWFRX010000005.1, read as the reverse complement.
CCCTCCCGTTGCGCCGCCGGATGTCGCCGGCCGACCGAACGATGGTTCCCGGCCGGAAGTTGCCCCAGCCCAAGGCACTGCCTTGAAATTGGGCAACCTTACCGCGGTGTCGAAACCAATGCAGCCGGACAATCGCCGCCAGACGATCATCCAGCCTGCGTCTCCGCCTGATTTGCGGATCACCCAGGACGTGAAATTGCCAAATATCATCATGGGCAATCTCTCGCAGCCCGCGCGTCCCACGGTGACGTATCCAGTGACTCCGATGCCCAAGCCTGAACAGATCAACCGAGACGTTCCCGTAGCCGCGGCTCCTCTGGTCGATCGCGCACCGCAGAGTAATCCTCTGCCGCTAGCAAACGTCTCGCAGCCCGTGCGCCCGGCGGCGACCTACGCCTCCACAACTATGCCGAAGCCGGTGCCAACGAATTCCAGTGTTCCGGCCGCCGCAGCTCCGGTGGTCGATCTCGTCGGGCAGAGCAACCCGTTGGCGCTGGGAAATGTCTCGCAGCCCGCGCGCCCGGCGGCGACTTACGCAGCCACAGCCATGCCGAAGCCAGTGGCGACGAATTCTAGCGTTGCGGCCGCCGCGGCTCCGGTGGTCGATCACGTCGGGCAGAGCAACCCGTTGGCGCTTGGAAATGTTTCGCAACCCGCGCGTCCGGCGGCGACGTACGCAGCCACGGCCATGCCGAAGCCCGAACAGACCAGCCGAAATGTTCCAGCAGCGTCCGCTCCCGCTGTCGATCGCATCGCGCAGATGACGCAGAACAACCCCCTGCCGCTCGTGGCCGGGACCAATCCCGCAGGCGCGAGCCCGCAATTGCCGGTTCCCGTTGGAGCGCTGCAGAAGCCCGTACTACAGGCGCGAGCCGGAAGCTCGGGGCCATCGACGCAAGACGCGCAGAACATCGTCAATAACGTGAACGCGTCCTTGAACAGCGGCGGAAATAGCCTGTTGAGCATCAGCGTCGACCCGTCAGCGGACGCATCCAAGATCGCCGTTCCGCCCGGTAACCGTTACGGCGAATTCTCTATCGCGCCGGCCAGCACACCTGGTTCGCCCGGCGGCAATCCCAAGAGCACTGAAATTGGCGGTGGGCCGGGCTCGACGAGCGGCCCAGGCGGCGAAGGCAGCAAGGGAGTGGGCACGGGTGGGCCGGGAGGCGGGGGCGGGCCCGCAAGCGTGTCCGTCGGGCCGATCAGCGTGAAAGGTACCATAGCCGCCACCGAGTCGCCGCTCGTGCTCATCGGGAGTGTGCCGGCCGAAATGGTTTACCCACTTCCGCTCGACGTGATTGCGAAACTGCGCAAAAACCGGATGGTGATCTCCGCTGGTTCGCTCGGCGGCGGCGGATTAGACGTCTACGGCGCGCTGGCCTGCGGAAAGATCTATACGATCTTCCTTCCGATGCCTGGAGCAAATTGGACCATGCAGTTCTGCGAGAAGTCGGCTGCCACAGCTGCGCCAGACAAGCCGGCGACGCAAGCGAAAGTCGTCCAGCTAGATCCGCAAATTGTGCCTCCCGACCCGGATTCCGAGGCGAGATTCGACTTCAAACGACTTCCCGTTCCACCCGAGAAGGCCCACAAGATGATCGTGCTGAAAGGCGTGTTAGGCGAGGACGGAACCGTCGGCAATCTTGAAGTGTACCAAGGCGTCTTAGCGGAGATGGATCAAGCGGCGCAGTTGGCATTCAGCCGCTGGAAGTTCAAGCCTGCCATGCGGGCGGACAAACCAGTGAGTGTCGAAATCCTTGTCGGCATCCCCACGCAAATTCCTGCCGTCGGCACCAGCGGTCCACAGCAACAACAACAGCGATAAACTTCTCGGCCCGCTGTGATCTGGCCCGGCCCGGGAATACGTTTCATCTCGCTACGTCGCCAAGTGTGCACGTCTTGCTAACTTCCGGACGCTCAGACATCTCCCCAATCACAAGTTACTTTGCGCCGCCGTCAGCGAATGAGGACTCGTATGTCCGGGACATAAAGCCGTTTAAGCCTAGCGGTAACCAAAACGTACCTTTTTCGTACCCGTGCTCGATTCAGGTGACGCGCCGGTTAATCAACTGGTTCCACCTGTCCCTCCGGTCAGCTTCCTCTCCGGCGCTCGCTCTGCGAATCTTCAGTGTGACCGTTAGAGGACACTGACGGGTCATTTCGCCGGTTGCCGCGTCAACCGGTGGTTACGTTGAAAGGATGGTCAACCTGTGAACGTTGCTTCTTGACTCAAAATTCCGGCTTGGGGGAAGCGATCGGGCGAGCTCTCGGGGACGATTTCACCACTCGTCTCAGCGCCGAGCTTGAGGTCAGCCGCCTGAAGGATCTCAGCGACTGGTGGGAGGCCATTCTCATCGACCTTAGCATGGCCGATGTTGAGGCCGGCCTGCGGCTCATGAATGAGATCAGTTCGGCGTGGCCCTACACCCCTATCGTCGCCCTGTGCGACGAGGAACATGCTGGACTGCAGGTCCAAGCGATGGAGCAGGGCGCCCACGACACCATTGCCAACCCGCCCGAACGTAATGGAGCTGCGCCTGATCCTGCGCAGAGCCCACAAGTATTTTGCCGCGCAAAGAGAACTGGGCCGCCTGCGCACAACGGTGCAAGGTCCGCCGAAGCTCCATGATTTGCACGCGAACTCATCTGAGATGCAGGCGCTGTTTCGTCTGGCTGAGAAGATTGCACCCTGCGACGTGAACGTCCTGATCACGGGGGAGACCGGCACGGGAAAAGAGCTGCTCGCTCGCGCAATCCATCAGAGCAGCACTCGCGCCAATCAACCCTTGGTCGCTTTTTCCTGTAGCAATTTGCCCGAAACGCTCATTGAGGACGAACTCTTTGGGCATGAGAAAGGCGCATTCACGGGCGCTCACACGATGCGGCGCGGACGCGTGGAAGCAGCCGACCAAGGCACGCTATTTTTGGACGAAATCGGGGACATGAGTATCGTGTTGCAGCCGAAACTCCTTCGCGTACTGCAGGAGCGCCGCTTCGAGCGCTTGGGCAGCAACAACAGCATCAGCGTGGATATTCGTCTCGATCTGCGCCACCAACCGCAACCTGACCGAAATGATTCAGCAGGATCAGTTTCGCGAGGATCTCTACTACCGGATGAATGTTGTGCAACTTCATTTGCCCCCGCTGCGGGACCGGCGCGAGGATGTCCCGCTTTTGGCACAGGTTTTCCTGACAGCGGCGGCACAACAGTTCGACAAGAAGACGAAACGGTTCTCGCCGGCGGCCCTGCAGGCGCTGCAGGAGCATGCCTGGCCCGGCAACGTCCGCGAGCTCGAGAACACCATACAGCGCGCCGTGGTGTTGTGCGAAGGACAGACGATCGATCTTACTGATCTTCCGCCCACGTTGCGCAAACCGTCCTCGTACGTTCCGTCGGAGGGCTCGTCCTATGAGACTCGAGGTCCGACAATTCAAACGGCGGCTGATTCTTCGCACGCTTCATGAATGCGGTTGGAGAAAGGCGGAGAGCGCCCGGGCGCTGGGGATCGCGCGCGGATATCTGCACAGGCTCATAAATCAACTTGAAATCCGCGAGGACGAAGAACAGAATCGGGACGTGAGTCCGCGCGTGATGGTTTCGACGCCGCAAGCGCTGATGTGATGCTCGGATTCGCCAGGAGAGAAACCTCGCAAGCATTGCCGCTCGAAGGACGCGAATCTCACGAAGACGAAAACAAGGCCTTTGTCGAACGCGTCTGCCTGCCGTTTCTTTTGAGCTCCCAAAACGAGGATGGCGGCTGGGGTTTTCGCTCCGAAAACCGTAGCCGAGTGGAAGCGAGCGCTTGGGCGCTCCTGGCGCTGCGGCACTCGAATTTCCCCATGTCACTTGGCGAACCGATCACTCGAGGCCTGCGGTTCCTCGAAGCAGCCCAGTTGCCGGACGGCTCATGGCCGGCCTCGGCGGAGTCGCGGGAAGGTTGCTGGGTGACATCGCTGGCCTGTTGGGCCTTGCTCGGCGTCGACAGAATTCTCCGAAAGCGCCGGCCGCGGCCTGAGTTGGCTGTGCGCCGATCAACCGGGGGAATCGCGCTTGTGGTTTCGTCTCCTGCGCAGGCTGCTAGGCAGCCGCCGAGTTTCGTCACAAAAAGATTCCGATTACGGTTGGAGTTGGACGTCGGGGACCGCAAGTTGGGTGGAACCGACGTCGTTTGCCGTCATCGTACTGGCAAGTACATTCGCGAATTCATTACCCGCGGCTGCACGCCGCAGCCGATTTGCGGAAGCGATGCTCTACGACCGCATCTGCGAGGGTGGTGGCTGGAACTGCGGTAATCCGATGGTTTATGGTGTGCCGGGCGAGCCGCAAGTCAGCACTACGGCCTGGGCGCTCCTCGCGTTGCGCCGCCACGTGGAGCGGCCGGAGAATCAGCGGAGCGTGCAATGGCTCGAGCAGGCTTGGCCGAAGGTGCCAAGCCCCACATCTCTTGCCCTGGCCCACCTTGCGCTCGGTGCAATTGGACGGGGATCTGCCGATCTCGGATCGGCGCTGCGCAAGGCATTGAGTGATAGCGAAATGCCTTGGAATGTCCCGACGGCAGCGTGGGCTACGTTGGCTTTGAGCGGAAGCCGCAATTGGCTCCCGTCTGGACCGAAGCAGTAGGAATCCTTGTGCCGCAATCCACCGCAGCTCTGCTACCTCCCTTCCAACGGCCTGTATCGCGCGTGGCCATTCGACGCGTGGCCAGGTACCAGGCCGATCTCGCCGCGATTCTCGGCGAGACCCTGCGAGAGTTCGATCTGCCGATTCGGGGCAAAACGGTCTTGCTGAAACCGAATCTCGTCGGGTTCGATCCACTCGGCATGATGAACACTCACCCGGCGGTGATTGCCGCCACGCGCGAGGCACTCCTTCGCCTCGGAGCCGCGGTTGTGCTGATTGGTGACGGACCGGCGCTCGAACGAGATACGCAAGCGGTTCTCGAGTCGATACGCTTGCGCGAGTTTACCGGCCCGCTCGCGCGAATCTTTGTGGATCTGAACGTGGACGACGTCGAGCGAGTCAGCCTGCAAACACGCGCATCCAGGCTGAAGGAGCTTTATCTGCCGCGAACGGTCCGCGGAGCCGACTACGTCGATCTCTCTGGCGAAACTCAAGACGCATCATTGGGCCGGCGTCACGTTGTCTCTCAAGAACATGTTCGGGATCGTCCCGGGAGGCTGTTACGGCTGGCCCAAAAATATCCTGCACTGGGCCGGCATCGACAGAGCCATCCTGGATATCAATGCAGCCGTGCGCCCCGATTTCGCGATTGTCGACGGGATCGTGGGCATGGAAGGAAACGGCCCGATACAAGGAATGTCCAAAGCGGCCGGCGCGCTCATCGTCGGCGACGATCCCGTGGCGGTGGATGCCACCTGCGCTCGCCTAATGGGACTCCTGCCGGAAAAGATCAAGCACATTGCCAGAGCGGCCACGCTATTGGGACACATCCGGCCGGAGAAGATTCAGCAGATTGGCGAGAGTATTGAAAGCACCCGCGTCCCCTTCGCAGTCATCGACGCTTTCCGTCATTTGCGCGGTGCAGCCCGGCTCAACCGGTTTGGAAGCATAACTGCACTTGTCACCCTGGCGATTGCGTCTCCGTTTCTTAAACGTAACCAAAAGTAGACAGCATGGCAGCCTATTCGTAGCGAACTCAAGAGGATGCGGGCGCTGCGTGCGCTTCACGGGCGTCGCTGGAACGGTGCAGATTTGGTGACACAGGGCAACGCAAATGAATTCGGAGCTTAAGCCGCTCACAATCGATGACGCCGAGCAAATAGCGATTGCTCCTCCGCCGAGTGCGATTCACCCGACTCGTTCGGCTGGTCCTGTGGGCGAGCTCGCAAAGCGCATTTCATTCTTTGAGCGACTCATTTCGTTCCCCGCGATGCTCGGGGCGCTCCTGGTGGCGGGCGCTTTCCTGCCGCTACGACTTTTTGTCGTGGACCCCGATCTTTGGTGGCACATCAAGGTCGGCGAAGGAATCCTGGCCAGCCACCGTTGGCCAACCGTCGATCCCTTTTCGTTTACGGTAGCCGGGCAACCCTGGATGGCCTATGAATGGTTGGGCGAGGTGCTGCTCGCGGCCACCAACCGATTTGCCGGCATCCGTGGCCTCGATGCGCTCCGCATTTTTTTATGCTTTGCCGTACTGTTGGCTGTTTACGCGCTTGCAACGCTTCGGTCGGGGAATGCCAAAGCTGGGTTTGCGGCCACCGCGGTGTTGATCGCCCTTACGACCCCCTCCTTTTCAGGGCGGCCGCAGATGCTAGGCTACTTGTTTCTGGTCGTTACCCTCATCCTGCTCGAGCGGTTTCGTCAAGGCAAGCAACAAGCGCTATGGTTCCTGCCCGTGCTGTTCGTGCTTTGGGTCAACACGCACGGCTCCTTTGTTGTTGGCATCGGCGCGATCGCGGTCTATTACTTCGGCGGACTCTGGGAGTTCCGCGCGGGCGATATTGAGTCGCGGCGCTGGTCGCCTGCGGAGCGCCAGAAGCTATCTTTCGTATTTCTGCTGTGCCTTGCGGCCCTGATGATCACGCCCTATGGCACGCGCCTAGCCACCTATCCGTTCGACATGGCGTTTTCCCAGCCGATTAATGTGGGCAACATTTTGGAGTGGCAGTCCATGCCGTTTAATCTGCTGGGAGGAAAACTATTCCTCGCGCTTCTGCTTGGCTTCCTGATCGCCCAGGCGACACTTCGTCTGAAGTGGCGCCCGGATGAATTCGCCTTGTTTTTATTTGGCACGGCAATGGCCTGTCTCCACCTCCGCTTCATTTTGGTCTTCGTTCCTTTCTGTGCGCCGTTGCTAGCAACGATTCTCGCTCGCTGGACGCCGCCCTACAGCCGCGCAAAGGATTTGCTGGCGATGAATGCTGCCATCATGGCGCTGGTGGCGGTCGGAATCTTCCTCTACTTCCCGTCCACAAGCAGCTTGGAGCAAAGCGTGGCCCGCGATTACCCCGTCGGGGCCGTGGCGTATCTCCAGCAGCATCCCGTTCCCGGCCGCATGTACAACAGCTACGGTTTCGGGGGCTACCTGATTTGGGCGCTAGGCCCGGATCACAAGGTCTTCCTCGACGGTCGAGGGGATGTCTACGAGCGCGGCGGTGTGCTCGCCGATTACCTGCATATCGCCAACTTGAAGCCCGGCGCCTTTGCCGTGCTGCGGAGCTACGGGGTTCAGTCTTGCCTGGTGGAGCGCGATGAGGGCCTGGCGGCCGCGTTGAGCAATTCTCCAGAGTGGCACAGGGTCTATTCGGACCAACTCAGTTCGCTGTTCGTGCGTAGGGAAGCTCCGGAATCAGTCCACGCGAACTAAGAATTCTCGCCTTCCGTGCGTCGTTTTTCCCAAACAAGCTTGCTCCCCCGGGCGTCACCAAACGCTCTAAAGCCCCCTCCCCGCCGTTCACAAACGTTGACGGCACAGCTCAGCCGATCACCGCGGCTTTCCGTTGAGCGTCCATAACTCATTGCAGTGCAGTAAGTTGCACGCGGGCACCAGGATCTTCTGTATGGCACGCCGAATGCTAGTTAGGGGAGTGGCAACAACGACTTAGCTATACGTTGCTTAATGCCCAGAAAGGAACACTAGAAATGAAGAACCTGTTAGCTCGGCTGTGGAAGGAAGAGGAAGGCCAGGACCTTACCGAATACGCTCTCTTGGTGGTTCTTGTCGGCCTCGGCTCGATCCTCGCGATGGGCAGTCTCGCAAGCGCCATCAGCGACGCCTTCTCCAAAGCAGCAGCGAACATGACTGCTACCTAGGCTGGGAGGCGCCATGTGGGAAACCACGGGTTGGTTAGCTGACCGCTGGGAGACACCTGTGTTTTTCAGCGGTCAGCAGCTCGCCATTCAAATATCGGAAGCAGAAAGACATCTCCCTCGGGAAGGAAATGAAAGAGTCATGAAGACGGCGATGAAGAGAATTGCAAGCGAGCTTTGGGAAAGCGAAGAAGCGCAGGATCTGACCGAGTATGCGTTGCTCGTGGTTCTCGTCGGCCTTGGGTCGATCCTCGCGATGGGCAGTCTCGCGAGCGCCATCAGCGACGCCTTTTCCAAAGCAGCAGCAAACATGACGCACGGCACGTGATCGGGCAGCAATAACCTTTCGAGAACGACGATCGGTTGGCTGGCCGCTGGGAGAGATGATCGCAACGATGAACATGCAAGCAAGCATTTGGGTTTTGACGTTGGCGCTGATGTGCTTCGCCGGCTGGGTGGATTTGCGCTCGCGGCGAATCCCCAACTGGCTAACGGTATCGGGGCTAATCGTAGGCATCGGAACGCACGCCCTGATTTCGGGATGGCACGGCGCGCTCCTTTCTGTTGAAGGAGCGGCTCTGGCTCTGGCCATCCTGCTGCCGCTGGTTTTATTGCGCGCGCTGGGCGCCGGCGATTGGAAGCTGATGGGCGCTGCCGGAGCCTTCGTGGGACCGGTGATGTTGCTCTTCGTCCTGTTGGCCAGTTTTGTGATTGCCGCCCTGATGGGGGTCGTGCGCATGATGAAAGACCATAAAGTCATGGCTACGCTCGGCAACATGCGCGACCTGTTGCGCGGTTTCATTTCGTTCGGGCTGCGGCCACATCCGCGGATCTCGTTAGACAACCCTGAATTGCCCAAGCTGCCTTTTGGCGTCGCCGCAGCCATCGGCACTGCGATGTGTTTCGCGGCCGCGCGGTGGGGCCTATGAGGGCGGAGCAAAGGAGAAATCGTCGATGAATCGAAATCGTTTATTGATGGGCGTTCTGTTTGCGCTCGTTGTGGCGCTGGCGACCAGCGCTTTTGTCTATCGCCAATTCAAACAGATTGCCAGCGCGCCGAGAGCGGTGGCCATGCAGAGCATTGTGGTCGCTGCCGCGCCAATGCAACTGGGAACGCTGCTCGATCCAACCAAGCTCCGGCTGATTCCATGGCCGGCGGGGCAACCCGTGGACGGGATGTACACCAAAATCGAGGATTGCGTAAATCGCGCCCTGATCACCTCGGTCGCTGAGAACGAACCGATCCTGAAAAGCAAGCTGGCATCGGCGGACTCCGGTGCCGGGTTGCCGGCGACGATTCCCCAAGGCATGCGAGCGGTTTCCGTGGCTGTCAACGACGTTATTGGAGTCGCGGGATTTGTCACGCCTGGAACCATGGTCGACATTTTGGTCACCGGGCAGAGTGTTGGCGCCGGGTCGAGCGGCGCAACGGTTACGCGAACCATTCTCGAAAATGTTCGCGTCCTCGCTGCCGGACAGAAAATCGAGCAAGACCGCGACGGCAAGCCCCAGACCGTTCCCGTCATTACGCTGTTGGTGGATCCCGAGAGCGCCGGCAAGCTGACGATGGCGAGCGTCCAGGGCAAGATCCAATTGGCGCTGCGGAATACCGTCGATACCAAAATGACCAACCCGCCCACGATTCTGCAGAGCGCGGTCTTCTCTTCCGGCGAAGTGTTCGCGGCACCGAGACCGGTTGCCCTTGCGCCTCGCAAGGTGGCGGCGGCACCACCCCCTGCCGCCGTGCTTCCACCGCCTCCGTACGCCGTGGAGGTTATTACTGGGGATAAGCGCGAAACCAAGAGCTTTCCAAATAAATGAGGAGTCCGCGGGAGAACTTCATGTCGAAAGAAATGGCAACAACTCCGTTGGTACTTCTAAAGCGAGCAGCAGCGCTCGGCGCCTTCCTGGGAATATGCGCATTCGCCGTCCATGCCCGCCAGGCGACCTTAACGTCCACGCCCGCTGCCGCTGCGCAGCCGGCGCCAGCGGCGGAAGACTCGCAAGAGCTGCATTTGCTCGTGGGCCGCTCGCTGGTCATCAATTCGCCGACGCGCATCAAACGAATCTCGCTGGCAGATCCGACGATCGCCGAAGCGGTCGTCATCAATCCGAACGAGGTCTTGCTCAATGGCAAGGCTCCCGGCGGCGTATCGCTGCTCTTGTGGGATGAGAACGATCAGAGCCAAACCTTCGAGATCTCCGTGGGTATCGACGCCGTCAGTTTGGCGCAGAAGATTCGCAGCGTGTTTCCGAACGAAGCGGTGCAGGTCGATACCTCCAACGACGTCGTGATGCTATCCGGCAGGGTTTCTTCGACCGCCGTGGCGGACAAGATTGTGGAAGTCGCCAAAGGGATTTCGCCAAATGTGACCAGCGTGATGCAGGTTCCTGCACCGTCCCTGACCCAGGTCCTGCTCGAGGTCAAATTTGCCGAGGTGGACCGCACCAAACTCAATCAGCTGGGTTTCAACTTCCTGCGGAATTTTGGCACGAACATGCCGTTTTCCGTGAGCACCCAGCAGTATTCGCCGTTTGGCATCACGCAAAGCACGACTTCAACGCCGAGCGGGTCCGCGAATTCCTCGTTGCAGAGTAATGCGTTCTCCGTCGCCAGCTTGATGAATATCGCGATCTTTCGCCCCGACCTGAATCTGGCGGCAACCATCCAGGATCTGCAGACCGACGACGTGCTGCAAATTCTCGCCGAGCCGAACCTGATGACCGAGTCGGGCAAGGAAGCCACCTTTCTGGCGGGCGGAGAGTTTCCGTACCCGGTCATTCAGAGCACGGGCGCGGCCGGAGCACTTCCGGCGATTACGATTCAGTTCAAGGAGTATGGCGTTCGTCTGAATTTCACGCCGGTCGTGACCGCCGACGGCATGATCGATTTGAAGGTCCAGCCCGAGGTCAGCGCTCTCGACTATTCGAATGCGCTGACCATTCAAGGCTTCACCATTCCGGCTCTTTCGACTCGCCGAGTCCAATCGGACATGGAGCTTCGAGATGGACAGAGTTTCGCGATCGCCGGCCTGATCGACAACCGCGACACGGAAGTGCTTTCGAAGATGCCGGGGATCGGCGACATACCGGTTCTGGGAATGCTATTCCGGAGCAAGTCGATACAGAAGAGCAAAGATGAGTTGCTGGTGCTGGTGACGCCCAGGATCGTGCAGCCGCTCGACCAGGCCAACCTGCCGGCCGGGCCGACGTTTCCGAATTCGTTTCTGCCGCCTGTGAAACCGGCGGAGCAATCTGCAGGCGCTGCGAAATAGAGTGTGCTTCTGGACCAGCGGTAAGTTCAAGCCGGGTACGTTCGGTTCGGGTACCAGGACGGAGAGCAAGTGCTGACAGCGGGAATTGCGAGCGCCGATCGAGATAGTGCGGAGCAGTTGGTAGCCAGTCTGCAGCAGACCGGGCTCGTCGGCTCGGTGTCCCAATGGTCTGTTCCGGCCGAAAAGCTTCCTGATGGAAGCGACGCGATACCGGACGTGGTTTTCCTCGACCTCCCGCGCGATCCCGGGCCCTGCTTTGCATTTGCAGCTCATCTTCGCCGGCTCCGCCCGTCCGTGCGTCTGGTCGCCTGCTCAGCGATTTCGCCGCCCAGCCATCAACTCCTGCTCGAAGCCATGCGCAACGGTGTCCAGGACTTCGTTTCCAGGCCCGCTGAAGCCGGAGGCCTTGGCTGAAATTCTGGTGCGCTTCGAAGGCGAGGGCGGCCCGGTCGACCGGCGCAACGCCGAAAAGATGATCGTGGTGATGGGCTCGAAGGGCGGGGTCGGCGCCACGACGGTTGCGGTGAATCTTGGGGTCAACATTTGCGCGGCCACGTCGTCGCGGACAGTACTCCTCGATTTCGCCAGGCCCTTTGGCAACGCCCACTTATTTCTGGATCTGAATCCGCGCTTTGGGTTGCGAGATGCCGTCTCCAGCTTGGAGCGGCTGGACACACATTTCTTCGCGAGCCTGCTTTCTTCGCACAAGTCCAAGCTGCAACTGCTCGGCGGCATGATGCAGGCGGAAGAGTGGCAGGGCATTCAAATCGAGTCGCTCGGTCGCGTCGTGAATGTCGCGCAGGCCAATAGCGACGCGGTGATCGTCGATCTCGGCTCGCAACTCTCGGTCGAATGGAGCGGGATCCTGCAGTCGGCCCGCAAGATCATCCTGGTGGCCGAAGCCAACGTGCCGTCGCTATGGACCTTGGAACGCCGTCTGGCGGCCCTGACGGCATTTGGTGTTTTGCCGGATCGAGTCTTGGTGGTCATTAATCGCTGGCATAAAGGCGACGACGACTCTCTCAAGGGGATCGAGAGAACCCTCAAGCGTCCGGTCTACGCGCGCCTTCCGAACGATTTCCGGAAGGCCAGCCGGGCCGTGAATCTCGGAATGCCGTTGATCGAAAATAGCAACAGCGTCCTTGGCAATAGCTATCGCCAGCTCGCGGTGCAACTGGCAGGCCCCGCGCTTGCAGGCCCCGGTGCCTCACAACGGCGGCGCGCTCAGCCATCTGTTCTCAACCCAGGGTAAGAGGTAGCCCGCATGTCCTCACTGAACGTAACGACGCCGCGCGCCGACTTCACTGCGGTGAAGACTGCGATACACCGCAAGCTGATTCAAAAGCTGAATCTCGATCGCTTGGGCGATGTGAAGCGCGAAGACGTCCGCCGCGAAGTGACGCAGATTCTCGAGAGCCTGGTCGTCGGCGAATCGACTCCCATGAACCTGCAAGAGCGGGAGCGCCTCTCGCAGGAGATTCTGGACGAGGTCTTCGGTCTCGGGCCGCTCGAGCCGCTTTTGAACGATCCGACGGTCTCCGACATTCTGGTGAATACCTACCGGCACGTCTACGTCGAGCGGCGCGGATTTTGGAATCCACCAACATGCAATTCCGTGATGATGCCCACCTCATGAGCATCATCGATCGAATCGTCTCGGCCATTGGCCGCCGTGTGGATGAGTCTTCGCCCATGGTGGATGCCCGGCTCGCGGATGGCTCGCGCGTCAACGCCATCATTCCGCCGCTGGCCGTGGACGGCCCAAACCTTTCCATCCGGCGTTTCGGCCACGACCGCCTTCAAGCAGAGGGCCTGGTCGCCAATAACTCCCTGACCGCAGCGATGCTGGAATTGCTGGCCAATTGCGTGAGAGGCGCGCCTGAATATTCTGGTTTCCGGCGGCACCGGCTCCGGCAAGACCACATTGCTCAACGCGCTCTCCTCTTATATTTCCGATCGCGAGCGCATCGTCACCATCGAAGACGCCGCGGAGTTGCAACTCCGCCAGGAACACGTGGTGCGCCTCGAGACGCGTCCCCCCAACATCGAGGGCAAGGGAGCCGTCCATCAGCGGCAGTTGGTTATCAACTCCCTGCGTATGCGGCCCGACCGCATCGTCATCGGCGAAGTCCGCGGCGACGAAGCGCTGGACATGCTCCAAGCGATGAACACCGGCCACGATGGTTCGCTCACCACCATTCACGCGAATTCGCCACGGGACGCGCTCAGCCGCCTGGAAACCATGGTAGCCATGACCAATTTGAACATTCCCGAAAGCGCCATCCGCCGCCAGATCGCTTCGGCCATCGACGTTGTGGTTCAGGTGTCCCGCCTCAGCGACGGCACTCGAAAAGTCATCGACATCGCCGAGATCACCGGCATGGAGGGCGAGATTGTGAGCATGCAGGACATCTTTGTCTTCAAGAAGCGCGGCATTCGAGAAACGGGAGAAGTCCTGGGCGATTTCGTGCCCACTGGCATTCGACCGCGATTTGCGGAACGCCTGGCCGTGACGGGAATTCATCTCCCGGCCGCCATGTTCTCGCTGCCAACAACACGTAGTCGGAGCGCGGATATGACCATTGCCAAACAAATTGCCGGACCTGCCTTGGAATGCTTTCGGAGTTCCCGGCACCCGGCGGGAGGAGAAGAACATGGCTTTGCTGCTCGGCATAGTGACCTTTGTGGCCGTCGCCGTCATCGGTATCGTCAGCTGGATGTATTTTTCGTTCGAAGATAACCAAGAGGTTGTGCGCCAGCGCATCGAGGCTGTGCGCAAAGCCGAGCAGCAATCGGTGATTTCCGTCGATCTGCAATTGCTCCGGAACGAACTCTACAGCAGCGTCCCCCTGATTCACCGGGTTCTCCTGAAGCTGACCTGGTCTGCGCGAACTAAACGATTATGTTGCCCAGGCCGGAGTGAAAACCACGCTGGGAAAGCTTCTGTTGATGAGCGCGGTGTGCGGCCTCGGAGGCTATGTCGTTGACGGCCCGATTTACCGGGGCGCTGATTCTCGCCTTGGTCGTCGGACTGGCGACCATGTTCATTCCCTTTGGCATTGTCGGGTTCAAGCGTTCAACGCCGGCTGGAAAGTTCGAAGAGAATTTTGCCGACTCCCTCGATCTGCTGGCCCGCGCGATCCGCGCGGGGCACGCCTTTACGACCGGGTCTCGAAATGGTCTCCAAGGAATCTCCGGAGCCGATCGCGACCGAATTCCGCAAGTCGTTCGAGGAGCAGAATTTCGGACTTCCGCTGCGCGACGCGTTGCTCAACCTAGCCGCGCGCGTGCCCTTGGCCGACGTGCGATTCTTTGTTACCGCTTTGCTCATTCAGAAAGAGACCGGCGGCAATCTGGCGGAGATCCTGGACGGACTGGCCGCGGCTGATCCGCGACCGCTTCCGCATTCATCGCGAAGTCGCGTGTCAGAACCGCCCAGGGCCGGCTCACAGCCATGATTTTGGTGGCGCTCCCCGTGGTCATGATCATCGTGCTGGAGTTGCTGAATCCGAAATACATCGGGATTCTGTTCAGCGATCCGGCCGGCCCCATGATTTTGGGAGTGGCGACGGTAATGCAGATCATTGGATCCTTGTTGCTGTGGAAGATCGTCCACATTCAGGTTTAGGAGAAGCCGATGCTGTGGGTTGTGACCGGAGCGACGTTTTTACTCAGCGCCATCGTGGTGCTGACCTTGGTGTATGCCTCGACTCCAAAAGAGGCCACCGTCGGGGAGCGTCTCTCACACCTAAAAGATCCAGCGACCTCGGCCCCGCAACAACCGTTCCTCGAGACGCAGATGAAACGACTGCGCGAGGTGGTGGTTTCGTTCGGCCAAATGTTGCCATCCGCGGCCGCGGGACAAAGCGCCAAGGCGCAACTGATGATGGCCCGGGCCGGCTATCGCAGCGCCGACACCATTCTGATGATGCGGGGCGCCAAAGTCCTGTCGCCCATTATCTTCGTGGCGCTGGCCCTGCTGACGGGAGCCTACCGATACAACCCGTTTTTTGTTCTCTTGGTCGCTGTGGTCGCGGGCTACCTGGTTCCCGAGACCTGGCTCGTTTGGAGAATCAAAGCCCGGCGGGAGCGGCTGCGAATGGCTTTGCCGGACGGTTTGGACTTGTTGGTGATCTGCGTTGAGATCGGACTCGGGCTGGATCAGTCTCTGATGAAGGTTGCGGAGGAACTCCGCATTGCCCATCCGGATCTGAGCGACGAACTCAACATGGTCACTCTGGAGATGCGCGTGGGCAAA
The DNA here is from genome assembly GCA_963818345.1 of uncultured Acidobacteriota bacterium. Taxonomy (GTDB): domain Bacteria; phylum Acidobacteriota; class Terriglobia; order Acidiferrales; family UBA7541; genus Palsa-189. Next base: position 132,525 of record CAWFRX010000005.1, on the reverse strand, counting down.
ACCCGCATCGAGGCGCTGCGCGAGCTGGCCCGCCGGACCGGTTCGGAAGACATCCGGAAACTGGTGGCTATGCTGATCCAGACGGAGCGCTTTGGCACCAGCATCGCTCAATCCCTGCGAACTCATTCCGACGAGTTGCGCACGAGGCGGCGGCAGCGCGCGGAGGAATTGAGCGCCAAGACGTCGGTGAAGATGGTCGGCCCTCTGGTCTTCTTCATCTTCCCCGCGTTGATGGTGGTGATTTTGGGTCCGGCAGTGATCACCCTGGTGCGGCAGTTGCTGCCGGCGTTGCACTAATCGCGACGGAGCCAATTTTTTTGGGTCAAGAAGTAAACGAAGCGGCGAAAGGAGGCAACCATGGATACCGTAACCATGATTCGCGTCGGTGCCGGCGTGCTGGCCAGTCTTGTGTTGGCCATCATCGTCATGCGTCGTCGAGGAAAAGCCATCGAATAACAGCAACAGAATAACAACGGCCCCAGTGGCCCAATTCAATCCAGGAGTTTCGATGCCAGCGCGGGACAATGGGCGACAAAGGCTGATGTACGTCTATAACAGGACGCGCGAAACCTTTGTCGCCACAGAGGCGGTTGTAGCCAGCGGCTACTGGCAGCGCCTCGTTGGGCTGCTCGGCAAGACTCCCAAATGGGCAAGGCGCGGGGCCGGTCTTTGGATCGTGCCATCGCGCGGCGTCCACACCATTGGAATGTTATTTCCAATTGACTTGATCTTCCTTGGAAAAAACAAGGAAGTCGTCCGAGTCGAAGAGCACGTGCGGCCCTTTCGCATCTCCCGACTTTGTCTCAATGCCAACAGCATCCTGGAGCTCCCGGCCCATACGGTTTACCGTACCGGGACGTGCGTGGGAGACCACCTGGAAATTTCGGCAGTGGACAAAGCGCCTCAAGAAAAGCTTACGGAGTCAGGCGACGGAGAAGTTACCGTTCCAGGACTGCCCCCGAGGCGAACATGAAAGTGCTTCTGCGAGGGGCGAGCGAGAGGTACTAAAACTCACATTTTCGCTCCTGGCCAGCGGACTGGCGCGAAAACTGCTTAGTACAAGCTTAGCCGCGAACGGCAACTTAAACGGCCCGTTTTTAGCTTTCTCGGAATTGGAATGGTTGGATTTGTACCACGAGTCACGCGAACGATGAGATATCTGCGTCCACAACCGATCCTTCAGGGACCCAGGAATGCGCTCCAGGTATCTGGGCGCGACTTCTTTGCCCGCCGGCATGGTCCCTCGCCGCGCAAAATCCGCGCAGGTGAGCGAGGTCAAGCGCTGCTTGAAATGGCCTTCGTGGTGCCTCTTCTGCTCACGCTGGTGATGGGCATCATCGTCTTCGGCATCGCTCTCAATACCTACCTGACTCTGACGAATTCCGCAACCATGGGCGCGCAGGCTATGGCCACAAGCCGCGGCCAATCCACCGACCCCTGCGCCACCGCGGTCAGCGCCTTTGAAGCGGCCGCGCCGAATCTCACGACGGCCAGCCTCAGTTTCTCCTTCGCGTTCAATGGCGGGTCTGCAACCACTGAGACCTCCTGCGCCAGCCAGACGCTCGTGCAAGGCCAGAATGCCCAAATGACGGTCACCTATCCATGCAACCTCACCGTCGTTGGAGTTAATCTCGCACCCAGCTGCACTCTGACGGCGCAAACCGCAGAGGTTATCCAATGAAACCAAGCAGCGATCCTTCCGGTCGACCGGTACGCGATCGGCAGCGCGGGCAAGCGCTCGTGTTCTTCGCGCTTTTGCTCGTGGTCCTGCTCTCCGCGGCCGCATTCGTGGTGGACATCGGCGATCTTTATTTCTCGTATCAAGAGCTACAGGGCGCGACCAACTCCGCGGCATTGGCGGGAGGGGCGGCGATCATCGCCGGCACTGCGGTGAATACCGCGTACCAGTACAGCGGCGATCCGAATTCACCTGCGAACGCGACCTACAACGTCCATGCGAATTTGAACATCACGGGCGTCACGGTGACTTTGGGATGCATCTCGACGGCCACGTATCCCAACCTGGGCCTGCCCCCTTGCAGTGTTTATGGTTCGCAGGCGTCGGCCAATGCCGTTCAAGTGGTGGAGACCGCAAGCGTAGGGACCTACTTCGCCAAGATATTCGGCGTTTCGTCGGTCAACGTCACGGCCACGGCGACCGCGAGCGCCAAAGGCGGGAATTTCCCAACCCTACCACGTCATGCTGGTCCTCGACACCACCGCGTCGATGGGCTCGGGTTCCGATACCGGCTGCACGGTTCCAGGGGTCAGCGGAGCGCCCACGCCGGAGCAGTGCGCTCAGTACGGAGTTCAGCAATTGCTCGGTGAGCTTGATCCCTGCTCCACGGCCTTGACGAGCTGCGGAGCCGCCAGCAACGGCGTCGTCAACAACGCGGTCGACCAAGTCGGCCTGATGGTCTTCCCAGGCCTATGTTCGGACGCGCTGTCAAACGGAAATTGTCCCACATCTACGGCCACGTCTCCGACCTACGCGACCGGCACGGGCGCGTCCAGTGATTACCAATGCCCCGCCACCAATCCCGTTACCACACCTTATAACAACAACCCGGCGTACCTGGTCCTTCCGCTGCAAAGCGACTACCGCCCCTCCGATACGGCGGCCATAAGCGGAGGTACCAACGGCGCCAATATCGTGAAAGCAGTTGGAGCAGGTGTAGGTGCTTGCCCCGGTGTGGGCACTCCGGGCGGCCAGGGAACCTTTTACGCCGGTGTCCTCACGCAGGCGCAAGCGTACCTCACGGCAAACTCCGCCGCGAACGTGCAAAATATAATCGTCCTTCTCAGCGACGGCGACGCAACGGCGTCGGCACAGCAGATGTCAGGATCGACGACCAACTTCTCGGCCACGGCCGAGTGCCAACAGGCTGTCACTGCGGCGTCCAACGCCAAGGCGACATCCAACCCCTACACCCCCGGCCTCAACACTCTGATTTACTCAGTATCCTACGGTTCGGAAACATCGGGCTGCACCGCTGGGGACACGCTCACGCCTTGCGGGACCATGTCGGCCATCGCCTCGACGCCCACCTCCGAATATTTTTTCTCCGTCCCGCAGACGGTCAATGGAGTTACCAGTACCGTATGCAGCGGCGCGCGATCGGTTACGACCTTGAACCAAGTCTTCACGGACATCGCGGGCGATCTCACGAATTCCCGGCTTTTGCCAAACAATGTCTTTTGAACGCGGCCTCCCTAGGGGAGGCCGCCCACCCTCGCGCGAGCGCGAGTTTCTGTCTTAGCCCGTATCCTGGCGGCCTTGTTGCTCCCGCCAGTCCGATCTGGACGACACGCGTGGCACGATGAGGAACGAGGTATTTCGATGCATTTACTGATCATTGCGGCATTGGCGCTAGGATGCGCCGCCATCGTCGTCGCGGTTCCCCTCGGGGCGCGTGGAGGAAGATTGCACGTGCCGGGGTATGCGGGAATCGCAATGCTCGCGTTTGTGGCGAGTTTTTTGTGTGGCCGCGCTTCAGGATACCGTTCCTTTGCCGGCGCCCCCGTGGGCATCGCGCTGTCGCTGGTTTGTTTCTGGCTGGCTGCGACCGGTGTTGGCTCGATTCTGGCCCTTTTCTTCTACCGCAATCCGTCCGAAGTTTAATTACGATCGGAACCATTTCACGGGTACGTTTGACCTATGCTGACGGCGATTGAGGCGGGGCTCGTGTTCGCGTCACTGGCCTTTGCCCTCGGCACCGGCCGTTACCGGCTCCGATGGTTGTCCGCAGCCGAAGAAGCATTCCGCGGTTTCGCGCAAAGGCGTGGCCTCTCTGTATTCGTCGTGGGACTGCTGGCGCTGCTTGCGCGCGTCGCGGTGCTGCCCCTGCTTCCCATTCCCGAACCTCACATCACCGACGAATTCAGTCATCTCCTGCTCGCTGACACATTGATGCACCTCAGAGTTGCCAATCCAGTGCACCCGATGTGGATTCATTTCGAGACCTTCCAGGTCATCATGCACCCGAGCTACGCATCCATGTACCCGCTGGCCCAAGGACTGTTTTTGGCGCTGGGACGGCTGCTCTCGGGCAACGCTTTCGCGGGAGTCTGTTTGAGCGTCGCCGTCCTGTGCGCGGCAATCTGCTGGATGCTCCAGGGATGGCTACCGCCCGAATGGGCGCTGCTGGGCGGCCTCTTGGCAGTATCGCGCCTGGCAGTCTTCAGCTACTGGGCGAATAACTACGGAGGCGGCGCCGTGGCCGCTGCGGGCGGAGCGCTGCTCCTGGGTGGTTTGCCGCGCGTGCTACGGTCCCAGCGTCCCGGCGATGCCTTCCTAATGGGTCTGGGACTCGCCATGATGGCCAACAGCCGCCCTTACGAGGGATTCATTCTCAGCCTTCCGGTTGCCCTCGTATTGCTCGTCTGGATGCTCAGGAAGCGTGGGCCGGAATTGCGGCGCAGCGCCCTGCAAGTAGCTTTTCCGCTCGCCTTGGTGCTGGCCGTCTCCGCGCTTGGCACCGGATACTATTTCTCGCGCGTAACGGGAAGCCCATTACGCATGCCCTATCAGGTGAACCGTGGAACGTACGCCGTGGCGCCCTATTTCGTCTGGCAATCCGCAAAGCCCCTGCCCGCCTACAACCACGAGGAGATGCGCTATTTCTACGGAGAGCGAGAGTTGGGTTTCTACAAGAGCAGCCGATCCTTGGCGGGCTATTTGCAGTTATCCTTCTTCAAAATTCTGCGGTTCTGGCTTTTCTATCTTGGTCCAGCTCTTACGTTCCCGCTGATCTGTGCGCTCGCGCTCATGCCGTATGGGTTTTCTTGGTCGCGAATGTCCTGGGAGCAGCGATTTCTAATCGGCGTTACCGGAATTTCAATTGCTGGCTTCGCTGTCGAAGTTTTCTTCTACCCGCATTACGCGGCGCCGATGACCGGCATCGTTTACCTGTGGGTGCTCCTCGCGATTCGGTCGCTGAGCGGATGGACCTGGCGTGGCCGGCCGGCCGGGCGAGTTTTGGCTTTGGCTGTTCCGCTCGTCTGTTTGTCCATGCTGGTCGTGCGTGCGGCGGCCGGCCCGCTCGACATTTCGTTGGGGTCCGAATGGTTGCCTACGTCCTATAACGCCCGACCACTGCAAACTGACCGCGCGCGCGTCGAAGCTGAACTTCGGGCGATGCCCGGCAATCATCTCGTTCTGGTCCGCGTGGGGCCGCATCCGGAATCGGATTCGGACTGGGTTTACAACGACGCCGACATCGATTCGGCCAAAATTGTCTGGGCGCGGGACATGGGTGAAAAAAACCAGGAGTTGCTCGACTACTATAAAAATAGACAGGTTTGGCTCATGGACACCGATCAGGATGTTGCGAGTTTGCAACCTTACCCGCCCGCGATCACAGCCCGCTCGTTCTGAAGCAGCGTATCTTACGTTACGTCGAAGGCCGCGGCCGAAGCCGCCGAACGAACCACGGTCCCGAAATCAGCGCCTCAGCGAGCACGAAGCAACTATAGATTCCCAACAAGGTTATGACCGGCTCTATGGGATGGCGGTAGAAGCCCTCCGTGTGCGTCAGGTAGTTGGGAAGCGGATACAACAGCAAGGAAGAAACAAACGGCGCCGTCTGTAGCAGAGAGTGTTGGCGCATGACGAGCAATAACCCCGCGAACGCCAAAATCGACCAACCTGCGGCCAAGAGCCGCGCCCAACCGCGTCCCCCCGACCAGTAAAAGAGAACTCGGCTCCATGTCAGTTGCACGAATTGCAGCGGATGCGCACGAATAAATTCCACTGCCATCCGTTGGCGCGAAGCTGCGTACCCTGCGTCTCCCAATTGTAGATACTCCGCCAGCTCTTGCGAATTCTGCGTGGGATCGAGCGACTCATCGTCTGGGCCGGTTACGCCAGGGTGATTGCCGTACCACAAGTTCGGCCCAAAATTCCCGCGGATCGGAATGATTTTGTGAAAGTCCGTGTAGTTCCGAACCGTCCAGGGCAGCAAGGCACAAATAAATACCAGGAGCGCAGCCAGCGCATTCCAGCGCACCTCGCGCCAGTTCTTGTACAGCAGGAGAATCACTCCAAGGGGCATCAACGCCAGCAAAGCTGTGTTCACCAAGGCTGCAACTGCCCAGAATAATCCGTACGCGACCCATTCCAGCCGGCTCGAGCGCAACTCCACGAGGCGCAGATACCAGGCGACGGCGGCGGTCGCGATCAGCGCGGATAGGCTCGAATCCCAAATCCGCGCGGCGTAAACTGCGATCGCAAACTCCCCAGCCCAGAGCAAAGAACCAGCGAACGCTATCACCGAACCAAAGAAGCGCAAACCAATTCGATAGAGCAGGGCCGTTGTCAGCGTCGCACACAAAATGTTGAAGAAATACAAGCACCACGCCGCCTTCATCGAGTAAAGACCGAAGAGCTTGAACGCCGCCGCTACGATCAGCGGATAGAGCGGAGCCAGCCACGCGGTAGGGCCACTCGGTATTCCGTATAGAGAGCTGAAACCCTGGCCTCGGACAATGGCGGCTCCAACGCCGGCCGTCTCGAACCCTCCGTAAATGGTGGCCGCACTATAGTGCGCGGCCATGTACCACACGACGATCAATCGCAGCAAGATCGTGCAGCCGCAAACCAAGAGCAACGGCGCCACATGCTTATCTTGTCGCCGGTCCGCGGGACTAAAGAGCTGCGCATCCATTGTCGTTCGAGTTTACGCTGCCTTCGAGTGCCCGCCTAACATAGGAAAATGTCGGAGATATTAATCTGTCAACGATCGGATACGTGCCGGGTCCGTCCCGGCGAAGCGTGACGCGGGTTCGTTGCCCGCGCGATGAGGCTACGCTACGATGGCAGCCTCTGATGAACGAATCTCCCTGTCCAACGCCGCAGCCCGCGAGCAGCGGCATGCTGTTCGGCTTTTGGTACCCCGCCCTCGAAGCTCGCGATCTGCGAGCAGGCCAAATGCGCGCCGTGACGTTGCTCGAAACGCCCCTGGTTGTCGGGCGCGACGCTTCAGGACGCGTCTTCGCGCTCGCCGATCGCTGTCCGCACCGAGCCATGCCGCTTTCCTTCGGACGAATCGTGGATGCGACGGTCGAGTGTTGCTATCACGGCTGGACGTTCGACGCCCAAAGCGGCCAGTGCCGCTCGATCCCGTCGCTGGTCGAGGGAGCAAACGTCAAAGTGGACCGAATCTTTGCGAAAAGCTACCGCTGCGCCGAGCGCGATGGCATCGCCTGGGTCTACCTCCCCGACGAGCAAACCCAATCCGAGGAACCGCCGCCTCCGGAGTTACCGGTTTTCAGCGAGCGCTATCAGACCATGCACCACGCGGTGGAATTCGCTTCCGACGTCGATCAGGGCATCCTCGGGCTGCTCGACCCGGCGCACGGGCCCTACGTGCACCAGTCCTGGTATTGGCGCTCGGCTCACAAATTGCGCAACAAAGAGAAAACCTTCGAGCCCATCCCCAACGGTTTTCGCATGGTTCCGCACGAGCCCTCGGCCAATTCCACCGCCTACAAATTGCTGGGCGTCTACGGCCAACCCGTCTCGACGACGATCGAGTTTGTCCTGCCCAATCAGCGCACCGAGACCATTCGTTGCGGAAAATGGTGGTTTACCAATCGTACGACGGTCACGCCAATTCGCCGCGATCTCTGCCGGCTCGATTTCTGGGCGGCTTGGAACCTGTTTCGCTGGGTGCCGCTGGTGAAACCGATCTTTCGCTCGTTCGCGCGGCGCTTCATCGCGCAAGACCAGCGCAACGCCGAACGCCAGGCGGTTGGTCTGCGGCGCGAAGGCCCGCGCGGTACGCCGATGATCCTCGTGGGCGACGCCGACCGTCAGGCTCGCTGGTACTTCGAGTTGAAGGAGGAGTGGGCGCGCTCGCGGCGCACCGGCGAACCGATGACGCATCCGCTGCAAGGTCCTGTGACGTTGCGCTGGCGAACCTAAACCGTCTCAGGCGGGAGATTGCCCGGCCGGCGCTGCTTCTCCCTGGTCCGGCCCAGCGGCAGTTTCCGGCGCCCTGCCAGGATTGAACGCGAGATCCACCAGAGAAAGCACCGCCCCGATGGCCGCGCCGTCCAGCGCCGCCTGCCACCAGCCCGAGCTCCACATTGCCGCCGGCCCCGCGAAAATAAACGACGTACAGAAAATACCCCGGCCCGCGCTGCAATGCCGGCGGCGGACACTCGATCGCCGAGCCAAACGAGACAAAACACCAGGCAAAGAGCGAGCACCGCGCCCGATACCTCCAAACCGCGATCTTCCGCGATCCCGACGAGCGCATCGCGCGCCGCAAAATAAACGCGAAGAGCAGTACGTCAATCGCCCCGCACATCAAGGCGAAGAAGCAGAATTCGAGCAGCGCCGATGAGGTTCCCGATCCCGTGCTCGACCGACTCCGTCAACCAGAACACCAGCGCGACCACGGGACAGCCGATCACCCAGGCGGCGAGATAGTACGCCAGCGTGCCCTGCCGCGTCATATGCGCCGCTCGATGTTGGGGAACTCCTGCCAAACCTTGATGCCGCAGAAGTGCGAACCCTCCGTGCAGATCGGCGTGGCGATGCCGGCGCGCACGTAGCAAGGCGGACCGATGTAGCGCGCGAGTTCGGGAAGCGCCGCGCGCACCTGCTCCACCTCTTCCATGGACGCCTGGTAAATCTCCTCCTGCGCGTTGAAGCAAGTGCGCATGGTCCATTTGTGCAGCAGGTGCAGGAGCGAGCCAGATTCGACCAGGCGAATGGCTTTTGCATTCGGCAGAAGGTAAGCGGCAAACTCCGCGCGGCACGCCGAGATCGAGCAGCCGATTCTTGGCCGCCCAAGCGTCGGCCATGGCGCTCTCGTACACTTCGCGGGCGCGCGCATTCTCGCGGATCAGCATCGGCGTGATGAAATCCGGCGCGCGCGTGTCGGTCAGCACCAGCAGCGGCCGCGAGCCCGGCACCATGCGATGGCGCTGGTCCTGGCTGTCGGCCGTGTGGCTGATCTTCTTGGCAAACGTGAAATTGGCGTGCTGCAACGGGCCGCATCAGCGGCGCGTGCACGCCGACGTTCATCGTCTCCAGGCGATAGGGATTGCGCGCCGGGTTCAGCATGCGGTCGAGCGCTTCGGCGTCGGAGCACGCCGCCTCGGTAATGCCGACCACGGCTCGATAGGCCTCGGCCAGGACGCGCGGCGCCGCCGGCGAGTAATCCACCAGCTGCGAGGTGCTGCCGCCCAGCCGCGCGTCGAATTCGCGCGCTGCGCTTCACCGTCGCCCGGCGTGCCGGCGGTCTTCCATTCCGGCAACTCCTCGAGCGGTCCGTCGCCAAAGCGATCGAAAAATTGCGGGTCCACTTCGCGCACGCGCGCCACCATCTCGCCGATCACCGCGCGCGCCTCCGTCGGCGTATCCGAGGCCTCCTGCATCCGCCACAGGCGATGCAGGACGATGCCGGAAAGCGTGTGCACCATGGTCGTCGCCGCGGCCACCGGCAAAACGTAGCGCGCTACTTCGATGGCGCGCTTTTCCGCCTGCCGCTCGACTTTTTCGACGCGGCGGGGGTGCGACATCGCGCTCACGCGCCAGATATCGGCGAGGATGTCGCGCGCATCGTCCTTGAGTAACGCCGTCAGCTCGCGATAGGCGTCCCAGGCGCGCGCCACGGCCTGCCTGAATATCTCCGTCGGCGCCAAACAGATTGCTCATGTCCGGGACGTGGACCAGCGCGCGATCCATGCGCACGTAGCGCTGGCTTTGCTGCTCGGAGTTGTAGAAGGGATGGGCGTGCAGGAACGACCAGACGAATTGGCGGCTGACGTTTTCGAGTCCAAACTCAAAATGCGCGTGCTGGTAGACGGTGTGGTGGCCGGAATAAAACGTCGCGGCGCCGATGGTCGTGCGCTGCTTCTCGGTGATCTCTTCGGCGACGAATCAGGCGCGGCGCGTAGCAGGTGCGCGCGGCGGCGATGGCCGAATCGAAGGGCTGCGCGAACGAATTGCGCAACGTCACGCGAGGCGCAGCCTCTTCGACCATTGCAGGCGTAGAGGCTCCGCAGGCTCGTGGCTCCGGGGTGCGAGACGAAGAAGGGATGGGCGTGGCCATGTTCCAGACCACAGTTTACACTCGCGGAGAAAACGCCGAACAGCGCGGTTCGACCGGCTACTTCTTGGTCTTTGGCCGCTTTCGCGGCCTGCACAGCTTCCGCCGCCTTTTCGTACTTGCGCGTGAAGCGCTCGACGCGGCCGGCCGTGTCGACGAACTTTTGTTTTGCCGGTGAAGAATGGATGGCAACTGGAGCAAATTTCGACCCGCACCATATTGCCCTTGAAGGTCGAACGGGTCTTGAAACGCGCTGCCGCAAGCGCAGTGAACCGTCACTTCATGGTAATCGGGATGAATATTGGGTTTCATGATCACTCCGGGCCGCCGGCCGGTCTGCGCGGCACCTGCATGGTATGCAAGGCTACTGCCGCGTCGCTAGGCCAGCGAACAAACGATCATTGTACCGGAACGCAGCCAGCTGTCAAAATCGCATTGTTGTCCAACGAATCGACGCGTCACACCGAAGCCGCTCGAATCCCCGGTAAGCGGAGTGTCTGACTCGCAAGGCCGTCCTATACTCTGTGGTGACCGTCCGCGTGGAGAGTGAGGAGACGACGATGGCTACGTTCCCGGGAGTGGATTTCCTTGAGTTCGATTCGCTGCTCAACGATGAGGAGCGCCTGGTTCGGCAGACGGCGCGGCAATTCGTGGACAACGAAGTGCTGCCGATCATCGAAAAGCACAACCGCGAAGCGACGTTCCCACTTCATCTGGTGCCGCTGCTGGGCGAGTTGGGCTTTTTCGGCGCGAACCTGCCTGATTACGGTTGCGCCGGCATGTCCAACGTAGCGTACGGGCAAGCGATGCAGGAGCTCGAGCGCGGAGATTCCGGGCTGCGCAGCTTCGTTTCGGTGCAGAGCGCGCTGGTGATGTATCCGATCCACGAATTCGGCTCGGCGGAGCAAAAGGAAAAATGGCTGCCGCGCCTGCGGAGTGGATCCGCCATCGGCTGCTTCGGCCTGACCGAACCGGAGTTCGGGTCGAACCCAGGCGGCATGCTGACGCGCGCCGTGCGGCGCGGCGATCGCTACGTCCTCAACGGCGAAAAGATGTGGATCACCAACGGCTCTCTGGCCGACGTCGCGCTGATCTGGGCGAAGGGCGAGGACGAGCGTCGTGCGCGGCTTCCTGGTCGAAAAAGGCACGCCCGGATTCAAGACTTGGGATGTGCACGGAAAGTTGTCGCTGCGCGCGTCGATCACCTCAGGATTGTCGATGACCGATTGCGAAATCCCCGCTGAAAATCTGCTGCCTGGCGTCGAGGGCTTGCGCGGACCGTTTTCCTGCCTCAACCAAGCGCGCTACGGCATCGGCTGGGGCGCCATTGGAGCCGCCATGGCCTGCTACCAGACAGCGCTGGACTATGCGAAAACTCGTCGGCAATTTCATAACAAGCCGATCGCTTCACATCAGCTCGTGCAGGACAAACTGGTATGGATGATCACGGAAATCAGCAAGGCACAGTTGCTCGCTCTGCACGTCGGGCGACTCAAGGATCAAGGACGCGTCGATCACACGCACATCTCCATGCTGAAGATGAACAATGTGTGGATGGCGCGCGAGACGGCGCGAATGGCCAGGGACATTCTGGGCGCGAACGGCATCGTGGACGACTACTGCATCATGCGCCACATGAACAACCTGGAATCGGTGTACACCTACGAAGGCACGCACGACATTCACCGTTTGGTAATCGGAGAGCGGATTACGGGCATACCAGCTTTCTACTAGCCTCGCGGGGTGTGGCGTTCCAGTTTGGCACGCAGGTGTCTCAAAAAGTCGTCTGGCAAGCATTCGTCTGGCAAGAGTTCGCTCTTCCCAGCCGTCCTCGTGAGCTGTTCGACGCTGTGCGAATCGTTTCACCAGTGAGTCGCAGAAAGTAACTCAATTTCCCGCGTCCTCGCTAAAGCCGCGTCTTACTTTCTGCATCATTTCGTACTGGCTCACTGGTAGCAGCTAGAAATGAACCTATTGGCACATGGCTGTGAGGCGCGCGGCCTGCGAGCATGGTTTCGGTGGATGGCAGGACCACAAGACTATGCGAAGACAATTACAACGAACGACGGCAGGAGTGGCGGCCGGAGCGCTGTTGCTGGTTGCCGTTATTGGCTGGCAACTCAGTCGCAACGCACGTTATTCGCGGCAGCAAGGAATGGCAGCCAGCAGCAGTGCCTCGCCATTGCCCATCGGAACGCTAGCAACGCTCTCAACGCCCGCAGCGCCTGGCGCACTTCGGCCCGTCTACGGCCATGCGCTAGTGCGCGGAGGAGCACACAGCATCGCGGAACTGGCAGCGCTGCTTCGCGCGGATTCGCAACTCGCCGACCATTACAAGAGTTTCGATCTCCCCAAGGCCTACATCATCACGCTTGACCACAACGCGATGGCGTATGTTTCCTATCGCATCGAAAAAAGCATCTACTGGACCACGCACCCGATCCTCATCCAAAAGGGCGAGGATCTGATCACCGACGGCACGATCTTCATTCGCGCCGCCTGCGCAAATCAGATCGCCTACGCGCCCGGTATTCCGACGAGTCCCGCGGAACCGCAGGACGTCGGGATTATCGTTGCCCTCATCGCGCCTCCTCCAGCGGTGCTCTCCTTCGAGTCGCGAGGCTCACCGACCGATTACGACTTGCCCCCAATCGGCGAGTTGCCAATAGAGGGTGCTCTGCAGGCTACGCAGAACGCGCACCTCGATGGCGGCCCGCTGCCGCCTCCAATCCTCACGCTTTCAGGTAGAGGTCCGGCCGTCCGGCAATTCTCAGCTGACCAGTTCACCACAATTTCGACGACCGTGTTTCAACACCCGGTGAAACTGCCAACGACACTGATCACTTTGTTCGCGGGCATTGTGCTGCTTCTGGCGCTGCACGTCTTACTCCGGAGGCTGGCTTGAAAGTCGCCAGGACAATTCTGATCGGATCGATAGCCTTCTTCGTCCTGTGGGCTCCGGCCCTGGTCGCAGCCCGCTGGTCCAGCTACGGGCCATGGTTCACGGGTGCCGTAGGATGGGCTGCACAGAGGGTCGCTCCGTCGCAGCGCATTATCGTCATCGGAACAACCGTGTTTACGCCGCGCGCAATCGTGCGGGTAGCCATTGGGTGCGACGGCTTCGCGGGCATTCGCACGTTCAGCATTCTGTCTGGCTTGGTCCTGCTGTTGAATTATCGGCGGATGAGCGCTGTGCGCTTCTGCAGTCTCTACATTTCCGGAGTCTTGCTGCTCTGGATTCACAACGCGGCGCGAGTCGTGAGGGCAGTGGTCGCCGGTGGAGAAACCCACTACGGCACGAGCGCATTGATGGTATTGGCGCTCGCGCTCGGATTGGCCCTGCTGGCCTTCCGAAAGCCAGCTCGAGCTAAGCCGATGGAAGGTCCGATGGAAGGAATGGTTGAACCAGGGACGGCGGACGCCTGGCAAAGGGCCTAGGGAAAGTCGCCTCTCGTCGCTCAGAGGTTTCGTGTCTCCGGACCGCCGGCTTGGTGGCGGACACTTGCGAGAGCCATCTCCAGGCCGCCGGTTACGGCATTCGCGTCAAGCGAGCGCTCCCAGTGTTCAGTAGTGTCCTACTTCATGTCCCGAACACGGACGTCGACTCCCTGATCGTCTTTCAGCAGGGCCATGAGCGACTTCGGATCGTTATTGCCATACGCGTACGGGAAAACGATTTTTGGCTGCATGTCCTTGACGACGCCAGCGAACATGGTCGGCGTCATCGTTTTCAGGGCGGCTCCTCCGCCGGCGGCGTCCGCGACCGCGACATTGTTGACCGGCAAGAACGCAACGTCGATGTGCTTCTGGGCTTTTACTTCCGGCACGTTTTCGGTCTCTCCGGCAACATACACTCGCTTGTCGCCGAACGTGATCACGTAGCCGTTTGCGGTGCCCTTGCCAGTGTTCGGTTTGCCGTTGCCAAGTTGCCCTTTGATGTTGTAAGCGGGCGTCGCCTCAATTCTTGACCCTGCAATGGTCTTGGATTCGCCGTTGATCATGATGGTGCTGTCCATGAGATACATCCAGCAATGCGGGCACACCACGACCGAGGTTTTGTCCGTACTCAGCAATTTGACTGTCGCTGGATCGATGTGGTCCGTCCCAACATGCGTGATCAGAATCGCGTCGGCTTTGGGAAGTTGAGAGTAGTCCGCGAACCGCCCGACCGGATCCACATAGATGACCTTCCCGTTATATGAGAACATCAGGCTGTAATCCGCAATCGACGTAATCTTCAGATCGCCGTGCGCCGTCTTGATCGTGTCTTCTTCAAACTTCGTCTTCTTGGCCCCATCGGCCCTGCTTGCACCGCCGAAAACCGACGGCCTCTGCTTATCGGCGCCAATATAGGTCCGCGGCACGTCCGCCGGGAACGTCGGAGGCGGGGTGCGCGTGGGACCTGCCTTTCCATGGGTCATAACGTATTTTTCGTCGGGGGCAGTATCTTCGCAGCGGTCGGGCACGATGCGATACTCGTCCCGCTCGAAATTATTCGCGTAGGTCCAGGGCTTGGTGAAATAAACGGGATCGTCGATGGTCACCACCCACACGAACGTGTCGGGACTGGTCTTGGTGAACCGCTCGATCATGTGCATCTTCTCGCTGTGCTGTAAACCGAAAGAATCCAGCCAGGACTCTGGACGCATCCCAATGGTATCCACAACCAGTGTGTTGCCATCCCAATAGCCGACCGAATTTCCCTCCCACTCCGGATAATCCACGATATCGTCGGGATGCTTTCCGTTCATGTAGATGATGCGATAGTCGACGTGTTCAAAAATGATTCCGATCACGTTCTGCTGATCCTGCTGGAAGATCCTGAACGGCAGGGCGCTGGTCATGATTCTGGTCGGCCCGTAGGGCTCGCATTTATAGGCAGGGGAATCCGCTTCGTCGATCTTGTTGTATTGCTCCGCGCCAAACTTCGTCAGGGAAACTTCTTGGCCCGGCAGCATCAGTTGATTGCCGCCGCCCACGCCCGTCGAAGACCACTCACCATTGAAATCCTTAGCCCACTTAGCCTTGTCAGGAGCGGCGCTGTTTTGGGCCGCAGCCGGGCTCGGCGCCAGGAGGAGCATGCCCACCACGGTCGCTACCGTAATAATCGAAATGAAAAAACGCCTGATCATTGCAAAGCTCCTATTGGGGTCTCCCGCTCTCATCGAAGGCAACATGGACCCAGGATTCCGGATTGGAATACTAATCTGGACGTATCTATAGAATACATCCGTGCGCCGGCTATTCACTACTTGCTCTTAGCACCCGCCGGCTTGGCAATGGTATCGGTGTACAGTTCCATTGACGACGGGATGCAAAGCTGTTCCTCAAAATCCTGCTCAGGAATCCACTTATAAATGGCCTTCCCTAGCATAAAAGGCTTGGTGTAGGTCACCGGGTCGTCGATCGTGACGGTCACCTGCAGGGTATCGTGGTCCACGCGGGTGTAGCGCTCTATGACGTGCAGCGCGGCGCTGTGGGGATGAGCGTAGTTGTCAAGCCAGGTATTTTCGTCCGTCCCCACCGTGTCGACCACCAGGGTGTAGTCCCCTTCCCAATGGCCGACCGAATATCCGTAATAGCGCGGGTCGGGCGCGCCGGGAGCATCGCTGCCGGCATTCTTGGGGAGAGCGCGACCGTCCATCCATATCTCGCGCCAAGCCCTTTGGTACTGAGAGAGAATCAGAGTGCGGTTCGGCATCTGACCGATGTTCAGTCCTCGCAATTCAAACACCGCGTTGCGCGGAAAACCCAACGGGTCGCAATGGTTGATCGGATCGTTCGAGTCCGCGACGTTCGCGCCAAAATTACCTCTGTTCATGCTGAATCGTTTCTGGCCCAAGGGCGTCATCGGCGGAAACGGATCCACGGGTTGTACGGCTCCAATCGGCCCCGCCCAGCTGCCGCTCAGGTCGCGTTTGGGAGCAGGAGCCGAGGGTTTGCTGTCCGCGCAAAGGGTTTCGTATTTCGTTCCCGGCTGGCCGAGCTGCCCGCAGTGCTCTTTCTCCAAATCCGCTTTGGCCGCCATCGCCGGGTTGACCGGGGTTTGCGCGCGCAGGACGGATGGCAGGCTCGCCAACGCAATGAAGACAAAGGCACACAAGAATGGGTTTTTCATTTCTACACTCCCTCCCGGGGTCCCCTCCGGCGCGCGTCATTATAAGACCAATGTTGGATAAGACCAATATTGTACCCCAGCCAGTGGGCGGGAGAGCGGGAAAGCCCCGCCAGGGCACCCGTGCAATGTTTTGGCACAGGCTGGTGGAGTCGCGATTGCGGTTGGCGCCGCGCCGCCACCGAGCGATCAGGGAGGCTAAAAGCTAAATGGCGGCGTCACGGAGCGTCCGCGTTTTAGCGGAAGCCGAGGCGTGACGCCGCCAAGGATATTCGCGGCTTCAATTCAAGGCGCACAAGCAAGAATGCTTGCGTCCATCGAGAGCCGAGCTTCGGCGCGCGGGCCGCTAGCGGCGGCCAACAATCGCCGAATGCAGAGGTCTGCGGGCTGCCGCCGGCACGCTGACCGGTGCAGGTTGCGGCATCGTCCGCATTTGGCCGCTGGTCGAGACGTGGTCGCCGATCGCTTGCAGCCTCTTCAGAATAGATTGCCACTGTTCCCAGTCGAGCTGACGCAAGAACGGCCGTAGTCCCTGGATGAAGGGATCCTCGAGCAGCGCCTCGCCATTTGACTCGGGAATGAAGAAGCGGTTGAGACCCACACCCAGTGCCTCCGAGATCTTCTCGAGGGTGCCAAGGCTAGGAGTCATCTGTCCGCTTTCGATCCGCGACAGATAGGACCGAGAGACGCGCGAGCGAGCTTGTAGCTGGCTCTGCGTCATACCGCGGGATTCGCGCAACTGGCGGATCCTCTGGCCGATGTTCTCGACCGTCTCGCGGTTCGGCCACTTTTCAAACAACTGCCGGTCGTCGCCGGGGAGCTCCTCCTGCGGTACCGGCGGCGGAATCAAGAATTCCACCTTCGGCGGCAGCAGGCGCAGGCAGCGGCGGCAATTTCCCACGCGCGTCCTGTATTGTACTAGCCCGCAAACCTTGCATCGGATGACTTCGCGATCGAGTTCCGCTGTGGTGCTCGTATTACCGTTGTGAATGCCATAGTTTTCCGACACCGGGGCTCCTCAGTTCAGTATTCCGGCAGGCGGATAGGCGAATCGAGTTGGTTCAGGGGGAAGGCAGAAACCGGCGCGCCACGCATATTGCCGTTGCGCCGCCACGGTGTCAAGACAAATTTTTCGATGGGTCGAAACGGTTTGCCAATAACCGCACTGGCCCACTCCTCCCACCGTTTTCTTACCCTTCTTCCCTGCTTTACCGCGCTGTTTTACCCGTGCCGTGGCACAAATTCCGCGTTAAACCTTGAAACGGAAGGCAACACCACCCGTTCAGCCGCGCCTTTTCGCGCTAAGACCAGGTCTCCGATGAAGTTGCGGCGCCAAAGCTTCCAATCTAAGATGTCACGACGGCGTGAAAATTCAGCGAGGAACCGAAAATGCCAACACGAGAGGACGCCTGGACGCTGCTCTGCGAGTACACCGCGAACGAGAGCCTCCGCAAGCACGCCCTAGCCGTGGAGGCTTGCGTGCGAGCGTACGCGCGCCAGGCGGGGGCTGACGAGGATCTGTGGGGCCTCACGGCCCTTCTGCATGACTTCGACTATGAGCGATGGCCGAATCAGGAGCATCACCCCAGCGAGGGACACCCGTCGTCGGGGGCGTCCATCCTGCGCCAAGCCGGCTATCCCGAGGAGATGATCCACGCGATTCTGGCGCATGCCGGCTACACGGGCGTGACTCGCGAGTCACCGCTCGATCACGCATTGTTCGCCTGCGACGAGATGGCCGGTTTCCTGACGGCGTGCTCGCTGGTCAAGCCGGGCAAGACCATCTTCGAGGTCGAACCGGATTCGGTGAAGCGCAAGATGAAGGACAAAGCCTTCGCGCGAGGAGTGAGCCGAGAGGATCTCGTACTCGGCGCGCAGGAACTGGGCGTGCCGATCGAGAAGCACATCGCTTCCTGCATCGCGGCCATGAGTGGCGCCGCCCAGCAACTTGGGTTAGAACGAAAGTCCGGAGCGTAGCCCCGCTCGCGATCGCGCGGTCGGGACAGGTTTTGCGATTGAATGACGCGGGTGCCCCATCTTTCTCGATTTTTGAGAAAGGTGGGTCCTCGTCTCTTCTTTTTCGAGTGTCAGTTCGGTATGGGATCCGTGGATCGAGCGGTAGCGCCGGACCAATCTGGCTGCTCGAAATCGACTCCCCAGAAATGCGGTGCCGGCGTGAGGAACTCGACGCCCACGCGCTGGCCCTGATTTTTGCCGGAATCCCCGCCGAGGTAAACCACGCGGCATTCCTGCTCCTCTTGCGTGAAGGGATTCGTGACCACCAACTGCGCGTCGTCATCGACGGGCTGGGCCAGATAAAGCAGGGCTCCATGCGCATTGATGACAATGGTCTCGCAGGTTTCGCGGAAACGCCGATTGATACGATTCTTGCCGGCCACGATCACGCGCAAACGCATGAAGACGCGCGAACTGCGGCGATCCTTTGTATATGCGGTTGCTGGGGGCATCGCCTTCCCATGCTGCGGCACCTCCGCGGTGGCGTCAATGTCTGCGACGCCCGCGTTTCCTATCTGCTACCGGCCGAACGATCAGGTACCGCCAGAGCGGCGCAAACCGGCACCATCGCCCCGTGTAATGCCAAATGACGACCTCCGGGGCAGTGTCCCTTGCGCCGAGACCAGTGGCGCAAATGGCTGCGGAGGTGGGCAGCAGCGTCCACGGGGGGCCCGCCAGGAACGGCACAACCATAGACCGGCGCGGAAGCGCTTGGGAAAGCAAATCGAAGTAGCGTGAGCCCCGGAAGGGCGACAAAAAGCTGACCCGCATAAGCTCTCACGCAGACCCCTTGGGACCATAACTCGTGGGACCATAACCCGAACCCGCGCGAACCACTGGCAGGATAGGCGCGGGGCTAAACATCAATCGTCGCGCGATGCAGCCGCAGGGCTGCGGAGTTAGAATGGCGGCGATGCACGCACACGCTCATGGAGCCGGCGAAGCGCACCACCATTTCCACGGCGATTCGGGAAGTCCGGCTGCGGGCTTCCTGTCGACGGCGCTCATCGCCACGATGTTCCTGGTGGTGGCCGAGTTGGCGGGCGGTTACTGGGGACATTCCATCGCGCTGACCAGCGACGCGGTACACAATCTCTCCGATATGCCCACCATCGTGATCGCGTGGATCGCGGCACGATTGGCGCAGCGCCCGGCGGACACGCGGCGAACATTCGGCTATCGCCGCGCGGGAATTCTCGGCGCTTTCACGAATGCGATCCTGCTGGCGCTGGTTGCCGCGGGCCTTCTTTGGGCCGCCTTCGACAGGTTCCGGCACCCGGTTGCGGTCCACGAAGAATGGATGATCCGGCTGTCGCTCCTGGCGCTGCTCATCAATGGTGGCATTACGCTGGGTCTCGCGCGCGGTCGTAGAGATCTGAATTTCCGCGCTCTGCTGATACACAACCTGGGCGACGCTCTCTCGAATATCGCCATTCTCGTCGGCGCTCTGATCATTCGATGGACGGGAGCGGTGCGCCTCGATCCAGCACTGGGAATCGTGATTGGTCTGCTGGTGCTGTGGTCCAGCGTTGGCATTCTGCGCGAGTCAGGACACATACTCCTTGAAGGGCTGCCAAAGGAAATGGAGCTTTCGCAAGTTGCTACCGTGATCTTGCGCGTACCTGGCGTCCAAGAAGTCCACGACGTCCACGTCTGGACGTTAGGCACCGACACGCACGCGCTCTCCTGCCACGTCCGCATCCCGGATATGCACATGGAGGAAAGCGAGAAAATTTTAACGGGAATTCGTGCGCGGCTCGGGGAAGAGTTCGGAATACACCACGCCACCATTCAGTTCGAGCGAGCGGGCCTGCCCGAGTCCGGCTTCTACATGCCCCAACCCTTCCGAACCACAAAGCAATGAAAACAGCTCCATCCAGCCGCGGCAGCACCTGACTCATTCCGAGCGTCTGTCACTTTTCAATTGTGCACTTCGCATTATCCGGCCGTAGCTGGTGTAGCTCGGGTCTTCCTAACGCCCCGTCGTGCAGTGTTGGGCCTCGTTGTCATGCACCAAGCATTCAACGGTCATTCCGAAAGGCTGTGACTTTTTTAGAATCCAACGCACCGTGACGCAAACCATCGCCGCGTTCTGAACCCCCGCGTCATTCTGAATCGGAGGGGCGGCCTGCCTTTTCTTGCGTCCCGTTCCTCGGGACGCGCCGCCACGCAGTGAAGAATCTCTCTGCTGGTTTTCGATCACGTCGTTCCCGCTTACCGTCGAAGGCGACCGTCTACCGTAAGGTTGCGCGCCCCGTGAACCCTCTTTGTGCCTTGAGATATTGTCGCGCCCAAGCAAGCATCGAGCGAAATGGCGGCGTCCTTTCCTCCGTCCCGCTCCTGCGGGACGGGCGGCCATGCAGTCGAGGAATCCCTCAGCCGGTTTTCTGAGCAGTGAGGTTCGATCTGCCCCCGCGATCAGGGAAAGTCACAGGTTGCGATGCCGGCCCAATTGGAGTGCGCTGCTATTCAGGGGAGGGAGATGGAATTACCGTTGGCGTCGTTCATCTGCACGGTAGCTTGCTTATCCAGATCAACCAGAGGGAACGAGCGACGCGTCCCGTCGCTAGAAATATAGGTCACGCGCCCGTTTACGGCGGTGAACGCGACGGCCAGGGTGATTTGTCCGTCCAGACGCACGAGGATGAATTGGCCAACCTCGGGAGCAGGCGCTTCGGGTACCGCGCTCCCATCCGACGATTCATACGAATCGGCAGGTGCGTATTGCTCGCCTTGAGCAGCGGCCTCGGGCGGCTGCTGATCGTCGTAGGGCGGCTGCGCGTCCGCAGCGTAACTCGCGTATGGGTACGAACCGGAGTAGAACCACACGTAAGGGGTGCTCGCCCGCCCGCCTCGGCGCGAGGACCCGCTCGTGCCCGGAACATACCCGAAATTAAGACCGGGACCGCTACGCATCGGAGCAAAATTAGGTTGGAGTGGAGTTGCGACGAACTTACCGGTACGGGCGCTTCCCGCGCGAACCGGAGCTGAATGCACTGCGGCTGCACCCATTGCCCGCGACTGGGCAGCCCCTGAGCCGACCGAAGCCACCAGCAGCGCTGCGACGGAAAGACTGCCCCACCCGGCTCTGGCTGCTCTAGTCATTGGATCTTGTAAGCGTCTCTACTCTAACAGATGCCCTCCGAACAAGCGCCGTTGCACTTTTTTACAGCAGGGATGCCCGGCACGCCTGCTCGCGCAGGTTGGGCCGCGGGTAGCACAGGCACTCTGCCAGTGCGCAACCTGCGGGCTGGCGAACCTACAACGGAACCGCGCAGACTTCTCCTCTCAAGGCGTGCATACGTGCGTTGCACCCACCCGCCGCCCGCGCCGCTGCCGCTTGCTTCCCAGGGCAATTCGGATGTGCTATAACGCTCAGCCGTGCAAGACCCGGGGATGGAGACAGCCGCTCGCGATTCCGCTTCCAGCGAGTCGCGGCAGTCGGAGACGAGCAAGACGAGCCGGCCGGAGGACGAGACACCTTCGAATTACTGTCCGGTTTGCTCCGCGCGGCTGGAGGCACAACGGTGCAAGCTGGCTGTCGCCGTCTGCGGCTATTACATGTCCTGTTCAGACTACCTATGAACCGGGCCCCAAGCGGAGCCCGCGCCCGTTACGGTACGTTGGGCAGCTCGACCGGCAAAGGAAGCCGGCGCGCGAAACAGCGAGAGGAGACACGATCGTGGCACTGAAGATCAGCACTCGAGAGGTGGATGGAGTGTCGGTCCTGGAGCTGGAGGGCCGCATCGTGCTCGGCGAGGAGAGCAATTCGCTGCGCGAAACCGTGAAGGGCCTGCTGGCCGCGGGGAAGAAAAAAGTGGTTCTGAACATGGACCGCGTCACCTACATCGACAGCGCCGGCCTGGGCGCGCTGGTCGCGGCGCACCACAGCGCGCGCACGCAAGGAGCGTCCCTGAAGCTCTCGAATCTTGGGATCGCGGTTTCAGGAAGATCTTGCAGGTGACCAAGCTGCTCACCGTTTTCGAGGTGTACGACTCGGAAGCGGCGGCGATTCACAGCTTCTCCGAGTAACCGCTCATTCTTCGCGGTTCCCGCATCGCCAGTGTGCGCGGGCGGACCAGCCTTGGCGTTCGCGCGGGTCGGCTAACGCCGTGCGGGCCGCGCGAGTCGCTAACGTCGCGTGGATCGGTTGACGCTTAGTCCTGTCGATACAGCGTCAGCCCGCTGAGTAGCTTGGGATAAAAGTCGGTCGACTTCTGCGGCAGCACTTCGCCCGCCAGGGCCATCTCCGTCACCTGCTCGACGCTTACCGGATTCAGCAAGAAGCAGACCTGCGCGCGGCCTTCGTCAACCGCGGCGACGGCGGCATCCATTTCGCGCTCGTAGGTGATGTTGCGCTCCGCGATGACCGCTGCCGGAGTGATCCCCAGCCCTTTTTCGAGCAGCAGGCGATGGAGCAAGACTACGTCGAGGTTGCGCTGCGCCGGGGACAGATCGGGCAACTCCGCGGCGAGGTCGGCGTCCGCGCGCAGGGTGAGGATCATGAAAACGCCGCGCCGTACATGCCGATGGCGTGTCCCTCGCGCGCATGTCGCGGCCAGACCTGCGGCGAAATCGCGCGTAGGCCGCCGAGCGCGCCGAGTCGCTGACGAAAGAGTAGGCCTGGGCGTCGAACGCGCCTGCCACGTTCTTGCAGAAGCGTATCTGCGTCGAATGCAGCCAGATTGCTCACCACGCGATGCGTCGGCAGAATGAGCAGCCCTTCGCTGCGCGTGTTGAAGAATGTCATCATCGCATTTCTCGTAGCGGAGCGTCGCGGTCGCTGCGGCCGCTCTTCGCGCGACATTCATCGCGATAGGCGAGAGCGGTCTCATAACGGTGATGTCCGTCGGCGATCACCAGCTTTTGCGAGGCGCCATCTCGCGCTTCACTCCGGCAATAACGGCCGGATCGAAGACAGGCCAAAGCCGATGCACCACTCCGTACTCGTCGCGCGCCTCGACCGGCGTGACCGAGCGCGTCGCGGCGGCGAGCAGCTCGTCGACGCGGCGTTCGGGATCGTCGTAAAGCATGAAAAGCTGCCCGGTGTGGTGTGCGTGTGGCGGAGCAATTCCAGGCGGTCCGCCTTGGGACCGGCCAGCGTCTGCTCGTGGCGGAAAACTACTCCGGCGGTGTAGTCCTCGACGCGGCCCAGGGCGATGAAGCCTTTGCGCGTACGGCGTTCGGCGCTTCCCGGCACGGTGTACTCCTGCGAGTAGACGTAGATTGCCGGGCGCGGAATCGCGCAGCAGGATGCCGTCGCGAATCCACTGCGCCAGGGCTTGCTCGGCGCGCGTGTAGACGTTATCGGTAGGCGAATCGGTCGGCGCGGCCTGCCCCTTCTCAACCGCGATCAAGTTGTACGGGCTGTTTTGAACGTAGCGCTCCTGCATCGCCGGGGAGATCTTGTCGTAAGGCTGCGTGACCACATCGGGCAAGCGAACGCGTTCGAGATTGTAACGATATGCGGCGAACGGAATAATTTCGGCCATGGGATCGCTGGACGCCCTCCGGGCGCGGCGTGCAAAGCAGCAAATTCTAGCAGCCCGCAGAGATCACGCCAAACCAAGTAGGTCGGGCTTCGAGTTGACACTCCCTCGCGCGAAATGAGAAGCTGCGCTCAGAACCCCCAAGGAGGCATCCGACGGCCAGCCCGACCGACGTGGTTCGGCTACCTATCGCTGTACTGTTCCTCTTGGGAAGCTTGCTGAGGGAGGTCCACATGCGCATGCGTGACTTGGCACTGTTTGTCGCGGGACTCGTTGCCGGTACTTTTCTCATGCCGTCCTCGTCCGCTCAGACCAACACCAACCCCGGCCTCAGACTGAATCACGTGGGAATCGCCGTGACCGATTTTCAGAAGTCCCTCGATTTCTACACCAAGGTCATGGGCTTTCGAGTCGCATTCAAATTCCCCGGCCCCGAAGGCAAGCCGACCACCACGTTCCTTCAGCTCAATCGCGACACGTTCATCGAAATGGCCCCCGCCAGCGCCAATCTCCCCGCGGGAATCACCCACATCGGCATCGAGTCTGCCGACGAAAAGACCACGATTTTGCAACTTCGCCAGGCGGGCGCCACCGTGCAAGACGCCAGGGTGAGCGCGCAGACCAACGCGCTACTGTCGAACGTGACCGACCCCGACGGCATCCGCTTGGAGCTGGTTGAGCTTACTCCCGACTCCCTGCACAAGAAGGCGGAGGACGCTTGGAAGTAGCGCGATGTTCAGAATATCCGAACGGAGGACTGGAATGCGGTTTGGAATAAAGAACAGGCGAATGACGGGTTTCGCCGCGATGATCGGCCTTCTGGCTGTTTCCACGCCGCTGCTCGCCCATCACGGCACCGCGTCATTCGACACCAAGAAGCAACTTACGATGAAAGCAACGATTACCGAATGGTATTGGGCCAATCCCCACTGCCTGCTCAAATTCGACGTAAAGGATGCCAAAGGTTCGATCGTCCACTGGACCGCCGAGACCAGCAATCCACCCGATATGGTCAACCGCGGCTGGAGCATTCACTCCCTCAAACCAGGCGACCAGGTTTCGGTGACCATTGAGCCGGTAAAAAATGGAGCGCCGCTGGGGCGCGTCCTCTGGGTGGAGTTCCCCGACGGCCACAAGCTATCCTCGACGTTAATTCCCGCCAAACCATGAGACCGTCTTCGCCCAATGAGCCTCAGCAGCAAAACGCCACGACGGTGCGGCAAAACGACTCCAAAACGAGAAAATGATGCCAAACATTTCGGGCGTGCTGGCGCGCCTCTCGCTTTCAGCGGCCCTTCTGAGCGACCCTGATCTTTGCGTCTGCCTGCGCTCGCTCCACCACCCAGTCTCAGCAATCAACAGCCACGCCAGCCGCCGTTCGGATTCACGATCTTTCCGGCACTTGGGACCCGGAAGCGGGCCCGGGCGCAGCCGTCCAGGCGGATGGCGCGAAGAATTATCCCTCCGATGGTAAACACACGTTGCCGTTTACTACCCTGGGTGAGCAAACATTCAAAGCCCACAAGCCCGGCTTCGGTATCACGCAAGTTCCGGTCGCGTTAGCCAACGATCCCATGGACATCTGCGACCCCCAAGGATTCCCGCGCATCGTGCTGCACAACTTCCGGAGCAGCGAGATCGTGCAGACGGCGAATCAGGTGTTGATCCTGTACGAGTTCAACAAAATATGGCGAGTCATCTGGACCGACGGGCGGCCACTCCCCACCGATCCCGAGCCACGGTGGTTCGGTTATTCCGTCGGGAAGTGGGATGACGATACGACGTTCGTTGCCCAGACCGTTGGCACCGACGACCGAACTTGGCTCGATAACGCGGGCCGCCCGCACAGCGGCGATCTGCATGTCGAGGAACGCTACCACCGCGTCGACCCCGAGCACCTCGAGATGAGCGTCACCATCGACGACCCCAAAATGTACACGCAGCCCTGGGTAGCCCTCGATAAATTAATCTTGAAATTACAGCCGGCCGGCTTCGATATCCGCGAGATGCAGTGCTCACCTTCAGAGACGGCGAAATACAACAAAGAGATGGGCCTCCCCGCCGCCCGCACAAAATAGCCTCGCCTGGTCCTGAGCTGGCGCGCCGCTTAATCCGGCGTGGCGATAAACAAAGACGACGGCCCACCCGTTGTGGTGATATTGATGAAGACGAATTGATTCGGTTGGATCAGGTAGAAAGCATATGTATTGGTTCCAATCGTGAATGTGCCCCGGCCCGAGGCCGCCGTCAGTGACACAAACGCGATGGCCGCCGATGGATTGTCCGTCGCAGTGACAATGCTACCGTTGTTGGTATAGCGCTCGTCCGCCACGATGGTTTCGCCCAAGGGGTTAAACTCCCCCGCGAACGACTCCTCGGCGAGGTTCACAGCCGCACCCAGCCCCAACACGATCGATGAGCCGCCGAGATCGCCAGCGTTCGAGAAAGTCCCGACGCCCATCTGAGCCGTGAGCGGCCCCACCATCGCCCGATTGGTCGCGCCCACGGTGTTATCCATGACGAAGCCGGTCCCGGTCGCCGTGAGATAGAAGACCACCGAATTGGCGAAGCCATTCGTCACGCCGCTTCCGACCGCCGCCGTGCCGCGCCCCGTCGTCGCGCTGTAGGTATCCGCGGGAATGACCAGCGCGGTGTTGAAATTAACTCCCCCGTTGTCATTGGTGTCGTTGGCAATGGTCCCCGCGGTCGCGCTCGAAATGATCATCTGCCCCACGGTCGTGATCCCGCTCGCAGTGGCCGTGTCGAACCCCGCCATCGCGAAGGCCGAGCCCGTCGTATTGGCCGACGCAGGGATCGCACTCTGCGACGATGAGTTGAGCATCATGGTCCCACTCGCGTCGATTTCAGCGGCGATGAAGCGACTCGTGTTGACCGCGTAATAGGCAAATGTCTGTGTGGGATTCGGCGTCAAGCCATCGTTCATCGTCAGCGTAAATGTGCCGCGTCCGCTGCTGTCATTCCCCGCGCCGCCGAACGTCACGATGGTTCCCGCGGCAGGCCCGGCCGTATTTACGCCCGCAATACTGCGATCGAAGGAAAGCGCGCTGGTTGCGCCGCCGGCCGCCAGCGTGAATCGGCCGAGCACGGAGGTCGGTTGGTTTCCAGTCCTCCCGTTCAGTGCAACCACGTAGCTCCCGGCCATCCCGGCGAGGCTCAAAGCCGGAGCGGATTGCTGCTGGATGGTGCCGGCCACAATGAAATTATTCGCCGACAAATCCATGATGCTGCCAAATGTGCCCTGGGAGTTGAGCGCGAATCCGAATTCGAGAAAGTGCGTCACGCTGCCAACGGTATTGGGCAGCACGAACGTTCCCAGCGACCCGAGCCCTACGGCTCCTGTCGCAAGGGTGTCAAACGCGATGGTTCCGGTGAGCCCGGTCGCCGAACTGATCACTCCATTGTCGTTCACGTCCACGTCGCCGGCGGTGATATTGCCCTTGCCATCGGTTGTGATGCTGCCGGCAATCACCATCGGCTTGCTAGGGTCGTTGCCGCTGAGCACGAACGCATATTGCCCAGCCGCCAGCGGCGATGGGGTCGTGGTGCAAGCGGGCACAGTGGTCGTGGTACAGCTGACGGAGCCGATGATAGCGCTGCTTGCGGGGCTGCAGCCAGACATCGCGGCCAGGGCCATCAGGGTTAAGCAAGCAAACAGCGCGCGTCTCATACACTCTCCTCCGGCACGGTTGGAACCCCTCGGCCATCCCGGGGTTGCATACCGGAGGCTGTCAGAGCGAACCAAGTTGTACTTCCTCGTGAAAATTAAGCCACTTCACGGACGGGCAAAGTATAACCGGGGTCGGCCCTTCCCGCAGCCGCGCATCGTAACTTCTCTTGCCGTCGTCTCGCGTCCAGCGTTCTTGACGCGCCGTCGCGGCGCTAATTCTGCGCGGAAGAACCAGGCGGCAATGGATGGGCGCTGAAAAATTTCCAGAGGAGTTCGTCGGCGTCCAGGTCCGGCCCGGTTTTGCCGGCTTTCTTTGCGGCTGGCGCCGCGGATTGATCTCCGCCGGGCCAGATGCTGCCAACACCGTCGATCGTGTACAGGATCACTTCAGCGCCGTCATGGCACTCGCGATACGCATCGACCCGAATGTTGGGTTTCTGTTTGTCTCCACGCGCCAGCGCGCTTTGGATCGGCCGCGGTTCGCAGCGATCGAGTTTCGCCCACGTTCCCGCGCTGGCTTGGGCGGATAGCGTGACCACGCCCGCGCCCCTTGCGATGCCTCCGCCGTACGGCATCCCAGGATCGTCCGCGCCATTGATCATCAGCAGCGGGATCGCGCGAGACGGCTGGCAGCCGTCCGCCATGTTCTTCGGCATGGCGGAAGCAATGGGCGCAACGGCCGCGACGCGCGCGCTCATCGAACAAGCCAGCCGGAAAGCCATCATGCCGCCGTCGGAATAACCCGTCACGAAGATGCGATGCGCGTCGACGGAATACTCGGTCGCGAGCTTATCGAGCATCGCGTTAAAGAACGGTACGTCGCCAACGTAGCGCGTGTCCTGGCTGGCAGGTGTCCCTTGGGACGGCCCGCCCTGAGCCTGCCCGACTTGCATCGGCCCGCCTTGCGTCAAAAAGTTTTGCGCGTGGCCCGCTTGTTCTGGATCGCGCGAAGCGCTCGGAGAAAGAAAAAACGTCGGAAACTTTGGAAAGTTTAGCCCCGGATCGTCCTCGTCGTCGTTGTTGCCATCGCCGTTCCCGCGACCTTTGCGACGCATCGAGGGCTTGGGCGGCGCAGGCGGCACGCCAATATTCCAGGTGACATCGTCGGAATTCGGGTAAAAGCCGATGAATCCGTAACGGTCCGAGAGGAAATCGAAGCGAGTAAATCGCGCCACGTCCTGCGCGTTTTGATCGGCGCCATGCAGAAGAATCACCAGGGGATATTTGCCGCCCGCGGTATAGCCCAGAGGCAAATGAACGACGTAAGAGCGCAACTCGCCCTCAAGCTTGACGTATTGCTGTGCATCTTGCGGCCCCGCCGGCGCCGCCACATCCAGCTGTGGCCGCAGGGCACGAGCAGCCGTCGCGACACCAAGCATGGCTACGAGAATTACCGCCAGAACAACTTGCGTTACCAGCCCGGGATTGAAGGTGTGAACGCCGATTCTGCGTGGAAGCGTCAACTTGGCCGAAATTATATCCCATGTGACATACACCACCGGGAAAAGCAGGTGCCTGCGTTGCTCAAATCGGCTTCGTGGAGTTACTTCGTTTTACCGCTGTCGTAGAGACGCAGCGCGTTATCCATTCCGATCTTGCGAGCTAAATCTGGTGGAAGCTGATTGAGTAGCAGTACGGTGGCCTGCCATCGCGATGGACTTGCCGGCGGCTTGGGTCCGTAGTGCTGATCGCTGCCGATCACGAAGCGGTCGGGGAAGTCTTGAAACAGCTTGAGCCAATCCGGCTTGATCTTGCCGTCGGCCATGATCGGATTCTTGCCGGGAATCACCGGATCGACCTTGATCTCCATGTAGAGATTGGAATGAG
Organism: uncultured Acidobacteriota bacterium; assembly: GCA_963818345.1. Classification (GTDB taxonomy): domain Bacteria; phylum Acidobacteriota; class Terriglobia; order Acidiferrales; family UBA7541; genus Palsa-189. The sequence continues at coordinate 103,329 of CAWFRX010000005.1, read as the reverse complement.
CCTGGAGCAGGCGGCGGCACAGATCCGGCGTGCGATAGCCCGTGAAGTCGGCGCCGGCATGCGCCCAGATAATTTTCGCGCCGCGGTTGTGCACCAGTAGGCGCTCGAAATCCGGGATATTCGCGGGCAGCCGCGGAGGATTGGCCCCCGGCAAATCGGCGGGCACCGGCATGTCCTGCGGAACGGCTTCCATGTGCAGATCGATGGGGACATGGTGCTCGGCCGCGATATCCGCCAGCAAAAGGAACAGCGGGCTGTCCGGCGGGGCGTATTCGTATTCCTGGATTCCGGAGGAGGGCTGCGAAAGGTGTTCGGCCGTCAGCTCGCCGAAGCCGGCCACGCCTTCGCGCAACCATTCCTCCGCCTTCGCCTTGAACTGGCGCTTCACCTCGGGACCGTAGTCGCCCGTGCGAGCGGCTTTGATAATCATGCCGTTTAGAGTTCGCGCCACCACCGAGGACCGCCAGCTTGTCCGGATACTTCTTGGCGGCGGCCAGGAAGACGTCGGCGTCATAGCGCGCCGGATCGTCTGGCGGGAAGGGCTCGGACAGAAGGAAAAGTTTCGCGGCGTTCTGCGTGCCCGCCGTCTTCACAGCCATTTCGACTCCCGCATCTGGATCGCGCGGGTCAAGGTGGGTGTGCACGTCGATGTAAGGGATGGAAGCAGGCACGGGCGCAGGTTGCGGGGATTGCCCAACTGCTGTTTGGCTGCGGCTTGCGGCTCGATGCGGAAAGAACGCGACAAAGACGGCGGCCAAGAAAACCAAGGCTGTCGCGCCGAACCTTTTTGGAAGCCGCGGCATGCCTGGGCTTCGAAATTTGGGGTCCATTGTTAGCATTTCGTCCTTTTGCTCACACGAGCGGGTGAGAAGTATGGCGCCCCGTCACGGCTGCAATCGTTGAATGGCGCTGTTGCGGTGCGTATCGGCATGAGATCGAGTCGGCTGAGTTTACATCCCTCACGCAGCCCCACCAGCGCGGTCCATCAACGATACTGCATGCTCAACGTCCTGCCATCCGGAAGCGTTACGGACACGAGGGTTCCTACCGGCAAGCCATTTTTCGCCTGATGGAGCGTGACCGTAATTTCGTCTCCGATCTTGATGGACTTCGCCGTCCAGCCTTTTTCAACCATGTCGGCCGGATTGTTCGTCTCCGCCGCCCAATGCACAATGCTGCCGTCGTCAGCCTTTGCATCGAACTTCAGTATCGAGTGGGGGTTCTGCCAGCGCCAATCCGTAACCACCCCTTTCACTACAACATTCTTGGTCATATCGACCCCGGCGCTGCCATGATGCGCAAACAGCGGGACCGAAAAAAACGCCATGACAACCAGCACCAAAGCTCCCAGAGACTTGCAGTTCACAGGTACCCTCCTGTAGTGACCGCTCTATTTTGCCGGGATTTCCGCTTTGACCTCCGGATGGCCACCTTATACACCCGAAACCGTTACAAGTGAGCCAAATTGTTTTTCCGTCGCGTCAGCTTCCAGGCCATCGTTTCATTTTTCGCTTGCAACTCAGCGGCGGACCACATATGCCGGTAAACCGCGACGCTCGTCCATAGCATGCCAGTCGAAGCTCTTGCCCGCATCGTTCTAAATTTTAGACCGAGGCCTCCTTAACCCAGCCGTCAACCAGAACAGGTGGGCGAGCCACTCCCCTTGACCCCCATGTTAAAATATGGAATGAGCAATACAAATACCGCCCCCATCGAGCCCTATTTTTCTCCCATTTGTAAGTCCTTCGGAATGATATCGTTTGGTCACCCCACCCAGGAACTGCCATGGAATCACATACTTGCAAAAACAGTAGGGGGGTGGGGTGGCAGTTCCACGTCAAAATATCAACTCCATTATTTTCAGTTATATACGGAGTTCCTGGGCAAAAAACAACGCGCTGGGGCGTGGCACCCATGACGAAAGGAAGCCGTAGCGCCCTTGCGCACACCTCCTCAGCCCGACCAGCGCTCGGTGGGGTTCGCGTTCTGATCTTCGACCTGGACGGCACGTTAATCGATTCGGAGACGGATCTGGCCAATGCAGTCAACGCCACGCTTGCCTACATGGCGCGGGCGCCGTTGGCGCACCCCAAGATCGCTAGCTACGTGGGCCGAGGCGCGAGCCGTCTGATCGAACAAGCGCTGGGCCATGGCGCCACTGCGGAAGAATGCCAGCTGGGCCTGGAGTATTTCCTGACGTATTACCGCGCGCACATGCTCGATCACACCGTTACCTATCCGGGCGTGCGTGAGGGCCTCGCGGCTCTAGAAGGCCTGCCGATGGCCGTGTTGACAAACAAGCCTGTGCGCTTCAGTCAGCGGATCGTCGAGGGACTTGGCCTGGCAAAGTATTTTCGCTTCATCTACGGTGGGAACAGCTTCGAGACGAAGAAACCCGACCCGGCAGGCATGCGCGTGCTCCTGCGCGATCTGGACGCGGAACCCAAGGAAGCCATGCTCGTGGGCGATTCCGACGTGGACGTGCAGACAGCGCGGAATTCCGGCACGTGGGCCTGCGGAGTGACCTATGGTTTGGGCAGCAAGGGCTTAGCCGCCTGCCCACCCGACCTGCTGCTCGAGAGCCTCACCGAACTGGCCGGATACCTGGACCTGGCGCACCTCAAGACTCAGCAAAAAAGCGTGCCCGAGTGAAAATCGAGGCGCGCAGTTCAATGCGAGGCGCAGTACCAATCCCAGGTGCGGCGCAGCCCCTCTTCAAATCCCACGCGCGGGTCGTAGCCGAGCTTCTGGCGAGCCAGCGATACGTCCGCTTGCGAATCGCGAATGTCGCCGGCGCGCGGCTCGGCATATTTCGCGTTGGCCGAGCGCCCGGCGAACTTCTCGAACAAGCGAAGCGTCTCATTGAGCGTGAATCGGCCGCCCGTCCCTACGTTGAAGGCCATCCCGGAGACGTCCGGCGCCTCGCAGGCCAGCACGTTGACCTCGGCCACGTTCTGCACAAAGGTGAAGTCGCGGGACTGTTCGCCGTCGCCAAAAACCGTGGGAGCCTTGCCGTCGCGCAGGGAGCTGGCAAACAGAGAAAGCACCCCGGAATAGGGCGAACCAGGATTCTGGCGCGGACCGAATACATTAAAGTAACGCAAGGCAACGAATTCGATGCCGTAGACGCGGTGAAACACCCGTCCGTAAAGCTCGCCCACCAGCTTGGTCACGCCGTATGGCGAAATCGGCGCAGGAAGCATGTCTTCGCGCTTCGGGAGCGTGGGCGTATCGCCGTACACCGAGGACGAACTGGCGAAGACAACGCGACGAACACCGGCGTCGCGAGCGGCCAGAAGAACCTCGAGCGTGCCATCGACGTTGATGCGATTGGTTTCGGCGGGATCCTGCACCGAGCGCGGCACGGAAGTGCGCGCCGCAAGGTGCAGGACGCGATCAGCGCCTCGGCAGGCGCGATCGAGAACTTCGCGATCGGTGATGCTGCCGATGATCAGCTCAATCTGTCCGCGCACAGCGGCCAGATTTTGTTCGCTGCCCGCGGAAAGATCGTCGAGGACCGTAACTTGATGGCCGCGGCGGAGCAGTTCGTCTACGGTGTTCGAGCCGATGAATCCGGCGCCGCCCGTCACCAGGTAGCGCATAAGGTGGTCCTCCTAACGTGATGGCGTCCCCGAGCCGATGTGTTTTACCGCGTGACTGGGGACGACGAACGAACGGCCGGATGAGCGGTGCGGCATGCGACCCATTTGCGGCGGGCTTAAATATAGCGTGCACCCCCTGGGTTGTCATGTGCTGGACGGGCGCGCGAGTCGCAAGGCGCAACCTCGCGCTGCGGCGCGCTCCGAATCGCATACAATGAGGCACATGAGCGTCAATCGTCATTCCGGGCCCTTTGCGCGTGCCGTGCAGCTGGCTTGCCTGGCTTTGCTAGGAGTAACTCTCCTGGCAGCGGGCCAAGCGCAACGCCCGCTGAGTCCGGCAAAGCCCAAAACCAAACCGCCGCACAGCACGCCCGCGCCTCCGGCGGAAGCGCCTGTACCCTTCCGCGCGGGCGAGAAACTTTCCTTCCGCGTGCTCTGGTCGAAGTTGGGAGTGAATGCGGCAGCAATCGATTTCCTGGTCGCCGAGCACGGCAATTTCTTCGGCGAACCTGCATGGCATTTCCAGGCCCGCGCGCAAACGGTCGATACCATGCATATCGTGTATCCCCTCAACGATCAGTTCGATTCCTACACGGAAGCCGTCAAGCTGGCGTCCTTGCAGTACGAGATGTACCTGCATGAGCAGGGCAAGCAGCAGACCGACTCCTGGCGAATGACCGTCAATGGCAATCCGGCTCCGGGAGATGCCACGGCGGCGCGGGTTTTACCGGGAACGCGCGATCCTATCGGTTTTCTGTACGCGTTGCGAGCGACGAACTGGAAGACCACGCCCGAGTTTCGCGCGCCTGTCTTTGACGGTCATCACCTTTACGATGTCGAAGCGAAGGTCGGTCAAGCGGTGGGACATGTCGTCGTGCCGGCAGGCGAGTTCGACGCCTCGCGCATCGACGTACATCTATCCGAGCACGGTGAAGGCGTGACCGACACAAATTTCTCGTTGTGGATTGCGCAGGACGCGACGCGCACACCAGTGTTGATCGAAGCGACGGTTCCGCTGGGAACGGCGCGCGTCGAGCTCACCAGCCGTTAGCGCCGCTGCAACTTATTTCCATGAACGCTGTCTTATTTCTTTTTGCTTTCGGCGAGATCGTCCGTGGCAGCTCCGGCCCAATCGTCAGGCGGGAACGTGATGTGCCAAAATTGTGGCGCGGCTTCGAGGAACTCGATGCCGAATTGAGTGCGTCCCGAGGCCGTAGGACCGACGTAAACGACGCGGCAAGGCTGCTGCTCTGCCGACGGACTCTTGATGAGCAACGACTGTCCCTGGACCGCCTTGGCCTCGAGCGTAATCAGCGCGCCATGGGCATTGACGACCAGCGTGCGCGTCTCTTCTTTGAACGCGTGCTTGGGATGGTCGCTGGAGACGGTGATCGGAACATTCAACAGGACGCGGTTGCTCCGGCGACGGCTGTCCTGACCCGGACCGGCGGACCACTTATCCATAGAGTTTCAACGTAGGACACTGCGCGCGGCGCGGCAAGCTTCTCGGGGTACAGGTAGCCACTAAAGGTAACGGACTAAGGCGTCGAGGTGCCGAAGCGAATCTGCTCGATCAGGGCGCAAACGATATGGCCGATGGTGATGTGCGCCTCCTGAATGCGTTGGGGATCGCTGGAGGGAACGTTTAGGAGCAAGTCGGCGCGGCGGGCGAGTTCGCCGCCGGTCTCTCCAGTAAGCGCGACGCAAAAGACGCCGCGGCGGAGGCCGGCCTCAAGGCCGCGAACGACGTTCGGACTGTTGCCGCTAGTCGACAGCGCCACGAGGACGTCGCCCGGAGCCGTGAGCGACTCGATCTGGCGCTCGAAGATGCGGTCGAAGCCGAAATCGTTGGCGGCTGCGGTGAGCACCGAGGAATTGACGGTCAGCGCGAGAGCGGCGAGGCTGGGCCGGTCGGCGCGCAAGCGCACAGTGAGCTCCGCGGCCAAATGCTGCGCGTCGGCGGCGCTGCCGCCGTTGCCGAAAAAGACCAGCTTGCCGCCGCTCGCCAGCGCCTCGGCGGAACGCTCCGCAAACGTTTCGATGCGTGTAAGTAACTCGTCCGAGAAGCTTTCTTTTACGCGGCAGCTTTCACGGAGTTGCGCCTGGATCGTCTGGCGATGAACGCCCATCGATTGCTCAGCACAGCACGATCTTGTTGCGATGACGGGCGATGCGTCGAGTGGCGTTGCGCGTATCGACGACCAATTTAGCCGACTCGACGATGGCCGGGTAGTCGTAGCTGGTATGGTCGGTGGCGATGACCACGCAATCGTAGGAGCTCAGGTTCGCCGACGTAAGGTCGACGGATCGCATGCCGGCATAGTTGTAGTGGCGCATCTTGTGCAGCTCAGGGAAGTACGGGTCGTTGTAATCGACCTGCGCGCCGCGCTCGATGAGCAATTGCATGATCTTCAGGGTCGGGGATTCGCGCAAGTCGTCGACGTCTTTTTTGTAGGCAACGCCCAGCACCAACACGCGCGTGCCCTTCAAGGCCTTTTCGCGATCGTTCAGCGCGGTGGCGATCGCATCCACAACGTGATAGGGCATCGCGGTGTTGACCTCGCCGGCGAGCTCGATGAACCGAGTGGCGAAATCGTACTCACGCGCCTTCCACGACAAATAGTAGGGATCGACAGGGATGCAATGACCGCCCAAACCGGGTCCGGGATAGAACGGCATGAAGCCGAAGGGCTTGGTTGCGGCGGCATCGATCACTTCCCAGATATCGATTCCCATGCGCAGGCCGAGCAGCTTCAACTCATTCACGAGCGCAATATTCACGCAGCGGAAGATGTTTTCGAGCAGCTTGGCCATCTCGGCCGCACGCGTCGAGCTGACGGGCACGACGCGCGACACAACCTGCGCGTACAGCGCCTGCGCAGCGCGTCCACTCGGTGGATTCACGCCGCCGACGACCTTGGGAATTTGCGCCAGGCCGAACTGCTTGTTGCCGGGGTCCTCGCGCTCGGGCGAGAAGGCCAGGAAAAAATCGGTTTGGATTTGCTCGTCATCGGGGCCATGGGCGATCGGGCAACGCAGGCCATTGGCTTCGAGGATCGGGGAGCACGAGTTCCTCGGTGGTTCCGGGATATGTCGTGGATTCGAGCACGATGAGCTGTCCACGCTGCAAGTTCGGCTGAATGAACGCGCGCCGTTTGCTCGACGTAGGAAAGGTCGGGCTCGTGCCGCTGATCGAGCGGCGTGGGGACGCAGATCACGACGGCGTCCATATCCGCCAGACGCGTGAAATCATTCGTCGCCGAGAAATGTTTAGAGCGGACGTATTGCTGGATTCTGGCACCGGCGATGTGCCCGATGTAGCTCTGGCCCTGATTGAGCTTCTCGACCTTGCCGGGATCGGTGTCGAAGCCAATCACGCGGTGCCCAGCTTCGGCAAAGCGCAATCCCAGGGGCAGCCCGACGTAACCGCAGCCGATAATCCCGACTTTGAGTTGCGCGCCTTTGAAAAATTCCGGTTTCCGCTCGATAAGCATAGCGAACGTTAAATTTCCCGTCTGCCCCGCGACGAACTTTTAACGAGACGCCTGACTATACCAAGAATCGAGGGGAGCACAGCGGGTACTCGCAGGCAGTGTGCGAAATCTGCCAATCGCCGTTTGGGCAAACATTTCGAGAATCGGCCCGGCGAGGAGGCCTGAACGGCAGGCGAATTTCAGGCGCCGGTCTGACGCTGATAGCACAAGAGAATGAGGTCGGCACGGCGGCGAACATTGAATTTGGCCAGCAGATTGGAAACGTGAAATTTGACGGTGCGCTCGGAGATGTTGAAGCGGCTGGCAATTTCTTTGTTGGCCAGATTTTCAAGCAGAACGTCGAGCACTTCCCGCTCCCTGCGGCTGAGCTCCTTTGCTGTGGCGACCTTCAGCCGGCGTCCATGCTGGTCCACAAGGATAGAATCGATGAATTCCGAGAGCGTCGATCGCGGCACCCAAAATCCGCCGCGGGCGACTTGGGGCAACGCACGCGCCAGTTGGCCACTGGCGTCGGCATAGGTCAACAAACCTTTGGCGCCCAAGCGAAGCAAATTATGCCGCTCGGTAGTGCTGAACTGCTCGGCAACGACGAGCAGACGCGCCGAGGGAGCTGTTTCCAGGATGTTCGCGATGAGCGCAGCAGTTGCAGGCTGCGAAGCGCGAGCGGCGTCCACGACATAAACGGTCGCGTGCGGCACAGTCACCTTGCGCAGATCGGGCCCTAGCGTGGATTCGAGCTGACGCGTGGTCACGTCGAAGGCCGGACCGGCCAGTGCACGCGAGAATTCGGCGAGCACCAGAGGGTGCGGGGAAAGGATGCATACCTTGAGCCCTCGCTTTGTGGATACACGCTTGGCCATTTTTTTCACACTACAGGAAATCGTAAGGCAGCGACAAGAGGCGTCACGGCACAGCGTCACAGATCAGATAACAAACGACAGCTAACGCTGATCGTCAGAGCGATCAATCCGGCCGGCCCCGTGTCGTATTCGGCAACAGCACATCACGCCCGAAAGACATAGTGGTACCCTCAAACTATACCGCCTACGGGAGGACCTTTGTGACTCCTGCTACCAACGATCGTCGTTACCCGCGCGTCGGCTTGCCCATAGGCATGCGTGTCGCGTGGCAAAGCGCGCACGAGCGCAACGTAGCCAAGGTGGCGACGTTGGGACTCGGCGGGCTATTTATTTATGCGGAGAGACCGCCCGCAGTGGGCGAGGCGATTCGATTGTACTTCGAGGTGCCGGGGGGCGAGGTTCGCGCTACCGCGGTGGTGCGGAATTCTTCGCCAGGAAAAGGCATGGGCGTGGAGTTTGCCGCAATGGATCCGGAAGCTCGGGCGCGCCTGCTGCGGCTACTACGGCGCTTGCTGGGCGAGTCCAGTTCATAATTCGCCAAAACTTTTGTCCGCTCCGATGTTTCGCACCACCCGAGAGCCGTCTGGGTGCGTTCGTCACCCGCGTCTCATGGATTGGTACTAGAGCTTAGGTACGCCCTCGCCATGACGCCAAGGGTCCATTGGCGTGCGACAACTCCGCTGACATGATGGCGTACGCGGGGGAGCCCGAACTCTATTTGCGGGCTGACAAAATGACTCTCGCCGAGAATTGAGGCAAACCACGGCTTGGATGTCCACACCGGCTGTTCGCGCGCGAAGAACCTTCTGGTTCGGCACGTACGTCGCCGTGTGTGCGATCGCGTTTTGGCTGCCGCTGCGAGATTTGATTCAAACCGCTCTGTCTTCCGACACGTACTCTCACATCCTAGTGATTCCTTTCGTGAGTCTCGCGTTGGTATGCATGGATCGGAAACAGCTGTTCGGAACATTGGACAATGGCACGCTGCCCGCGGCGGCTCTGGGAGTCGCTGGCGCCGCACTGGGCGCGTTCACTTGGCGCACCGCATCGGCTTCGCCCGCAAGCGACTGGCTGTTTCTCGCCGTCCTGAGTTTTCTGCTTTTTGTTTGGGCTGGTTTTCTGCTCTTCTACGGGAGCTCCGCTTTCAAAGCCGGACGTTTCCCGCTTCTGTTCCTTCTGCTGATGCTGCCCGTGCCGGGGCCATTGCTTGACCGTTTCATTACTTGGCTGCAGGTGGGCTCGGCAGATGTTGCGGATTGGATCTTCCGGCTGAGCGGAACTCCTTTCTTGAGGCAGGGACTGGTCTTTGTGTTACCTACCGTCTCGATTGAAGTGGCCAGGGAGTGCAGCGGCATTCGATCCGCGCAAGCCCTGCTGATCACGTGCCTGTTGGCGGGGAACTTCTTCTTACGCTCGAATTCGAGATGCGCGGTGCTGCTCGCGGCTGCCGTCCCCATGCTGGTCATCAAAAACGGAATCCGCATCGCCACCCTCACGTTGCTAGCAGTGCATGTGGATCCAAGCTTCTTGACCGGCAGTTTGCATCGCGACGGCGGATTCGTGTTCTTCGGAATAGGACTGATGATTCTGCTGCCTCTGCTGTTGTGGCTCCAGAGAACAGAAGTGACGCAGCCCAGCCACGATCGATTCCCCTCGACCGCAGCCGTTTACGACGCGCAGAGCGCATCTGGCGCGCGACCCAGTTAAATCCTGCACCACCAGACGCATCCTGTAAAAAGTGTGTGACAAAAGTGCGCGAGCACAAACCCCGTGCTGCCCGCACGGAGTTTTGATGCGGCTTGCGGTACTAGAGAACGCGTACCAGCTGCCGCACCGCGTCAGTACTGAAACTGCCAGTGCCGTCGCGCTATTGGGCTCCCCACTTGTTCTCACTAAGATCGTTGTTGTGAAGTGCGCGAATCTCCCATTCATGATCACAGACGCAGAGGCAGAATCTAAAAAAACACTGGAGACATATACATGAAACTTTCATCTAGTCTTTGCAAAATCGCTTTGTTAACGGCAGTTCTTACCGCCAGCCTGCTCGTCCGCGTTCCTCAGGCAAACGCTCAATACAACGGTTATCAGGGAAACCAGAATTGGCCGGACCAGCGGCATGATCCGGTTCCGGAACCTGCTACGTTGACGCTTCTAGGCGTAGGCGTCGCAGGTCTCTTTGCTGGCCGCAAGCGGCTGCGCGGCGCTAAGGCGTAAGATTCCTTGCGCTGCGGTTTGAATCGCTGTTACGTCTCCTGACGCGCCTTGATTCATGCGTTCGAGCGCGGTCAGCAGGCACGGTAAGCGGTTGTAGGTTGTGCTTCTGACGCATGCGGTCGCGCCGCCCTTGCGCGACCGCAGAGGACGGCCGCCGGTACATCCCGAGCTCAGCGTCTCCTTCAACGCTGGCTTCGGATGTCAGCGTTTACGGTGCGAGGAATCTCGTCGAATTGTTTCTTCGGCTTGGCCCGTGTCTCCAGGGTCAAATTTTCGACCACGTTCCGATCACGCAGCGGGGAAGTTCACCCGAGGCAGCGCAATGGCGCCTTAGATCTGGCCCCTGTGGTATAGTTATTAAGAATTGCTGTCACCTACTATTCGACCGGAGAAAGAGAAATGAAAAAATTTGCGATTGGCCTGATCATAGCGCTGCCGTTTTTGGCCATCTTGTCAACCGTGACGTCCGCAGCTACCAAGACGCTGACCGGAGAGATCATGGATAGCCAGTGCGCCCTTCTGGGCGGACACGACAAAATGATTCACGAAGGGCAGACCGAGAAAGAGTGCACGCTCGCATGTGTAGCGATTGGTGGCAAGTTCGTGCTGTTTGATGCCGCGACCAAGAGCACCTATCAGCTCGACGATCAGAAAAAAGCGTCGGCGTTTGCCGGAACCAAAGTGAAAGTCACCGGCGATTACAACGATTCCACCAAGACCATCAAGATCGCGAAGATTGAAAAAGGGGCGTAGCCTGGTAACGGCTCACCCGGCGATCGGGCGGCGCAATGTTCCGGCTGTCTAACTGGCCCCTGCGAATTCCGTAACGAAATACACAACGGAATCCGCAGAGGTCTTTTGTTTCCATTCCCTCCGGTTATTTCTCACCACGGTTGTCAGAAGTTGGGCAGAGCTATCTCTTGCGAGACCGGGGTAACTGCAACGCAGGGGCGTGGCGACGTCTAATACGTGATGGGGTTCAACCCGTGACGGGGTTCAACGCGTGGCAGGGGGCGCGGGCGGGGCCGGGAACCTTTTAATCTCTGAAGCGCCAGCCTGACGGAATGCCTTTTCGATTCCGGCGGAAGAAGACTCGGGCGGATCGGTAACGCCCACCAGGATTTTTCCCGTCCAGATTTCCGGATCGGTGACGTGCGGCTCCGAAGCTGGGCAGCGGGGCAGCGACGAACATATAGACCAGAGTGGTCAGGATGGCGCCGAGCATCGTGAGCTCGTAAACGATAATGCCGTTGGTCCAGGGCGGAACGATGGGCATGCCGCCGGTGGGCAGCGGGTAGGCCCTCTGGGTCAGCGAGGTGAGCAAGTAGCCGCACGTGCCACCGACCAAACCTCCGACGGCTGCGAGCGGAAACATGTAGGACTTCGCATAGCGATCCGAGAAATCGTAACCTTCGTACGGCTCACCAGAGACCACCACGATTGATTGCTGGCAAAGCCCAGATCGAGACCGGCGACACGCAAGCGTCGACTACGCGCTGCGCGGAGTCGGGGTCGGGACAAAGAGTGTAGATCGCTCTCATCGCTAGACGTCCGAGGGCAGGGGATTGTCTTCAAACCCGCTGCCAATCGGTACGTCGCTGACGGTGCTGGCATGCGGGGTGGCAGACGGGTGGTGCAGGCCGGCCTTCATTTCCCACACGGAAATCACCGGCACAAATTTCGCAAACAACAGATAAAGCAGAAACATCAAGCCAAACGAGGAAGCCATCAGCGTGATCTCCGCCCAGGTCGGCCGGTAATGTCCATAGGCATAAGGCAAATACTTGTGCTCGAGCGAGGGCACGATGATCAGGAAGCGCTCGATCCACATGCCGATGACGATCGCGCGACGGAGGCGATCACGTTCCGGTGATCGTGCGCAATTTCTTGATGGCCAGAATCGGAACGGGAATGATGAAATTGCAGACGACCATGGTCCAGAAACATGCGGCGCGAAGTTTTGCCGGATGGTGGACCAGAACACGGCCATCTCGGAGGGATCGTTGCCGTACCAGGCGGTCAGGCGTTCGGCGAAAGTGAAATAGAACCAGAGCAGGCTCATGGTCAAGCAGCAGCTTGCCGAGGTTCTGAAAGTGGATCGGCTGCAGGTACTCCTCGAGGTGCAGGAATTTCCGCAACAGCGCCATCGCGATAATCAGCGCCGCGATGCCGCTGAAAATCGCGCCCACGACGAAGTAGGGACCGAAGATCGTGGAGTGCCACATGGGCACCGGCGTCATGGCGAAGTCCCAGGAAACGATGGTGTGCACCGAAACGGCCACCGGAATGATGGCGATGGCCATGATGTGCATGGCGGTTTCCAGGCGGTGCCACTGGCGCGGCGTGCCCTGCCAGCCCAGAGCACAGTATTCCGTAGATCTTTTTGCGCAGGCCGGTGGAGCAGTCGCGAATCGCGGCCCAGTCGGGAATCATGGGGAGCAGCAAGAAACGTGATGCTTCCGGTCAGGTATGTGTTGATGGCGAAAAAATCCCAGGCCAGCGGCGAGCGGAAATTGGGCCAGATGCGGCGCTCGCTGGGGTACGGAATCAGCCAGAAAGCCAGCCATGGCCGGCCGATGTGGCAGACGGGAATGATCGCGCCGATGGAGAGCGCGAAAACGGTGATGGCTTCGGCGCAGCGCGTAACCGGGCGGCGCCAGGTGGCATTGGCGAGACGCAGGATGGCCGAGATCAGCGTGCCGGCGTGGCTGATGCCGATCCAGAAAACGAAATTGGTGATGTCGAAGGCCCAGAAGACCGGCGAATTCAGGCCCCAGACGCCGATGCCGTGTAGACCTGATAGCAAGAATGTGCACACGCCCGCCAGCACCAGGCAAGTTGCCAAGGCAACCGCAACCCAGTACTGCGTGCTGGAACGAAACATGCGGCCGCAGCAGGTCTTGTTGAATTTGTTGCGGCGTCTTTTCCATGCGATTACACGCCTCGTTGCAGATAACTCACTTTCGGCAACGTGCCCAAGTTCACCGAGCAGCTTGGTGCCGCGATTCGAGCGCGCCAGGCGCGAGACTTCGCTGTTCGGATCGTTCAAATCGCCGAAGACCATGGCCTTCGGCGAGCAGGACTGCACGCAGGCGGGATTGAACTCGCCGTCCTTCAGTTCGCGCTTTTCGCCTTCGGCCTGGATTTCGGCGGCCTTGATGCGCTGCACGCAGAACGTGCACTTTTCCATGATGCCGACGCTGCGGACGGAAACGTCGGGATTGAGCTGCAGGTTGCAGCGGCTTTTCCCAGTCGGGATTGTAGAAATTGAAATAGCGCACGGTGTAGGGGCAGGCGTTGGCGCAATAGCGCGTGCCGATGCAGCGATTGTAGACCTGGCCGTTCAGGCCTTCGTCGGTGTGATAGCTGGCGTAGACCGGGCAGACCGGCTCGCAGGGAGCGTCGTCGCACTGCTGGCACAGCACCGGCTGAAGCGCAGTCTGCACATCGGGGAACTCGCCTTCCCAATAGCGCTCGACGCGAATCCAGTGCTTGGCGCGGCCGCGCGCGGCCTGATCCTCGCCGACCGTGGAGATGTTGTTTTCGGCGTGGCAGGCAACCACGCACGCCTCGCAGCCCGTGCAGCGGTCCAGATCGATCACCATTGCCCATTTTGAGCCATGCTCGTTTGTCAGCCCTCTCCTCCGAATCAGCTGCGTGGAGGAATCTCGAAACTCTACCGCGGCTCTTCCGGGTGCGGGAAGCGGCTGATGCCGCCGAGAACAAATCAGCTTGCCTTGCTCGGCCTCGCCGGATCGCGCGAATCTTGACGCGCGTTGCGGCCCAGGCCAGCGAGCCGGTTTCCGATTCGGTCATCGGCGCGAGAATCGAGATCGGATTCGCGCCGCGGCCGCTGGCATAGCGGCCGAAATTCTGGTGCCCTTGCCCGATGGGCATGGCGATCGACGTCCGGCGCGATGCCGGGCGAGAGCATGACGGGAGCGCTGCAGCTTTCCGTGCTGCGAAGCGATCTCCAGCAGGTCGCCTTGCCCGATACCCAGCCGTTCGCGCCGTCTTGCGGATTGATCTCGACCCAAGTCGACCACATGGCGGTCGTGAGCAGGTCCGGCATTTCCTGCAGCCAGGGCAGATGGGCGAGCGAGCCATCGCGGAACATTTGCGAAGCGTAAGGCAAAAAGTAGAAAGGATAGACTGCTGGCGTCGCCGTCGAATTGCGGATCGGCGTGCTTTGCCGGCGGACGCGCTGCTGCAGGCATGGCGGAGGCGGCCGGATCGTTTGCGCCGACGCCGGCAGCTCCACCAGCCGCCCTGCGTCCTGAGCCTTGTCCCAGAAATCGTCGTCATTGTCGGCGTCAGTGCCGGAGATCGAGCCGCTTATGCTTGCGGAGAGGCACGAAGGCCGCTCGCAGCATTTCGTCGTAATGTCTTCCAGGGCAGGGCGGTGGCGACGCTGCCGCCCAGCGCTGCGCCAAATCGAGAAGCACGTCCGGCATGGCGCGCGTGTCGTGCAGCGGGTGGACAGCGGGCGCCGCGAGGCTCACCACCGTCCCTGCCGCGCCGGATTCGGGGACGTCGTCGAGCCAGGACTCGAGCGGCGCATGGTCGGGAAGAATCAGATCGGCCAGGCTGCTGGTTTCGTCGATGAAGCTGCCGAAACTCACGATGTAGGGAATTTTCGCGATGGCTTCGCGGACCTGCGCTGCCGGGCGGGGCGGAAAAGACCGGATTGGCGTTGTACAGCATCAGCAGCTTCGGATTCGCTTTGGTCAGGGCGGCTGAGCGCAGCGAAGCTGTCCTGCGGTTTGCTTGCCGGCGCGCGAGCATTTCCGAGAGGCGGCTGCGGCATGAAACCGAGCAGCGCGCCGGTTGTCCGGGTCGACCAGGGCCGCCAGCGCATTCACGGCGAGCGCGTTGAACAAGCCGTTGGTCTGGGCCAGGGGCGCTCCGCCGATGATGGCGGTGGCCGGGCCCGCTCTGCGCGATCCTCATGGCCAAGCGCTTGATCGTCGCGCTGGGAACTCCGGTTCGCTTCTCGACCATGTCCGGCGCGTAGTCGGGCAGGCCCTCGGACCAGCCGGCGATGAGCGAGCCGGCGCGCGCATGCGCATCGCGCGAGGCAAGCTTCTCGCTCAGGATGACGTGCGCAATTCCCAGCGCGAGCACGCCTTCCGTTCCCGGCCGGCACGGAACCCATTCGTCGGCATTGGCGCCGGTTTGCGACATGCGGGACTCGACCTGCACGAATCTGCCGCGACGCCCGACGCGTCCCTGGCGCATTTCGCCGTAGCCGATGGACTGCGAGACGGGCGAGTTCCATGTGCCCAGGAAATCGGCGCCGAAGGAAATGACGTAGTTGGCTCGCGCGAGATCCAGCGTCGGGCAGCTCGGGCCAGCCGAAGCTAAGCAGATTTGCCTGGCGCAATACCGCGTCGTCAAGAGGCTCATAGGCCACCGGCGGAGGCGCGCCGTACGCTTTCAGGAATCGTTCGATCAATTCTTGGCGCTGTCCACGCAGCGGGCGACGTGAGGAAGGCCAGCGACCCTGCGCTGCTCGAGGAGGTGCAGCGTGGAAAGCTGCGACGTCAGCTCCTTCATCGCGTCGTCCCAGCTGATTTCCTGGAATTGCGCCGGAGCCGCGCTCGCCCGTACGCTTCAGAGGGCCTCGCAAACGATCGGGATGATAGACCACCTGAAGGCCAGCCTGGCCGCGCGCGCAGAGCTTGCCGCGATTGACGGGATGAAGGGGATTGCCTTCGAGCTTTTTGGCAAGTCCCATCTTGATGATGCCGAGCTGGCCCTTGCGCACGACTTCGGCTTCACCCTGCATCACGCGGACGAGCAGGCCGCAGCCCGCCGGGACACAGCGTGCAGATGCTCGGCTTCCAGGTGGCAATGCCCGGAACCAGCGTCTCTTCCGGAACGAAACGGATGAGCTGGTGATCGGGACTCCCACAGGAATCCAGCGCGGCCGCTGCGCCCGTCAGAGCCGCAAGTTTGAAAAAGTTCCGCCGTTCCATGAGACCTCTGAGACTCCCATTCTGGCCGCAGCGAAGCGGCCAGAACTCAAATTAGTAATGGCACGTCAAGCAATCGACGGGCGCGTTGCGTTGCTGATGGCAAGTAAGGCAATAGCCCATGTTCAGGTTCACGACGCGCTGAGCGGTCGTTTGCTTGGTCATATCGCCGTGGCAAGAGGAGCATTGCACGCCCGCACGAATGTGAGGAGCGTGATTGAACCGCACGTGCGCCGAAGCGCTATAGTCGTAGACGCGCTGCCACGGAATATCTTCGCCGCGCGCGAGATAGGCGGCAACTTTCTTGATCTCCGGGCTTATCCTTGGCAATGACGCTGTGACACATCATGCAGAAACCGAACGTCAGGTATGCCGGCAACGGCGCCTTGGTTGACTCCACCGTGACAGGTCTCGCACTTGCAGACCGTTCGCGAGATGCACCTTATGCGGAAAGGCAATCGGCTGTACTGGCTGAGGCCGCCAGCTCAAGAAATCCAAGAGGGCGTCCACCGCAGAACGATGGGCCGGGGTAAAAACGCCTGAGGCTGGATCGGGGGCTGACCAATAGCGGGCCCTGGAGCGCCTGGGAGAGCCGCTCCCAGCAGCATGAGCGCGCAGCCAATCGCCGCAATAACGACAAGCCTACTTCCCCAACGTTTCCGAGCTGGCATCCCAAGGGCCAAGTGTTCAAACAGAAACCAGAACGGCGAGTGCAAAGCCAATGCGGCATGCTACATGAGCGATGTCCAATTGTAAATATGAGCTGACAAAAACCGTGCTGAAAGAAAAAAGTGTGCGCCATTAATAAACTTCAATTTCTGGCGACGTGATCGAGCGAGTTCGAGGACAATATTTGACTTCGGTAGATGCGAACACGGGAAGATCCACACTGGAAAGAGAGCACGATGCTGTCATTTTTACGAGGCGCACTATTCGGATGCATCGCCCTGGCTGTCGCGATTCAGGTCTACCGTCCCGAGCGCAACAACCCGCCGGTGGTTGCGGCGCGAACCTTGGAAGCGGCAGTCGTTGTGCCTCCCGACGTAGAGCGGATTTTGGCGAAGTCCTGTAACGACTGCCACTCGAATCAGACGAACTGGCCGTGGTACAGCGAGATCGCGCCGATGTCGTGGATCATCGCGGACCACGTTTCAAACGGCCGGCGCCACTTGAACTTTTCGGAGTGGCTCCGCCCCGGCGTGGACGATCCGGCTGAGTACACGAGGCAAAAATTCGTATCGATTTGCCGCGAGTTAAGGCTAGGCAGAATGCCGTTAACATCTTATGAACTAGTACATTATGAAGCTAAGCTCTCTGCAGAACAGATCCGAACGATTTGCGACTGGACTGAGAAGGGCCTGCCGGCAAGAGGGGTCTCGCAGGGCCGCTGACCCGATTAGGGAACCACTCTGCTCAGGAAGTGAAAATCAATTCCCTCG
This sequence comes from uncultured Acidobacteriota bacterium, assembly GCA_963818345.1. GTDB lineage: Bacteria > Acidobacteriota > Terriglobia > Acidiferrales > UBA7541 > Palsa-189. The sequence continues at coordinate 85,745 of CAWFRX010000005.1, read as the reverse complement.
GTGCCACCCGCATGGCCGACCCAGGACCGGACTACTAGGCCACCCTCATCGCCCCGGCGGATGATGCAAGAACCTGATTCTATGATAGTTACATATTGCGCACACTCGGGTAAACCGCCGATTTACTGTTTCCAAAACCCCACAGTTTGGCGCTCTGAATGCTTTCCAGTACGCCGGGGTAAGCCACAGCGTGGGTAAACATGCATAGAGTGTCTGCAAGAGGTTATTCTGAAGACTTTCCACCGGAGGCGTTGATCTACGGACGCTCGAGCCGAATGACGGCCATCCGGCAGAAGGTCGAAAAGGTCGCGCAATCCAGCGTGCCAGTGCTGATTCAAGGCGATAGCGGCACTGGAAAAGACGTGATGGCGCGCCATATCCACGCGCGCTCCGCAGTGGCTGCGAATTCATTCGTGAGGGTGAACTGCGCAGCGATTCCGGGCGGTCTGCTCGAAAGCGAATTATTTGGGTACGAGAAGGGCGCTTTCACAGGCACGTATGCCAGCAAACCAGGCCGCGTCGAGTCCGCGGACGGCGGCACGTTGTTCCTCGATGGTATTGACGAAATCGCGCTCGGACTGCAGGCGAAGCTTTTGCAATTTCTGCAGGACGGACGCTTCACACGAATCGGCGGCCAAGAAGAGATAACCGTTTCAACGCGCCTGCTCTGTTCATCGCACCGCTCTTTGGAGCGGCAGGCTGCCGCTGGGCATTTCCGCGAGGATTTGTATTACCGCATTAATGTAGTGAGCATGGAACTGCCGCCGCTGCGCGCTCGCGCGGAGGATATTGGCGATCTCGCGGAGTATTTCCTCCAGCGGCACCAGAAGCGGCACAACATTTCGGCGCGCACGATCTCGCCTACGCTATTGCGCCTGCTTGAACGACATGCCTGGCCCGGGAATATTCGGGAGCTGGAAAATCTGGTCGAACGCTACGTCATATTGGGATCCGAAGAGGCGGTCAGCGTAGAGCTATTGCACTGGGATCGCACGAACCTAGTGCCCGAAGTGCCCACGCACGGGCCCATACAGTTGAAGAAGGTGACGCGGCAAGCGGTGCGGGAACTCGAACGAAAAATTATCCTGAATGTGCTGGAAGAAAATCGTTGGAACCGCAAACGCGCGGCGAGCGAGCTGAAAATCAGCTATCGAGCGCTGCTCTACAAGATCCGCCAAGCGGGTCTGCCGCCGAAGCGCTCGCCACGCATTCCAGTTGAAACGGTCCCCGATTCCGCCGAAGGCTGCGGGGAGCGCAGACTGAAGCGTGGGTGGCTCGCGCTAGCCCTTATTCGCTAGCTCCTGTTTCATCACGAGCAATCATCAAGCCAGCATTTTGGTTCCTAGTTCGCCCTATTAGGTCCAAAATGTCGTAGAACAGCCCAGGTGCCAGTAAGGATCCCGGGGGGAGAATCGCTCATGAAGCTTTCGGTTATCGGATGCGGTTACGTCGGACTCGTGACAGGAAGTTGTCTGGCCGAAGCAGGCCATGAGGTGTGGGCCACCGACAACGATGCGGCGCGCATCGCCGCATTGCAGGCAGGGAAGGTGCCCATCTACGAGCCCACCCTAGACATCGTTCTCGAGAACGGTTGCGCGTACGGGAGCGTTGCGATTCACAGCTGACTGTGGCGAATCTGTACGCTGGGCCGACGCGGTTTTCATTTGCGTCGGTACGCCCCCACTGCCGAGCGGCGAGGCGGATCTTTCGGCGATCGACAATGTCGCGCGCCTGATCGCCACAGAATCGCGCTCTCCGAAGCTGGTGATCGAGAAGAGCACCGTGCCTGCGCAGACGGGCCAGGAGCTGCAGCGGGCGCTCAACGTGTACGCGCGACGCACGGGAGTGACCTTCCGCGTGGCGTCGAATCCAGAATTCCTTCGCGAGGGCACGGCGGTTCAGGATTTTTTCCATCCAGACCGAATCGTGGTCGGCGTGGAGGACAAGGAAAGCGAGCGGCAGCTCCGTGAAATCTATGGTCCCATCCTCGAGGGCCGGTTCCGGTGCCCCGTGCACGCGGAGAAGTGTCCTGCGGGACCGATGCCAGAGTTTCTGGTAACCACGATTCCGAGCGCGGAGCTAATCAAGCATGCGTCGAATTCATTCCTCGGGCTGAAGATTTCCTACGCCAACGTCCTTGCCGACCTGTGCGAGCGGCTCGGGGGGAACGTCGATGAGGTGACGCGAGCCATGGGGCTCGATGCCCGCATCGGCGGCAGGTTCTTAAACGCAGGCCTCGGCTTCGGTGGGTTTTGCCTTCCCAAGGATATTCAGGCGTTTATCGGCTTGGCTGAACGAGTCGGTGTGGATTTCCGCATATTGAAGGAAGCGGAACGTGTGAACAAGCAACGGATCGAAATCCTTCTCGAAAAAGTGAAGAAGGCACTGTGGGTTATCAAAGATAAGCAGATCGGCGTCCTCGGATTGGCCTTCAAGGCAAACACGGACGACATTCGATTCGCGCCAGCCATCGAGGTGGTTCGCCGCCTGCTCGCCGAAGGCGCAACAGTGCACGCGTACGATCCAGAGGCGATGGAGCGAACACGAGCGATTCTGCCCAACATACAGTACGGTCAGGACGCGCACGACGTAGCCCGCGGCGCGGACGCTCTTTTGCTTCTCACCGAATGGGACCAATTCCGGCACTTGGATTGGAAGCGATTGCACGGCGAGATGGCTCGTCCTCTCATCCTAGATGCGCGCAACATGCTGCGCCCTGCCGAGATGGAAGCGATGGGTTTCGACTACGTCAGCTTCGGTCGGCCGCAGCTCGCGGCGCTGCCGATAACGCCCGGAGTCCGATAGCATCGATCCGGCCCCGCGAGCGTGCTCGGCGGTGCTCAATTCTCGACCCGCGCCAATACTTCAGTGTCAGTGTACGTTTTTAACCAGTAGAGGCGGATTGAGCGGATGGATTCCGGTCAGTTGCTTCCGGCGTGTGCCAACACACGCGCGAATGAGCTGCGGTTCTTGCCAAGGAACATCGTGGTAACCCGATTGAAGAAACTGGCTTTCCGGATTCTTGAGCCACTCGTGTGGGAATAGAGCAATGACGTCACTTGCAGTGACTTTCGGAGACTCCCGGACAGAGTTTCCGGAAATGGCTGCATAGAGGGCGGCCGGCAGATCGCGTCCGGGCCCGAGCGCCAAGTGCCCGACTTGTGTCGCTCGCGGATTTATTTCGATCAGGTATGCGTCTCCACTTTGTGTTTCCAGCATGAAATCAAGACCGATCACGCCGGATAGACCGAGCCGGCGCACCATCTTTTCCGCCGCGAAAGACATCTCGGCGTTCTCGATCAATCGCAAAACCGTGGATGGCCCAGTTGAATCATGTTTCTTGAGCACTTCAAAATGAAGGCTGGCAAGGATGGCGCCATTCCAGCAAGCGACCGTGCTGGTTGCTTCCCGCCCCGCCACCGCCGCCTGCGCACTCACGACGAATCGCTCACGGAACAGCGAGGGCCAAACCAAAGTCGTATCTTGGTTCACTAAGGCGCGCTTGGCAGCTCTCACTAACAAGGGAGGCGCCTGTAATTTCCGGAAAGCACGTTCCGCTTGCTCATACGTGCGAACAATTCTCACCCCGTAACCGCCCGAACTGCCGTCAGATTTGAGCACCAAAGGAAAGCCCATCTGCGCGGCGCATAGCTCGAGATCATCAGTGGTCGCAATGACTTCAGTCTTTGGAACGCGGACACCTTCCTCTTCAGCCAGCTGCATGAATAGCGCTCGTTTGCGCACGACAGAGAAGCTCGCGGGCGTGCCAAGCGAACGCTCGATAAGCGCGCAGGTCGCCGTCCCTGCCTCCCCACGGCGCCGCTCTCGATCGTAAAGCTTGTGGAGATGCCCCACGGCAACATCGTCGCTCGGAACGATCAAATTGGGAGATGCGGCAGCGATTGCGGCGGCGAACGACTCGATCGGGGCTAAACCGCGGTAGGCATGAGTTCGGCGAACGGCGCTCGTGAGGCCGATCGGGTGGCCCGTAGGACAAACCGCTTCGACCATGCATCCCGCGTTTGCCAGAGCCATTCCCAGGCGAGCGGTGGGAAACCAGTGAGCGGTAGCGGCAATGAGAACAGTCGGCTTCACGTTTGTCCGGAGGAACAATTCGCCGCGAGATTTGGATTGGGAGTCACTGGCGGGCGGAGGCCAAATGTCCTCATGGTGTTGTGGCGAAAAAAAGTGCCAGTCCGAAAAGCGAATTCAGCGGACGAGTCAGGCCAGTGTTACATGGCAAATAAGTGCAAGTAAGTCACCAAAGATTGCGATCACACTTGAAATGGTGTCCACTCGGTCAGTATTCTAAGGCCATGAAAATGAGTGAGTTAGAGGAACGCAGGTAGCTCGCAAATATGCCCAAGGGTCATAACGGTTAAAGAAGGAAGCGCACGCCCTTCCGTGGGAAAGGCCGTTCCTAACGTGGGCGGAGAGGAGTTGCAATGTCGGCCGGAATTACTTGGTCGAAGACTTGGACGTTTTTCGAAGGGCAGTGGCATGAGGGGAATGTGCCCATCTTCGGTCCACGTACTCACGCGGCTTGGCTCTGCTCCGTGGTGTTCGACGGTGCGCGCGCATTTGAAGGCGTGACGCCCGATCTTGATCTGCATTGTGCGCGCGTTAATGATTCCGCAGCAAAGCTCTTCCTGAAGCCGACCGTCTCAACGGAGACGTGGGTGAAACTCGCCCGCGAGGGGATCGCTCGTTTCGAGAAGAACGCGGCGCTCTATATTCGGCCAATGTATTGGGCGGAAAAGGAGGGTCCGTGGATTCAGGCGCACGACCCGGACTCCACACGTTGGTGCCTTTCCATCTACGAAGCACCTATGCGCGAGCCGAAAGGCTTTTCGATCACGCTGTCCCCTTATCGCAGGCCGACGCTCGACGCCATGCCGGTGAACGCGAAAGCCGGATGTCTGTATCCCAACAATGCCCGCGCGCTTTTCGAGGCGCAGGCTCGAGGTTTCGACAACGCAATCCTATGCGACATGCTGGGTAACGTCGCGGAGCTCGCCACGTCCAACATTTTCATGGCGAAAGATGGTGTCGTCTTTACGCCGATCGCCAATGGGACGTTTCTCGCGGGCATTACACGCCAGCGGGTGGTTGGACTGCTGCGGGGGGACGGCTTAACCGTCGTCGAAAAAACGCTTACGTACGAGGATTTTGAAATGGCTGATGAAATTTTCTCGACGGGCAACTATTCGAAAGTCGTGCCGGTGATCCGGATCGGCGACCGCATGCTCGAGCACGGGCCGCTGTATACCAGGGCCCGAAAGCTTTACTGGCAGTTCGCGCATTCATGATCGATGAGCAAACGGTCGCGTCCACAAGAGTTGGCACTCTCACCGCCATTTGGGAGAGGACGCTTCAGCGGGCGCCGATCGGTATCCATGACAACTTTTTTGATCTCGGGGGCGATCCTGCTTCAGCGAATCGACTCTTCGGCGAAATCGCGCAGGAATATGGCCGGGACCTGTCGCCTCTGACGATATATCAGGCGGCTACGATCGCGGAGTTGGCCGCCGTGCTGGAAATGCCGGAACCGCCGAGGCTCAAAGCGTGCCTGAGACTGAAGTCGGGCATCGAGTCCCCGCCGATTTTCCTGGTTCCCGGCCTCGGCGGCAGCGTGATGGAGTTTTTTCAACTTGTAAGACACATCGAATCGAAGCATCCAGTATTCGGAATGCAATCGCGGGGCATGGATAGAGTGGATAAACCATTTGAACGGATCGAGGATCTTGCTCAGTTCTTCCTCGACGCGATCGGGGAACTTCAACCGAGCGGACCTTATATTCTTATCGGCTACTCGCTCGGCGGTCTTGTGACTCTGGAGATGGCGCAGCGACTGAGCAAAAACGGGGAGAAGATCGCACTGCTGGCTATGGTGGAATCGTATCCGCACGCGACCCAACTTCCCTTCGGCCAGCATGCCGACATTGTGGGGCGCCGGGCACTGCGCTTTCTTTCTAGGATTTTTCGCCGCGCCGGATTCTCGTCGCGCCTTTCAAGCGATGGTGGAGAGGGCCTGCTGGATAAACCTCGGATGAGTGAGAAATGGGCAGTCACAATGGAGGCAGCACGCAGCAGTGCATATCTCTCGTGGCAACGCTATCGCCCTCGCCATTACAGCGGCAAGATAACATTCGTCCGGGCGACGGAGATCGATCCTCTATTTCCCCGGGATCCGAACGCTGTGTGGGCTCACTTAGCAGATGAGTTTGTAGTGGACACGATTCCTGGAGGCCATTTTGGGGGACTAGGGGCGAACTCGAGAAGCCTCGGGACCGTTCTCTCCCGGTACCTGCGGGAAACTCGCTTGGCGAAATGAACCTTACACCGTGAATTGTTTCTTCCCCATCGAACCATTGTCTAACCGGGCCGCTGCTGGGCGTGCGCCCACTGGAGTTTCAGCATGAATGGAGCGGAGGGCCTGGTCGGCACTCTAGTGGCTGGCGGCGTGGATGTCTATTTCGCAAACCCGGGCACGACAGAAATGCACATTGTCGCCGACCTGGACCGAGTGGAGGGAATACGGCCCATTCTCGTCCTTTTCGAGGGAGTCGCCACAGGAGCCGCGGACGGCTATGCGCGGATGACCGGCAAGCCGGCGTGCACCCTGCTTCATCTGGGCCCCGGCCTTGCCAACGGCCTCGCCAATTTCCACAACGCGTATCGCGCGCAGGTGCCGATCATCAGCCTGGTTGGCCAGCATGCGACGTCTCATCTGCGCCACGATGCGCCCCTCACATCCGATATCGAAGCGATCGTACGGCCCTATTCCCGGTGGATGCGGACGTGCCATGCGGCCTCCGGAACGGGCCAAGATGCAGCCGAAGCAATCCGTCGGGCCCGTACAGCGCCCGGCCAGATCGCCACGCTGATTGTCCCAGCCGACGTTGCTTGGAGCGAGGGCGGCGCGATTGCAAAGCCTCTGCCGTTGCCCGCGGCGCCAACGCCGACCACCGAGACCATTGAGCGAGCTGCAGCCATGCTTCGCTCGGGCTTGCGAACCGCGCTTCTGATCGGCGGTAACGGGCTGTACGGCAAGGGGCTGGAGCTAGCCGGGCGCATCGCGCTGGCGACCAACGCCAAGCTTTTTGCGCCTTATCCATTTACACGTCTTGAACAAGGGGCGGGCGCGCCTCCCGTCGATCGAATTCTCTTCATTTTCGAGCAGGCGGTGGAGCAGCTTAAGGAATTTCAGCAGATGATTTTGGTGGGAGCGAAGGCTCCTGTCTCCTATTTTGCTTACCCGCGCAAAAAGGGCTCACCTCTGGGAGAGGGTTGCGAGGTTTATGAGATGGCGGGCCATGGGGTTGATTGCGCGAGCGCACTCGAGGCCCTCGCGTCCTGTTTGTCGTTGCCTGCGGCTACCCCGAAAACGGAAAAGGCCGAACGGCCGGCCCTGCCGCACGGCGAAATCGTTGCTCCTGGGATCGCGGCGGCGATTGCCGCACTACTGCCCGAAAATGCAATTGTCATCGAGGAATCGATGACTTCTGGGCGAGGGCTGATGGCGGCCACAAGGGGGATTCCTCGCCACACTTGGCTCGCGAATACGGGTGGCTCGATCGGGATCGCCATGCCGTTGGCGGTGGGTGCGGCGGTGGCGCGCCCGGATCACCGGGTGCTCTGCTTATCCGCGGACGGCAGCGGCATGTATACACTGCAAGCCCTCTGGACCATGGCGCGCGAAGGCTTGAATGTCACGACGATCATTTTTGCCAACCGCGTCTATGCCGTACTCAGACGCGAATTTTCGGGTCTTGGTATCGGGAATCCCGGAGCGCGTGCGGCGAATTTGTTCGAGATCGATCGGCCCCGGATCGATTGGGTGTCGTTGGCCAAGGGCATGGGGGTGCCTGGCACGCATGCCGATTCCTTGGACGTGTTTGTGAAGGCTCTACGGCGAGGGCTGGAGGGCAGGGGTCCTTCGTTGATCGAAATAGACGTGTGAAGCGTGGATCGGATACGTGAAGCGCGGAACACGTGCTGCTGGATGGACCCGCCTGACGGTGAATAAATATCGAGTTGGCGATTCACATCGTGACGGGAAGGGCTTTGAGGCCCCTAAAGCCAAACGTAGAAGCCCACCCCGGCCGCTGCCCGGCGAGCTTCATCTCTGGGAAGCGCTGCACCAGATTCAGGATGGCGATCTGTCCCTCTAACCGAGCGAGTTGGTTTCCAATGCAAAAATGCGCTCCGGCACCGAACGCCAGGTGCTGATTGTTCAGCCTCTTCAGGTTGAACTGATTCGGCTGCTGAAACTGCTTTGGATCCCGGTTCGCCGCCCCGAGCATGCATAGGATAGACCATCCCTTTGGTATGTGTTGGCCGCAGACTTCCATGTCCTCCTTGAGCACTCGTGCGGTGAATTGAACGGGACTCTCATAACGCAAAATCTCCTCCACGGCCCCGCGGATGGTCTCCGGATCATCTCGTAACTCCGCGGCGTCTTTCGGGTGCTGCAGGAGCGTGTACATTCCGTTGCCGATGAGATTCCGCGTCGTCTCGTGTCCAGCGAAGAGCAGCGCGATACACTGCGCGTAGAGTTCCTCTTCGGTCAACACTTCTCCCTCTTCCTCGATGTCGATAAGCAGGCTAATGAGGTCGTTGCCTTTATTGCGTCTCCGGTCGGCCACGGTTTTTTGGAAGAACGCGGTGAGCGCGAGGAGAGCATCTTGCGCCGCGTGCGCCTGTTCGACGGTGCGATTTGGATTGCCTCGGAATAACGCGATGGCCCGCGACCAGTCGACAAATTGATCGTGCAATTCCTGTGGCACTCCCAGCAATTCCGAAATGATTCGCATGGGAATGGAGTTCGCGAAGTCGCGTATAAGGTCGATTTCCGAGCCATGCTGGAGTGGTTTCAGCATTCGATCAACGGCGGTCTCGATTTGTGGGCGCAGACTTTCAATGGCTGCCGTCGAAAAGCCCTTATTTAGAAGTTTGCGCAGTCTGGTGTGCTCGGGCGGGTCCATGAAAATCAACCATAAACCCAGCATCCTGGAAAGTTCGCTGAACTCGGACTGACGACTGAGCGGCAAAGACAACAACATCTGGTGGGCGCGTTTGGCCGAACACCGGGGATCTTTAGCGAACGAAGAGCACTCCGAGTGGCTGAAAATAGACCAAACGCCCCATTTGCTGCCTACATCTATGTAATGCAGCGGGCCTTGCCGATGCATGAGGGCGTATGTGGGATAAGGGTCCTGTAGAATTTCTTCGGTGAAAACAACTTTCCTGCTAGGGGTGACGACGTCGGACACCTTTACCTCACCATTGCGGATTCCAAGCGCCAGGTGCGAGAACGAAAAGCGAAACGCGGGTCACCGGCTGGAGTCAGGCTCGCCCAACCAAAACTTTCGGGGCATGCGAAGAGCGCTATCTCTTCTGACAAATACGACGTCGGTCTGGAATAGGGCCTGGTCCGTCTGTCTCCTCGCTTGACCGCAAAAATCGAACGCGAGAAATTCTCGTTCGGCCATGAACGCAATCACTTCCGCAAACAGTGGGGCATTCTCGTTATAAGGCAGGAGGGACGTTTCCAGGATGACCACTTCCGCACGGCTGAGCGTCGCGGTCGCACCCCGCAGAACTTGAAGTTCGAAGCCCTGTACATCGAGTTTGAGCAGGGCCGGCGATTCTAGTTGACGGTTTTCCAAGAACCCATCCAGAGTGCGCATCGGCAAGGTGACCTCGCTGACTTGGCTCTTGTCAAAGGGTTTTAGTTCCGCCAGCACTGAGGAGCCGGTGCCCAGCTTGTAAAAGGTCACGTCGCTTTTCTCTTCTGGGCCAAGCAGCGATATCGAACACTCCGAATCTCGTCCAATATCGGTCGCCGAACTCCGCAAAGAAGGCTCATTGTCGGGGTTGCCGTCGATCATGAAGAATTGCGCGGAGGGGAAGACCTGGTGCGCCATACGGCTCCAATTGCCCACGTTCGCCCCGATATCAATGATCGTCTGTGGTTCGAAGCCGCTCTTTTTCAGACTTTCTAAAAGCCCAACCACGGTGGGAACGCCTAAGCGAAATCCTTCGAGTTCTGGCAGCCCTTTGATAAATAAGCTTGCCAGCGGGCTGCGAACGGAAACAGGTATGACATTCCAGGACTGGCGCACAGCGTTCTTTATAAAACGTGTGTGCCAGCCGTTTACTGCAAACACCCGCAAAAACCAAGAAGCCGGTGTAGCTCGGGATCTTTCGCGTGTGTAGAGGCAATCCTCGCTGGCACGAGCGTATTGTGGGTCGCGATTGCTTGATGCGGTCATAGACATTCGATTTTACGTTGCCCCTCAGTGGATTGCGACCCGTTGTGCCCGCAACGTTAATAAAGAGAACCACTTGGACACGCCCCTGGAAGTCGCGTCATGAATTTGCTGAGGCGTACGTGCCAAAATACGTTCGGAAACGTTAGGAGGGCAGGTTTTCTATGGAGGAATTAAGCTTTCATCACCTTGGTGTGGCCGTGAGGGATATTCGAAAGGCGATTCCGATCTTTCGCGAGCTGTTCGGCTACGAGCTGACCTCGGGACCGTTCGACGATCCGATCCAAAAGGTATCGGTCTGCTTCCTGGGCCGGGGCGGCAATGGAGACTTGGTTATCGAGCTAGTCGCACCGCTCGGGGACGATTCTCCCGTCTCGGGCAAGCTGAAAACAGGCGGCGGGGCATATCACATTTGTTACCAAGTGCGGGACATCCGAGCCTCGATCAAACAGTTAGTCGAGAAGCGCTCGTTGCTGATCAGCGGTCCGGATCCGGCGGTTGCCTTCGACCAAAGAGAGATCGCGTGGCTGATGACGGAAGCCCGAGTTCTTGTTGAACTGGTACAAGCCTAGCCGGCGGTTCCCCGGCGTCTCTGGCGCAGAGCCATTCGCTAAAACTGAAAGTACAAGAAAACCTTGGTCTGCTGCAGGGACATCAAGTCGAAGGCCAGCAGCGTGCCAAGCGTAAGGGCCCAGCGCAGAGTGGGCTCCCATGTGATCCATCGCCACGCCGAGGCGCGAATCGTTTCTAGCGTAGGCTCGAATTTCGCCATGATTGTCTGACTGTTCGGAAACGCCCAAACGATTAGGAAGCGCAACGCCAAGGCCGCGGGCCCCGGCAGAGTGTCTGTGTTTGAAACGGCTAGAATATGGTGAGTTCTTGTTAGGAAGTTTTGTAGCGGACCTAGGTGTCCCAGGATGGACATGATCATGCCCGGCACCGGGACTGCATCCACGCCATGTAGCCCAATCATCCCGCCCATCATTTGCAATGCCGTGCCTACAGAAGCGGAACGGAACATTACTTGCCCAGCCACAACTGCGACGTACGTGAGTAGAACCTTAAAGACAGTAGCCGAGGCAGTTTGCAGCCACCCGCGTTCCCGCTTCACATGCTTCGGTCCGAACATCCGCCAGGCATGGTTAATGGTGATATAGACTGCGTGCATTAGACCCAAGGCCAAAAACTGGAACCCGGCGCCATGCCAAATCCCGATGAGGACAAACGTGAAAAAGACGGGAAGTACGATCATCGAGGCAAACGCACCCGGGGTCTTGTTGCCCCGGAGCCCCTTCTTCATCCGCCAGCGCGAGATGCGCAAAGCGATCGGGTTGTAGAGGAGCAGGGTCAAATAACGGGTGAGCGTCATGTGCCAGCGCTGCCAGTATTCAATGATGTTGGTCGATTTATACGGGGAGTCAAAGTTAATCGGAAAGCGGATACCGAACATATAAGCCAACCCGATGGCCATGTCCGAATAGCCGGAAAAATCGAAGTAAAGCTGCATGGAATATGCCAGGGCGTACATCCAGGAAGCGAAGAGCGGAAAACTGCCCGGGTGTGCGAACCCGATGCCAACGACATCCGATAGCGGATCCGCCAAAAGCACTTTTTTCGACAGCCCAAGGATGAAATAACTCGTGCCGATCGATAAATTACTCACCCGCAGTCGAAACGTGCCCGGATCGAGAAGTTGAGGGCCGATTTCCCGAATGTGAATGATGGGCCCGGCGATAAGATGGGGGAAAAAGGTTACGAAAGCGCTGTAGTGAACAAAGTCGAGATCAGCGCCCTCACCCTCGTGGCAATCCACCAGATATCCTATCTGCGTGAAGGTGAAAAACGAGATGCCCAAAGGAAGAATGACTCTAAGGTCGAATCTCGGAGAGATTAACGAAATGGAGTGCGCGAATGTGAGCATTGGCCCGAGGTACTTGAAATAGACCAAGGGCAGAAGATTTCCGGCCATGCCCAGAACCAACAATCGATTGCGAATCGGCGCGTCTTCTTCCGTTTTTCTTGCCAGGAGGGCACGGCCGACGGTGAAGTTGAAAGTGATGGAGGCGAGCAACAAAAGTACAAATTTTGGATTCCAGCAGGCGTAGAACGCCAAAGAACATAGGGTCAGCCACGCGACGGCAAAGTTCGCACCGACCTTCGTCGCGACGTAATATCCCGCAAGCGCTATGGGCAGAAATATGAAGAGAAAGCTATACGATGCAAAAACCACCGGCGATCACCCTTTTTTTTGACTCAGCTTTTGCTTGATTAACGCGACGAATTCCCCAACGTTCCTGAGCTGCTCCAGTTCTGCCGTCTTGAACTTGATTCCAAACTTAGCCTCGGTCGCAACCACGATATTGATATGGTTGAATGAATCCCATTCGGGCACATCCGCTGCTACGGTGTCTGGTTTCAGCGTTAGCGCGTCATCGTTCAGAACGTCCCGGATGATTTCGGTCAGCTGCTGTAAGATCTGTGCATCGTCCATTTCTCACCCCTCGCGAATCGTGATCGACGTTTCCGTAGGCACGTAGTTCTCAAGCTCCAGGCGCCAAACCGACCCAGCGCTTCCGTTCTGTCCCACCGGCTGAAAGCCGAGCTTCTCGTAGTGCCCCTTGACCATGCCGTTCTTTGCGGTTGCAATGTATTCGCCGACGATTTCGGCGGCTCCAAGGTTCTTGGCCTTCTCGGCGACAACGTTCATGCAGGCATTCTCGACCTGGCGCCCGAGCACCCGGCAGCTCATGAGCCACGTATCGATCTTCACCTTTGCGTCCGTCTTATCTCGACGGGCGATAATGATGCTGATGATTCCGTTGTCGCCGAGACTGTCGGTAAGACGAAAGTGCAAGCCGACGGCATCGGGAGCGTCGATCAATGCCGCGACCTCTTCTTCGGTGTAGCGACGGGTCGTTAAATTGAACTGGTTCGTCTTATTGATGAGTTGTACGATACGCTTAAGGTCCAACCGGTCGAAAGACTTTACCCACAGCTCCATCTTGAGACTCTCGAGATAGCCCTTTAAATCGGTGGCGCTCGCTTGCAGGGCTTCGCGCTGGAGATTGGCCTGATATTGCTTGGTGCGTTCGGTATCCTCGGCGGTAACCGACAGCGCCTCTAAATAGCCGGCATCTGCAATGCAGCGAGCATAAAAGGCCGGATCCTCCGGAAGCTCGGGAACAGCCACGGTAGGCAGCTCTCGCCGGACAATGTTGCGCTCAAATGGGTTGTCGTCGACGAAAACACAGGAATCGATGCCGATGTTTAAGCGCTGCGCGATGGTACGTAGATTGGTCGCTTTGTCTTCCCAATTGGCCACAAACGCAGCGATATCCGAGCGAGAAAGCACCATCTCCGCGTGGCGCTCGAAGGGCGCCAGCGCGTTGGCCTCGTCATTCTTCGAGCACACGGCGAGGATCACGCCTCGGCGAGCCTGGTCCAGCAGCCAACGCTGAAACTCTACGTACGCTTCTCCCACTCCACTGCCCTGGCCGAGCACAATGCCGTCCAGTCCGTCATCGCCGATCACGCCGCCCCACAACGTGTTATCGAGATCCAAGACCAAACATTTGGAAGATCGTCCCATTTGGGCGGCAATTAAGCGAGCGACCAATTCCCCGTACATCGGAGCAGCCGCCGGATGAACCTCTTGCTTCGCCTTGAGCCAGAGACCCTCGTTGTACCAAGCATCTACACCGTACCTTTCCGCGCTGGCGTCGAGGGCGACAAGATCCACGCCACCGCGATCGGCGTACGTTCGCAGCAGGGCATTCATCGCCGCGACGCGCGAGGCTCGCGAGCTGCCCAGACGGTGCTCATTGCTTCCCAGGAGCGCAGGAAAGATCGGCAGTAGCGTTTGTTGCATCACTTGGCAAGCGAACGCTTTTTTCGCAGTGTTCCACAGTTCCGCTCGTCGCGAGACCGCCTTTTCGGCAGCGGCCGCATCTCCTCCTGCCGCCTGACCCACCAGGTGCCGCGTGTCCGTGGCAAATAAAACGGCGCTGGGGGCAAAGCGATGAAGCGGCGATGAAGGGTCTAGCAATTCCTGATGGTATTGGCCATATCCCGTCACGTAGGTCTGTATATACAGACCACGACGAAGCGCTGCCACGCGCAGCCCAGGCAAAAGGTGGGTCACGGTCGAAGAAGCAAGCACGGCGAGGCGGATCGGTCTGGTCGCGAGGCCGGCCGGTGGTTCGTTAGGAAACGAGCGCTGCAGCAGATGATCGAGTTGATTGGTCTTTACAAAATCGAGCTGGGTATTTGCCAGGCGGACGAGGTGCGACCACAATTCTGCCCCCTGCTGCGGGACGGAAAGAGACTTCTTCCAATCGATGGGCTCGGGAAGCCAGTAGAGGTCCGGCACATTACCTCGGAGTCTTGAAAGGATCGGGCGCTGATCCGCCAGCTTGCAGGTGATCTCCAATGTTCCCACCCGCAAGGTCTTGGCCGGTTGTACCAGGCGCCGTACTACAGGTTAGAGACTTCCCTTTCACGAAGGTCTCGTGGCGGCGGAAGCGCTCCAGTTGCTCCGTTAGAGCGTACATTCCCTGCGCGTTCAAGTGAACACTGTTTGCGTAGCAGGCGTCGCTAAGAGTAAAGAACGACGTTATGTCGAACAGAGTGCCGCCGCAATCTTGCACGACGTCCTGAACTCTTGCTCGATGGTCTTCGGCAACGGCACGAAGTTCGGGACGTTTTTCGAGGACCTCGGCGCGAATCGGCCCGAGCACAACGGTAAAAGGTAGACCTTGGCTGCGGACCTCGTGACAAAACGACGCCAACGCATCCGTGCAGTGCATACAGGTCGTTTCTGCGATCATATTGTCGCCGTTCCATGAAATGGGGTCGGAATTGTCCCGGTTTATCGTCAGCGGCGCGTCGCCTGTTTTCGAGAAGACCAGTGAGTTCGGATCGGAAGGACTGTGGTATTGACGCCAATTATTTGCGTAGGAGCGCAAGCCGGAGATGTCGCGGTAGGTAAACTCCTCGGCGATCGTCATCTTTCCAAGCACGTATCGACGAAGCACATCGGTAGGGACATTAACCTCCGCCCGGAAGGCGTCTCGCATTTCGAGAGGGTCGGCCGCAAGAATGACTTCGCGCACAGGGAAAATGCTGGAGACCTGTTCATAGAGGCGTTGCCCGCTTTCCATCGGAAGAGCATTGGCCCCTAGATTGATAAAGGGCTGGCCCTCCTGATCCTCCAGAAGGTCGCTGTCTATATCATTCAGGGCGACGCTGGCCCCGCTGATTAACCCAACCGGAGTCGTCCCCGGCCGGTGGTCCCGAATGAATTGCAACTTCTGATCGAGCGGCACATTGGCAGCGAAAAAGGGAGCGATGCCGAAATGCAGGCACACCAGTTCAACGGACAAACATATGCCCAGTGCCGTGACCAGACAAATCAGTAAATTACGTCCAAATGGGCTCATGATGTGACTTCGGCGTGACGACGAAGGCAGTCTAATCCCGTCGTGGACTCGCTCAAGCCCCCGTGATCGACGCGATTAGATTCACGTTTCACGCCAAAAATGAAGCGCGAGAAAACACTTTACCATGGGCCAAGACGAGCACAGTCAATCGCCCCAGTGCCTCGTGTCGAACTCTACAAGGCGCGAGGTGCGGCCGTAGAGGGCCAGCGCGCGAACGGCCTTAGAGACGAGAACTTAGTACCTCGTACCCCGCCAACAGCTTTGAAAGTTCGCTCTTCGCAATCTTTCCCGTCGGAGTAGACGGCAGTTCCGTAACCAAAACAATTCGAGTCGGCTGCTTGTACGGGGCAAGACGTTCCGCCGTATGGCGCGCCAACTGACCGGGGGTGACGGCTGAATCCGGCCTGAGCTGGACGAATGCGATTACGTCTTCGCCGCCATTTCCTTCTGCTGGCCTGCCCAGGACAGCCGACCTCGCGACCGCAGCGTGGGCATTGAGCACCGCTTCCACCTCTGCCGGGTAAACGTTGAAACCGAAACGGACAATCAATTCTTGCGTGCGACCGACGATAAAGAGGTTGTTGTCTTCCAAGCGAGCGAGGTCGCGCGTGTTGAACCAGCCGTCGGCGTTAATTGCGCGGGAAGTGTCCTCCGGAGCGCGATAGTAGCCCTTCATGACGTGCGGTCCGCGCACCCAGAGCTCTCCTAGCTCACCCTCGCTCACGGATTCGCCGTCGCGTCCAACCAACCTCACCTCGGTTCCGGGCAGCACTTCGCCGACCGATGTGTCGGATCGAGGGCGTTCGACATTGGCCTGCGCGATCGTGGGCGAACACTCCGTTACGCCGTACCCATTGTGGAGGGGAAGGCCGAAGAGTCGCTCCGCCTCGGCCTTGAGATCGGCGTGAAGAGGGGCTCCGGAGGACGAAATAATGCGCAGCGATGGAACTTTCAGCGATGCGAGCCCCCTTAACTTTGCGTAATCGAGCATTTGGGCGAACATCGAAGGCACGCCTAGCATTACGGTAATGCGGTTTTTCTCCAGAGCAGCACGAGCCGCGATGGGATCAAATCGCGGCGTCAGGTAAACGGTTCCTCCGCTTAAAAGCGTGCCCAGGAACACTACGGAGAGGCCCACGGCGTGAGACATCGGCAGAACGCCATACACGCGGTCATTCGGAGTCAGTTTTCTGATCTTGGCCGAAACCGCTGCGAGAAAAAGTAAATTCCCGTGCGTCAGCATCGCCCCTTTGGGGAGACCGGTGGTCCCCGACGTGTAAATCAAGGCTGCGACGTTGTTCGCAGGATTGGCATCGACAGGCTCAGGCCTGGAATCTCCATTGACTGGGCCAATGCCAACCGGGCCGATCGCTCCGAGATTTTCAATGGTCGCGCCATGCCGTTCGGCATTCTGGGTGGCGTGTGGCGATGCGGCGGTAGTGTACACGACGAGGCGCGCGTCACAGTGCTCCCGGATTTGATCTAACTCGCGCGGCGAGAGCCGGGCGTTAACGAGCACCGCCCACGCATCGAAACTGGCCAACGCCAATAGAAAAGCCGCAAACGCGCGACAATTCTCGCAGACGAGAACCACACGATCACCTGGCCGAACGCCACGGGCGAGAAGCCAAGCGCGCGTGCTGGCAATCGCCGAGGCTAGCTCCCCGTAGGTCCACGCGCCAGAATCTTCCACGAGCGCCTGCTGGTCCGGCGACCGCTGGGCCCACAGACCTACCACGTCGGATATTCTCTGGGTTGACGACTCGAGAACCGCGCTTTTGTGAGCTTCGAGCATTAGGTTCTTTTGAGGTTCCATCGCTGGTTTGACGGGGCTCCGCCGGCAGTCGACACTTCCGCCCGCCCAAAATCCCTAAGAACAAGAGTTTTCGGCCGGGTTCGACGATCAGAGTGGAGAGATCATGCCGTTCTTACCAGCGGCGACGTATCGCAGTATTCCCGAACCTACCGAGCGTGGGCTTTCACCTGTAGTTTTCTGGCAACGTAGGCGGCCATCTTTTCAACGGAATCGAGGTTGTTCGGCACCACGTCCTCATCGTCAACCGTTATTTCGAAATGCTCTTGAAGATACGTTACCAAAACCAGGGTTCCCGTCGAATCGATGACCGTTCCGAGTAGGGATCGATCGCGCGGCATCTCGCGGCCGTCCCCAAAAGAGAATTGCTCGGCAAGAAAGTTTTGAATATCGTTTTCGATAGAGCGGATTTCCATGGATCGAGGACCCTCTTTCATTTCTTTGCCTGCAGTCCGTACCGTTTGTTGCGCGATTGAAGGTGCTTGCTAGGTCTCCAGATACTCTACGAGTAAATTCTTTTTGGTCAGCACCCAAGCGATGCGTCGTCCGCCGAAGGCCACAGCCGGCACGGGAGTTTGAATGATAATCGTGCCTACCGATTGGCAGAACTTGAGATGCGCTTCGAGATCCCCTACCTCATAACACAGGTGGTGCAGTCCGCCATGCCGTTCGAGGAAGCGTGACACCGGCGATTCCGGCCCGCCCGGCTCAACCAATTCGATCAGCGGATCTGTGGGGCTGTTTCCCTGCAAGAACGTCACACGAACCTTTTGGATGGGATCAAAGACGATATTTTCATCCCAGGTTAACCCGAGAGCGAGGCAAAAAGACTTGCCAGAGTCCTGAATCGACGGCACGACGTAGCCAATGTGGTGCATCTTGAGACGATCAGGGTGGTAAGTACTCGCCGTGGACTCAGCACTCACCGTGCACCTCGCCGGTCATTCTGTTTCATCCTGTTTCATCGTCGCGCATCTTTCTGCATGAGCTTGGGGCGCGCGCGGCCCGCGAAGATCGATGATTCGATTCTGCTCGACGCGACGTACCGAAGCCAGTTGTGGTAGATTGACATTGCGGAGAGCCGCCATGAATCCGTCAGTGTGCCGGCCACGGCGCTGTCCGGAAATGCGGTCAAAAGGTCCGCATGGCGGTTATGGATTACGTTCCGCTGGAATTCAGCAAGCCGTTGAACGGAAGCAGAATCAAAATATCCGCTCGGCATGTTTGGATAGGTGTCCCGTTCGCCCCGGATAAATCTTCCGACATCTCGCCGGTACTCTCTTAGCAGCGTTTGCGCTCCGTATTCAGGGTGCCCTTGAAAATAGACGAAAAGAGTGGAGCGTCTGGTTTTCACAAATAGATTGGGGCCCGCCAAGTCAGATTTCGTAAGCACCGAATAACCCGCTGAGATCAACTGCCGCTCTTCGAGTTCATTCCAACGGGAGTGCGGAAAGGGCATCGCCTCTGGCGCCCCTCGCACTAGCGAATGATCGGATGTCTTGCGTTCGTCGAAAAGGCCGAAGCGTTTGTCTTTCAGCGGATGACGTTCGATTCCGTCACTGAAGAGAACGCTGGCGTGAGCGGCCTGGCAGGACAAAATAACCGAGCCAGCGTTTCGTTCGGCCCACTCGAAGGTCTCAGCCAGATAGCGCCAGTGTGGCTCCTGCTGCAAGTGGGCGTGCCGCGGTTCGGCGCCGGTAATGATCACGCCGTCAAAGCGGCTGTTCAACAAATCGTCTAAACCAAAGTAAAACTCATCGACCCGCCGTCGCGCGCGGCCCTCCCTGGAAATTCCCGGAAGGGAATAGCATTTCATCCTGATCGGGAGGTGAGGGGCTGCCGCTTCGAGCAATGACGAAAACTGGTGTTCGGTTTCTTCCAAGGCGGAGTCCGGCATGTTATTGATGAGCGCGAGGTTCAGGCAGCTCTTTCGGGCGCCACGTGGATCGGCATAGCTCCGTGTGCGCACGGATCGTTCGCGCGCCGGCCGCCGCATCGGACCCATTCTGTCTATCGTGAGGGACAAGGTGTCTCTCCCACCAGTGTCGGATCCAAGACGTCGGCTCCGGCCGTCACCTTCGCCAGGGCCTGGTCGAGGTCTTCCAGAATATCGTCGATATGCTCGATGCCCACGCTGAGCCGAATCATCTCCGGCGTCACGCCCGCCTTCATTTGCTCATCGGGCGTCAGCTGTCTGTGTGTAGTCGATGCTGGATGGCAGGCCAGCGATTTGGCGTCACCCATGTTGACCATGCGTTTAAACAGGCGCAACGCGTCAAAACATTTTCTGCCGGCCTCGAAGCCGCCCTTCACCCCGAACGTAAGGAGTGAGCAACGCTTCGAGCCCAGGTACTTCTGCGCCATCGGATAAAGGGGATTGTCCGGGAAGCCCGCGTAATTCACCCACTCCACGAGCGGATGGTTGCGCAAGTATTCCGCCACGGCTTGCGCATTCTGGACGTGTCGCTCCACGCGCAGCGCCAACGTCTCGAGCCCTTGCAGTAGCAAAAAGCCGTTGAATGGGGACAGTGTCGAGCCCGTATTTCGTTGCGCTACGGTGCGGCACCGCGCTACATATGCGGCATCGCCAAATTGCTGGGTGTAGATCACCCCGTGATAGGCAATCTCGGGTTCGTTTAGCATGTAAAAGCGCTTCGGATACCGCGCCCACGGAAACGTGCCGCCATCTACGATCATTCCGCCAAGCGTCGTGCCGTGACCGCCCATAAACTTGGTCATCGAGTGCACCACGACGTCTGCGCCGTGTTCAATCGGTCTCAGAAGCACCGGCGTCGCCACCGTGTTATCCACGATCAAGGGTACGCCGTGCTTATGCGCAACCTTGGCCAGTTCTTCGATGTCCGCGACGTTCCCCGCCGGATTGCCAACGCTCTCGCAGTAGACAGCGCGCGTGTTGTCATCAATCGTTTTCTCAACAGCATCCGCGCAATCGCTCTCGGCAAAGCGCCCCTCAATCCCTTGCTTGGGCAGAATATGGGCAAGCAGCGTGTAGGTTGCGCCGTAGAGCTGTGGCACGGACACAATGTTATGGCCCATCTCCGCGATATTGACGAGCGCATAGTGGATCGCCGCCATCCCGGAGCTCACGCTAAGCGCTTCAACTCCACCTTCGAGCGCCGCCACGCGTTTTTCCAGCACGGTGTTGGTGGGATTTCCAATTCGCGTGTAGATGTTTCCTTTAACGTCCAGATTGAAGAGCGCCGCTCCGTGTTCCGCGCTATCGAACTCGAACGCAACGGTCTGATAGATGGGTACGGCCACTGCCTTTGTGGTCGCGTCTCCGTCGTAGCCCGCGTGGATGGCCAGAGTTTCGAGTTTCATGTGAATGACTTCACTTGGTAACCGGTACGGAGCAAGGAACAGAAACCGCGGCTCGATTTTTGTGTGCTAATTTCGCCATGGTGTGGGTGAGGCTGCGCGCGGTGAACGCTGCTCCGAAAGCAAACCGCATGAGCGGTCCGAAGCTGTTGGCCGCGCTTAACCCCACGAAATACAGACCAGGTACGGACGATTCGAATGTCGAAGAGAGCTTGGGCGCTCGGTCCACGGTGATAATAGCTGAGCGGATTTCGTCGGTGAGAAACGGCAGCAGCGACATACTCACTCGGTAACCGGTTGCGGCGATGACATGATCCGTGGTGATCTCGCGTTGAGCGCCGTCCGCCCCGCGAAGCCGAAGCTCGACGCGCCCGTTCTTGACTTCGGCATGTTCAATCGCTTGTCCAAGCAGAAGCGGCACGTTCCCGACGACTTTCTCTTTGATGAACCAGGCCCCGGATGGGCCTAAATGTTTTCGGACGATTTTGAGTCGGAGCGCTTCCGGCAAGTGGTGGAACAGATTTGGTGCGTCCGCATAGAGGCGTGAGCGCAGGCCAGGACCCAGGCCGGATTGCGGATGTCGGATTTGCTTCCACGCGGAACGCGGCTTGTTCGTCGGCTGGTTATGAAACTTCAGGTTCGGTCGACGGGCAACTAGCTGCACCCGGGCGTCCGCATCGTACAATAATCCGGCCAAATCCGTAGCCGACGAGCCTCCACCCACGACGACGACATCGCGGCCTCGGAAGCGCTCGAGTTCGCGATGACAGAAACTATGCGATCGGAACTCTGGAGGCAGCTGCTGCACGTTCGGAGGCACATACTCGAAGTGAGTGATGCCGACCGCAAGCACGACGCGACGGGCAAAAACGGCTTCGTTGGTGTCCAAGCGCAGCAGGAATCCGTCCTTCACTTGTTCAAGATGGACGACAAGTTTGTCCTCGAGCTCAGGGACCATTCGTTCCTTGAACGCGAGTCCGTAGGCGGAAAAAGTCTCGAGTGAGACCGGAATTCCGGAATCGGAATACTTGATTCCACGTTCGGCGCAAAAGTGCTTTAGGGTGAAAGAACCATCGGGATCGGAGAGGTTCGACGCGAAGCCATCGGATTTCAGATGCATGCCCTCCGGCATGTGGGACACCCAACTGTCCATGGGGCGGCCAAAAATGCGGAATGGAACGCCAGAACCGCGGAGGTGCGCAGCGATCGAAAGTCCGTAGGGACCGGCGCCGATAATTGCGATTTCTGTCATAAAGTCCTCAGAATGGCTTTTTTTAAGGGCACTCAAAAGACCAATCTACGCGATTGCAATGCCAGTAGAATGAGGGGCTTGCGCACACGCAACGGGTGCGGCTTGGATTTCGCTGTCCTTTTGGGGCAAACATTTTACCCGCCAAGGAGCGGACCAGCCGGTCAAGCAATCATCAGGGCTGCATCCCTGCGGGAGTCTTCGTCGAGACTATGTCGCTTCACAGGCTCGCCCCAATCGCTAAATCACTATGCTTTGGAGACCTCGGACTCAGTATTTTGCAGCAGCAGGCTATCCAGAGTCTCTGCCACTTTGGCGACGTCTGGCTTTTCCAAAAGCGAGAAATGGTCCCCGGGTAACGTGCTTACCTCCACTCCATCGCGGGCCAGGTCCTGCCAACCCATCGTCATATCGTCTTGAAATTCAGCCTTTTGTGTTTCAGCGCGGATCAGATTAATTTTGCCAGCATAGGGCTTGGGCTCGAACACGTTCGCGATGGTGGTGATGACGGCGATGTCATTGTAAATATCGCGAGCGCCGGTTGCGGACTGCGCGCCTTGCGGAGCAGTTGCGTTCCGCTTCCTCTTCTGCCAGTCGATTAAGCTTTGGACGCCCGCGTACATGTCTTTCCACTCGCCTCTTACGAATTTCTGGGAATACTTCGAGAATCGTCCATACGCGTAGCGCGAATGAAAGCGTAGCGATTGCAGGAAGGAGGCGTTGTTGTAGTACGCATAATTCAGGGTCTCGACCATTACGACACGGGAAACTGTTTCGCCCATTTCCGTAAGTTGCCGCGCAACCTCGTAGGCCACGATCCCGCCGATGCAAAAACCAAAGAGCTGGTAAGGGCCATGTGGCCGGACTTTCCGGATATCCTTTACGTAAAGACCCGCGAGTTCTTCAATGGTAGGAAGCGCTTTGCCCGTTCGAAGCTCCGGAGCGCGAACGCCATATAGCGGAATCTCGGGATCGAGATAAGAGCTGAGCGCACGATAACGCAATACATGCCCCGTTCCGCAATGGATGCAGAACAGGGGCGCTCTGTCTCCTCGGGGACGCATGGGCACGATATGAACGGGTGGCGTAGCGTCTTCCTTTAGGGGCTTCAATATCTGCCCGAAGGCTGCAATCGTAGGGTGTGACATCAACGTTGAAATATCGAATTGTTGCTGAAATGTTTTCTCGATTTCAAACATCAATCGAACGGCGTGGAGCGAATCGCCGCCGACCTCGAAGAAATCGTCCTGCACGCCGATCTTGTCGCGATCGAGCACTTCTTTCCAAATTCGAAGCAGCTCAGCCTCGACGTCACTGGAAGGGCTAGCATGAACGCTTTGTTGATTGCCGTTGCCATTGCCATTGCCATTGCCATTGCCGTGCGACTCCTGCGGTGATGGCTGGACGGAAGCCGCCGCCTTCATGGGCCTCAACATTTTGCTGAAGGCTTCGATCGTAGGGTGCGACATCAGAGTTGAAATATCGAAGGGCTGCCCGAATGTCTTCTCGATTTCGAACATCAATCGAACCGCGTGCAGCGAATCGCCGCCGACGTCGAAGAAGTCGTCCTGCACGCTGATCTTGTCGCGATCCAGCACCTCTTTCCAGATTCGGAGGAGCTCTGCTTCGACTTCGTTCGAGGGCTCGGCGCGAGACACCTGCCGCAGTTGTGGTTGGGACGATGCTGCCGCATGCGCTTCCTTGACCGGACGAATAACCGGATTTGCATTCTTAGTCCCTGGTTCTGTTCGATCTGCCTCGATGTGCTTCACCGTCATCGGTGCGCCCTGTACGACGGCGCTATTCACATCCAACTCGTACGTCGAGATTCCGTTTTCGGTCTTGACGGCTTGGAAGCCGAGTTTCGCGTAGTGTTCTTGAACGAGCTTATTTCGATCAGTAGGTACGTACGTTCCGATCAGCTTGCGCACGCCCTCCTTCTTCGCCTGCTCCAGTATCGCCAGGAGCGCCATGTTTTCAACGCGCCTGCCAAGGACCCGGCAGCTCATCAGCCAGGTGTCGATTTCCCATGCTTCCTTGGTGGCGCGCCGGCAGATGATCACGCTAATCATGCCGTTGTCGCCGAAGGTGTCGGACAGCCGCATCTGCAGCGTAAAATACGCTGGATCATCCTGCATGGCCGCGACTTGCGCTTCGGTGTAACGTTTCGTGGTTAGATTGAACTGATTCGATTTGTTGATCAGTTGCGCGATGCGCGCGCGCCCGGTCTGATCGAACGGCTGGAATGTAATTTCCATGGCTAAGGAAGCCAGGTACGATTCCAAATCTCCCGCTTGGTTCTGCAAGCTCACGCGGCGCGCGTTGTCCTGGTAGAAATCAGCGCGGCGAAGGTCGTCTTCCGAGAAAGCAACCGCCTCAAAATAACCGGCCGCGGCGAGTGTTCGCGCGTACAACGCGGGATCCGCTGGCAGTTCTGGTACCGCGACCTCCGGTAGCGTCTGGCGGATCAACAGGCGCTCGCTGGGGTTGTCGTCCAGAAAAACAAAAGAATCGAGCCCAAGCGAAAGCTCTTCCGCAATCGCTTTGATGTTCGTGGCCTTGTCTCTCCAATTCGCCTGAAAAACGGCGATGTGCCCCTCCTTTAACAGCATCTCGGGGTGCTTTTGGAAAGGACTACGCGCAATTTCATCTTCATTCTTTGAACATACCGCCAGCACGATCCCGCGCGCTCGAAGGTCCAGCGCCAACTGTTGCACCGAGAGGTACGCCTCGCCAGTCGGGTCGCCCTGGCCGATTTTAATGTGTTCCAGACCGTCGTCTCCAATCACGCCGCCCCAGAGAGTGTTGTCCAGATCAAGAATCAGGCACCGCCGGCTCTTGCCTCGCAAGGCCGCCAAAGTTCTGCAAACGTGGTCGGCATATAGGGGAATGAAGGCATCAGAGAAGGGAATCTTGGCCATATTCCACTCTCTCGGCGAGTGCCAATCGGCAAGACCGATCGTGGAAGCTAAATGAGCGATATCGATGACCACATCGCTCGAGCCCCGAACACTTTCGCAAATGCCGATGTTTACGCTATCGATGATCCGGCGCAACGACCCGGGATGGACACCGTCCATGTTCCCGAAGAGCGTCTCCGGCGGCGAACTGATGGTCTGCAAAATACAAATCGCCTTGCTGTTCCGCTTGATGCCCTCTCTTACGGCTTGCAAATATCCACGCGATGCCTCGACCGCCTCTTGGCCTTTTTCCGCGTTCCCGCGGGCGCCGCGGATAGGAAGTCCCCGATAATCGATCGCCAGCAAGACCGCATCCGGCGCAGAACGATTGACACGCGAGTCCGGCGACACCGCGTCCTGCAGAGCTTGATCGTAACCGCCCGTGACCACTTCCAAGATAATTCCATGCCGTGCCGCCGTAGCCACCAGCGCGGGAACAATGAAATCGGTCGTAGCGTTACTCAAAAGCGCGAGGCGAAATGGAACCAGCGGCTTGAAATCAGCTCCTCTGGCGCGCAATTTCTCAATCGTGCCTGCAAGGCGCACGAGTTGGTTGTGATCCAACGCGGCTGTCGCCAGCAATTGTAGTTCGCGGCCGACCGCGGCGCCGAGATCCACTGCAGCCTGACATCGGGCGGCAAAGTCTCCACCTGGTTTCGGTAGCCACTCTAAGTTGGCGAAGGTTCTGTTACTCATGAACGCGTCCTCTTCGATGTTGCGAGCCCGGAGGCGACTTCTGCATTAAAGCTTATCGGCATTTCCAACGTGCCCAAACACCCACTCACCCTTTGATGGGTCAAAACGCTTTACGATGCGGGCTGGATTGCCGATCACCACAGAGCAGGGGGGCACACTCCTGGTGACCACCGCATTTGCGCCAACCACCGAGTTTCTGCCGATCACCAGTTCTCCCCGGCTGCTCACGATCGCCGCTCCAAAACCAATCCAGCACCCCTGTTCAATTCGGATTGTTCCGCCCTGGTTCGTTCCTTGCCGCCCGATCGGGACGGTGAAGTCTTCAAATTCGTGATCGTGATCCATAAGCAGGACGGAAGGGCCAAAAATAACGTCTCGTTCGACATGGATTTTATTGATTGCCAGGATGGTCACGCGAGGGCCGATGGTGCAGCAATCGTCGATCACAATGACCGGGTCACCGCGATCCGGAATCTTCGGAACATCCACACGGCCATCCGGCCCTACCAGTACATCGTTGCCGAACTTGATGTAGCCCGCGATGGCCCGTCTGATATCGCATGAGTGGTGCACCGAAAAGTCGCACCCGACAGACGCGAATGGGTAAGTCCACTCTAGCCACAGACTGTGAAGCTTGGTGAGCGCGCGGGAAACTAGCTTCAGGGGATCCTCGAACGATTCGCGAGATCGGGCTCGCCCCAGTTCGCTCGAGTGAATCGGAACATCGGCTGCTCGCGTCTCTTGGTTCAATTCTCAGCGCTCTTGAGAAGATTCTCGCGGGCTTGAAATTCCCGGTCTATTCGGACTGCCTGATCGCAGCGTTTCCGCGGAAAAGCGCGGTCTTAGAACGCGGTTCCTTGCTTCGAGACACTGGTGTTCGCGCGCTTGAACAAGGATACCAGCCTAGCCCTTTGTTCCTTCCTCATGAAAGCCACGAATTCATCGGAAACCGGCCTTTGGTCCCGGTGAATCGTTGCCCAAGCGAAGCCTGTTAATCTCGCGAAACAACCGATGACGAAAGGCTTATCAGGCGCGCGCAACAAGCATTTCAAGATCTCGAATGCGGCATCACTGCCGAAACCGTAGTCCATTCGCCCTTGCCGAAACTTGTAGCGGATGAGATTTCCGCCCGTACCGGTATGCCGATGATGGAAAATCTTCAGGGTCGGAAATGCTTCGATCTCCCAACCTTTCATCCTCGCGCTGGTTTCAGCGTGCCAGTCCTCTCCGCCGTACTCGAGTACCGCGTACCCGCCGATGGCTTCGTAGCACTCTCGACGAACCAGCTGCGCGGCGTGTGTGACGGAATAGGTCCGATTGCCCCTGCGACTCTTGAACTCACCGTCTTCCTCCTCAAAAAAGAAGCCGCCGGCCAGGCCCAGTCGTGGCCGCCGTTCGAATTGTGTGAGGAGGTCTTGGAAGTAAGAAGGTTCGAGCGATACGTCCGCGTCCACATTTCCAATAAAGCGGAACGGACAATCGGCCAACTGCGTGGCCCCGCTTTGCAACGCGAGAACCTTGGACCGAAAATTCCGGCCGGGCTGCCGCGTGACCCGTACATAGCGGATAAAATCAAATCGCCGGGCATAGTCCTGAATGATCTCGTCGGTTTTGTCGGTCGAGGCGTCGCTGCAAATCACCCACCGCTGCGGCAGAATGGTTTGGGACACGATGGATTTGAGGGTTCCCTCAATCGTCGCTTCCTCATTGTGGGCCGCGGTCATCAGGACATAGGCATGGATCGAATCACCGCCAGGTGTCGCGATTGAGTTAGCGATCGGATTGCTCATGGGAGTCTGGAGTTGACCTTGCGAGGCCGTTCAATTCGAATTGCGTGAAGAAAGATATTCGGTCAGGCCCTCTTGCCACGGCTTGAATACGTTGAGCCCGTTGCTCTTGAGCTCGCGATTCTCGAGCACGGAATATTCCGGGCGTGTCACCTTGGCCGGAAATTCACCCGGTTTTGCAATTTGCAGATTCACTTTTGTGTTCGTCAACGAGAAAATCTCACGGGCAAATGTGTACCAGGAGCAGCTTCCCTCCGCGGTCGCATGATACAGGCCGTACTTGTCGGACCGGCTGAGGACCACGATCTGCCGCGCGATCTCCACCGTTGACGTTGGACTGACCACCTCGCTGTCTACAACGCGCAATTCATCCCTTTCTTTGGCCAGCTTCAGCATCAGCTCGACGAAATTAAGCCCACCCTTCGCGCGACAGGGGTTCTTGCCGTAGATCGCCGAAACGCGCAGCACGAAGTGTTTTGGCGTGATGGAGCGCACGAAATACTCTCCGGAAAGCTTCGTATTGCCGTAGACATTGAGGGGCCGGGGAGCATCCGACTCTTCGTAGGGGCTGCGTTTGCCTCCGTCGAAGACATAGTCGGTGCTGACGTGCATGAGAATCGACCCGATATCGCGCGCAACCAAAGCCAGGTTCTTGGCGCCGATTCCGTTCACGGCGAACGCCTTCTGCGGTTCGCGCTCGCAGTTTTCTACATGGTGCATGGCCGCTGTGTTCACGATGAATTGCGGTTCGAGTTTCTTCAGGCAATTCGATATCGAGTCGAGGTCCGATAACTCGATCTCGGAATGCGAGATCGGAAAGATTTCATCGCCCTTGCCCTGGAACGCCTGGACGATGTCATTGCCGAGCTGACCGCTGGCCCCGATGACGGCGACCTTCATTACGCGCGCACTCCTTCCAGGGAATGGACGTCGATATTGGCTTCGATCTTCTTAAGCGACTGGATGTTTGAATACAGCGGGTTGTCCCAGTCCTGAAACTTGTCCATGTTGTCCACCAAGCCTCCGACGATCGACTTCACATCCCCGGATGGATGGAAACTCAACACGTTCTTAGCCTTCTCAATGCTGACCTTGTAGTTCCGAAAATCCTGAATATGCTTGATATGCAGATCCACTTTCCGCTGCAGCCGTTCTTCCACCGATGACCTCACCAGGTCCGCAACCTCGCCCACCGTGTAATTCCCGGAGGCCACGTTAAAGATGCCCGATAGCTTGTAGTTGGCTTCGATGGCCCGTGTGTAAGCGGTGGCTGCGTCGTCGATGCTGAGGATCGGCCTCCAGATCGACGGATTATTCACGGTAATCACGTGCTCGCGAACGGCGTTCCTGAACATCGTGTTGATGATGAGATCGAAGCGCATCCGGGGGCTGTACCCGGAAACCGTGCCCTTGCGCAAGGCGATGACCGAGAAGTCGTCGTCGGCCAACTGCATCGCTGCTTGCTCTCCCTGAAGTTTCGATATGCCGTAGGGATAGTTCGAGCTCACGGGACGGGTTTCGTCGAACAACTCATTCTCCGTATATCCGTAGACCGAACAGGAGGAAGCGTAGATATACCTCTTCACCTTCGCTTTTTTCGCCATGTACGCCAGATAGGCGGGCGCCGCGGCGTTAAAAATAAAATTTTTGCTGGGCGAGAATTCGGCCATCGGATCATTCGATAGCCCCGCAAGAAAAATGACCTGGTCGTAAGGCTCAAGGTCTTCGATGGATAGATGGAAGATGTCCTTGTTGAGAATGCCTACCTGACGCGGAAGGTAGTTTCCGAACCAGAAGAGGTCGACCACATCAACCTTGTAGCCCCGATCAAGAAGCTTGGGAATAAGAACATTGCCGATGTAGCCTGCTCCGCCTGCGCATAGAATTTTCATCTTCTCTCCCTTCGCAATCTCGGTTTTGTGTCAAAACTTGAAATTGTCTGATTCCGGCGTGGCCAGCCATTGCGCCAAAGTCTGAGCCTTCTTGTCCTTTTCGGACAACTCGGGCTGAGCACCAGCTAAGGGCCATTCGATGCCGATGGCAGGATCGTTCCACAGAATTCCCGACTCGGCCTTGTTGTTGTAAAGCCCCGTGCACTTGTATTGAATCTCCGCCGATTCGGAGAGAACGCAAAATCCTCTCGCAAAACCTGCCGGCGCCCACACCTGTCGCCGATTCTCCGTCGAAGCCTCGACGCCCACCCATTTCCCGAGCGTGGGCGAACCCTTACGGATGTCTACGGCGACCAGAAACGCGCTGCCGCTGGTCACGCGCATCAGTTTGCCCATCGGCGGCCCCCACTGAAAATGCAGTCCACGCACGACGCCGCGAGCCGAGCGGGAATGATTGTCTTGCACGAAATTGCAGGGTAGACCCAATTTCTTGAACTGATCCTCCCGAAAGGTTTCCATGAAGAATCCGCGACTATCTTGAAAAATGTCGGGAACGATCACCGCGACATCTCCCAACGAGCGTGACTCAATTTTTATTTCCATAATGGTCTAGAGAACCTGTCCTCCCGCAATTTGTGGATCCAATTCCAAGGAGACTGCGATCTGGGTACCTGTTCGTTTTGGCCGTCGATTTCGAGGGGTTTGAGTTCTAGCGCTCCAATACGCGGCTTGCCGGCTTGATGTCTAGTTCGGGCTCTTCCCCCTGTTCGACGAGACGGACCGGATCCAGGCGGACGTTCCACTGAAATAATTGGCGGAATAGTTCCCGCTGTTTCTTCACTGCCTCGCTCGGTTTCACAGCTTGGACGACGTCGAGGACCAATCTTCGGATGAATAAACCGACCAAGGTGGATCTTCGGCAGCTACGCAGTCCTCGCAGTCCGTAATACTTGTAGAAGTAAAGATACCGGGTGACTTCACTGTCGATTGCGAATCCAATCGGTGGAAACCGTTTTTGTGTCGACTGCCCGCCCAGGTGAGTAATCGTCACGGTGGGCGTGTACAGGATCGGGTATCCCGCGTCCCAAATCCTTTTGCATAGGTCGGTGTCTTCGAAACAATAAAAGAATTGTTCGTCGAAACCGCCTAAGCGCTTGAGCAATTCCCCACGGACAAGCGTAAAGCACCCAGCCGGCCATCCCACGGTGCGTTCCGTGTCGCCCTTCCATCCAACATATCGGCCGGGATGGAACCAATCAGAAAAATGCGCCAATCCTTGCAGTTGAAGAGCCCAGCACCATTGCGATCGAGGCGTGGGGAAAGGCCAAATGCAGCCTTGATACGTGCCATCGGTATTCAGCACACGGCACCCAAACCCGCCTGCTTCAGGGTGTTTATCCGCAAAGGCAACGATTTTATCCAGGGCGCCGTCCGGAATGATCGTATCGGGGTTCAGGATGAGGACGTACTCACCGTGGCTGGCCCGAATTCCAACGTTGTTTCCCTTCGAGAACCGCAGATTCACTCCATTTTCAATCAAAACAACCTGCGGAAAATTCTCGCGGATAAACTCGATGGATCCGTCTGTGGACCCATTGTCCGAGACGATGACTTCCAAGGTGGTCGAATGCGTCCCTGCGAAAATGGAAGTCAGGCAGTCGGTAATAACCTTAAGATCGTTCCAACACAGTATGACAATTGATAGTTTCATTGTGGGCTTCTTTAGCGGAGAATCACATATCTCCAGCGATTTGGTCTAACCTGTTTCGGAGCCTACGACGCGAATACGTTACCTCAGGGCTTCTGGATCACCGTTTGTTCTGCTCGGGAAAATGCCGTTTTGGGGCGAGGAGTGTGCTTCGGGCTCTCGACGGATCGCCGGCTCGCGACCGGGCTGGGCGACAAAGCTGGGCCGAACCCAAAGCCCGGCTTGCCTCCCAGCGCCAAGACCTCCGCCGCTTCCGCGGCTCTCGACGGCAGGGTAACCGCGGCAATCATGGCCAGCAAGGCGTACCAGGCCACAATCGTCTGATCGAAATAACCAATTCCAAAGAAAGCAACCACGTTCGCAAATAATGAAGCGCCAAACGCCCAAATAAAAAATTCCTGCTTCTTGTCGTCTTTGTTTTCGACAGCGCGACGCATCCTTCCCAAAGACTTAAAACCAATCACGATGCCCGCCAGGAACAGTATCAACGGGATTAGCCCGGCCGTGTCGGCAGTCCCCACGTACTGATCGCTGAGGTCAAAGCTGTCCAGGCCCCAGTTCCCATAGTCCTTCGTTCCCACGAATACCCAGGACGTGAAATGCCGGATGCACTGGTCCACAAGCATGTACCGGTGCCACGAAGACGAGCCGCCAGCAAGATCGATGTCCGAGATGATGTGCCAGATGGGTGAGGTCATGTAGAGCTGCAGGCAGATCATCCCTGCAATAATGCCCCACCGCACCGTACGCATTCTTGTCCGCATGGGCCAGAAGCAGAAGCCACAGACTCCACCCAGGAATCCCATCAGCGCGGTACTGGAGTTCGCCGTGAGCGCCATGATGATCGCGCCAAGGGCTCCCCCTGCCGCTAAAAGTCGGCCCTTTTTCTCCCTGGCCCAGAGTCCTACGAACAGCGGCATCATGAAACCGCCGAACGTCCCGGCCAGGATTGGGTGCGCAAAGACGCCCGCCGCGCGGACTTTATCGTCCCTCTCGCCGGCCACTTGCAGCATTTTGGCGTGCTGTCCCCCGAGGACGGAGTAAATCAAGTTCTTCCCGCTGTACACCTCGTAGCTCATGAACCCAGCGACCACGATCGTCACGTACGCCAGCGCTCGGATCGCGCGTTTCACGTCTTCTTCGTCCCGGACGAGAAAGCGAAACATGATGTAGCTTCCCACGCTCGTATAGAGCTGGCCGAATTGGTAGACCGCCTCTGCCGGTTCGAGGAACAGTAGGATCCCGTCCACGGTGGTGAATACGCCCAGGAGAATCACGACCTTGTCGAGCGAATTCAGACCACCGCTAAAGATCTCCTCCTGGCCGGAAAACTTCGCCCAAGCGAGCCGTACGAACCCGAAGAGCAGCAGGATCCGCACCATCGGAAAGTGGACTCCCGCGAAGACCACAATCTGGTCGCTCGGGATCAGCAGGCCCGCAAGCACTAGCGGAAAAATCGCCTTGGTTCGCGGCAGCAGCAAGAGGAGAATCCCCGCGAACAACACCAGCCCCAGCGCTACCGGACTGAAGATGCTCTCGTTAGGGCCGCCGTTGAAGTTTGCCCAGGGCTGTGTAGGATCCAAGGATTGTGCCTCGCTCTGCTCTACTGCGCGAATGATGCAAGATCACCCGCAGGACGATCTATAGCTATAGGCCCAACACCGATTCCAAACGTTTTCGGGTGCCTCCGAACAGGATCGCATACGCGACGCCATACGCCATCACGCATCCAATGACGCCAATAAACACGCTCGAAATGGGCTGTTTAAAGCTGATGACCGCTCGTGCCGCCAAGCATGCCCCAAACACGCTTACCGATATGGCTGCAGCGACCAGAATGCTCTTCTTGTATCTCGACAGCTCCAAACCTGTGAGATTGTGGATGCGCTCAATTTGGGTTATATACCCGCCAGCCATTGCCACGACGCATGCCAACTGGCCGCCGACCGGCCCGAACCATTTTGCGAACGGGTAGATTAGAACGATCATCAAAACCGCCATGGTCGCGACGCACCGCCGGTGCAACTGCGGCCGGCCCCGAGCATAAATCACGCTGGTGATCGGACCGTTCGCCACATTTAATAGTGCCGCGCAACCGGCCAAAAACAAAGACCCCGCGGCCGCGCCATAGCGGTATCCGTAGGCCACGGTCAGCAGGAAATGCCCGCAGAAAAACAAAAAGACCAAAATCGGCAGGCCTAGGAAAAAAACTGCAGCCGTGGACTTCAGTAAGATCCGATTGATGCGCGGCTTATCATCCTGGATTTGCGCGAACGACGGGAACATGGTCTGACCCATCACGTTGATGACGAAGCCCGCCGGCGTCTGAATGGAAGAAACCGCCATCACGTACAAGCCCAGCGCCGCGGGAGAAAACAGCTTGGCCAGCACGAAAATATCGGTGCGCTGGAAGATCAGGGTCAAGGGCGACATGCCATACACGCCGCGCGAAAACTTGAGCAACTCCTTCATCGCCGTTCGATCCCACCGCAACGGAGGGAGGAATGGACACAAGATATACGAGAAAAGACAGCGCGCTGCATTTTCCGCAACGAAACCGATCACCAGAGCCCACACATCGCGGATGAAAAAACTTAGAATCACGGTGAGCAGGACACCGGCAATGCCGCCTCCGTGATTCACCGCCGCCCACTTACGCAGGTTCATCTCCTTGATCGCCGCGTAGGCCCGGGCGCTAATCGTACCTTCGAAAAGGATCCCGATTCCAGCCACGCGGAAAAGGATGGTCAGTTCTGGATTGGCATACGCTCGGGCGGCCAGAGGCGCCAGCAAAAACAAAATGAAATACAGAGATGATGACCGTCCGAAGGTAATCCACCACGCGGCCCCCACGTGGCTGTCTTCATGGCCTTTGGGATTTTGGATCAGTGCTTCTCGCGCTCCAACGTCCAGCAGCGAACCAAGAACGCTCGTGGCCGACGTAACCAGCACCATGGTCCCGAACGCCTCGGGAGCGAGCATGCGCGTCAGCAGCATGTTGCGGCCGAATCGCGAGGCCTGTTCGAGGACGCTCCCCGACCCAAGCCAAGCTCCGCCACGAAACGTCCTGGCTTTCAATGAATCGCCCGCAAACAGGCGCCCCGCGGCTTGCTTTATTTTCTCGTAGGTCGCAAGGGCCATTAGGCTTGCATGCCTCTTAAAAGCTCTTCCATATAGAGTGATTGGTTGAACTTGCTACGCCCGGTGGGTTGCGCCGGCCACAGCCCGCCACTTTCTGAACATGGCTGCTCAGCAAGTCTCGACGCGGTGTGGTCCACAACGTCTCTACTAATGATTTGGCCTGCACTCCTCACGATCGAGTTTCTTGGGTTGCGTGATGGTGGTCCTTCAAAACGTTGCCTGGCACGACGCGATCGAACATGGCTTCCATCAGGTCTGTGCTGTGTTCCCAGTCGAGACTGCGGATGGCCCGATTTGCCGCTGTCGCGAGCTTTACGCGCAGGTTTTCATCGTCGAGGAGCCGGCACAGGTTGGCGCCAAGCGCCTCCGGATCCTGTGGCGGAGACAGCAGCCCGGTGGCTCCGTCGTCGATAAAATCGCGAATGCCCCCACAATCCGTGGATACCACCGCGCAGCCACATGCCGCTGCCTCACCCGGCGGCAGAGCGAATCCCTCCGACACGCTGGGGCAAAGAAAGATCGACGAACGATTATAAATGTCATTCACGATGAAATCTTGCGGTGGATTATTACGATATTCGATCCAGGAAGGGATGCCGCGCCGAAAGACCGAGCCGCCAAACAGGATGGCCTTGAGGTTCGGATGCTTGGCCCGGGCGATCTCGAGAGCCTTAAGTCCATCGGCCCCGCCCTTAAAAGGAACCTTCGAGTACATCATGGCCACTCTTGGCTGCCGCCGCTCCATGGGCTCGATCAGGCGATAGTGGTTCAGGTCGATTCCATTCGAGATGTGCGTCACATCGTTCACGCCAAGATCCTGCCCTACGCTGTAGAGCCATTTCGACACCACGACCTTGTGCAGGTCGGATCGCCACGTGGCGTCAATCTTTTCCTTCTGCCCCATCCAGGTCTCGTAATGTTGGATGAGATAGCATTTCTCGCCCTTACTCTTGGAATATCCGAGAACGGACTCGACGGTTTGCCAAGCCGTCGCGAAAATGATGTCGCCGTCCGGAATATCCGTTTCCGTCGGCAGGGGCACGAATCGCAGGTCTACTCGCTTATCGATCTTGTGCCAGTTTATCTTCGGTGCGATCAATCGATCCCGCAACCAGCCGCGAGCGTGGTTGGCACGATTCCAAAGGCTCCGGTGCCCCGCGTGGGGCGCGGCGGTGCTCAGTTGGCGCGCATGAATAATCGTGACGCGGTGTCCTCTGGACACCAGGCGATTCGAATATTCATAAACCACCCGGTAGCCTCCGCTGGGCTTAGCCGGAAAATGTGGCATTAGGAAGGTTATCTTCAATTGGAGTGCCTCACCTATTTCCCTGCAGGTTCTTGCTAGTTGAATCCTGTCGGCGTTCCCGTGTTCAGCCGGTCAAAGATCTGTTCAGCCCGCCTGGCCCACGAATGGTGCTGTCTCACCGAGACGCGCGCCCTTTCGACGGCCGAGCGGCCACTGGCATTGTCCCGGTCCGCATCTAATTTGGCGGCGAGATCGGATCCGTCCGGCGCCACTTGCAGGATCACCTCCGACGGCAGAAGCATCTCGTATTCGCCGCTGCGTGGCAGAACACCCAATAATCTGGCCCCCGCCGACAACCCTTCGAAATAACGCATCACAAAGGGACTATATCCCCCGGTCCGCGCGGGATGATCCACATCGGGCGGCGTCACCAGAAAATACCGGCAGCTTCCGACCATCTGCCCGAGCTCCGCGGGACTAAATTCTCCCGACCGCTGCGTGAATCGGTAGTCCAGCCCGCGATCCGCGCAATAACGAAGCATCGCTTGATGCAAGGGCTCGTGGCGACGCCCCATCCAGTAAGCGAAGATCGGCCGCTCGCCGGGCACGGAATCAAAGACGTTGGTATCAATGCCAAACGGCAGCCATTCAAACCGACCCGAAGGAAAGCGCTTTTTCAATTCCACGTAACTCTCGCGAAAAGCGACGAAACAGGGATCGAGCCGCTGCAGAGTGGCCAGCGCGCCCACCTTGGTGATGAGGTACTTCCAGGCGTCCAGGACATACGCGGAACGCCGCACGGCTCCCCGAGCCAAGGAAGCGGCGAAAATGGGCCATTCCGGCCGCGACGGGCCTTGAACCCAAAATAATGTGTCCGAGGACCAGACGTCTCGCAAAACTCCTCGCCAATCTCGCAAATTGCCGCGAGCAAACTGCGGGGGCGCGATCAATCGCCCGTCGTTACGCGACGCCAGCGGCCTAAGCAGCGGAGGGCCGAGCGTCGTCCAATTTACCCACGGATTCAGGTTCTCGTTAGAAAGCACGCCGAGACGCATTGCTCGCCTATCTTCCGCTTCGCGGGTGCGATAAACCGGCTGGCACGCACCAACACCACCGCTCGCGGAATCTCCAAGCGCTTCTTTTATTTTCGGCCTGTTCAGGGAACCACGACTTCGTCACCAGAGCGCACCCCGGCGAGTTCAGCGGTCATAACTGAAGGCGCGCTCGGCGGAGAAATTCCAAGTCTAGGATTTCTCCGCCGGCGCCTGAAAACGGTATTGCCTGAAACGATCCTTAGTTCACCGTTGCCGTGAGCCCACTGGGGGGCTGCGGTCCGGTGGTGGCGCTGGCGCCGCCGAACTGATAGGCGCCCGCATCGTTTTTGGTGTTCCCGCTGATCAGCCGAGCCACCGGGGTTACGGTCGGACCACCGATTGAATAATACGGCGACGTGACCAGAGTGACTCCAGCGGTTGTCGAGGATTGGCACGCCGTAGCCGCCGATGCATTGACGGCTCCCACGGCGGCGCACTGCGCGAGCAGCGCGGTCGGGCTGAATCCCGCCTGGATCGTCGCACCGCTGCCGTTTTGCGGAGCGAAATTGTTCCCTATGCTATAGCCTTGATTGTTCGCCGCCGAGAGCGACTGCGCCAAATTTGGATTGGGCAATTGAATGACCGTGCCACAAGCGTTCTGGTAGCACTGAATCACCGACGAACTGGACGTGATGAAGTGGTTGTAGAACGAGTCCATCGTCAGCGGCGCCGCTCCGGCAACCGCGCAGGCCAACGATGGCGGTGAGTTCGGTCCAGAATCCGGCCCGCACTCCGTGGTGTTGTTGAAAAGGACGCACAATCCTCCACCACCGCCGGACGGCGTGGAGCAGGAAAATGCCAGTTGGCCGCCGGTCTGTCCGCCCAAATAATTCTCCGTGACGTTGTTGAAGAAATAACTCGTCACTCCGCTGTTAGGCGCGAGCTGCGAGACCGTGGCATAGCCTAACGCCCCGGCATTCGACGATAGGTTGTTGTACATGAGCGTCCCTTGGGGTGGGTCTGCGTTGTTCTCAAACACATTATTGTGGACGGAATTTGCCGCCGCCGAAAAAGGGCCGCAGCTGTACATCGTATTGTCGTGGAACATGTAGAAGGTGCCCACGATGCAATCGCCGTAACCCATCCAGTTGTGGTCGATCTCCACGTTGTGAAAGCTGCCCGTGAGCCACAGTCCTAAATCCTGAGAGGTAGACCAGCAACCGTTGCACTTTCCAGTCGTGTCTTGCCCGGAAAAGACGTTGTGGTCGATCTCTCCGCTGGCGGCGGGGGTGCTGGACATATTCAGCCCAAAAGGCTCTGTACACGGGTAGCTGTTCCCCGAAACCGTGCAGCTGTTCGGAAAGTAGAACGTAAAGCCGTGGAGGTAGTTATGATCGAACTCGAAGCTTGCAACGCCTACTCCTGCCGACATGTACCCCAGTGAGCTGTTGCAGCCGGTCGAGCAATCCGTATACAGTCCAGTAAATTCAATCCAAGCCACGCGCCAGTAACTGTCCTCATCAAAATCGAGGAAGTAGGTTCCCTTGGTGCCCGGCCAGGTTCCCTCGCCGCTGAAAATGGGACGATTCCATCCGCTTGGACAGGCGGACGAGTTGTACCAGCTTTGGTCAAATCCGCCAAAATAGATCGGATTTCCCGCCGACCCGCTCGCGCCGGGGGTCCACTCTCCGATCTTCGCGAAGTTCCAAGTGTCGCAGCCCTTGAAAATATAGACGTTGCCGCCGGTCGGATTGTTGGCCGCGCAGTTCGCCGTGCAGGTAGACATCTTCGGCGCATTCGCCCAGGGCGCGCTCTCGCTGGTACCGCTGTTCGAGTCGCTTCCCGTCGCCGAGGAAATAAAATAGCAGTGGTTCCCAGAAACAGGCGCGCCACTGGGACACGCGCCTTGCGCGTGCGCGCGCGGCGCACACATGAAAAATGCCACCAAAAACCCGTAGAAAACCAGCCGTTTCATAGATTTGTGCCTCCGTATTGCCCCAATTACGGTGCACAGCTTATATGCCTGGCTTTGAGGGCTACAACTGGCCCTGAGGACAGTCTCGGGACAGGTGACACCCGTCCCTGTGATCTGTCGGCGGCGGCGACGTCTGTTTGCGGCGTGATCTAATGGAAACGAACGATTTAAGGAAATAAGAGTGTCCTCAGGCAACCCGGGAATTCGCAGCGGCACGATCCGCCGAAACTCGGCGATAAATCTCTTCGATCCGTTCAATCTTC
The DNA here is from genome assembly GCA_963818345.1 of uncultured Acidobacteriota bacterium. GTDB lineage: Bacteria > Acidobacteriota > Terriglobia > Acidiferrales > UBA7541 > Palsa-189. The sequence goes on along the minus strand of CAWFRX010000005.1, from coordinate 46,930 downwards.
ATGTCCCAAAGGAACTGTGATCCGACCTTTTCCCGCGCCGCCATGCCCATCGCCGTAACCAGTTCGGGCGCGGCGGCCAGTTTTCGGATGGCGTCCGCGATTTGAGCCGCGAATGTCTCCGGATTGGTGACCGGTACGCGGATTCCGCACGAATCGTCGATGACAAATCCGGGTCCGCCCCGGTCGGCGACAATCAGCGCCAGCCCATGGCTCATCGCTTCAAAAACGGCAATGCCTCCGGGCTCGCGAAAGCTGGGGAAAAGGAACACATCTGCTCGCGCGTAGTACGCGTCGATGTCCTTTCGCGCCATCCTTCCGTGAAACTTTACCAGGTTGCTGACGCCCAGCTTCTCAGCCTCTTCTTTGCAGGCGGCCAGGTCGTACCCGTCGCCGATCACGTCGAACGTAAGTCCTTCGATATTTTTATCTTTGAGTTGCGCGATCGCTCGGATCGCATCTCTGGTGCCCTTGGTTCGAATCACGCGGCCCACGAAAAGCAGTCGAAACTGCCCGCCGTTTCCCCGGCGCTCGATGCGCGGCGGCGGAAGCTCGATCACGCCGTTGTCGCTCATCAGTTCCACGTCATGGGACGGCAAATCGCCCAGCAGACTCTTGACGTATGGCGCAACGCAAAGGATGCAGTCCGCGGAAGCGAAGCTTCGGCCCAACACGGGATCGTGCCGCAGGCGCCACTCATCGAGCAGACGCAATTTCGTATACCACGGAGCGCTTTTGAGTTCCGACTCAAAACCATCTGGATTATCGATGCTCCCGCCAACCGGGCCGATCAGCAGCGGAATGCCCAGCCCCGCCGCGGGGGACGGATAGCGCAAGGACGCAGGAGTCACTTGGTGCGCGACATCGAATGTGTCGCCCGAACGCAGCGAATTCTTGATCCATCGGCGCGCTTGCACGTAGAAACTGATGTAGCCCGGCTTCAGCATGCTATCGAAGCGTTCAAATCTTCCAACGAATGGCAAATCCAGCCACTCGATTACTCGGACACCCGGGAGCTGCGGAATGGTGGACGGCCGGTTTCGTTTTCGGAACGTCAAGAGTGTGACGTCGTGGCGCCTTCCCAAACGGCTGACCCACTGGAAGGCGTTCGCCGCCTCTCCCACGTCGGTTCCATCGCAACCGCTGGCCATGAGCAGAAGCTTGAGTCGCCGTGGCGGATCTCCAGCCATGGCGCCCCGCGCCCCGTGGGCATCCCTGCTGGCATCGTGCTGTGCGATGGCGTTGTTGCTACCCATTGCCAAGACCGGCTCCCTGCGTGGATGCGTTCACTTCGCGACTGGTTCTGGGTTCCGCTTTGCGAAGATGGACGCAATCGTTTCGATGATGCGCGCGCCTGCTTTGCCGTCCCATTTTTCCGGCACGCTGCCGATGGCCGGGCCGCTCTGTTTAGCCCTCACGGCGTTCCGGATGTTCTCCGTCTCGGTTCCGGCAATCGTATTCGTCCCGCGGGTCACCGTGACCGGTCTTTCGGTATTCTCCCGGACGGTGATGCAGGGAACCCCGAGGCAGGTGGTCTCCTCCTGAATCCCTCCCGAGTCGGTAACCACCAGGGCCGCATGCCTCATCAAGCAAAGGAAGTCCAGATAGCCCACCGGTTCCAGCATGCGGATACCGGCTCGTGCCGGGCCGGAGGATCCATTTCCGTCGGCTTCCAGCTGGAAGAAATGTTCGAGCTTGAATTCGGAGATCCGCTTTCGCGTTCTGGGATGCGCGGAAAAGATGATTGGGCACGAGCGCGAGAGCTCCTCGATCCCCTCGAGGATACTTAGAAACGTGCTGCGGTCGTCCACGTTGGACGGACGATGAAGCGTCAGCAGAGCGTAACGGCTGACGGCGTTCGCAGGTCCGTGCCCGTTCGCGCGGCTCCGCAGCCCCAGCTCATCCAGGATGGCCGACTTCTCTGCCTTGTCCTTGTGGGTCAGCAGTGAATCGATCATGGTGTTGCCAACGAAATGAATTTTGTCGTCCGCGATGCCTTCGTGCTTCAGATTCTCGATTCCGCTTTCCTCGGTCACAAACAGAAGGTCGGAAAGGTGATCGGTAAGCACACGGTTTACCTCTTCCGGCATGGCACGGTCAAACGAGCGCAGGCCCGCCTCGATGTGCGCAATCAAGGGCCGCGTTCCGTTCGAGTCGTAAGAGATTTTGGCCGCGGCCAGTGCGCAGGCAATCGTGGAATTGACGTCGCCGACGACCAGCAAGGCATCGGGCTTCTCCGCCAGCAGCACTTCCTCGAATCGGCGCATGATTTCCGCCGTCTGCTGGGCGTGCGAGCCGCCGCCAATCCCCAAATAGATGTCGGGTTTTGGGAGTGCCAGGTCCACGAAAAACGAACCGGACATGGACTCGTCATAATGCTGACCCGTGTGCACCAGAATCGGCTGCATCGTTTCCGCGTCCAGCGATGAGTCGCCGGGCAACGACGCGCACTTCCGGTTGTGCTCATGAATCGCCGCAATTACTGGCGCTGCTTTCATGAAGTTCGGCCGCGCTCCCACTACCAGCATGATTTTCATAGTTGAAGGGATGTCCTGTTAGGTTTTGGGCGTACGTATTTGAAAACGGCGGCGATTTACAGTTGCGGATGCCGCACTCGATAAACGGTGACGTCATCGCTCGAATAGATCGGATCCCCGATCTTAGAGGCGAATGGAACGATCTCCGGCGCGTTGTGGACCCACAGGTAATCGTAGGAATTCGCCACCTGCTGCCAATCTACGTTGGGAGCATTGTTGACAGAGTCACAAAAAACGTTTGGGCAGTAGGGCGAGCCGACCAGCCGTACCGGCTGAACTCCCTGGATGTGGAACAGCATCGGATCCAAAAACCCGCGCTCGATGATGCCATATTCCAGGTAGTGGATGTCGCCCCGGTCCATCGTGCCCGTGCGCGGCAAATGGACTAAAGATAGAACCTTGGCATTGCGCGGGATCGCCTGAAACGAGGCATCCAGGTGCTGTAGCTCGTGCTGGTGGGTAAGATAGGTTTCTTCCACCCTTCCCACGCGATAGAGCACCAGCAAGGCCAACCCAATATAGAGGTAGCGGGGAACCCGGTTAAACCGGAACGCTGCCAGCAGGAACAAAAGCGCGAAGGGCAAGAAGCGGACGTCGAAATAGCCGCCGACCGCACCATACTGAATCGGCGCCGCGAAGTAAACCACGAACACAAGCGCGCTCACCGTCAACCAAACCGGTTGCAGAGTCAGGTTCGATCTCTTTCTCGCCGCGAGAAAAATAAGACACCCGAGACCGGCCAGAAACAGCAAGTCCTTCTTGAACGAGTACAGCCGGAGCGGGAACAGAAGACTCTTCACCTTGTCCAAGGCCGTGATTCCGTCGTAGACGAACATAGGGCCGCTACCCGGCGGGATGGGATTGAAAAACAAAATCAGAAGTGCCGGGAGCGAAAGCACCGCCAGGGTTCCTACCCGTTTCCAGCGATCCTCCTGGAAGAGGGCATAGACTCCCATGACCAACCCCGCCACAAAAAATCCCATGATATGCGTCAGGTAGACCAGGATCAGTCCCAGAACCACGCCCACCGCCGTGAGCACCCTCGGGGTTTTACAGTAGCTCACCCACAAGCCCACCACCAGGAGACAAAAAGCCAGGCTATACCCATAGCTGATCGAGCCCATCAAATACATCGGATTGAGGGCCATCAAAATCCCAAAGGTCGCGAGCGCCCTGTTTTCGGGGCAAGCCTGCTTCAGAAAGTAATAGGTCGACAGAGCCACGAGGACGACGCCAAGGCTGAGGATGACTTTGCCCACGACATTGATTGGCAAGAAGTACTGCAACGCCACGCCCAACACATCCACCGAGATGTACGGAAGAAAACCCCATGCCGGCGCATACATGTCCGGAAATCGATAGGCTCCATCCTTCATGTGGAAGAGCACAAACCATCTCGCCAGATGGTTGGGATAGTCGATCATGACCAGGTAACGCGCGGTCCAGTAGGGAACGATCGCAACCAGGGACAAGATGCCCAAGATCCACGGCGCATTCCCCGTGGCTGCGGCCGCATCTCGCTGCTCACCTGCCCGCTCTTGCGGCCGCCTGGCCGGCTCGGTCTGCACGGCTACCGATGATTCTGCGCGATTCATAGCCCGTTACTCGACTCGTTCTCCAAGCCGTTACCCGAATTCGCTCCGCTCACTGCCGGCTCCATTTCGCGAAGGCGTAGAGTAGCCATCCCAGTTCATAGGGGCGGCACTCCCAGGTGACCTTGAGGCCTCGCCGTGACTCTCCATCGTCGCGCTGGGATACGAAAGCGAGGGCGGTATTCATGATCCTGTTCGGCGTCGGACGGTAGATACTTCGCCAAACGATATTGGCGGCGGAATCCTCCATGTCGAGCGCTAATTCATTCCGGCGAATCCATTGCAGCCCCTTATAGATCCACGGTGTGAAGTCCGACTGTGTGACCTCTCCGAGGGCCAGCAGGGCCATGGGACCCATCGCGTGTTGATGGACCGAGAACACCGGCAATCTTCCTGCGACGCGACCCGTTGACGAGTCGTAATGCCACCACCATTGCCCAAGCGAACCTTGTACCTCGCAGATCAAAAGCGTGCAGTCAAGCGCGCGTTCGAGCGCCGCTTTATCCCCGTACGCCTGACTGAACCTGGTCATCGCATAGATCGGATAAACTTGATCCGCGAAACTCCCGATCCGGCCTCGCACCATGCCAGCGAAGCTGTTACCGGTGGCCAGGTGACCGAAGGTTCCGCGGTCGCCCTGATTCTTGATGAGGATCTGATAGGTTTGCGCAGCCAAACCTTTCACGTAGGCGGGGCTCGACGGACGCGCCATCTCGGAGTGGGAAAGCCCGGTCAGAAACCAAGCCAGCTCCATCGTCCGGCCTTCGCGAACTCCCGGATACTTGTTGAGCGCATTGGCCACAGCCAATCGCTTTTCCACTTCCGCGATGCGTTCTGGCATGACCACCGCGCAGGTCCAGAGAAGCACTCCGAGATCCCCGATGTTGTTGACCCAATCGAGATTCTCCAGCAGCTTGTCCAGGACGGGTCCGATCGCGATCGGCGAAGCGATCCCGCTTTCTTCCAGCCGTTTCAGTCCCATCAGAGTCATCATGGTGTAGCGGTGGGAGATTCCTTCGCGCACCATTCCCTGATCGGTTTTTTTCAACTTGTAGCAGAAAAGTTGCGTCTTTTCGTCGAACATCGAGGGAAGCCCGTTGGCCGCCAGAGCGGTCAGGCGCTCTACCGTGCTGGTAATGGCGGCGCGTTCGGGAAACTGTTCCCTCTCCGCAATCATGCGGTAAGACGGCGCGTTGGACATTGTGCCTCCACGATTTGGATGAGATTCTCTACGATACTTCGCAGCGCTGGCCGTACCGAATTCCCGGGCGTAGCCGGCCGTTTCGATCGAGTCAGCGCGATTTTTGTAACCACGTCTTCGGGTCGCTCGATCAGAATCATGCGGCCACAATCGGCCAGATAGCGGTCCACGGCGCCCAGTTTGCCCCGGAAGATGCTGTACACCGGCACACCGAGCGCAGCGGCTTCGCGATTCATCGTGCCTCCGCCGCTGATCACCAGGTCCGAAAACCAAATCAAATTCATTCCGTCCAGCGGCGCTTTGGGAATAATCATCTGGCCGCTCGCGATCATGTCCGGCCAATCGCTCTGCAGTTGCTTCTTCTGCCGGTCGTTTCGCGGAAGGGTCACCGCTCGCACATCGGGTCTCTGCTGAAGCATCTTCAGCGTCGCGGCGAACAGCACTTCGCTTTCAGGATTATGGTAGTGCGCCTCGGTGGCCGGAGGACGCAGGGTGATCACCAACGCACCCGGCTCGATTCCCAGGAGCCGCAGAAGGGAGGCGTCGGGCTGCAGGCGATGGGCATACACGTCTTCCTTCAGCCCTGGATATTGCAGTTGCCCTCCGAGCTTGCCACCCATGGCCTGGCTCGGGATGATGTCCGGGCTCAGCGTCCAGTCCGGCTTCAGGAAACCCGTTTTCGTGCTGTGCTCGTAATCGTGCATCATGGCCGTGGGAATTCCGAGACTCTTGCAGGTCAGAATCTGAGCTCGTGAACCGTGGGACAACCCCAGGTTGGGGCGCATCGCTACAACCGTCGGTATCAGTTGAGCCACGCGGACAAAGGTCCCCAGGACTTTTAGGCTTTTTGCTTTTCCGTAGTGCCGTCCAATCACCTTACATGGCAAATGGAAGAAGTCTAAGAGCTCGCGAACCTGATAAATATCGCGTGCCGTCAGGTCGACCTCGAATCCTTCGTTCTTCAATTCTTCGATGATCGGTAAAAAGAAGGGCACGTGAGGAGAATTGTCGATATCGATCCAGATCTTCTTTCCGGCGCCACGCAGGGTAGGCGCCTGATGCACGGGCGGACCATCATTCTCCACCGCCGCTCGCGCGACATCTTGAACCGATACTTCTGTTTGGGGGTTTGCGTTCACCATAGCCATTTTGTCCGTTTACGTCCCGATCGTTTGAACATCGTGCTGCGCCATCTCGGAGTAAAGCCGCTTACGAAGACACCAAGCGCAACTCACCTACTGACAACGGCAGGATCCAACGCCAAGGGAATGGAATACGGGTTAAATCAGCTAGTAGGCATCGTCGCCGAATACCACGGCGCGAGGCGTAGCAAAAAGAATCTGGAGGTCCAGCCACAACGACCAACCGCGGGCATACTGCAAATCCAAGCGAACCATATCGTCGAAGCGTACCCGGCTCCGCCCCTTGACCTGCCAGAGGCCGGTGATTCCGGGCTTCGCTTCTAATACGCGCCTGCGGTGCCACACATCGTATTCTTCGTATTCATACGCGAGCGGTGGGCGAGGGCCGACCAGCGACATTTCGCCTTTTAGCACATTGAAGAACTGCGGTAACTCATCAAAACTTGTACGCCGAAGGATACGGCCGATCTTGGTAATGCGCGGATCATCCGTCATCTTGTACACGGGACCGTTGGTGCCATCGACCTTCCCATCCGCCGCCCCGCTGATGACGCGCTTCATGAACTCCTGGTGAATCTTGAGGTCATTGTTCGCGTACATGGAGCGAAATTTCAGGCACATGAACGTCTTGCCGAAGGTTCCCAGACGCTCCTGCTTGAACAAAACAGGTCCCTTGGAACTCAGCTTGATGGCGATCGCGATCACCAGGAACAGCGGGGAAAAGAGAATCAGCGCGCCGACGCTGCCGACGATATCCATGGCCCTCTTGATAAGCAGCGGGGTTTTCTTGGATTCGTGCCGGTGGAACAGGTCCGGATAGAACGTCGGGTTCCCCGAGATATTGCGGCCTTGCTGGTCGGAATCGCAGGCAAAGATATGGATCGAGACGCGTACCAGGTCGTATTCCTCCGCGCTTAGGTGCGTGACCAGCGCTTGATGAATCTTTCCCAGCAACGTGTTGCTCGTCGCCGTATCGTCCAAAGTCCCCAACTCCGTGAAGATGATCCCGAGGACTTCGTTATGATCGTACCAGCCGGCCGGATCGGTCTCTCGGCGCGCGGCGTTGACTGCTTTGACCGCTCCCTTCAGAACTTGGCGCTTGCGCGCCTCCTCGGCCCGCTCGTCGACCTCGATGAGCAGAAGGCAAAGCTTCTTCGGCGAGCGCTCCGCTCGCTTTCTCTCCAGGCATAAAATCCCAAGAAAAACGTCTTCCGATAAAATCCGCTGCGTCCAGTCCGATGGATCCATCAGAGGGGTTTTCGAAATCGTACGCGCGGGCTTTCCCGCCGGCAGCGAAGATACTTTGCTCTTCACCGCCGTGAATTTGGCGTCGGCAGGCATCGTTCGCTCGGCTGATACCGTAGACACGAGGTTCGGACGAGCTTCCTTCCCGTTCGAATGAGAAGAAACTTCCGGTGAGGAGACCTCCACCGCGTTCAGGTTCCAGCGAAGATTAACTTCTCGATTTGGTTCCAAAGCGACGGACCTCCTTGTTACTTCCTCGGCTTCGGTCGACTTCGGTCTACAGAGGAGCCGAGCGGGGCCTGCGCAGCCACTTCCGGACGAAAGCAAGCTACCGCCACAGCAATCACATTGCGATCACTGTACATTTAGGGAGAATGCAATTCATCTACCAGTCAGAACCGAGCATTCGAGACAGGTGCTAAAACCGATACCTGTCAATATATCATTGCAAATACAAGGCTTACATGAACCGGCCTGAATTGGTATTAGGGTTGCTGAGCCACGGACTCCGGACTTGGGTGAAAACATCTGCCCGAACAGTGAAAAGAGAATTCCGTGTTTCACCGAAAAGCGGTCCAATCTGGTACACCCAGAGCAGGGCCGGCTGACTCCGGAATGACCGGCGTCTTCCGTTGCCGCAGGGCACATCACTGCGTCGTCCAAACAATCCTGATCTCCAGGCGCAACCCCGCCATCCGCCTGGGCCGTTAGCTGCGAGATAGCTTCATCTTTGCTCAAGCTTGGCGCTCCGGAATGGGCAACGTCCATTCGGTGGCTCTTCATCCGATGTGCTTATACAGAAGTTCGCCTAGAACGGGGAGAAGGCTGGCAGGGGTTTTCCCGAACACCGGTTTCAGCAGGCGCGTTTTCCAGTTTGTTCCGGAGGGATCAAACATGTGCGCTGCATTTCCCGAACTTGTGAATCGGGAGTACGTCAATCGCGATTCTGCGGTCCCCCAGCGGCTTTTGAAAGTAATCAGGCCGGCTTGACTCGCGTCCGAGCGTCCCAGATCGAATACCCGTAGCCCGGATTCCTTGGCTCGTTGAATCGACTCCCAATACAGCAAATGCATGCTCCCGAGATTGTTGAATCTGACGTCCGAGCCGCCGTACTTGTAAAACATGGTGTCCTTGTACTGGAGCGTGAGCATGCCCGCCAAGGCCCGATCTCCCTTGAATGCCAGTCGAATTCGTAGCCCGTCGCCGAAACAGGCGATCAGATTGCGGAACCAGCTCTTTGGCTGCGGCGGCACCTGATGGCGGCGCCGGGTGATCGTGAGCAGCCGGTAGAACGTGTCCAACATGGATTCCGTCGAGCCCTCTTCATACCGCAGGCCTTCCCGGGCCGCTCGGCGAACCTTCCTCTGGATTGAATCCTTGTGCAAATTGCGGAAAAGCCTGTCGAGAGAAGGATCAAGGTCGAGCTGATGGAAGGTATAGCTCGCGCTGCTGTGGCAGAGTGGACTTTCTATTTGAATCGGTTGTAGAGGGCGTATTTCAATATAACGCCACTGTCCTTGCCGGGCCTCTTCCTCCAGGCCCGACAGAAAAAACTGCAGATCTTCTTTCCCCTGCACGAGAGGCTCGCAATGATCGGAGAATGGCAAGGAAACCAGGCGGCGCCCGGTTAGCCAGCTCTCAACACGGCAAAACAAGAAGCCATTCTCCAGAGGTTCGTCAGGAGGAGAAGTCGTGAGCGCAAACGATTCATAGCCGTACGTCCGGCGGAGCGCCTCGAGCCAAGCGGTCGAGTGAAAGACGGACGCTCCGGAATGGCTCGCCAGGAGCTCCTCCCAGCGAGGGTCCTCGAGAGGATCAATCCGGTAAAGGGTCTTTGAGGCTATCCCAACTTGCACTTCGGTCGCCGAATCCTTGACAGAAATGTTGTACATGGCCAGGTTCTATCTGTGGATTCCGCTACATGGCTCGGCCATTTTGGATGAGCCGTTGCCAGGAAGCGGGAATTTTTGGAAACCAGCGACGCCGCCCAATGCTCGGTTAGACCGCAATCTGCACCGGACGAAGCTGGGCGTGCGATGAAGACTCGCGCATGGACTTCACGGCTGCCGCATCAATCTCAACCGCAACCGCACGGTGGAGCAGAGTGATAGAGAGCACCAGCCGGTGATGTCCCTTGAATTCCACCAGCACTCCTTCGAGGCCGGTCAGAGCGCCCGACTCGATTCGAACACGGTCGCCCACCTCGAGAAAGGGCCAAGGTTGATTTGGGAGGCCCGACGCTGCCAACGTTTGGATCGCTTGGATTTCGGAATCGTCAACGGGCACGGGCGTTCGGTTGTACCCGACCACTTGTATCACCCCGGGCGTGCTGAGAATCGGAAATCGGTCCTGAGGATTAAATCGGCAAAACAGGTAACCCGGAAACAGGGGCTTCTCCACCGCTTTGATTCGGTCCGACCAGCGAATTCTTGATTTGTAGAGCGGCAGAAATAATTCGTACCCTTTGCCTTCGAGAACCTGCGCGATGCCCACTTCGTGCCGCGTGCGTATTTGCAGCGCGAACCAAGATAGGTTTTGGGTGCTGTTTGTCATTGGGCCCTGTGGTCTTTGCCTGTTGAGCTGATGCCAGTGCGTCCAGGCGCGCCTGCAATTTCAAAACGCATTTTCATGCAGTGCACGCTCGATGCCACGTAAATTTATCCTAGCGGCCTGACGTACTAACCTGTATCTACAGCACTTAACGCTACGCTCGGGTTCGTTCATTTTGGTCCAGGCCGCAAAGCCATTCTTTTGTGACAGGGAGATGCCTAAAAGTTCCAATTCCTTTCCTTCCCATGCATCTGTCTGATAACGGGATGCTTACATGATGTAGCACTAGGGGGGAGCATCATTTCCTGCCTCTGGCCGGCGTCCGGCACTTTTTAACGGACCACCCGAGTCCAATCGCTTCGCTGAGGGTAGCCGAAGCGTTACCGCAGCTCTGCGGGGCGCAGCGGATCGACCGAGTCCAAGCCTGCGCTTGCCTAGCGCTATAACCCGAACAGGAATAGGGCTCGTCCCGACGAAACCGCGATCACCTGTTTCCCATCGATGGTGAAGGAGATCGGACCTGCGCGAGTGTCCGCTCCAAGAAAGACGCGCCACAACTCTCGTCCCGTCGCAGATTCCACCGCAAAGACGGTGCCTCCCGAAGTCCCAAAGACTAACCCGCCTCCTGTCGCGATCAGGCCTCCGTAGTAAAAAGTGCGATTATCGATCACCTTGTTTGGCGAGAAGTATTCCCACTTTTTCGCGCCGGTGGCGATGTCCAGCGCGCGAATGACTGAAATCGGCGGCGTGGTCGCGTTGACGGATGCCCCGCTACCCATGAACATCTCTCCAGGGTCGGGAGTTAGGGCCACAGCCGACTTCGTAAACACGGAAGACGCTTCGGTCGCAGGGACGAAGATCAATCCTTTCTGCAAGTCGATCGTTTCATTTTGATATAGCGTTCCACCGATGCCAGACGGTCTTGTGAGCTGCCCAGAGCTTGAAACCTCATTTTCTGGGGTCAGAATCGGTCGTCCCGTCGAGTCAAGGCCCTTGGCCCAGTTCTGCTCAACGAAGGGAACACCCGTCAGAAATTGCCCGGTAACCCTGTCCAGTACGTAGTAAAAGCCGTTCCTGTTCGCCCAGCAAATCACCTTGCGCGGCGTGCCGTTGATCGAGATGTCCGCCAAAATCGGCGTCTGGGTTGAGTCCCAGTCATGCTGGTCGTGCGGCGTGAATTGAAAGTGCCAAGCTAGTTTTCCGGTGCTGCCGTGTATTGCGATCACGCTGTCGGTATACAGGTCGTCGCCGACTCGATCGTCCCCTTGAAAGGCTGGCGCCGGGTTCCCGACACCCCAGTAGATCAAGTCTAGATCTGGGTCATAGCTCCCCGTGGTCCAAGTCGAGCCCCCACCGTTTTGCCAGGAGTTACCTTTCCAGGTTTCATGGCCAGGCTCACCGGGGCCGGGGACCGTGTCGAATTGCCATTGTTTCTTGCCGGTGTCCGCGTCGTAAGCCGCTACAAAGCCGCGTATCGTGTATTCGGCCCCAGCAACCCCAAGGACCACAGACCGATTAACGATCAGCGGCGCAACCGTCAGAGAGTAGCCGTGGGACGGATCTGTGACCTGCGTCTCCCAGACGACGTTCCCGCTATTGGCGTCGAGGCAAACTAAATAACCTTCGAGACTCGCCACATAGACATGATTATCCAGAATGGCCAGGCCTCGATTCACCCGCCCGCAGCACGTCCGCACATCGGCGGCGATGCGGCGCGTATATCTCCAAAGCAGATCGCCGGATTTAGCGTCTATGGCATCGACCGCGAGTGCATCGGAAGGAGGCTCGGTCGTGAAGATCACCCCGCCCGCAACGAGCGGAGTCGCCTCGATCGCCGGCAAGGTCGTATCGAACTGTCGAACCCATCGGATGCGAAGCTGCGAAACGTTTGCACTCGTAATTTGATTGAGCGGCGTGTAATGGTGCCCGTCCAGAGAGCCCGAATAGGTCAACCACTCATCGGTCTTGCTTCCAGCCGCCTTGATCTGCTCGGCGCTTACCTGAATGTCCAGAGAACTTTTGTTGGCCGCCAAGCCCGCGCCACTCAGTTGCAGTTGCTTCACGTAGCCAACCAATTGCCACCGCTGGTCCATCGGCATCGGCGGCGGATGCATCGCCGTATTCGCGACCCCATCCCGAATAACTTTGTAAATCGCCAGGTCGCTGTCGCCATGCTTGAGGCCCGAGTGATTCAGCGGCGGGCCGCCATAACCGCCTTTCCCGTCGTCCCCGTGACAGACGGCGCAGCGCACCCGAAACATGTCCGCCCCAGCTTTATGATCCGACGGGGTGTTGTATTCGTTCGCAACGCTAAAATTCAAACTGCGCCCTTCCACCAGATTTTCCAGGCCGAAGGCGCCTCGTACAGTCGCCATCCGCCAAAGCTCAGTCCAGGACAGGTCGGGAATGCCGCCCGAAGCCTTGCGAGCAAAAAGCTGTATGCGCCAGGTGGACTTTTGGAACATTTGCCCACTGGTCAACTGGTTCGTCTTCGAGAGAGAACTCCAGTAGGAAGCCGCGGCCACCGCTAAGCCTATTGCGGCCATCGCGAGGATGAGCGCGACCCACACCGCGCGTCCTCGTGTTTTGTTGCGACGGGCGTGTTCAAAGACGCGAGGATCTTCAGTTTCGATTTTGTCTTTGGTGACCATGCGTTTCTTTCAGGGTCCTACAGAACGCAAAATGCGCACACACACACTGGGACTCATCGGATCGACCGTGGCAGACCCGACTCTTGCACAACGAGAGTCGGTGATCCCTAACTTCCAGTAATCTACCAACTCCGATGAATCCACACCCTGTGAAAAGGACGCACGTTGTCACCAAACCAGTATTGCCGAATCGGGACAACTGCAATTCCCGGCCCGTTCCGCGAGTCTACCACGCAGCCTTGTCCGAAGAATTAAGCCGCCTGTGGAAGACTCGACCGCCTGGATCGCTTCATCGAGGTGCTTCGAGGAATGTAGAGTGCAACTCTGCTCGCCAGTCCTTGCGTTGCACCCCGAAAATGCGGGCTAAGCGGCTATTGGAGAGTACGGAATATGCCGGCCGCCGAGCCGGAGTAGGGTACTCACTTGTCTGGATGGGAATTACGCGACGTGCTATCACAGGCCGATGATCTGTAGCTTCGGCCACCCAAGACGATTCCGCGCTTTCCCCGGCCTCTTCCAAAATTGCTTTTGCGAATTCATACCAACTTGTTTCACCCGCTGCGGTCATGTGATAGATCCCGGCAAAAGACGAGATTGAACTAGCGTCCTCTCGCTCGCTGCAAAGCCTCTCGAGAATTTGGCCTGTTCCCGCCGCGATTTCACTTGCGCACGTCGGTGCGCCGATCTGGTCGCTCACGATCTTCAACTCTTCCCGCTGCGTGGCCAGTCTCAAAACCGTAAGCATAAAGTTCTTCCCCCGTCTTCCGTAGACCCATGCGGTTCGAAAGATCAGGTACGCTGCGCCACTCTGCTGGATGGCCTGCTCGCCGGCGAGTTTGCTCACCCCATAAATGTTCTGCGGATTTGGCAAGTCCTCCTCTACGTACGGCGTCCGTTTTGTCCCATCGAAAACGTAATCGGTTGAGTAGTGCACCAGCACCGCTCCGATACGTTTGGCCTCCTCAGCCATCACCGCGGGAGCGTCGGCGTTAATTGCGTGTGCCATTGTTGCGTCAGACTCGGCTCGGTCCACCGCCGTGTAAGCGGCAGCGTTCACAATGATGTTCGGATGAACCGTGCGGATCGCCTCGCGTATGTCGCGCGGCTTGGATAACTCCAAATCGTTATGGTCAAACGCAACGACGTCCGCGAAGCGGCGCAACACCGCGTCTAGCTCCGTCCCGACTTGGCCGCGCTTACCGGTCAGCAGAATGTTAGGCTTCATTTCGTTGTGACTGAGGCAAAAGCACCCGGAGTGACGTCGCCAGGGTGGTCATGGAAACGGCGTCATCGCGGTTAGGAGGTTGGGGAAGCCACGGGGGCAATGGCCCGCAGCGAGGAATCGCGGTTTTCGTAGTACTTCTCGTAATAGGATCGGTAAGCGCCTCCGCGCACACCCGCCAACCACACCGGATTGGTCTTGTACCATTCGATCGTCCGCCGCAGGCCTTCTTCCAAAGGAATCGCCGGTCGCCAACCAAGCTCGCGCTCGATCGCCTCGCAGCGCAGCGCGTATCGCCGGTCATGGCCTGGACGATCCTTCACATAGGACAGAAGAGACTCAGGCCTCCCCGTCAGCCGAAGCAGGTGGCGCGCCATCGTCAGATTGTCGATAACGTCCAAGCCCCCGATGTTGTACACGGCGCCCACGCGGCCCTTCTCCAGTGCGGCCAAGACTCCCCGGCAGTTGTCTTCCACGTGCAGCCAGTCCCGCTCTTGTTTGCCGTCGCCGTAGATCGGCAGGGGTTTGTGATCGAGCGCATTCGTAATCATCAGCGGAAGAAATTTTTCGGGAAACTGATACGGGCCGTAATTGTTCGATGAGCGAGTGATTACGCCGGGGAATCCGTAGGTGCGAACATACGACAGCACCAAAAGGTCGGACGAGGCCTTCGATGCCGAGTAGGGACTGCTCGGCTGCACCTGCGAACGCTCGTCCGCAAATGCTCCCGGTGGAATGTCGCCGTACACTTCGTCGGTCGAAATCTGTACAAACCGCTCCAGCCGCAACGTCCGCGCCATTTGCAGCAGAATGAACGTCCCGGTGATATTCGTGTCGATTACCGGTGCGGGCTCGTAGATGCTCCGATCCACGTGTGATTCTGCGGCGAAGTGCACCACGGCGTCGCACCCACGCATGGCCGCCTCCACGGCGGAGGCATCGCAAATGTCGCCCTTCACAAGGGAATAGCTCGGGCTGTCGGCAACGCCCTCGAGGTTGCCAAGATTCCCAGCGTACGTCAGCTTGTCGTAGTTGACGATCTCATAGCCCTTGTCCAGCGAAAGAACGTAGCGGATAAAATTCGATCCGATAAAGCCCGCGCCTCCGGTGACAAAGAGCTTCATCGCACCACTTCCCGATCACCCGAAGCCCGCGTCTCCCGCGTGGCTGGCGTCTTATTCGCGCCCGTTTCCGCGACCAGGGTGTTCGCTCGCAGCAGCGACTCAAATGTCCCCGCGTCAGTCCACCAGCCATCCAGCACTTCGTAGGTGAGCGTCCCCTCTTCGATATAAAAATTGTTCACGTCGGTGATTTCCAGCTCCCCACGTCCCGACGGCTTCAGGCGGCGAATTTTCTGGAAGACATCTTGCGTCGTACAGGTAAATTCCGATCACCGCATAATTCGATTTTGGATTCTGGGGTTTTTCCTCGATCCCCAGCACGCGATCGCCGCGAACTTCCGCAACGCCAAAGCGCTGCGCGTCGGTGACTTCTTTCAAAAGAATTTTTGCGCCCTGCCCTTTGCTTCTGGAATTTCTCGACAGCATCGCAAATATTGTTCTCGATGATGTTGTCCCCGAGTACCACGCAAATCGGATCGTTTCCGGCAAAATACTCGGCCAGTCCAAGGGCATCGGCAATGCCGCCTTCGCCTTCTTGGTAGGTATAGTTCAGGTGCCGCAGACCGAAGTCGCGCCCATTCCCCAGCAAACGCAGGAACTCGCCTGCGTTCCTTCCGCCGGTGACCAACAAAATCTCATGAATGCCGGCATTGACCAGGGTCTGGATCGGATAGTAGACCATGGGCTTGTCGTAGATGGGCAGCAGATGCTTGTTGGTGACCCGGGTCAGCGGATTCAGCCGGCTTCCTATGCCGCCCGCCAGGACGACGCCTTTCATGTGAGCGCCTCTCTGCCTTCTGTGAAGTTGCTGTCGTCACCAGCGCACGTCCGGAGCCAACCGTTCTCCGCGATTACTTCTCCCTCGCGGAGAACAGCCGCTTGACGTTGCTAAGTTTACGGCACCTTCGGGCAGTGGGGCCAGCACTTAGCACGCTTCTGCCACGCTTCTGCCCTGTTCCTGCTGATTAAGGGCTTGGGATCGTGGCGGTGGCGATGTTGGAGTACGCGCTCTGGTCGTTGCTGGGATCGACGGATGTAGCGACGAAATAGTACGTCTGGCCACCCTGTACGGTGTTATCCACGTACTGCGTCGTCGTAATCAACGTAGAATTCAACTGGGTATACGGCCCTCCAGCAACCGTCGAGCTGTAGATGTTGTATCCGAGGACTGTGGAGGCATCGGGACTCCAGGAAAGAGTAACCGAATGCGTTGCCGGGACTCCCGTTCCCGTCAAAGTAATGGTCGCCGGTGAGTTCGCGGCGTTGCTGGTCACCGTAACGCTCCCGGTTACCGCTACCGCTGTCGCTGGTGTGAAGCTCGCATTGAGCGTGGCCGTTTGTCCGGGTGCCACAGTCTGCCCGGTCGAAACGCCGCTCGCCGCAAATCCAGCACCGGAGACGCTGACGTTGGAAATCGTGACGTCGGAATTTCCAGCGTTCGTGAACGTCACGCTAAGGCCGCCGTTACTCCCGAGTTTTACCGTTGCGAAATTTAGACTCGTCGTATTGGCATTGAGGACCAAGGTTGCGGGGTTAACCGTCAGCGCCGCCACGTTACTCGTAACGCTGCTCACACTATTGGCCACCGTAACGGTGAACTGCTCTCCATTGTCGGCCGAGGTGGTCGCCGGCGTTGTATAGCTCGGCGCTGTAGCGCCTCCGATGGCAGTCCCGTTCTTATTCCACTGATAGCTCAATGAGCCGCCCGACGCGCTCACCGAAAATGTAGCCGTCTGGCCCACCACAATTGTTTGGCTCAACGGCTGCGTGCTGATCGATGGTGCGGTCGCCGCGGCACTCACGCTGAGAATGGCCGCCGCGCTGCTGACCGTTCCGGCTGTATCGCTCACAGCAACGGTAAACTGCGCTCCGTTGTCAGCCGTCGCCGTTGCTGGCGTGGTGTAGGAGGCTGCCGTCGCGCCGCCAATGATTGCTCCGTTCTTGCTCCATTGATAGCTGAGTGGCGTCGGTCCCGACGCGCTTACTGAAAATGTCGCGGTCTGGCCCACCGTCACCGTCTGGCTCAACGGTTGCGTGCTGATCGATGGTGCGGTCGCCGCGGCGGTCACGCTTAGAATGGCCGCCGCGCTGCTGACCGTTCCGGCCGTGTCACTCACAGCAACGGTAAACTGCGCCCCGTTGTCCGCCGTCGCCGTTGCTGGCGTGGTGTAGGAGGCTGCCGTCGCGCCGCCAATGATTGCTCCGTTTTTGCTCCATTGATAGCTGAGTGGCGTCGGTCCCGACGCGCTTACTGAAAATGTCGCGGTCTGGCCCACCGTCACCGTCTGGCTCAACGGTTGCGTGCCGATCGAGGGCGCTCCCGCAGCCGTCACGGTGAGGATCGCGGCCGCGCTGTTTACAGTGCCCGCGGTGTCACTCACGGCAACCGCGTATTGCGCTCCGTTGTCTGACATCCCCGTCGCTGGCGTGGTATAGGACGCTGCCATCGCTCCGGGGATGGTTGTTCCGTTTTTGCTCCATTGATAGCTGAGCGGCGCCGTGCCCGATGCCGTCACCGCAAATGTCGCGGTCTGGCCCGCCGCCACGGTTTGACTCAATGGCGGTGTGCTGATGGCTGGCGCCGTCGTTGAGGACGGGTCCGTCGTAGAACTTGTCGAGTTCGAAGCACGCGTGCCCGCGAAACCCGTGCACCCAGTCTGGATCAAAGCCACGGTCAAAACCGCGACGACTGGGAGATAAAAGAAGATCTTGCCCGCGACCCCGCCGCGCGAGCTCGTATGGGGGCGCTGCCGTGATTTGCAGCCAAAAAGCCTGGCCTGAATGTTTTTCACGCTTGCAGTCTGTCAAGCGAGCGTGTGGAGGCCCTACTGGTCCAAAGGCCAGAAATGGAACAGTGCTGGGGTACAGCTAGCGGATGATCAACGAGTGGATCACAGTTAACTACTCGGTTACCCAGCCGGCCGCCCGTGGCCGGGCAGTCGGTGAGAACAGTCGACGCTTGGGGATTGGAAAGGGGCTTCCCTTACTACGGCACCACCACCGTGTCGCCCGATTTCAGGACGATATTCTCATCGGTGTGTTTTCCGTCCAGGACCTGTTTGTAGTTGAAGAATATCTTGTCTTGCTTCGCCCCATCGGTCCGAAGTACATAAATTTTCTTGCCGTTGGCGTATTGGGTCAGTCCACCGGCGTTGGAGATGGCCTGCAGGACCGTCATTCCGGGCAACAGGATGTAGCCGCCCGATCGGGTCACTTCGCCCAAAACGTACACGCGCTGGCTATTGATCTGCGTGACAATGACCGTAACTTCCGGATTCGTCATGAACTTGTTTAGGCCCGTGCTGATCTGCGTCGTAAGCTGTGCCGGAGTCAACCCTGCGGCTTGTACGTCGTTCAGCAATGGCAACGAGATCTTCCCGTCCGGCCGCACCGGGACCGAGCGCGAAACCTCAGGTTCCTTCCAGACGCTCACATCAAGAATATCTTGCGGACCAATCACGTAGTTCGGATCCGCGGTCGCGGCTTTCGGAGCGACCCGATCCCCTCCTGTGGCGGAGCTCGGCGTCGAGGGAACCGCGTTCTGTTGCGCACATGCTGGCAAAGCAAGCAATGCCAGCGCAAAAACTCCAGCCGGTATTCGTCTAAGCATTTGCACCTCCTACGCGCTTCGTTGGGTTAAGCGGCCTCTGATTCGCTACTCTGACGGTGAAAATGCCGCCTCGTTAGCGCGCCCATCGTCCGTCGTGCACATCGAATTCGATGGCTATTCCTTAGAAGCTAGGGACTGCTTGGAACCTTGGGGCTCCCCGATATACGGGGACCCATAATGGGAACTATATCCAAGCGCATGTTGATCTACTTGATTCATGACCACCCCGACGACGTTTCGTCCCCGAAGTTCCCGACCGGCTTTCTCCACCACGGCCGAGGGAGTGGAACGCGCCTTCACTACAAAAAGCACGCCGTCACAAATGTCAGCAAGAATATTCGCATCGGCGACAGGCAAACAGGGTGGAGAGTCAATCAAGATCCAGTCAAAGACACCGGAGACTTGCTCCAGCAGACCTTTCAGCCGGCCATTGCAAAGCAACTCGGTCGGGTTCGCGGTCGGATTTCCCCCTGGGATCACGCACAGGCCCCCACCGAGGCCTTGCTGAATCACGGTTAGCAGATCGGCGTCGCCCCGCAGGTAATCGCTCAATCCCGGCCGACTGGGCGCTCGAAACGCCGTGTGCAGGTGAGAGCGCCGGAGATCGCCATCCAGAATCAGCGCGCGCCGCTCATGTTGCCGGACGATCGCCTGTCCCAGGTTGCTTGTTACGAACGTCTTTCCCTCGCCTGGAAGTGCGCTCGTGACGACCAGCGTTTGCAACGTCTGGTCGTTGCGCATCTGGTAGAGACGTGACCGCAGCGAACGAAATTGCTCCGCGCTATCTACTGTGAGAACCGGGTCCAAGAATACACTGGTGCTGGGATCGAGATGCCACTCCGGATGTGAGCAACCCGCCACAACATCACTCCATTCAAGCGCACCCGGTTCCTGCGCGCGCCTTGTCTCCGTCAGAACTTGAGTCACGGCCGACTTCCCGTTCCCGTCCGACATCGGCGCGATCACATGTGTATGAAACTCTACAGTGGGCGTCTCCGCCGGGGCTGCGCTCGAACGCTCCAGTTCAGCTTTCTTCAGGGCCTCATGTATGCGACTCATCTGTTCCTTTCAAAACCGCCAGCTGCGCCCGGGGACGGCCTGGCGCCAACGTGGCGAATCGAGCAATCTTTGGCTCGCGCGCCGTCTATCCTACGAGCGCGCCGCAGCTCCCAGAGCTGGCGCCGATGCTTTCTTGGACCGTACCGCCTTGATCGCCGGAAGCATCGCTAGCACCGGCAAATGGAGCAGAACCTCGACGTCTTTCTCATTCCGTAGCGTGCTGTCCATCAGTTCCATCATGACAAAGAGCCCGAGCGCCAAGCTCACGCCTCCGCCCGCGCCTCCCAGCATGAATAGTTGTGCGTTAGGGAACGAGGGTTTGCTGGGAACATCCGCAGCGTCCAGTACCTGAAACTGTTCCCCTTCTTGGCGGCGCTCCAAATCCGTGGCCAAAGCGGACTGGTCCCGCTTTTTCAAAAGGTCATTATAGAAATCAAGTGCCGTCTGGTAATCCCTCGTTAGAGACTTGTATTCCTGCTCCACGGCGGGGCTGGACTGCACGCGCGACTGGTACGTCTTGATCTGCTGCTGAAGCTCGTCTTGTTGCGCTGTCCGCTCCTTGATTTCCACCTCGTGTTGGTGGATCTGTGCGCGCAGGCTCTGAATTTGCGCTGGCTCTGTGGGCGCTTTCGTAGTCATCCCAGCGGGGAGCGCCTGGCTTTCCGGGTTCGTCATCTTTTTCTCGAGCGCTGCGATGTCACTTTTCGTTTTGATGACGTCCGGATAATCGTCAGTGTACTTGGATTGCAGCGCCGTCAGCTGGCTCCGTAAGGTGTTCAGCTGCACCACGAGCGCGTCGGTCGTCTGCCCATTTTGCGTCGGCTGCGAGTTTGCCAACTGCTGTGCCAGCATCGATTCTGTAAAGCTCTTGTCTTGCTGGGCCCGGCTCAGGGCTTGCGTGGTCGCATCCAGTTGCGAGGTTAGACCCGTAAGCACATTCAAATTCGTCTGGGAGTCATCGGGGAGCGCGCCTAAGTAGCGGCGTTTGAACTCTGCAAGCCTCGCATCTTGCTCGTCGAGCTTTCCTTTGGCTTCGTCCAGCTGAGCGGAAAGAAACGAGGAAGTCTCCTCCACTGTTTGCTGGCGCGCGCGAGAATTCGCCTCCGTAAACATGGACGTGATCGTGGAACAAATCTGTTGGGCCATGTGCGGATCGCCAAAGGTCACGCTGACCGTGAATCCTGGCAATCCCTGCGAGGACGTCTGAGCCATGGCCTCGATCGGCGTGATGGTGATCGTTTTTTGCAGCCGGCCGACCAATGCGTCCATCGGCACGCGATCGACCTCGTCGGAATATAAGCCGAATTTCTTGATGATCGGTTCGAGACGCGACCGGCTCAGGATCTCTTGTTGCATCGAAGCCAGATGTTGATTGATGTTGTCGATCACCACGGGTTTCACGTAGTCTCCGGGGACCGTGGGTGGCTCCACCAACACAACCGTTTTCGAGACGTAGCGCTTGGGCAATACCCGCGCCGCCTCCCAGCCGATGCCGGTGCCCACGAAGGCCATGAGCAGGAGGATCGGCCAACGCCTCTTCAGAATCTTGACGATGTCGTCTGCTGTTAACTCTCGTCCCGCCATAAGTGCTCCACCTTGCTCTGTACTACCTCAGTCTACTCTACTCACTCTTTGATCCCGAGCGTTACAAAACCAGCTCTGATTCAGCTTTTCTGACGCATGAGCAGTCGCCTCACTCAGGACGACTTGGCGCTGAAGTCCCTCGATAGGGGCAGCAATGTGGATGCCATTGGGCCAGGTTTAACACGGTCCGCACGAAAATCCTCTAAGTGCCTTTTTCTTTTGAACGTTGGCTGGTTTTATTGGCGACTTTCAGCACCTCAAGACGCAAACAATCGGAGCTAATGTCCCTGCCAGTTTCCAAAATGTAGCATAAATATACTTCATGGAGCTCAAATCATGCTCTCACGAAGGCAGAAACCATAGCCAAATCGCTAACACCACAAGGGATAATAAAGATATCCGCCGCGCCAAGGAACTTCAGTGTCTGGCCCAGGTTCAAACGACCTGACAGGAAAACTGTTTCCACAATGTGGCACTTGCCCGCACTCGGCGGCGGCATCGCGCAGACGGTACAGGCTCCCCCCGCGCTCAGGCAGATCCAATACGTTAACAATAAGACAGTTATAAAGAATCGGCAGGCGTCGCGCCTTGGCCCATACTTTGCTTCCATCCACTAAGCTGCACGTTCGCTACCTGAGTATCGCATTGCGGAGTCCGGTTAACGATATGTCGACGGATGTTGTCCGACGCTCATTTCTAACACAAGCCGCCTTGTATCTATGACTTGTCTCAATTTCCGCATTCTCGGCGATGGCTTGGAAGCTCTCCATAAAGAATGGCAACGGGAGACAGCGGACGAACGTGTGTTCTCGATTTCGATCGACGGCGCAGGACGAAGAGCATGACTCTGACACTTCGACTGCCTTCGTTGGTAGGAGAAGACGAATGTCATCTCGCACGATCATGACTCCTTTTGCGCTGATGCTGTTGCTTTGCGGATCCGTCTGCTGGGCGCAGGATCAGCAGCCCGGACAAGCGCAAACTCAGCAACCCGGGCAGCCGCAAGCTCAGCAGCCCGGTCAACCGCAAGACCAGCAGCCTGGACAAGCGCAGGATCAGCAGCCCGACCAGCCGCAGGACACTCTCCCGCAGGCCCCGATCCTGCCCGTCGACGAAGATGCGGCCGGCGGAGGCAATCGTCAAATGCCCGCCGCGGCAGCCCGTGCCCTATTTGGAGGAGCCGGTACCGCGGCCGCCGTCGATACGGCAATCGCAAACGACACCAACACCCTGACTGGCGCTGAATCATTTGCCATGGGCTCTCCCGTCGATTCGCACAACGAGTTCGACCTCGCGCTGCACACTACCACCGGGGCGGACACAGGGGTGGTGCCCGGCCAAACCAATTTATTGTTCTCTGCTGGCGCCCTGGCCAGCCTTAATCACATCTGGAGCCGATACAAACTGACAGTCCAGTATGCCGGCTCGGAGAACCTTTACCGTCCGGACTCCACGGACGATTCGTCGTTTCAAACCTTGTCCCTCATGCAAGCGATTCAGTGGCGGCGGCTAACCCTGCGTTTCCGAGATGATCTCGTGCAATCGGCAGGAGCGGCCTTTGGCGGTTTCTTCTCCGGTGGCGCGTTTTTCACGGCGCCGGAGGGTCTTGCGACGGCAGTGACTCCAGGATTCGTGCCGGCTCAGACGATTCTTACGGGCCAAGTCGATCGCGTGGCCAACATGACGCTGGGAGAAGCGGATTACTCGCTGAGCCGTAATACCGACTTGACCTTCGCCGGCTCCTACGGCTTTCTGGACTTCCTGACCCCTGGTGAGATCGACAGTCAAAATGAAAATGTCCAGATCGGATACGGTCATCAGATCGACCGCAGAAATACCCTTGGAATCATCTATGCTTATGACGCCATGCAGTTTGGCGGCACCAGCGGCGGGATTGCGACCCACTCCGGCCAAGCGGCGTATGGACGAAAGCTTAGCTCCAAGGCTTCCTTCCAGGTTTCGGCCGGCCCTCAATTCGTTCTCGACAACGCCGCAGGTTCGTCTGCGAACCAACTGTCTTGGAGCATGTATGCGGTGATCAAGCGCCAGGTGCGCCGCACAGAATTCTGGGCTTCCTACAGCCATGGCGTCACCAATGGCTCAGGCGTCTTGTTGGGCGCTGTGAGCAATACATTTACAGGCTTCGCCGAGTTGAACCTGTCCAATACCTGGCTGGTGTCCCTGACCGCTGGTTACGCAACCAACAGCAGCCTTACGCCCACCGGCACGACAGCGCCAGATACCACAGTCGCCACAGGCAACGGCCTGTATGCAGACTGGTTTAGCGGCCTGAACGTCAGCCGTATGTGGCATCGCGTGCTCCGAACGAACTTTAATTATGGGCTTCAGCGCCAAACGACGAGCGCAACGGGTTGCCCGGTCCTCACGTGCGGGCAAGCAGCGCTTCGCCAAGTGGTTAGCGTTACGGTAGACTTTCACATCAAGCCGGTGAGCTTCGAGTAGCAAACTTCTGGCCGCCGCATGACAATATACGTACCCGTGGGCCAGGCGCCGGAATCGGTGCAGCAAGCGGTGTCGCTAGGAAAGGCGAAGAGAGACGTTAAATGTACAAGAAGTTTTTCAACTTGCGTGAGCACCCGTTCAACGTCAATCCTGACCCGCGTTATCTGTTTTTGACCCGGGACACGCAAGAAGCGCTCGCTTGCCTGACCTACGGAATCGAGGCTCGCAAAGGTTTCATTGTTCTCACCGGAGAGGTTGGCACCGGCAAAACCACGCTCATCAACAAACTTCTCGAATGGTTGCACCGCGAAAATGTTTCCACAGCCTTCGTTTTTAATCCCCGGCTCACGGTCACGCAATTCTTCGATTTCATGATGGCCGACTTCGGCATCCCCTGCGAAACCACCATGAAGAGTCAGGTTCTGCTGCGGCTGAACCACTGGCTCCTGGAGCGTTACCGGGCGGGCGAGCGGGCCGTGTTGATTGTCGACGAGGCCCAAAACCTGTCCTTGCAGATGCTCGAAGAGATTCGTTTGCTCACCAACCTCGAGACCTCTACGGAAAAGCTCTTACAGATCGTTCTCGCCGGCCAGCCCGAGCTCGATCGAAAACTCAATCAGCCCGAGTTGCGCCAGTTGCGGCAGCGCATCACGCTGCGCGCCAGGACTCGCGCCCTCACCCTCGACGATACCCGCGGTTACATCCTCGAGCGTTTGCGGATCGCCGGCGCGGACGGGGAAGAAATCTTCAGTCCAGAGGCCATCCAGGTGGTCCACCAATTCGCCCGCGGAATTCCGCGTGTGACCAACCTGCTCTGCGAACACGCCTTGATCAACGCCTTCGTGGATCAGCGCCGTCCGATACCACCTGAAATTGTCGAGCAGGTCGTCCACGAATTTGACTTAGACGCGATCGACCCTATGGCGCAGGCCGTGCCGTCCCAAACGCCTTCCACCGACGGCAGCCAGCAGCCGCTGGTCGACTCCCTCCTGCAAGCTCTCAACAACCTCGCCACTCGCCTCCATCAGGTCGAGGCAGCGCAAGGTCAGGTGCTGGAGCGATCCGAAAAAGAAAAATCCTAGCCCTCATCCCGAATCTCGCCCGCCCTTGCGTTCCGGCCGCAGTTGCAGTCGCCGATGGGGCTACAACTCATGGAAACAAGTTGTAGCGGAGAATGCACCAAAGCGTCGCAAAGCCATCTTTCCAAGTAATTTTCTTACCTTCGGCATAGGTGCGTCCCGCGTAGGAAATCGGCACTTCGTAGATGCGCCAATTTCCTTTCGCGATTTTGGCCGTGCACTCGGGCTCAAAGCCAAAACGATCCGACTGTAAACGAATATTTTTCAATACCTCGCGGCGGAACACTTTGTAGCAGGTCTCCATGTCCGTCAGTTTCAGGTTGGTGAGAACGTCCGAAAGCAGCGTCAGGAATTTGTTCCCCACGTAATGCCAGAAATAGTGGACCCGTTGCGGGCCTCCCGAAAATCGGGAACCGTACACTACGTCGGCGCACCCTTCGAAAATCGGCGCCAGCAGCTTTTCATAATCTCGCGGATCGTATTCGAGGTCGGCGTCTTGCACCAGGATGATGTCACCGCTCGCCTCGGCAAAGCCCCGGCGCAATGCCGCTCCTTTCCCGCGGTTCCGGTCCTGAAAAAGGAAGCGCATTTCCTGCAGGGGAAGCTTGGCTTCGCCATTCAGCACCGGCACGCACTGCTGGCCGGCGGCCTGCGCCTGCGCGAACTTCTCCAGCATGCCGCGCGTGCCGTCGGTCGAACCATCGTCGATGATCAGGATCTCCTTGCGAAACGGCGCCTCCTGAACCCGCAACAATACCTCTTCGATGAAAGCGTGTTCGTTGTAGACGGGAATCACGACCGACAGCTTCATATCTGTTCCGGTCCCACTGCCGCTGCGGGACGTCGAACGTGGTGCCGATGCCATGCCTGTGGCCTCCCAGGAGGCTCTTATCATCGGTTAACGAGTGGGGGGAACGCAAACTGCGGTAAACGAAAGTTTTCTGTAGAGGTTATGACCGCGGTTCTTCCCTGGGTGGGTAGCGTCCCCGCAATGCGTTCCAGCGCACCCCGAGCAGTGCGAGGAACATCCGGGCGCTGTCGCTGACGACATGAATCTTCGACGCCGGGTCGTTGACCCAGCGCACGGGAACTTCGATGACCGCCAGTCCATGGCGTTGCGCGAGGAACAGAATCTCAGGATCAAAGCCAAAGCCCTCGATACGCTGCTGCTCGAAAATAATCCTGGTCGGTTCGCGGCGAAACGCCTTGAAGCCGCACTGGGTGTCGACAAAACGCACCCCGGTGATGAAGCGTACCGCGCGATTGAAGACAATGCCCATGAGCTCCCGGAAACGCGGCTGGTGAACCTCGATCAGGCTGCGATCGACCGCCCGGGAACCGATCGCGCCCGCGCAACCGTTCTCGCATATCTTTCCGAGTAGCTTCTGAGCCTCCTCGATGGGCGCCGAAAGGTCGGCATCCGTAAACAGCGCGATCTCCCCGCGCGCCTCCAGCATGCCGTGACGCACGCTGAAACCCTTGCCGCGATTTCGATCGTTCGACACTAACCGCACTTCCGGATATTTCTGGCCAAACTGCTCCACGAGCTTCGCCGTTCCATCGGTTGAACCGTCGTCCACAACAATGACTTCGGCGCGCCAACCTCGCTCCTCCAAATAGGCATGAATGCGATCGAGCGTCTTGGGTAAACGGCGCTCCTCGTTGAAGGCGGGGATAACGATTGAGAGGTCTGGCGGCGAAATCATCGGTAAACGCGCCGCGCGGAGAACACGCGGCGAAAGCTCGGCTGCGGGCGAGGCACATCGTATCTTTCGCGGCCGGGTTCCGTCCACTCGTTGCCAGGTATCCTGTGTCGAAACTTGAACCTACAGGCCGCCTGCCACGCGGCCGGAGGAACAAGACGAACAACCAAAAGCGCGGGCTCTCACAGGGAGCCTGCCCCATAAAAGGTAATGGCCAGCCGCACGGATGTGCAGCTGGCCAAAAAAGCCGCCTCGTTCTAAGGAACCACGGCGGTGACTTGTGACGAATAAGCGCTTTGCATATTCGTCCCGGACTCTACCGCCGTAAGCACGTAGTAGTACGTCGTATTTGCCTGCACGGTCGTGTCGATATAGGACGTCGTCATCACCGGAGTTGATGTCAGCAGGTTATACGGCCCGCCCGATGTAGTGCTCGAGTAGACGTTGTAACCGCCCGAAGCGGACGAATCAGTGGCCCACGACAGCGTAACCGTGTAGCTGGCAGGAGCTGACACCGCCATACCCGACAAGGGAATCGTCATGGAAGAGTTAGAGGCATTGCTGGTGATCGTGAGGCCCCCTCCAACCGTTCCAGCGCTGGACGGAGCAAAGATCAGGCCCACATTCACGCTTTGGCCGGGAGTCAGAACCGTGCCCGTTGGCAAGCCGCTCACCGTGACGCCCGGGGTCGAGATGCTCACGTTCGAAACCGTGACGCTGCCGGCGCCGGAATTCCCCAAGGTTACAGTTTGCGATGAGCTCGAGGATCCTACGTTGATGCTGCCGAAGCCCACGGACGTCGGATTCGCCGTCAGTGTCCCGGTGGCGGGTGGCGCGCTGTTCACGGTCAACCCCACGCTGCCGGTCACCGTGTTGTAATCGGTCGTATCGCTGGGCGTGAACGTCACCGACAGCGTCTGGCTCCCGGCGCTAAGCACTGTCCCCGGCGCAGGGCTGTACGCAAAGCTGCCCGCCGTGCTGGCGGTGGCATCAAGTTGCGTCCCGCTCAGCGCCGTTCCGCTGGTGATCGCCGATGGCGTCGGCCAGCTGATTGTTGGCGTCGCCTTGTTCACGGTCAGCGTCACGCTGCCCGTGGCCGAGTTGAAATTGGTCGTATTGCTGGGCGTGAACGTCACCGACAGCGTCTGGCTCCCCGCGCCAAGCGTCGTTCCCGCCGCAGGCGAATATGCGAAGCTTCCCGCTGTACTGGCCGTAGCATCGAGTTGCGCTCCGCTCAGCGCGGTCCCATACGTAATAGCGGATGGCGTCGGCCAAGTGATCGTTGGCGTCGTCTTCGGCGCAGCATTCAGAGTTAGCGTTACGCTGCTGGTCGCCGTGTTGTAATCGGTCGTATCGGTGGGCGTAAACGTCACCGAGAGTGTCTGGCTTGCCCCGCTAACCACCGTGCCCGCCGCAGGGCTGTACGAGAAGCTTCCAGGCGTATTCGAGGTGGCATCGAGCTGCGTTGCGCTCAGCGCGCTTCCGCTCGTGATCGCCGCTGGCGTTGGCCAGCTGATCGTCGGCGTCGCCTTGTTCACGGTCAGCGTCACGCTGCCCGTGGCCGAGTTGAAATTGGTCGTATTGCTGGGCGTGAACGTCACCGACAGCGTCTGGCTCCCTGCTCCGAGCGTCGTTCCCGCAGCAGGCGAGTACGCGAAGCTTCCCGCTGTGCTGGCTGTGGCATCGAGTTGTGCTCCGCCCAACGCGGTCCCATACGTAATAGCGGATGGCGTCGGCCAAGTGATCGTTGGCGTCGTCTTCGGCGCAGCATTCAGAGTTAGCGTTACGCTGCTGGTCGCCGTGTTGTAATCGGTCGTATCGGTCGGCGTGAACGTCACCGACAGCGTCTGGCTTGCCCCGCTAACCACCGTGCCCGCCGCAGGACTGTACGCAAAGCTCCCCGCCGTATTGGAGTGCCGCGTCGAGCTGCGTCGCGCTCAGCGCCGTTCCGCTGGTGATCGCCGCTGGCGTTGGCCAGCGTGATCGTCGGCGTCGCCTTGTTCACCGTCAGCGTCACGCTGCTCGTCGCCGTGTTGTAATCGGTCGTATCGGTCGGCGTGAACGTCACCGACAACGTCTGGCTCCCCGCGCCGGCGTCGTCCCCGCTGTTGGGCTGTACGCGTACTTCCTGCCGTGCTAGCCGTAGCGTCGAGTGCGCCCCGCTCAGTGTGGTGCCATTCCCGGTGACGGCGGTCGGCGTTGGCCACGTGATCGTTGGCGTCGTCTTGCCGGGGTGTTCACGCTCAGCATCACGCTGCCCGTCGCCGTGTTGTAGTCGGTCGTATCGCTGGGCGTGAACGTCACCGACAACGTCTGGCTCCCCGCGCTAAGCACTGTCCCCGGCGCAGGGCTGTACGCAAAGCTGCCCGCCGTGCTGGCCGCGGCATCAAGTTGCGTCCCGCTCAGCGCCGTTCCGCTGGTGATCGCGGATGGCGTCGGCCAGCTGATTGTTGGCGTCGCCTTGTTCACGGTCAGCGTCACGCTGCCCGTGGCCGAGTTGTAATCGGTCGTATTGCTGGGCGTGAACGTCACCGACAGCGTCTGGCTCCCCGCGCCAGAGCGTCGTTCCCGCCGCAGGCGAGTATGCGAAGCTTCCCGCTGTACTGGCCGTAGCATCCAGTTGCGCTCCGCTCAGCGCGGTCCCATACGTGATCGCGGATGGCGTCGGCCAAGTGATCGTTGGCGTCGTCTTCGGCGCAGCATTCAGAGTTAGCGTCACGCTGCTGGTCGCCGTGTTGTAATCGGTCGTATCGGTCGGCGTGAACGTCACCGACAGTGTCTGGCTTGCCCCGCGTAACCACCGTGCCCGCCGCTGGCGCTGTACGCAGAAGCTTCCCGGCGTATTCGCGGTGGCATCGAGCTGCGTTGCGCTCAGCGCGGTTCCGCTGGTGATCGCCGCTGGCGTTGGCCAGCTGATCGTCGGCGTCGCCTTGTTCACGGTCAGCGTCACGCTGCCGGTCGCCGTGTTGTATATTGGTCGTATTCGCTGGGCGTGAACGTCACCGACAGCGTCTGGCTTCCCGCTCCCAGCACCGTCCCCGCCGCCGGCGAGTACGCAAAGCTTCCCGCCGTGCTGGCCGTCGCATCCAGTTGCGTCGCGCTCAACGCCGTTCCATACGGTGATCGCTGCCGGCGTCGCCCAAGTGATCGTTGGCGTCGCTTTGTTCACGGTTACCACCAGCGTCACGCTGCCGGTCGCCGTGGTGAAATCGCTCGTATCGGTCGGCGTGAACGTCACCGACAACGTCTGGCTCCCCGCGCTAAGCACCGTGCCCGCCGCAGGGCTGTACACGAAGCTGCCCGCCGTGCTGGCCGTCGCATCAAGCTGCGCTCCGCTCAATGCGGTTCCAACCGTAATAGCGGTCGGCGTTGGCCAAGTGATCGTCGGTGTCACTGGGGCCAGAGTGATCGCTGGCGTGATCGCCTGCGATCCCTGGTGTGATCCCTGGCGTGATTGCCGGCACAGAGGTTTTTTTCGAGATTCCCGTCCCGCTCAATTCCACTTCGGTTATCGCGCCATGCGCGTGCACAAAGGTCAGTCGCGCCGTGTACTTCTCGTCCCCCGTGGGAACAAACCTCACCGTCCCACTTAACCTTTGACCGGGTTTTAAAGTGACCGGCAGCTCTGGGCCGGAATAAACGAACTCCAGCGAAGAGAGGGACATGCCCTTGATCTCGATTTCGCCCGGACCGTCATTGGTGAGCGTTATGGTTGCCGGCTCGCTTTGTGAACCAACGTCGATTTTGCCGAAAGTAAGGACATGGGTACTGGGATGCACTCCGGCATAACTCGTCGCGCTCAACAAACAAATCAGCGCCGCAGCAATCCCCGCGCTGCGAACCCTCAGATCCATTGACTTTAAAAATTGCATGTGATCCCCTCGCATCCCGTTGCTTCGCCCGCCCCCAAAAGGACGTCGCTGGCTACAGCGGCCGTCAGTCGGACTGGGCCATCCGATGCGAAAGGTTAGTTGGCGAGGAAAGATCGGCGCGACTGGCCGTACGATCAGATTGAGTACAGGAGACTGGAGTCTGCGAATGCGGGAAAGAGAAGAGCCTGCGAGGAGCTTTCGCGGGACCAGGCGCGCGGCCGCGAGGGCCGCCACGCCTGGATTCTAGAAGTAGTTTACTGTCTTATAACGGAACCGTGGGTAACTTCAGGGAAGCGCCCCGCCCCTAGGAGGCCAGGGCTTCGCTGCGAACGATTTCGTAACGTTCGATGACTGCGGCGACCCCCAAGTGCTGGCTGCTGCTCTCAGGAGTCTTTTCAACCCGTACCACCTTCCCGATCGCCCGGATAAATACTTCGGTCCCTCCGGTCACTTCCGCAGGAAGCGTCATCGTCAGGTCCAACTCGGCGCCAGCGGAAAGCTCGCCGTCCACCAGCAAGTAAACACCGTGGGTCGAAATGTCACGCGTCTTGCCGCTGCGTGACTCCGATTCTCGATCGATGGGAACACGAATCACAACCGGAAGAGAAAGATCGTATCGTCGCGCCGTTCGGCGTTCAGTCATTTTCCCCTAAGCCTTTCAAGGCAGGCGCGTCACTACCCTTCTGCATAACTACAGCAATCGCGATTCCAAAGGATCTTCACGCCTTTCAAACAGCCAAGGAGCCTTCATCCGGCTGCTGCCCCGCGCGTTCGCCACTGAACGCGATCGCCACTAACCCGTGTAGAATACGACAATCAGAAGGCTTTTTGCCACCGCTGCGCATTTTCCCTGGCGCCAAGCCCGCGGCCGAAGGGTAACAACTTTTTTGCATCTCCCGCAGCCGCAATCCCAGCCCCGGACCGTCTTCGGGATTCCCGTGCCTTCGATACGCAATAGATTGCACGTCGCCTCCTTCCCCCTTTACGTCTGTTTATGTCTTTCCCACGGGCGCCATTGGCGTCCCGGAAGAGGTCGGCCTCGCGCGCGAAGTTCGTCCGGCATCCAGATTGAACTGCCGAATCTTGTAGAGCAACGCCTTGTAACTGATGCCCAGCATCCGCGCCGCATCCTTGCGGCACCAGTGTGTCTTCTCCAGTGCGTCGGCGATGGCTTCCGTCTCGGCTTCGTCCTTCAGTCCGCGCACCAGCGCCTTCAGGCCTTGCTCGCGCGCCGGCGCGGGCTCTTCGCGCGGCGAAGTGCGCTGCCGTGCCGCAGCCATCTCCACCAATTCACGAAAACTTCCTTCGTCGTCCTCTAGAATCACGTAGCGCTTCACGAAGTTTTCCAGCTCACGCAGATTGCCGGGCCACGGGTATCGCATCGCCGCCTCCATCAGATGCTCGGAAGGCGTGGGTTGTTCCTTCTGGAATTTCTCGCTGTATTTGCCCAGAAAATGCCGGAACAAAAGCGGAATCTCCGTCGTCCGCTCGCGCAACGGCGGCACGTTGATCGAGAGCACGTTCAAACGGTAATAGAGATCTTCGCGCAGGCGGCCCGATTCATCGCCTCCTGCACCTCCACGTTGGTGGCCGCCAGGACGCGCACGTCCACATCGACCAGGTGCCGCCCGCCCAGCCGCGAGTACTGATGGTCCTGCAACACGTGCAGCAGCTTCGCTTGCAGGTGTGGACTCATTTCCGCGATCTCGTCCAGGAAGATCGTGCCCTTGTTGGCCAGCTCGAACTTTCCTGGCTTCGAGCGCACCGCTCCCGTGAAAGCTCCTTGCTCATATCCGAATAGCTCCGACTCCAGCAATTCTCCCGGCAGCGCCGCGCAATTCACCTTGATGAACGGCAGATTCCGGCGCGTCGAACGCATGTGAATCATTCGCGCGACCACTTCCTTGCCGACGCCGCTTTCGCCGCAGATAAACACCGGCACGTCGACCGGTGCGATCTGCAGAATCTGCTGGCGGATGCGAACCATTTGCGGGCTCGCGGCCAAGAACGAAAGGTCCTCGGTCAGATGGTCGCAATACTCGCGCAGTGCCTGATTCTCCTTCCGTAACTCCATCTTCTGATGGCACTTAAGCAGGGCGGCGTCAAGCTCGGCCTTCTCGAAAGGCTTGGTCAGATAATCCTGCGCGCCCAGCCGGATGGCCTCGACGACCGTGGTCACTTCGTTCGAGCACGACAGCATCACCACGTTCAGGGTGCGGTCCACCTGCATCAGCTCCCGCAACGTATCCAATCCGTTCATCTCCTGCATCAACACGTCCAAAATAATCAGGTCGGGACGCTCTCCCTCTTGGACCCGCTCGAGCGCCTCTCGGCCCGATCCCACGCTCGTCACTTGATAGCCATCGAGTTCCAGCAGGGTCTGCAGATACTTCCGGATGCTCGGCTCGTCGTCCACCACCAAAACTTTCTCTTTTTCAGCCATCTCTGTTTCACCCGTTCTCCGGAGTACCCGGACTAAGAATTATCTCTTGGTAACAAAAATGTGAACGTGCATCCGCGGCGCGGCTCGCTATCCACCCAGATCTTCCCGCGGTGCGCTTGCACCAGACGCTTGGCAATGGCCAGGCCCAGGCCCATCCCCGAAGAGGTGCGATCCACGCGGACGAAATCCTCGAAAATCTCCTGATGATGCTCCGAGGCGATACCCGGACCCGTATCGGTCACCGCCACGCGAACCGCGTTCCCGCCTGCATTGCGATCGCGTCGCCGCTCTTGCTTCGGCATGTCCTGCCCGCTGCGGCGCTCCCAGAAATGCGGTTCCGCGCGCAACGTTACGCTGCCGCCCGCCAGGCGTGTGTTTCAGCGCGTTGTCCAGCAGATTCGCGACGGTCTGCTGCACCTTCTGATAATCGAACTTGAAAATCGGCAGCCCGGCGTCCAGCGAAACATCCAGTCGCACGTGCTTTCGCTGGAAGGCCTCGCTCCAGCGCGTCGCCAGTTCCGCCAGACAATCGCGCAAATCGTTGTCGCGCAGGTGCAACACCAGCTTCCCGCTCTCGAGCGTCGAATAATTCAGGAACATCGAGACCAGCCGCACCAACCGTTCGCAGCTGTCCTTCGACTCCTGCAGGATGTCCCGCTGTTTATCGTTCAGTTTCCCCAGCGAATTCGACAGCAGCAGATCGTAGTAGCCCTTCACGACGGCCAGCGGGGTCTTCAGTTCGTGCGCCGCCGAAGCCAGAAACACCGTCTTTTGCCGGTTCACTTCTTGCAGACGCAAGTAGGCCGCCAGCAAGTTTCGATACGTGATGTCTCGCTCTTGCAGCAGCGCCTGCACCGTCGGTGGTGCACCGCCCGGTGGCGTGCCACCGGCCACCGAGGATTCGCCGCGCACTTCAGCCGCTGGTTGCATCTCCACCACCAGCCAGTCCGTGCCGCTCAGTGGGCGAACACGCGCGCGCATTCTCCCCGTCGGCCGCTCCATCAGCAAGTTCAGCTCGAGCTCGCCGTTTTCCATCTGGTCGGCGATTACCTTTGGGTCAACGCGCAAAAGGTCGTTGAAAAGATTGAGGGCTACCGCCCCCTCGCCGGGCGTATCTCCAATGCAGCGCCTGGCCGGCTCGTTGGCAACCAGTATCCGCCCGGAGCGGCTGGCGACAAAAACAGGAGTGCCAAGCGTGTCCAGCAGCGCCGAAACCACCCCCAAAGGGAGCGCCTCGCCGCCTGTTTCGTGGACTGTAGTGCTTTGCTGCAAGACATCCCTCCCGAAGCGTCCTACCGCTGGGTGGTATGACCCATTTTTCTTAAGCCTTAGGTTATAAGTGCGGCGGCTCGCAAAATAGTCTCAGACAGCTCCAAATAGTGTCAATGGTAAGTGGGTTCCATTTTGCACATATGCGGAAAACCCTCGGACTGCCCAGTCCCTTTGCGGACGGGGAAGCCGGGCATTCAGAATCCATTGCAAGAACAACTCTTTTGTTAACAATTAGATGCGCCGAACGCCCCTCCGGGCCCCCATTGGCACTCCATCTGCGAATAAACTATAGTACTAGGACAGAAGTACTAGTGAGCGTGCAGCAGTGGAAATTAATTTCTCTCGTTTTCGTGGGGAGCCAATGAACTTACACTCGCCCGAGCGCAGGCGTTCTCCAAGGTTGCAGTTACAGATCCCTCTTTTTCTGCGCGGGCTGGACTCAGCCGGCATCGAATTTCTCGACCTCACGAAGACCGTGGACATCAGCGCGACCGGTGCGCTCCTCATTAGTACCCGTTCGCTTTTTCCCGATCAGCTTCTTCGCATCACGATTCCGGTCACCTCCGAGCAGGTTTCCGGGTTAGTGCCCGCGGAAACGCCCCCCATTCAGCTTCGTGTAATGCGTTCCGTCCCGGCGGGAGACACGCACTTGATCGGCGTCGAATTTCTGAAGCCGCTCCAGTAACCCACGCCTCCCATGCCCCCCCAGGTGAAAGCCCCCACGGTCTGAGAGCCCCACGGTGTGAAACATTGTTCTGCCACAGTCGAGCGAATTTCCATTAGCCGCCACGTGGCCGCGATAAAATCTGCCTCCCCGTTCCACGCACTCTGATCTATCTATCGCCTTCGCCATCACTTACATCGCTTCTGTAGGATGGGCCTTCCCGTGCACCCACCCCGATGAACCTGTGCGCTATCCCCAACTCATCATTGGGGTAATTGGCGCTCGGTCGACTTGCATCGATGCCTAGCCCCGCTGACTCCAACGATAGTTCCATGCCGGCCGAGGATTCTTACCTCGAGCTGCTGGCCGAGACGCTCGAAAATTTGGATCGTCCCGCCCGCGGCCAATTCCTGCAGCGCTTCTTCAAAACCATGGCGCATCTCGAGCTCACCGAGTCTGAATGTCTCGATCATTGGGAGCAGATCTTGCAACGCCAGCGCGAGCTGGGCGATTCCGTGGGCAAGCCCGTTTCGCTCAAGCGCGCGATCATGGATGTTCTGGCTTCTTCAGGCCGCTTTCGCGTTCCCGTGTTGATGGAATATGAGGACCTCAAGAAGCTGCAGATCAACGCGGCGACCGATCCCCTGACCGAACTTTACAATCGCAGGTTCTTCGAGGATCAATGCGACAAGGAACTAAACCGCGCGCTTCGCTACAACCACCACCTCGCGATTGTCATCCTCGACCTGCACCAATTTAAAGAAGTGAACGATCGCTACGGTCATCCGCGCGGCGACGCACTCTTGCGCATGGCCGCTACCACGCTGCGCAAGTCCTTGCGCACCTCCGACTATGCCTTCCGCATCGGCGGCGATGAATTCGCCCTCTTGCTTGTGCAATCCGACGCCGAGCAGGCCATCACCCTGGCCCGCCGCGTCAGGACGAATTTCGCATCCGCCACCGAACCCATGGAGATGGCCTTCTCCACGGGTCTTGATTACGGCCTCGCTGTCTTCCCCAATGACGGCGACCAAAAAGAAGTCCTGATCCGCGTCGCCGATGAACGCCTCTACGACATGAAGCGTTCCCAGCGCGAGGTTACTCCGCAGCGCCAAGCCGAGCGCCAGCTCGAGCGTCAAGCAGCTCCTCCGCGGCGTCCCCCCGCAACTCCTCCGGCTGCGTCGCCAAAAATAACTCCGCCCGCTTCAGCCCCCGCATTTACCGGGACCGAGCGACGCAGATGGGAGCGCGTCTCCCTCTCTGGGACGCGAGCCTACGCGCAGCTCACGACCGACACCCAGGCCACCGCGCGCGTTCTGGACTTAGGTTATGGCGGTTTGGCTCTTGAAACAGTTGTCACCGAGTCCCCGGAAGATACCTTCCACGCCGTTCTGCACGTGCCGATTCTTCCGCCGGTGCGCGTCAGCTTGCGAAAGCTCTACGAACTGCGCGGCGCCAACGGGACATTCCGCGTCGGTTGCGCCTTCGTAACCTAATATCAATAGTTTGTGGCTCGCCGATGGGTTGTGGCTCTAAGTTGGGCGCCCAAGCCGCAGGGGTGGGCTCAGAAATGGGCGGGCTCAGATAGTGTAATGCAGACAATGCCGGGAGCCTTCGTCACAACGCGGAGATCTCATCCGCACCAAACGGTATTATCACCAACCAGCGTCATCACCAAACGTTGCCATCACCAACCGCCGTCACAGCAAACGTTGTCATCCCGAGGCCCGAAGGCCGAGGGATCTGCTTTTAGCCTTCATTTCCGATAGGCATTTCGCGTTCGGTTCAATGTAGCAGCAGATAAAGGCCATACGCACAGCCACACAGACCAATGATGACGCAGACGATGCGCCCGGCTGGAGCGGCTTTGGCCTTGGCTCGCTCCTCCGTTGTAGCTGGTATGTCCGACTCGCTGATCAACGTCCTCGATGTTAGACCGGTAACTATTATGTACAAACCGCCGATGATGGATAGGGCGGCCAATTCGTGAGGAGTCAAAGTCATTTAGACCATCATGCTATCTACAATGTTCGTACATCCCCTAGATTTGAATCTTCGAAAAAAGATAGCTCCCAATCCCCACCAAAATTGTAGTGAGCACTCCCAACGCGACGAAATCCGTCCCCAAGCCGAAGAGGAATCCGCGCCCCAGCGCCCCACGAAGCCCGTCGATCCCGTAGGTCAATGGATTCAGCCGAATGAAGAATTGCAGCGTCTTAGGCAGCCCTTGCACGGGAAACAGAGCGTTCGAAAAGAAAAATAGCGGCATCACCAGAAAAT
This sequence comes from uncultured Acidobacteriota bacterium, assembly GCA_963818345.1. Lineage (GTDB taxonomy): Bacteria > Acidobacteriota > Terriglobia > Acidiferrales > UBA7541 > Palsa-189. Next base: position 9,643 of record CAWFRX010000005.1, on the reverse strand, counting down.
TCATCACCAGCGGAAAGCCTTGCATATCTTCGAGCACCGACCCGATCGCCGTGCCGACCGCGGTAAAGAAAATCGCAATCAAAATCATGAACGCCAGCGCCACCGGCAACAGCGCGAAATTTCCAAAGCGAAATCCCGCGATCACGCAGACCACGAAAACCACGGCCCCCTGCGCCAAGGCTACCGTCGCGCCTCCCAACGTGCGGCCCAGCGAAATCTGCAGGCGCGAAACCGGCGCCACCAGCGTCTCCTTCAGAAATCCGAACTGGCGGTCCCAGATAATTTCAATCCCGGAAAAAACAGCCGTAAACAGAATCCCCATGGCAATGATTCCCGGTGTCAGAAACTGGATATAGTTTCCGCTTCCGGCCTTGGCAAACGTCGGGCCGAAGCCAAATCCCAGCGCCAACAGAAACAGCAACGGCTGACCGAGCGAGCCGACGATGCGCGCGGGCGACCGGCTATAACGCTTGAGCTGTCGCAACCACAAAATGTAAATCGCTCTCATCGTCCCCTCCAGACTCTTCTCATCATCCTCATGCGATCCGCCGAGGATGCTTCCTCGTCGCGAATCGTATGCCCGGTCAGTACGATGAAGGCATCCTCGAGCGTCTTGCCCCCGGTACTCTCCTTGAGCGCTTCCGGCGATCCTTGCGCCACGATTTTCCCGTGATCGATCACCGCAACCTGATCGGCCACGCGCTCGGCTTCTTCCATGTGGTGCGTGGTGAAAAACACGGTTACTTTTTCGTCTTTGCTGAGGCTCTGCACAAACGTCCAAATGTGATTTCGCGTCTGCGGATCGAGTCCCAGCGTGGGCTCGTCGAGAAAGAGTATTTTCGGCTTGTGCAGCAGCGCCCGCGCAATCTCCAGGCGCCGTCTCATACCTCCCGAATAAAATTTCACGTAGTCGCTGCGCCGGTCCCACAGCTCGACGAAGCGCAGCAGCGATTCAATCCGCTGCCGCCGTTCGCCTGACGGCACTCCATAGAGAATGCCGTGGAGGTCCATGTTCTCCACCGCCGTCAATTCATTGTCCAGGCTGGGATCCTGGAATACGATCCCGAACGACCTCCGCACCTGGCGGGACTCGCGCGCCGGATCGTGTCCATCGACCCGCGCCAACCCGCTCGTCGGTTGCAGCACCGTCGTCAGCATCTTGATCGTGGTGGTCTTCCCCGCCCCGTTGGGTCCGAGGAAGGCGAAGATTTGCCCCTCGGGAACGCTGAACGAAATATGGTCGACGGCGCAGAAATTGGCGAAGGTCTTGACCAGGTCCCGCACCTCAATCATGTTGTTACACAAAATGGCGCTCCGGCTGTGACGCCCGTGGATTTCTCAGTGCTCTGCGAAGGTTTGCTCGCTATGACGTGACGCGGGCTGCAAGCGCAGCACCCCGTTCGCGACACAACGTCCTCCGCTGCCACTTCGATACGATGGGCATAGCATACGCTATTCCCCCGCTCAATTGGCATTCTTCGGCGGATCGCCTAGCCCGCCGCTTCAAATCTGCCGCGAACTCGCGCCATTTTCGATAGGATATGCATCGACATGCGTCCCGATTCGCCCGCATCGCTGGACACCGCGCCGCCCACGAGCAAAAGCTCTCGTCAAATCGGCGCGCCCCTTAACTCGCCGCGTCAAGTTCTATTCGCCAGCCTCGTAGGCACCACCATCGAATTCTTCGACTTCTACATCTACGCCACCGCCGCCGTTCTCGTCTTCCCGCGCTTGTTCTTTCCTGCTTCCGACCCCGCAACCGCCAGGCTCGCCTCGCTCGCGACGTTTGGCATCGCCTTCCTCGCGCGCCCCATCGGCTCAGCCCTGTTTGGCCACTTCGGCGATCGCATCGGCCGCAAGACCACGCTGGTGATCGCGCTGTCCACGATGGGCCTCTCCACCGTCGCCATTGGCGCCTTGCCCACCTATCGCGTGATCGGCTTAGCCGCGCCGCTACTCCTTGCATTGTGCCGCTTCGGCCAAGGACTCGGCCTCGGCGGTGAATGGGGCGGCGCGGTGCTCCTGGCCATTGAGAATGCGCCACCAGGCAAGCGCGCCTGGTATGGAATGTTTCCGCAGCTCGGCGCCCCGCTCGGTTTTTTCCTCTCCGGCGGCGTCTTCCTGCTGCTCTCCCGCTGGCTCACCAACGAACAATTCTTCGCCTTCGGCTGGCGCCTGCCATTCCTAGCCAGCGCCGTGCTCGTGTTCGTTGGACTCTACGTGCGCTTGACGATCACCGAGACGCCCGTGTTCCAGGAAGTCCTTCGCCGTCACCAGCAAGTGCAGGTGCCCATGCTGTCCGTCTTTCGCAACCACGGCAGAGCGCTCGTGACCGGCATCCTCGCCTGCCTCGCCACCTTCGTCCTCTTTTATCTGATGACCGTCTTCGCACTCGGCTGGGGCACCAGCGCGCTAGGCTTCAGCCGCGAAAAATTCCTGCTCATGCAGCTGTTCGATATCGCATTCTTCGCCCTGACCATTCCGCTCTCCGCAAAAATGGCCGAACGTGGACGCCGCGTCACGCTCCTCTGGGTCACCGTATCGATCGGCCTATTCGGCCTGGTGATGGCCCCGCTCTTCGCCGCTGGCACGCTAGGCGCGATCGCCATGATGGCCCTGGGCCTGTCGCTCATGGGCCTAACCTACGGCCCCCTGGGCACAGCCCTCTCCGAACTCTTCCCAGCCCCCGTCCGTTACACCGGCAGCTCCCTAGCCTTCAACTTTGCCGGCATCCTAGGCGCCTCCGTAGCCCCCTACATCGCCACCTGGCTAGCCACAACCTACGGCCTCCAATACGTCGGCTACTACCTCACCACCTCAGCCGCCCTAACACTAGTTGGCCTATTCCTGATGCGCGAAACAAAAGACGACCACCAGCCAGCGCCAAGCTCGGTCTAGCCTTTAGCCGTAGCCGAATCCGCCGACGCGCAAACTCCCACATAAGTTAGTCTCCGCGTTTACGAAGGCACAGGGGCATCCTGCGCGTTGAAGTCCAGCGCTATCGTCTGCCTGCCTGGTTCGCCCTGCCGGGGCTCGAGCTGGTCGTGAATCTCAACCGCCCGAACAGCGGATTCTCGTTGTAGGCGATCTCGCACGACTCGTCGGCGCGCGGGCCGTCCGGAATCGTGATCGTCGCGGGCGGCAATGACACCAGCGGGATGCAGGTCACCGAATCGATGACGATCCTCGAATCAAGATCACCAGGTCGATCGCGAAATGCCTTAGCGGATCGTGGAATTCACCCTCGGCCTGCTCCTCCCGCCGCTCTTGCATCGAAGACGAACCAGACCCGGTCCAGCGTCAGATCCAGGGTGGCCGTTGCGGAGTAGCCGGGGCCGTCGACAGACTCCGTGTATTTGTCACCGCCGAACATCTCGACGGTCTGATCCTGGACGCGTTCGCGGTGGATCTCGATGATCGTGTCGGGGCGATGCATGCCGATCCTGTACCCACAACCGGCGGTCTTAGAACCGGCCGGTCAACCCTTAAGCCCTGCGATGCACCGGAGCACGCTCGGTAGCTTGGTCGCAACGGCTGATCACTCGGCCAACGAGGGGGAGTAGGGATGAACCTCAACGTATGGCCGTGGCGGTTTTCATGGCTGTCACCTTCGCCTTCCTGGCCTTTGTGCTCATCGCGGTCGATTGGGCGGCCGCGAGCGGCCGGCTCAGGCGCAATCAGAGGGTGGGGATCCGCATTCCTTCGACGATGCGCAGCGATCAGGCGTGGGTGGCCGGTCACCGCGCTGCGCTGCGCCTGATGCCGCTGCACTTACTGACTGGCATCGCGCTGTTGGTAGCCGCCCTCAGCGCACCGACGGTAGGTAGTGTCCACCTCGTCGGAATCGGCGGCGCGGTCGCTTTCCTTCTGGTGGCTCTGTTCACCGGAGTCATCGCGGGGAGGGCCGCGAAAGCGGTGAACGATCAGCCCGACGGATAGGCCAGCAGACACCGACTGTAAAAGTCTCAGCGCATCAAGTAGGTGTAGTAATTACCGATCGCTTCAAGCGCCTTGGGCGAAAGTTCGGGATACTGTTTGTGCATCTCGGATTCTACGTAGTCGCCGGCCTCATTTAACGAAAGGCGATTCCAGTCCGGCTCAACCTGCATTGCTTCCTTGAGAATTAGACGCACCTGCTCATGCGCATGCGCGCTCGCTGGTCCGTAAAACGAGTTGAATGCCTCATCATTTTTTCCCGGGTCGCGCTGTAGGTAGAGCGCAACCGCATCACTCAGATCAAAATTGTCATCCGCCGTCATAATCGACGATAACCTCACTTACCTCTCTCAAATATCGTGGTCGATTGCCCGGTATCAGGGTCGATCTGCACGATGCGTGTCACATCTGGATTTTCCATAAGGCGAGGTATCTCCACAGTCTGCCACACGTTCCCCGGACGCAGGCTTGAGCCAACAATGGCTGTGACGTCACCTCGCGCGTTCTCCGCGTATGCCGCCGAAGCGTCCTCCCAGAATTGCACCGACACTGGATCGTGACGATTCCAGACTGGCAGCGGATCAACTCCCCTTTCCGCGAGAGTCATCTCTAACGTTGTACCTCCCGAGCCGTGTGCAATAAGCTCTGCTATCCCTGAGTCGTCAGGACCTACTCCAATCCCCTCGGTGGTTCTGCCAGACCAGTAATAGGCGCTATTCGGATCCGTTGACGTCATGCCTTGCAGCTGCTCGTACGACGGCAAACTTCCTGGCAGGTAGTGACCGTCGCTATCCATGGCATATGGATCGCCGCTGTGATGCAAGTCTGGCAGTGAAGGGTCGGCAGGAACCTCAACGTGGCCGTCGCCGGTACCTAACGGTGGGTGGCCGGCGGTCACCGGAGGTTCGTGCGGGCCCGCTAATGGGTGCCCGCCGGACGCCGGGCCGTCCACCGGACCCGACGGGTGAGCAGCAGGCACCGGACTCTCGGCCGGGCCCGGCGGCATATGACCCGTAGGCATCGGACCCTCGAGGGGTCCCGACGGATCAACACCACCGTGCACTGGTGCTTCGGGCGGACTTAGCGGCGAGTGAAGACCGGGCAGCGCCTGCTCGAGCGGGCTCAACGGCGGGTGGACGCCAGGCAGGTCGTGCGCAACACCGGCGGCAGCGTCCAGCTCAGTCAGTTCACCCAAGCCCGCTCCTTCGGGACCGAACATCATCCCGGGCAGCGTGAAAGCAGCGTCGGCAGTTTTCCCACCTGCGTAGTAAGCCGGGTTGTCAATGAAACTTTTGAATTCATGGGTGAGGTCGTTGATTGGTGCGACCGGTCCTTGCACAAGGAAGTCCTCGGCCTTTCCAGCGAGACCTTTCGCCATCCCGCCCCACGAATCGCCCAGTGCGCTGAGTCCGTTTTGCCCCGTCAGGTCGTGGATGCCCTGCTCGGTGGAGAACCAGCGGTCCGCGAATCCCTCGCCGAATCCGGGTGGCGGCGGCCGCGGCGGCTCCGGAGGGACGTAGTTGGGCATCCCGTTGTCCATCCACTGCTGAGTCCGGGCCACAGCGTCGTTCAGTCGTGACTCGATCTGGTCCGGCGGCACACCGTCGCTGATCATGGATTGGCGTGCCAACGCCTTGAAACTCTCGACGTCGGCAGGTTTGAGCCGAGGCGCCGGGGCGCCAGGAGAACCCGTTGGGCGCATCCGGCCAAGCAAATCCGGCAGGCTGCCCGGCGGCGGCTTGCCCCCGGGGTCAGCGGGCTGGCCCCGCCCGAGCATCAGGTCCTCCAGCGACGGGGGCTTGCCGCCCCCGGCGCCGGCCGGAACTGGCGGGCCTTTCGGCGGTTCACCGCCAGGCTCCGCCGAGGCGGGACCAGCCGGTAACAGCATGTCCTGCCACGACTTTGGCTGACCCGGGCTCGGCGGCTTGGGCGCGCCGGGAGCCGGTGGAGCAGCGCCCGGTTGATACCCAGTGGCATCCAGCGGGATGTCGCCGACGCTGCCGCGGACGGCGGTGGCGAGTTCCTGGTCGGCGTTGTGGGCGTGCAGTTTGCAGGTGTCGAGCTGTCCCTGCAAAAGCTGTTGCTCTGCGGCGAGCGTCAGCCGGTCGAGCCCAATCATGGTGTTGCCCGGATCGATTCGCCAGTCCGGTGTGATCGTCCAGCCGTAACCCTCTGCGGCTTGCTCGATTCCATCAAGTTCGGACTTGACCGATCGCACGTCCGCTTCGGCGCGCGATACTGCCGCCGCTACCTGCCTGGACTCCTGGCCGTCAGCGTCGATGTCGCGACGCGTCTTACCCAGGTCCGCGCGAAAAGCGTCGCCGGCTTCCCCTTGCCAGTCGCTGAGCGTGTTGTGGACCTGCTGCAGGCTGTCGCCCAACCGCTGCAAGGTCGCCGCGCGATTGGTGGCGGTCTGGAACACGCCATGGATCGCATCGGCGTCCCAGCGCTTGACGTCGGCCGGAGTCAGCGCCGCCACGCGTTACCCTCACTCCCCTAACGAACGGACCGCCTGGGCCGACTCGTCTTCGTTGCTGACGTAGCGGGTCATCGCGTCGGCCACGTGCGACCCCAACCCACCCACCTGCAGTTTGTGGTGGTTGTGCCGCGCTTCCCACCGGGCCGCCAGCTCACCCAGCGCCTGCTGCGAGGACCCAATCCAGCCGGGCGCGGCATCGGCCAGTCCATCCTCGTGGTTGACGAAGCTCAGGGCGGCCTCGCCGACCGAATCGAGCATGTCGTTGCTGCCGTTATGCAGCGCGACGGGATCGACCTTCAGCTCGTCGGCCACGGCGATCCCTCCTGTTCAGTGGTCCTGCGCGCTGAAGCATAGCCCGAACCGAGGGAGTGCGCCCTTCACCTTTCTTGCCGTCAACGACGAGCCGTCAGGCCCGCGTGAGCACAGCCCTGATCAGCGTCTCGCAGTACAGTTGGCGCACCCGGCCGGACGGCGAGGAAGGAGCCACCGTGGTGAGCACCGAGGACTTGGTGCTGGGCTTCGCCAACACGCACGGTCATCTCGGTAGGCTGCCGGAACGCTTCGCCGATAGTGCGGGACTGCGCGACTGGTTGAGCCAGCAGCAGGTCGACCCCAAGGCGCTTGTGATAACTGGCGCCGATGTCATCGAAGCCCGCGAAATCCGCGACGCATTGGTCACGGTGATGGTCAGCCACGCCGACACTGAGGCCGCGAGCGCCGACGAACTGCTGGTCGCCGAACAGGCCCTGCAGCGGGCAGCCCAACGTTATCCGTTGCAGGCCAACATCACTCGTGAAGGCGCAGGGCTGAGTTCGGCCACAGCCGGGACTTGCCGGCGTGATCGGCTCGGTGTTGGCCTCGGTGGTCGAGCTGGCGCAGTCCGGACAATGGAACCGATTCAAGGCGTGCCGCAACTGCCATCACAGTTTCGTCGATCAAAGCCGCAACGCGTCAGCCGACGTTCTGCCGCACGAGCTGCAAGTCCCAAGCGGGTATGCGCGCCTACCGCAGCCGCCAGCGCGGCAGCGCCGAGCAGTAAGTCTGAAAGCACCGTATTCCGCGTCGACATGACGAATAATTCGTGGACTCCATCCCAGCGAAGGGAGCGGCGTGACTACGGCGATGCACGACAAGACGGTGTTCACCGCGAAGCCGCGTTGGACGCGGCGCATAGGAGTGGCGACGACGGCGCTGGCTGGCGCATTGTCGATCGCGATGACCGTTCCGCACGCCAGCGCCGATAGTTCGTACCAGCCTGCGCTCGACCAGCTTCTCGACGCTATGCAGCAGGCGGCGAACTACGACGCGGCACTGCCATTTGCGACGCCGGACAGCGACGCCATGCTGCTGACCGGTCTGCAGAACACGAACTATGAATTGCTATCCGCCGGGCTGTCCAGAGTCACTGAGCTTTTCAACGGGGTCTTCTTCCAGTCACCCGAAGCAGTGGCCGGTGATGCCGCCGATTCCCGTCAATACTTCCAATTCTTCACCCCCGACATCTACTACCACGCGACCGCTGGCCTGGCTCCCGGTGCGACCTACGAGCTCACTGGCACCCTCGGCAAAGGAACCGAAGCTCTCGCCATCGCGACCGAAGCAATCACCGGTTCAACGGCCGTGAGCAAGGAGAGTCTGGAGCTCGATCACGGCCTGGTCGTCAATCCGGATGGCACGTTCACCGTCGACATCGGCCCCACCGAGCCAAGCGGCGCAGTCAATTTCATCAACGACACGGATGCCACCACCAATGGCGATGCCTCGCTACTGATTCGAGACGTGCTGGGCGACTGGGCCCAGGGACCGGGCAACATCAGCATTCACTGCGTCTCCGACTGTCCGGCGTTCTTCGCCATACCGAGCACGGGGATCTTTCCCGGCGCCGACGGGTCGGCGGCCGAAATCGGCTCGCTGGCAGGGACCTCCACTACTCAAGTCACCTCGGTCGACTCGCTGTTGACCACGTTGTTCACCGCCTTCAGCAACATCGTCGGACCTTTCAACCAAGAAAACATGGGCCTGGCCGAGGTTGCCGGCATCGAGCTGCCACCCAATACGATGAGCGCGCTGGCGCCCGAAACAAGCGTGTTCGCAACCGGTCTGCCCAGCGCCGACGTCTCCGGCGGTAACTTCGACCTGAATCCCGACCAAGCGCTGATTGTGCAAGTACCAGACGTGCCATCCGGCTACAGCGGGATCGAGCTGATGAACGTCTTCGGCGCGGCACTCCCGTACACCCTGGCGCAGACCACCTTGAACAACACCACGGCTTTCGCCGATCCCGACGGATACACCTACTACGTGGTCAGCGCGACCAACCCAGGTGTGGCGAATTGGCTTGACAGCAATGGCGTTAGCAGCGGCGAGATCTTCGCCCGGTTCGAGAACCTCCCCGACGGCACGGACCCGACGGGCTTGCCGGTGACCACTGAGGTGGTGCCGGTGGCCGATGTCGCCAGCTATCTGCCCGCGGACACACCCACCGTCAGCCCCGCGGAATATGCCGCCGACATGTCACAGCGCGTCTTGTCCTACGACTACGCCTTGGACTTGTCCCGCGAGAATGCCCAACCTGATTGGGTGCTACAGGAATTGATACTTCATGGGCTGCAGGGCGTGATGGGCGCCGACAACTTCGCCGCGGTGTTCGGCAGCGACCCATCGACTCCCCTCGAGCTGAGGTTCACCCCGGCCTTATCGCCTGACTGGACCACCGTCGACCACGACTTGCTCACCAATCCGGTTGGCAGCCTGGAGGCGATTTTCAACAATCTGCCCCTGGCGGCCAGCGACATCAACTTGCCCACCGAATTGGCGCTGGGCCAGACCGTGCTATCGCTGCTACTACCCCAGCAACTCGGATCTCTGTTCAACGACACGGTTCTCGACCCGAACACCGGGATCATCGCCGGCTTCCTCAATGCCCGCGATGATTTGGCGACCGCGGTGTTGACCGCCAACAATGACTTCCCCACCGAGCTTGGCAGTGTGGCAACAGCGGAGTGGGCGAACATGCCCGAGTTGGTCCAGTCGACCGGGAGCACGTTGCTGGCTGAGCTTGGCACGCTACTGAACCCCGCAGATCTCTTCGCCGCGTGACAGACCCGGATCCGATCAGTCGCCGTCAGCTGCTCCGGCTGGCGGGCAGCCTCGGTGTGGCGTCAATTCAGCGCCTGCGTAAGTGATACCCGAACGACCAGTACCCGGCTCACCGCTTCCACCGCGGCA
>CAWFRX010000004.1:0-14299 GCA_963818345.1 uncultured Acidobacteriota bacterium | reverse complement strand
GATAAGCGCCCCCGGCCACGCACATTCCCATGATGGCGGCGATCTGCGGGATGCCCATCGCGCTCATCACAGCGTTGTTGCGAAAGACGCGCCCAAAATCGTCGGTGTCGGGAAACACATTTTCTTGCAAGGGCAGGAACACGCCGCCCCGAATCCACCAGGTAAATCGTCGGAATATGATTGTCGATGGCAATATTTTGCACGCGAATCACTTTCTTCGCGGTCATGGGGAAGAACGCGCCGGCCTTCACCGTGGCATCGTTCGCGATGATCATCACCAGGCGTCCGGCGACGCCGAGGCCGGTCACGGTTCCGGCCGCTGGCGCCCCACCCCATTCCTCGTACATTTTGATAGGCGGCGTAAAGGCTCAGCTCGAAGAACGGCGTCTTCGGATCGATCAGCCGGTCGATCCGTTCGCGCACCGTGAGCCGGCCCTTTTTGTGCTGGGCGTCGATAACCGCGAGCCCCGCCACCCTCATGCAGCTTGGCCTCTTCATTTCTGATTTCGGTGAGCAGGTCGACCATGCGGCGCGAGTTCTTGGCGAAGTCGGCAGAGTCGCGATGGACGCGGGTTTCGATGACGGGGCTGACCAAAGACGCAAACCTCGCACGCTTCAAATCGCAGCCGCGCAACGTGCCGCGGCCGCAAGCCCGACAGTGTACCGTGTTTACGCGGCTTTTGCGGCGCAGCGGCAAAAACTTCTTGAGTTTCTGTTCTAAATCGAGAGCGAGCCATCGCTGGAAGGCGCAAGCCCACACGCCATGGCTGTGGCCTTGCATCGGAATTGAGTTGAGTCAGGACACGAACTACTGGCGGGCGCGCGCACGGGTACGCACAAACTCCACGATCTCCTGCGTGGACGTGCCGGGCGGAAAAATCCCGGCAATACCTGCCGCCTTCAGTGCGGCGATGTCAGCTTCGGGAATGATTCCGCCGATGACTACGGCCACGTCGTCCATCCCTTTGGCGTGCAGCAGCCCCATCAGTTCGGGGCAGATCGTATTGTGCGCGCCAGAAAGGATTGAGAGGCCTATGACGTCCACATCCTCCTGCTCAGCCGCCGACGCGATCATTTCCGGCGTCTGGCGCAGCCCGGTGTAGATGACTTCCATGCCGGCGTCGCGCAAGGCCCGCGCAATAATCTTCGCGCCGCGGTCGTGGCCGTCCAGCCCCGGCTTGGCAATCAACACGCGACTTTTTCTTTCAGGCACGGCCGCACGAGAATACTGCAAATAGGCTTCGCCGAACAGAGTCTGCGGGACGCGATGCTAAACGCGTTGCAGGTGCGTGTCCTTGAAGTTCGTCGGATACTTCAATCCAAAGCCGAGCGTCCGATCCATCCCAATATGCGCCGTCCAGATCATGGCGTAGGGCAGCAACCAAACGTGCATCGCCAAGACAGAGTACCCAACGAGGATAATCGGCCCAGCCAGCGTATGAACAGCGTTGTAGACCGGCGCCCCAATCTTTACCCCAGCCAAGTAGCCCACCGTGGAAAGATCAGGCACCAGCAGCAGCACTGCAAACAGCAGCCAGCTCGCGTGCGCCTCCCGGTAGAGGAGAAGGCTGACAAGGAGTACGCCGCACGCTTCGATACGAAGCAGAAGTCCTGGTTTGCTAAGCATGCGCCACGCTAGCACGCCGCAACGCTCGCCCCCGATCAGGTGACCGCGATCTCCTCGTAGGTGCCGAAGACAGCTCTGAGGGCGTCGCAGATTTCGCCAACCGTGGCGTAAGCTTTCACGGCGTCGTAGAGGTAAGGCATCAGATTCTCCGTGCCCGCCGCGGCGCGTTTCAGCGCCTCGAGCCGGCGGCTCACTTCCTCCCCCGACCGTTCCTGCCGCAATTGGCGCAACCGCTCTTCCTGGCTGCGCGCGACGCTCTCGTCGATCTGCAGGGTCTCGATGGGCTTTTCTTCCATCACGTAGTCGTTCACGCCAACGATAATTTTCTCCTTGCGGTCCACCGCCAGTTGATACGCATAGGCGGCTTCGGCAATTTCCCGCTGCGGGTACCCGCGTTCGATGGCCGCGACCATACCCCCCATCGCGTCGATCTTCGCGATATAGTCCTCCGCGCCGTGCTCGACTTCGTTGGTGAGCGCCTCCAGAAAGTACGACCCGCCGAATGGGTCGGCCGTGCTCGCCGCGCCGCTCTCGTAAGCCAGAATCTGCTGCGTGCGCAACGCCAAGGTTGCCGCAGCTTCCGTCGGCAGTGCCCAGGCTTCGTCCAGCGAATTGGTGTGCAGCGATTGCGCGCCGCCGAGCACCGCTGCCAGCGCTTGCAGCGCGGTACGCACCACGTTGTTATAGGGCTGCTGCGCAGTGAGCGAGCAGCCCGCGGTCTGGGCGTGGAAGCGCAGCGCCCAGGAACGCGGCTGCTTCGCGCCGAAGCGCTCGCGCATCGTGTGGTCCCACATGCGCCGGGCGGCGCGGTACTTGGCGATCTCCTCGAAGAAATCGTTGTGCGCGTTGAAGAAAAATGAAAGCTGCGGCGCAACCTCATCCACCGCCAGGCCCCGCCGGATTGCTCGCTCGACGTACTCGATGCCATCGCGCAGCGTGAATGCCAGCTCTTGAATCGCAGTCGAGCCAGCCTCGCGAATGTGATACCCGCTGATCGAAATCGCGTTGAACTTCGGCGTGCGCTGAGCCCCAAATTCAATCGTGTCGATCACCAGCCGCAGCGAAGGCTCCGGCGGATAGATATATTCCTTCTGCGCGATGTACTCCTTGAGGATGTCGTTCTGCAGCGTGCCGGAAAGCGTCTTCCAGTTCGCGCCCTGCTTCTCCGCCACGGCTAAGTACATCGCCCAGAGCACCGCAGCGGGCGAGTTGATGGTCATCGAGGTACTGACGCTGTTGAGCGGGATGCCCTGAAACAGCGTTTCCATATCGGCGAGCGAGCTGATGGCCACGCCGCACTTGCCGACCTCCCCGTGCGCTAGCGCGTGGTCGGAGTCATATCCCATGAGCGTCGGCAAGTCGAAGGCGACAGAAAGCCCGTTCTGGCCCTCTCCGAGCAAATAGCGAAAGCGCGCGTTGGTATCTTCGGCCGTTCCAAATCCGGCGAACTGGCGCATCGTCCACAACCGGGAGCGGTACATTTCGGGGTGAATGCCGCGCGTATAGGGAGGCTGGCCGGGAGCGCCGAGATCGCGCTCAAGGTCCGTATCGCTTGGAAGATCGCTGTCCGTGTAAAGCCTGCGAATCGGATGGCCTGAAACCGTGGTGAATGGCGAAGAACGCTCACCCTCGGCGCCGCTCCCCGACGACTTGGCCGGTTTCTCAGGAGGAGTCATCGCCGGAATACCCTCGCGCGGGGCAGAAGGCCCTCAGGAATGGTTGTGCGAAGGAGTGATTGCCGAACGTTCCTGCGGCGCGGCTGCCGCAGACGAGGCCATGAGGTCGCTGAGAACATCCGCCGGCTTCCAGCCGTTGTCGTTGTACCAGTGCGAAACGCGTCCGTCGGGCGCGATGATGGCCGTGCTCATCGAGTGCGTAATCTGCCCGCCATCCTCGCTGTAAAACAAATTGAAGAATCGCGCGATGTCAGCCCGCTCGCTCTCTAGGATCGATGCGAACTCCCAATGGTCGAAGGGCTGCTGGCCTTGGCTCTGTTTATCTTGTGGGGAGACAAACGCCCGCGCGTAGCTACGCAAGACCGCAGGCGTGTCGTATTTGGGATCGAAGCTGATGCTGAGCAAGTGCGTCTTGGCGTAAACGTCAGGCGTTCTCGCGAGGTCCTTCTCAATCTGCGCGAAATTGTGGGTCATCAGCGGGCAGTAGTCCTGCAGCGGGCACCGCGTGTAAATGAACGTGAGCAAGAGGGCCTTCCCGCGGTACTGCTCGAGGTGCACGCGCTTGCCGTCCTGGTTAACCAAGGCGAAATCCGGCACCTGGTCGCCGGGTGCCGACGGCTGCTCATTAGCGCCGGTGGGGCCGGGCTTCGTGCCCGTGCCTTTCTTCACCACGACCACATTGTCCAGGCGGATGCTCGTGTCAGTCACCACCACGTCAGCCGTGATCTCATCTCCGGGAGACACCCGATCGAGCGTCTGCGCGTCGGCGGTGGGGTAGGGCATGGTCATGGCGCCCATGAACCCCGGAATCTCCTTATGGTTCACGACGATCCGCTGCTGATCTTTGTCGACAGACACCACCGTGCCCGAGAGGTGGTAGCGCTTCTCGTTGGCCTGGCTCTGACTCTGCCCCGGGCTCTGGCCTTGGCTCTGATTCGTTCCGCTGTTGCACGCTGCCGCCGAAAAGCTCAGCGCGATGCTAAGCCCCAGAAGCAGATGCCTCGCCGCTACCCCTATGCTTTTGACCGCCGGAATGCCCGCGCCCCCGGTGCGATTCATATTCATCTCGCAGATCCTCTCGTTTCAGTCATACCAGGGGCGATTCCGCCGCGCAAGCGCAGCCGCAAGGTTTGCGATGCAGACGCCGTAGCCGCCCAGCAAACTCGGCAGCCCCGCGAGCAGCCGGCGGACCCTCACTGATTGCTCAGCATCTTCGGATCGAACAATTGGCCCGTCGTCGTCGTGCCGGGAATGTTCGTGTCCCGCGTCACCGCCCCGGTTTTGGCGTCCGCGATGGTGATCTTGAAGACGTCCAGTGTGCGCCCCAGCGCGCGTTGCAGGTTGACGACCGCCTCCGCCAGATTCGCCTCGGCGCGTGCCTCGGCGGCGGCAGCGGCAGCTAAAGCCTGTTGGTCCGTAACCACCACGAAGATCGTCGAGGCGCCGAGATCGAGTTTTTTCTGGTCGGAATCGAGCGTCTCTTGTTGTAGTTCCCGCGTTAGTTGGGCCGCTGTCACCGTCGGGCGGTCCTGTTGCAGCGTGATCAGCGCGTTCTGAACGTCCACCATGACGTTATTGACGGACTGTTGCAATCGGGCCTGATCTTGCCGCTGCGTGAGAAGGGCGCGCGCGTTATCCGCCTGGGCGACGCGGTTGCGAAGGGGAAGTGTGAGCGCGAGTTGGGCCTCATACTCGGGGTACTGGCCTAGGAACGTATCGACGGCAGAGCCGCCAAACCCTCCCGGCACCACCGTTGGAACCGGTGTTGTGACTCTGCTGGTGCCGTTGAGGCCCGCACCAGCGACGTACGCCGAAAGGTTCAAAGTCGGCAGCAGGGCATTGTGCGTAGCCGCAACGTTGACATCGTCGGCGTTGATGGTCAGTCTGGCCTCGGCCACGTCCGGCCGGTAGGCGAGGGCTTCCTTGATGGCATCCACGAGCGAAAGGTTCTCGACGGGCGGGAGGTTATTGACCGAGTCGGTCGGAACGACTTCGACATTCAGAAGGTTCTCTGCGGTCGGGTTCTTGGTGATGACGCTCATGAGCAGGGTTTGTTCTTGCAGTTGGGCCGTTTGCGCCACAATCAAAGCCTGCTGCGCGGTGGCCACCTGCGCCTGGGCGCGGATGATTTCAATTGGAGCCAGTGTGCCCACCTCTACCTGCCTCTTGTTGTCGTCATAGAGGCGCTGCGCGAGATCCACCGCCTGCCGCTGAACATCCACGTTGTCGCGTGCATACACCAGCTCCCAGTAATCGTCTTCCACCGACGTGATGTCGGTGAGAATCGACTGCATAAACGCTTGGTCCGTCGCCTTCTGGTTGATGCGGGCGATGCGCAGGTACCGTTCATTGACCAGGAAGCCGAAACCGTTTAGCAACGGCTGCGTCAGCAAAGCCTCTCCCGAGGTTTGCACCGAGGGATTGAATTTTACCGCCGCGGACGTCGTGCTCGTGCGCGTGGTGTCGAGCGATGCGGTAAAGCTAGTGCCCTCGTGAAACGCTTGCGAGTACGCAATGTCCTCAATTCCTGTGTGCGTAAACAGCTGTGCGATGGCGAGAGCAGTCGTTGTGCTGGTCGTCGTGCCAGTGCCCGCGGTGAGCGGATTATTGACCGGCAGCAACCTGCTGTCGATGCTAAAAATCGTGCTCAGCGTTGGATCGAAGCTGAGCGGCAGCTGATTGGTGAATGCGGTCGGCAGAGTGGTGCTCCCGACCCCACGGTCGGCGCCGCCGCCCCTGGTGCGCAAAAGATCCACCTCCGCCATCCACGGGTAATACCGTTGCACCATGATGTCCAGGTTGTTCTCGAGGGCGAGTTCGACCGCTTCCTGGAGGCTGAGCATAAGCTTCCCGTCTTTGACGAGTTGGTCGATGCTCGTCGAGTTCTTCAGTTGCGGCTGCGGCACGAACGTCTGCCGATACGGCGTCACCACGTGTGGGAACCAAGTCGTCGGCTGCGAATAATCCCTGCCGGCCGCAAAGTGGAACGGCGGCACGGCCTGCGGCGCGGTCGGCGACTGTGCCGGCGGTATGCCTTGCGGCTGCGGTTGCTGGGCGACCGGCGGCGTCGCGACGGGCGGCGTGGCCGGTGCTTGCCCCGGTACCTGCGCCGGTGCTTGGGCCGGTGTGCCGCCGGGAGGCGTTATCGTGCCCGGGGCTTGCGCCTGCCCAAATGTGGGCGCGACAGGCGCCAGAGTCGTCAGTCCCGCGAGCGCGATCGCGACAAACGCACGGAATAGCTTTCGAGTCATTACGTATTCCTCCGATGTTCCTTATGGCTCTGATGAGAACGGTCTTGGTGCTAAGTCCAACGACACTGACTAGTTGTAACGTCTGGCCGGGCGGAAATGTTTCAAGATTGTGCGCCCAACGTTCCCCTGCGAGGGGACCAGGGGCGCACCTGCACGCGCTATCACGCCAATGAATTGAGCGGAACCGGCAAAACGCCAGCAGTCTAACAGCGCTTTCCCCATTTTGACAACGCAACCGTACACCCTGTTTCCCCCTGCCAACACGCCCAGCCGTCGGTAGTACCCCGCGCTCATCCAACCGGGAAATCCTTTGCAACTCAGTATCTAAGCTGACGCCCAGACACGCTGCCGCCTGGCCGTCAGCGTCGCCGTGCGATAATCCTCGCGGCTATGCGCAATCTCAAACTGACCATCGCCTATGACGGCACCGAATTTCACGGTTGGCAGATCCAGCCCGGACAGCCGACCGTCCAGGGCCTGGTCACCGACGTTCTGCGGCGAATCATTCAGGAACCGGTGACGATTCAGGCCGCGGGGCGCACCGACGCGGGCGTACACGCCTGGGGCCAAGTCGTGAATTTCAAGAGTGAGTCGCACCTGGCTCCCCAGGAACTCTCTCACGCCCTGAACGCCCTGCTTCCTCCTGCGATTCGTGTCCGCGACGCCGAGGAGGTTCCGCTGGAGTTTCACGCCCGCTGGCACGCGCAGGCCAAAACCTACCGCTACGCCATCTATCGTGGCCGCGTCCTTCCACCTTTCCTCTGGCGCTACGTGTTCCACCATCCTCATCCGCTCGATTTCGATGCCATGACCGCCGCAGCCCGAGGTTTCGGGGGCCAGCACGACTTCACCACCTTCGCAGCGTCCTCTGGCTCAGACGAGGACGACCGCGACCGCGTCACGCTTCGCGCGATCCATCGCTCGGAGATGATCGCCAGCTCCGCCGCAAGCATCAGTAGCGCGGCTGTAGGGGAGCGCGCGTCCGACGAATGCCCGAGCCATGAAACGCGCCTCTTTGACGCTCGATCCGCGCCCGGACCCGATGAGTGGCTCTACGTCGTGCGAGGCAAGTCCTTCCTCCGCCACATGGTGCGGAAGATCGTCGGCACGCTTCTCGAAGTCGGCCGCGGCCGCCTCACCCCTGCCGACATCCCGCGCCTCCTCGAAGTGCGCGACCGCTCGCAGTCCGGTCCCACCGTTCCCGCCCAAGGCCTCTGCCTTGTCTCAGTCGAGTATCCCGATGCGGTGGCTTTGCCAAGCGAGAGGGAAGAGGACGGCTTGCAGTGACCCCCGAAACACCCGTGCAATGGCTCGCATTTGGTAGTAGCTTAGCCGCTCGATCGGTGTGACCAACTCGAAGTGCGCACGCAAAGGATTGCACGATGCCTAAGGGAAAAGGAACGCCAGAGAGTCCGTGGCAACTTAAAACGCCTCCGGGCAGCTCCGAATATCAAGCCTACCGCGATACCGGTTCCGTTCCCCCGGCGCTCGTTGTCCAGGTGGGGAAGACGCAGTTGCGCTATGACCTGCGATGTGTCGAGGACCTGCATACGATGCTTAAGAAGCATCGCGACTGGATGCTTCTCGGCAGCGCGGACGAGCAGAAGAAAGCCGCCGACGATACCGTCGAGGCTTGGGGCCGTTCACCAGCAAATCCCGTCAAGGGCTGGTACGGTCTGAAGAAGGGCCTGCGCGGTCGATTCGCAATGTACGTGCCGCCCGTCCTCGAAGCTCTGGATCTCGCCGAAGTCGAGCACAATCCCAAGAACAACCGCATGCGGGCGAAATAGGCCAGCCGGAAACCACTCGAAACACGCGCCCGAAAGATGCGCCTGAAATAAGCGTCCGGATATGCGCCCGAAATAAACGGTATAATGGCGCCCCGTGGGCCTCTCCGCCGGACCGCACACCACAGTCCAGTCCATTGATCCCGCAACCAGCACAGTTTTCGCCCGTGTAGATTCGACGGCCGCCAGCGAACTCGCGAATATCGTGGCTCGCTCGCGCCGTGCGCAAACCTCCTGGGCGCTCCAGCCTCTCGTGTCGCGTTGCTCCGCGATTCGGCGTTTCGGCAACGCGCTCTACGCCCGCCGGACCGACCTGGCAGCGTGCGTAACGCACGAAACCGGCAAGCCGCACGTCGAGGCGCTCTTCTCCGACGTGCTCATTTCGCTCGAGACGGCAAAATATTACCCCCGCCACGCCCCAAAGCTCCTCGCCGACGAACGCGTCGCTCACCACAATCTCGCCGTGAAGGCAAAATCCGGCAAGCTCCGTTACGAGCCCTTCGGTGTCATCGGCATCATCGCCCCGTGGAACTATCCGCTGGCGATCCCGCTCAGCCAGCTCATTCCGGCCATCGTCGCCGGCAATAGCGTCATCCTGAAGCCGTCTGAGCTCACCCCGCGCTGCGGCGAACTCATCTCGGAGTGCTTCGCCGCCGCTGGCGCGCCTCCCGACGTGTTGCAGGTGGTTCAGGGCGGGGGCGAGGTCGGCTCCGCGTTGATCGACGCGCGCCCCGACAAGATCTTCTTCACCGGCGGCGTGCTCACCGGAAAACGCGTTGCCGAAGCCTGCGCCAGACAGCTGATTCCCAGCGTGCTCGAACTCGGCGGCAAGGATGCCATGATCGTGCTCGCCGACGCCGACCTTGAGGCCGCCTCCAGCGCCGCTGTTTGGGGCGGCTTCACCAATTGCGGCCAGGCTTGCGTCTCCGTCAAAAGAATCTACGTCGAGCAGGGAATCAGCGAGCGTTTCGCGCAGCGCTGCGCCGACAAAACCAAATTGCTCCGCCTCGGCCCCGGCAGCGACGCGGACAACGAGATCGCGCCCATGATCCGCGTCGACTCGGCCAATCACGTCGAAGCGCAATTACAAGACGCCGTCGCCAAAGGCGCGCATCTCCTCACAGGTGGCCGGCGCCGTCCGGAGCTCGGCTCGAACTTTTTCGAACCCGCCGTCCTGGTGCACGTGAATCACTCGATGCGCCTGATGCGCGAGGAGACCTTCGGCCCGGTTCTCGCCATTCAGGCCGTGCAAAGCGCCGATGACGCGATTGCGCTGGCCAACGATTCGGCTTTCGGTCTCTCCGCGAGCGTCTGGACCCGCGATACGAACCGTGGCCGGCGCATCGCCGAGTCCATCCGCGCCGGCGCCGTCATGCTCAACGATGTCGCCAGCTACTTCGGTATGGCCGAAGCCCCTCACGGAGGTCACGGCCTCAGCGGCTGGGGCCGCACCCACTCGCGGATTGGCTTACTCGAAATGGTTCAAGTAAAATATTTAGATGTTGACCGCCTCCCGCACTGGCCAAAAGCCTGGTGGTTCGGCTACAGTGCGGAAGTAGCGGAGGTCGCCGGCGAGTTCATCGATTTTTCTTACGCACCGAGTTGGTGGCAACGTTGGCGCAGCGCAGGGGGCTTGGTTCGCGCCATGCTGCGCGGGCACCGCATCTAACGCAGTTAGAAACGCGCCCGCCGAGGCGGGCAGGAGACTCATAGCCGATGGCTGACACTGCACCCGTTGCTGGCGGAGCCGCACAGACCGCCGCGCCGCAGGCTCCCACGCCCGCCGCAGCCGCTCCCGCCGTGCCTGCGACAACCGCGCCCGTCGAGTCCGCACCTCCCAAAGTCAAGGTGCGCAAGCATCGTCAGCGCTCCTGCGACGAGAAGGACGCCAAGGGAAAGGTCTGCGCCGGGCACTTGAAGCGCTGGTACGACTATCCCAAGGAGACCGCCGCGCTGATCGGCCCGACCACCGAAATCTATCGCTGCGAATTTTGCAAGACGCTTTATCGGCCGGACCCCGCACAATTGCCGCACAGCTTTACGTTGCGCTATTGAGCGGGCTAATTCCATCGTAACCGTGACGTTGCCGGCTTCCGGCCGCAACCTGAGCCGCGCCGCACGCTCTCACTGTTGGCGAAGCGCGGCCCTGAAGAACCTGAACGTGCACGTGAAGAAGGATGCTTGGTATGAATGCTGCGCGGCTCCCCCTGTTCTGCTGCGCCATCCTCGGCACCACCGTTTTCGGTATGCACATGCTCTCCGCACCCAAGGCCCAACGGCCCACGTCGCAGTTCGCCAAGCTGACCGCCGATCCCCGCGTCCTGCTGGCTCTCAAGAAACTTGACGCCAGCGTCGGCCCCATCACCGAGGAACAGATCCGCATCACCGAAATTCCGGCGCCCACGTTTAAAGAAGCCGCGCGCGGCGCCTACCTCGCCAAGCTCCTCGCCGGATGCGGGCCTAAAGGTCACCACCGACGACGTCGGCAACGTCGTCGGCGAGCGCCCCGGCCGCTGGGGCGACGTGGTTATGCTCGTCGCCCACCTGGACGCGGTCTTTCCCAACACCACCGTCCACGTGCGCCGCGACGGCCAGCGCCTTTACGCCCCCGGCATCACCGACAATGGAACAGGTCTGGTCACTCTGGTGGCTATCGCCCGAGCCATCCGCGACGCCGGTCTGAAGACCAGCCACACCATCCTGTTTGCTGCCGACGTCGGCGAAGAAGGGGAAGGGAACCTGCGAGGCATGCGCAAGCTCGCCGAAACCTATCACGGACGGTTGCGTTACGTGATCGCCCTCGATGGCGCGTCCACCGACTACGTGATTACCACGGCACTGGCCTCGCGCCGCGTGGAAGTCACCATCACCGGTCCAGGTGGGCACAGTCGGTCGGATTTCGGCTCACCCAATCCCATCCACGCCGCGGCGCGCGTCATCGCGCAGTTCGTGAACACGCCCGTCCCCGAACATCCTCGCTCCTCGTTCAACGTCGGCGAAATCGAAGGCGGCACTTCCGTGAACTCCATTCCCGCCTCGGCATCGTTCAAGGTCGACCTGCGCTCGGAGTCCGAGCCCGAACTCGCCAAGCTCGAGCCCGCGCTTCGCAAGTCTTCCAGTCAGGCGTTGCCGAAGAGATGTCCGCAGCACGAACCCGCGGCTTTGGGCAATGCCGCTCGAGGTCGACTTCAAGGTTCTGGGCGTTCGTCCCGGCGGCCAACTCGCAGCCGATTCTCCCCTGCGCGCAGCCGTCCAGTCCGCCGATGATTACCTCGGCAATCAATCGCGCAGTGAGGTCTCTTTACCGACGCCGATATCCCGCTCTCTCTCGGCATTCCCGCGATTTCCATCGGCGCCGGCGGCCTAAGCTTAGGCTCGCATTCACTTGGCGAATGGTACGACCCGCTCGGCCGCGGCATGGGCCTCAAGCGCGTTCTCCTGGTAACGCTCAGCATCGCCGGCCTGCAGCCCGAATAGCTTCACAGTCACCGTAACGCGCGCCGCGCACCCGTCCCCACTTCGCGCGTCTGCTAAACTCCCTGCGTTTTGCCGGCCGGCCGGTCGCCTACCTCCGTCAAGGAGCCCGTCCCCAAAAAGCTCAAAGCCGATCTTCTGCTCGCCTCCTGCACACTCATGTGGGGCGTCACCTTCGTCGTCGTCAAGGACGCCCTCGCCGACGCCTCCGTTTTCTCGTTCTTGGCGCTTCGCTTCGCCATCGCCGCACTCTCTCTGGCCGTCTTGTATTTCCGCGACTTGCGCACCCTAACCGCCGGTAGCCTCCGCCAGGAGCCGTCATGGGTTGCTGCATGTTCGCCGGGTACGCCTACAACCGCTGGGGTCAAGCTCACAACTCCTTCCAAGGCCGCGTTCATAACCGGATTCGCCGTCGTACTCGTTCCGCTGTTCCTGGGCATCTTCGCGCGTCGCAGATCAGCCTGTGGATCTCGGCCGGAGCGTTCGCAGCCCTCGCCGGCCTCTATTACATCACCGTGCCTTCCTCCGGCTTGGGAGACCTCAATCTCGGTGACCTGCTGGTGCTCTGCTGCGCGGTCCCGTTCGCATTCCACATCATCGCCATCGGCCACTACGCCCCGCGCTATTCCGCCGGCAAGCTGAATCTCCTGCAAGTCATGATGACTCTGCTGCTGCTCCTGCTGGCGGGACCTCTGCTGATCGTGGCGGGCCGGCAACCGATACGAATTTCTGGAGCCCCAGGTTGCTAGCAGCCGCGCTTTTGACCGGCGTGCTGGCAACCGCCGTGGCCTTTTCCGTGCAAGTTTGGGCGCAGCAACGCACCAGCCCCTCGCACGCGGCCATCGTCTTCACACTCGAGCCCGTCTTCGCGGCGTACACATCCTTCATTTTCCTTCACGAGCGCCTAGGCATGCGTGCACTGGTGGGGGCCTTGCTAATCCTAGCCGGCATCCTGCTCGCCGAATTCAAGGGCCCAGCGCCAGTCGTAGCGGAGTAACCGGCAATCTGTAGCGCAGCGTTGAATGGCGTCAACTGGGCGTTTCATCAGGCAAAATCGAAGAAGCCGGAAGTACAGATGGCTGGCGCGAGCGCGAGAAACCAAGGCTTCCAGAAAAGGTCCAGGGAGCAAGCGCCCAAAATGCCTGCTCCCTGAACCAATCGCTCTAGCCGTAGGTTGTAAGTTCCGCTGCTAGTAGTGGTCGTCGTGCCCGTTGTTGCCAAAGCCGCCGGAATCGTGTTTGGGCTGTCCCACCGGACCAAAAACGGCCACGCAACCAAAATCCACCGGCGTGCTAACGGTAGCCGGGGCTACCGGCGGCGGGCTGAAGAACCCGCAAATGTCGGTAGCCGGAGGCGCCGCCGGGTGAACAACCACAAACACGTGATTGTTGCCTCCGAATGCCGCCAGGTACCCCGATCTTCCGTTCGTTTCTAAGCCGCCCGTTCCCATGGCCCCTCCGGAAGGAGCCGGGGTTGCCGGAGGCAGATTTTGCAGCCATTGGCCGTTGGCCGCATTGATAAGGCGCAAGACCTGTGGATTGGACGAGGAGGCGTCGACGTTCGACGAAACCACGAAGCGATTGTCTCCGGGGTCATCGTTCACTTCGTCGCCGCCACCCACTTCCGTGATCCCAGGCCCCATTTCTTCGCCAGTCGCCACGTCGATAACCAACGGAGTCCCACACGCCAGGACCAGGTGTCCGTCGGGCGCGAGGGCTTCGCCGGTGCAACTCTTGGGCGGAGATATCGTCCTCTCGACCGTCATCGTGAACGGATGGCCACCCGCCTTGATGACCGCAACCTCATTGACAGTCGGCAGCGTTTCCAGGAACGGGTCGATATGCGGGTCCCAAACGGGCTGTTCCAAGAGCCCCCAACGCCGTCGCCTTGCGCTAAGAAGTTCATCTGCCCAAGAATTGGGTAAGGAGCCTGGGTGCTGAAAAATGTGAGATACGGCGGAACGCTGGTTGGTTCGTCATTGGCGGCCACGATGATTCCATCGTCCGCGTCGTAAGCCATTTCATCGGCGCGATTGCAACTGCCGGTTACGCCGCCCGTGCAAGCCGGGAGCGTCGTGCCACCGGGACCGGCTCCAGCGACCGGAACAGTGCTAACCACGGCGATAATTTGGAGATAGTTCGGTGAGGCCGGATCGAGGTCCAATCGTCGCGACGTGCTGTCGCCGTCGTCAGCCCAAACCTTCTTGTCGCTGGTCGACACCACGCCGTTGGGTCCTTCGTGAGTCGAGGGCGAAGTCAGGCCCGTAAAGTGCACGGTCCCCTCTGCGCTTGACGCCACCGTCGTCGACGCAACCGTTGCCGCGCTGCCGTTCGTGGCAATTTTCGCCAGATATAGATCGTGTCTGGCGTCCACGACGTCTACGCTCGCGTTGGACCGGTCGGAAAAGAAAAACCTGCCCGTTGCCTGATCGACCCAGGCGATGTCCCGTGCTAGCGATCGGTTTTCCCGGGATGGAAATTGTGC
>CAWFRX010000003.1:0-34736 GCA_963818345.1 uncultured Acidobacteriota bacterium | reverse complement strand
GACTTGCAGAGCCGTTTAAACAATGGCGCACGAACGCTGAGCGACGATGAGAAGGCCAGGCTGCAAAGGCAGGGCGACCTGTTGACGCACGAGTTCCAGCGGAAACAGGACGACTTGAACGAGGAGGTCACCGCCGCGCAGAGTGACATCGTGGATTCCATCGGGCGGAAAATGATCGACGTGTTAGATCGCTATTCGCGAGAGAACGGATTCGCGTTCGTGCTGGACTCGTCGGCCCAGGGCTCGCCGGTGGTTTACGCCTCGAATCAACTCGATATTACCGAGGCCATCGTGCGGCTCTACGATGAGGCTTATCCAGTGAAGGAAGGGAAGGAAGGAACTACGGAAAAGAAACCGGCCCCTTCAGCAGCGCCGGGTCAATCCGCAGCTCCCAAGAAGACCACACCGTAACAGAAGAATAGGCGAGTTTACGTTTCGCCTCGGGGCCAAGTAGCTCCAGGCTAGGTTACGGCACGTAGCACTCGTAGCTTCGAGGCTGTCTTCTCCTGCATTGGCTCCGCTTCAAAGGGGAGTCGCTGCCTCCGCTCCAGCCAGCTTGCTTTTCGGGCTGGACGCCGCTATACTTTTTCAGGTTGAAGCCGGTCGCATGTCCGAGTGGGCGCGAGCCCACTTTTTTGTTGGCGAGAGGTGTCGGCCAGCACCGGTTTTGGCAACGCAGGTCGTGGAACTCGAACGCATTCGCGACGCAGCCAACCGGGCTGCACATTCGGCGGGAGTAGAAGTTGTGGACGTCGAATGGAAGGTGGGCAAGCAGAGGTTCCTACGGGTGTTCATTGACAAGCCCGAAGGGGTCAGCCACCGCGACTGCCAGGCAGTGAGCGAGCAGCTCGGCGTGCTGTTGGACGTCGAGGACCTGGTGCCCGGGCCGCATTACGTGCTGGAGGTCAGTTCGCCTGGCCTCGATCGCAAGCTGACGAAGCCAGACGAATTCGAACGATTCGTGGGTCGCCTGGCTCGCATTTCGACGATTGAGCCGGTAGAAAACAGCAAGTTTTTCGAAGGGCGTCTGGCGGGCTATAGCGACGGGCAAGTGAAAATCGAAGTGCAGGGCCGGATGGTTGAGGTGCCTTTTGCGGCGATCCGCAAGGCGAACCTCGTGGTCGAATTGTAGGAGCAAACAGGCATGGCGAATCTGCTAGACCAGATGATTGAGCAGATCAGCCGGGAAAAGCACATTGAACCGGGGATCATTGTCGCGGCCATCGAGGACGCGATGGTGGTTGCCGCGCGGAAGTATTACAAGACGGAGGAAGATCTCCGCGCGAAGTTCAATCCTGATACCGGTCAGGTGGACGTGTATTCGGTCCGCGCCATCGTCGAAGAGGTGAGCGATCCTAAGAAGGAGATCTCGCTGACCGAGGCGCGAAAGGCCAATTCGCATCTGGAGGTCGGAGGCGAGTTGCTCACGGCCAAGCCGACCGCGGTGCTGGGGCGTATCGCCGCTCAGACCGCCAAGCAAGTGATCATGCAGAAGGTGCGCGAGGCCGAGCGCGACACCGTATTTAATGAGTACAACGGGCGCGTCGGCGAGCTGGTGAACTGCATTGTGAAGCGCTTCGAGGGGCCGGACGTGATTGCGGATTTGGGCCGCACCGAAGCGCGGCTGCCCAAACGAGAACAATCGAGGCTGGAGACCTATAATCTGGGCGACCGCCTGCGCGTGGTGATCCGCGCGGTGGACCGCGCCGCGAAGGGCCCGCAGGTGATCGTGTCGCGCGCCGATCCTGCCTTGGTGCAGCGGCTGTTCGAAATGGAAGTGCCGGAGATTTACGACGGAACCGTGCAAATCCGCGCCGCAGCGCGCGAGGCCGGGGAGCGGACGAAGATCGCGGTGCAGAGCCGCGATAAGGATGTGGACCCGGTGGGCGCCTGCGTGGGGATGAAGGGCATGCGCGTGCAATCCATTATCCGTGAGTTGCGCGGCGAGAAAATCGATATTATCCCTTATTCCGAAGATACCATTGCGTTCGCGCAGAAATCGCTCAGTCCCGCGAAAGTCACGCGGGTGCAGATTATCGATCCAGAGACGCGGCATCTCGAGGTGATCGTCGAGGATACGCAACTTTCCCTGGCGATCGGCAAGAAGGGACAGAATGTCCGCTTGGCCAGCAAACTGATCGGCTGGAACGTGGACATCAAGAGCGAGGAAGAGAAGCGCCAGGAACTCGAGGCGCAAATGGCGGCTCTTACGGCGCCGGGTACCCCGCTGTCCGAGCTTCAGGGCATGGGACCGAAGACGGTCGACAAGATCGAGGCTCACGGAATCACGTCGATCGAAAAGCTGGCGGACATGACCCCGGAGCAGTTGATGGAGATTCCGGGCATCGGCGAGAAGATGGTGGAAAAAATTCAGCAGGCCGTTGCAGCGCACTTCCAGTCGCTGGAGGGCCAGCCGGCTGCTGAAATCGGCGACGCTGGGGAAGGCCAAGAGGCTGTAGCAACCGAGGTTGTAGACGCGATCGAGGCCTCAGAAACAGCCGAGCCAACGGAAACAGACGAGACCGGGGAGACGACGGAGCCTGGACCGACGGAGCCTGACGGGACGGCGGAGCCGGAGCAGGCAGCTGAGTCTGCGGGCGAGAAAGCAGAAATCGTACCAGCCGAGGGAACCCATTCTCCTGCGGCTGAGTCCGCACCGGACGGCACGTCCGCCCCTGAGGAAGCACCCGCGCACGGCGGCGATTGGGCCGCAACGGCGGAAGCCGCAGAGGCCAAATCCGCCAGCGAGAGCGACAAGAAATAGTTTGCGAGGCAAATGACAGAAGAAACCCAAATTCGTATCAACGAGCTGGCAAGAGAGTTGGAAGTCAAGGCCAAAGCGGTCATTGACTACCTGCCGGAAGCCGGCGTCACGGAAAAGAAGACGCATTCCAGCTCGATTGATCTATCGGCAGCGGAGGTCGTGCGCAAGCACTTTCGGGATTTGGCTGCAGCCGAAGCTGCCGCGGAAGCCGCTGCCGAAGCCGCGGCGGAGGCCAAGGTTCAGGCAGAGAAAGCTGCGAAGGAAGCCGCTGCGAAGGCCGCCCGCCTAAAGTTGACAGCTCCACCCGCGCCGCCTATACCAGCCGCTGTTGCGCCGCCCGCTCCGCCGGCCAGCTGCTCCTCCTGCTCCTGTTGCTGCTGCGCCGTCAGCTCCCGCTCCATCCGCTGCGCCGTCTAAGCCTGCTGTGCCGGCTCCGGCTCCGGCTGCGCCTGTGGCGCGGCCCGTTTCGACTGGCGCGCCACCGACGGCCCCCGTGAGACCCGGTGCTCCGCCGGTTGCGGCGCCCGGCGTTGCGCGTCCGCCTGGGCCCGTGGGAGCTCCCAGGCCCTTGGTACCGCCTGCTTCGGCGGGACCTGGAGCCCCCAGACCGTTGTCACGTCCTCCTTCGTCGCCTACAGGCCCAGGCGTGGCGCCTGGCGCGCCGGCAGGTATGCGACCCGCTGCTTCTGGTGTCGGGCCTCGTCCCTGCAGGGCCTCCACCCGGCGCGAGAATGCCGATGCGTCCGGGCGCGCCGATGCGACCTGGGATGCCACAGCGACCTGGAGCGCCTGGGGCGCCACAGCGACCCGGCGCGCCCCCCGTGCGACCTGGCGGATATCCTCCGCGTCCTGGCCCAAGACCGATGCGTCCAGGCGGGCCGGGCATGGCTCCTTCCGTGGCTCCTCCGCCGAAGGCCGAGCCGGGCAAACCGATTTACGAGCGCAAGCCTGCCGCGCGAGCGCGAGCCGACGCTGGAAAAGCGATTTGAAGAAGGCGAGCGCAAGCTGCACCCGGTTCGTACGCGTCCCGGCATCGGAGAGCGCCGGGCCACGCGCGTCGAGCCCGTTCCGGCTCCGCCGCCCCGGCCACCACGCGAGATCACTATTACGGAAGGGATTACGGTCCGCGACTTGGCGGAGAAGCTCGATGTGCGCGCCAAGGACGTCCTGAAGGATCTTCTGGACCGCGGAATTTTTGCATCGATTAATCAAGCGCTCGATATTCCGACGGCCACCAGCCTGGCCGAGTCGTTTAGCGGCGTCGTCACGGTCGTTTCGTTCGAAGAAGAGGTTGTGCAAGACGTCGCGAAAGAGGAGAAGAAGGAAGATCTCTTGCCGCGGCCTCCCGTGGTGACCGTGATGGGACACGTCGATCACGGCAAAACCAGCTTGCTCGATGCCATTCGCCAGACCGATATTGCCGCGGGCGAGGCGGGCGGGATCACTCAACACATCGGCGCGTCTATGGTTTCCGTGGACGGGCGGCGGATTGTGTTTGTGGATACGCCTGGCCATGAGGCGTTTACGCGGATGCGCGCGCGCGGCGCGAAGGTCACCGACATTGTGGTGCTGGTCGTGGGCGCGGACGACGGGGTCATGCCCCAAACGCTCGAAGCCATCGATCACGCGCGAGCCGCATCGGTGCCCATCATTGTGGCCATAAACAAAATTGATAAGCCGGACGCGCAAGCTGAACGCGTCAAGCGGCAGCTTTCCGATCGCGGACTTATGCCTGAAGAGTGGGGCGGCGATACGGTGATGGTCGAAGTCTCGGCCAAGGCCAAGAAAAATATCGAGAAGCTGCTGGAAATGATCTTGTTGGTGGCCGATCTGCGGGAACTGCGCGCGAATCCGGAATCTCCGGCCAGCGGAACCGTGCTGGAGTCGCGGGTGGACAAAGGCCGCGGACCCGTGGCGACCGTACTTGTGCAAGGCGGTACGTTGCACACAGGAGACGTATTCATTTGCGGCGCGGTCTATGGCAAAGTGCGCGCCCTTTTTGATGACCACGGCCGGCCGGTGAAACAAGCGGGGCCTTCCACGCCCGTCGAGGTGCTCGGTTTGCAGGGCGTGCCGTCAGCCGGCGACCACTTTCAGGTTGCCGACGAGGCCAAGGCGCGGCACATCGTGGAATACCGGCAGAGCAAGTTGCGGGAAGCTTCTTTGGCTCGAAGCGCCGGCGCGCGTATCACCTTGGACCAACTGCACGAGCAGCTCAAGTCCGGCGAAACCAAGGAACTGCCGATCATCATCAAGGCCGACGTCCAGGGATCCGTGGAAGTGTTGAGCGAGATGCTGCCCAAACTCTCGAGCGACGAAGTGAAGCTCAAGATCATCCACGCCAGCGTCGGCGCCGTGACCGAAACCGACGTTCTGCTGGCGTTCGGCCTCAGGCGCAATTATTTTCGCGTTCAATGTGCGGCCGGACCGCAAGGCAGCCGATCTGGCGCAGCGCGAGAGCGTCGAGATTCGCCAGCACTCGGTGATCTACGAGGTCTCGGACGAAATCAAACTAGCCATGGCAGGCTTACTCGAGCCGGTCTTCAAGGAAACGCATCTGGGCCGCGCCGAGGTGCGCAACACCTTCCGCGTCAAGGGCTCGGGCGTGATCGCGGGCTGCTACGTCCTGGACGGTCTGCTCAAGCGCGACGCCGAGGTGCGCGTGCTGCGCGACGGCGCAGTGCTGTACACCGGGCGCATCAGTTCGCTGAAGCGCTTCAAAGAAGATGCCAACGAAGTCCGCGCGGGCTTCGAGTGCGGCGCGGCTGTATCGAACTTCAACGACGTGAAGGTCGGCGACGTGCTGGAGTGCTTCTCGATGCAGAAGCTCGTCCTGGCCCAAGCGACCGCCTGACGACGGCGCTGGGCAAGCGCGTCCGCCGAGGGGGTCCGAGATGACGATCGGTCTCCTGACTCTCGAAATTCACATCCCCGACGCCCGATCGCTCAAGGATAAGCGCCAGGTTCTGCGCAGCCTGAAAGACCGGCTACGCGCGCGGTTCAACGTGGCGGTTGCCGAACTGGACTATCAGGATACGTGGCAGCGGGCGCAGGTTGGTATCGTCAGTCTCTCGAACGATTCCGCGCACCTGGAAAATTCATTGCGCCAGGTATTGGAAGAGTCCGAGCGGATGCTAGGGAGCGACCTCGTCGCCCACGATGTGGAGATGCTGTGAGGGCGGCTGGCGCGGCGGGTGTTTGCTCATGACCGTAGCGGGACATCGTCACGAACGTATCGCCGTGGAGATCCGGCAGGAGATCAGCGTGATGCTGGCGGGCGAGCTGAAAGACCCTCGACTCGCTGGCCTGGCGACGGTGACCGAGGTGCGAGTGACGCCCGACCTCAAGCAGGCGCGCGTCTACGTCAGCGTGATGGGCACGGAAACCGAGCGCGCCTCGACCCTGAAGGGTCTGACGGCCGCAGCGGGCTTCATCCGGCATGAACTTTCCGAGCGGCTGCGCTTGCGCCGCGCGCCCGAGGTGAGTTTTGTTCTGGACCGCTCCGAAGAGTACGGGCAACGCATCGATGATCTATTTCGCCGCATGAAGAGCTCCGGCTGACGTTTTGTTTCGGACGGCTTGCCTTAATCGCATTCCTCGACCATGACCCGAAAACCCGGCCCAGCGTCTTTTGACGGCGCGCTCGCTATCAATAAGCCGCGTGGACGTACCTCGCACGACGTGGTCGACGCTGTGCGCCGCCTGCTCGGTTTTCGCCAGATTGGTCACCTCGGCACGCTCGATCCCTTGGCTACCGGAGTGCTCGTGCTGCTGCTCGGGCGCGCGACGCGCTTTGCGCAGTTTTATACCGGGAGGCGGAAGCGCTACGAGAGCACCTTCCGCTTCGGATTTGCGACGGACACGTATGATGCCGATGGCACGGCTCTCGGGCCCGATACGTCGCCGGTGCTGGACCGCCAAGAAATCGAGCGCCTCACACAAGAATTCACGGGCCGGTTCCCGCAGATGCCGCCTGCATTTTCGGCGAAAAAGATTCAGGGCCAGCCGGCCCACCAGTTGGCGCGCAAGCACAAGCCAGTGGAACTAAAGCCCGTGGAGGTTGAAGTTTTCGATTTCCGATTACTGGATATGGAAGGTTCGATGGCGCGTTTCGCCATCGAGTGCGGCGCGGGAACGTACATACGCTCGCTGGCGTACGAAATGGGTGCGCAGATGGGCTGCGGCGCGCACTTGGCAGAGATAACCCGCACCGCGGTCGGCGAGTTCACGCTCGATCAAGCGATTGGGCTCGACGACTTCGAGCATGCGGTACGGGCTGGTAAGGCGGCCGATTGTATCTTGCCGCTTGGGCGGCTGCTTTGCGAACTGCCACGAGTCTCGGTCTTACCCGTCGTCGAGAGGCGTGTGCGCCACGGTTCACAATTTCAAGTGTCGCTCGCGCAGATCCAGCCTGGCCGCCTGGAAATGCCGCAAGGCGCTCCGGCCCAATTGGACTCGAACGACTGGAAGCCGGGACGACTACGAGTCTTCAACCAACAAGACCAGCTCATCGCTATCGCCGAGGCCATTGTTCCGCGAACGTACCAGCCAGTTCTTGTGCTCGACCAGAACCCTGAGTAATTTCGAGGCATGCCCTTTCTCGGTCGCGCGTTCCCCTCTAGAAACTTCCGTGGTGCGAGCTTGAAATTAGCCAGGCGGTGAGCCGGGCGCCGGTGTGCTGGGTGCGGGCGCTCCAGGCGCTGGCGCTTCAGGCGATTCTGGTGGCGCGGGCGCGGACTGCCCGCCAGGCTGTGTTTCTCCGCCTGGTTGTGCGGGTGCTGGTGTGACAGTAGGAGGTGCGGCCCCTGGAGCACCAGAGGCGGGCGGCTGTGCCCCGGCCGGCGGCGTTCCAGGCGTCGGCGTCGCACCGGTGGCTGGTGCCGTCCCCGGAGCCGGTGGCGCGCCGGGAACAGCGGGCGCTCCAAGATTAGTTGGCGCCCCGGCAGGCGCCGCTGCCGGCGCGGGTGGCGGAGCCGATCCTTGCCCCCGCCCAGCATAGATGGTTTGGTCTTTCCGCTCGGGCAATCGGATTTGTCTTGGCGTGATGGCAATGAGCAGTTCGGTATCCGCTTGTTGGGTGTTCTTGGCGCCGAACAAAAGACCGATCGGTCCCGCGTTGACAAGACCTGGCAGGCCCGAAAGACTTTGCATATCGCTCGACTCGATCAGGCCGGAAAGCACGCTGGTTTCATTCTCGCGGAGCCGCACCGACTGCTGAACGTTGCGATTGCTGAGGATCGGGTATGCCATTCACGTTTTGTCCGGAGAGCGAGCTGATATCCAATTGCAGCGCCAGCGTCACTTCGCCGTTGGAATGCGTTCGCGAAGTGGCTTGCACCTTGAGTCCCAAATCGACGTACTCCGAGCCCGGGTAAGGCGAAAGCGCCGCATTCGGAGTGAGCGAGCTGGCCAGCGTGTTCGAGTTGAGGATTACCGAGACGGTGTCTGACGCCAGATTGGCAACGGCCAGGTCCGTCGAGCCGCTGCCGTTCAAGTCTCCCGAGGCCAAGGCGATTGGGCTGTTGCCTGTGGCGACGTCCAGCGGAGGAAGGAAAGTGCCGTCGCCGATGCCCAGATAGACGGAGATACTATCCGAGCCTTCGTTGGCAACCGCCAAGTCTGGCACGCCGTCATTATTGAAGTCCGCTGAAAGAATCGCAGCGGGATTGGTTTGGGTGGCGAAGGCGGCCGGGTTCGGCGCGCTGAAGGTGCCGTTGCCGTTGCCCAAAAGAATCGAGACGGATGCGTCGGCGCCATTGGTAACGGCAAGCCCCAGGAAATTGCTGGTGGCGCTGGTGCTGTCGAAGTTTCCGGCGGCGATCGCCGATGGACTGTTGCCGACCAGGATGGCGCTGGTTGGCGTTGTGAAGGTTCCATCACCGTTGCCCAGAAGGATGGAGACGCTGTTGTCGGTTTGATTGACGACAGCCAAGTCCGCAATACTGTTATTTACCGAATCAAAATCCCCCGCAACGATCGCCACCGGTCCATTGCCCACTTTGATGTCGGTGGGCTGTTTGGTGAACGTACCGTCGCCATTTCCGAGCAAAATCGAGACTGTGCCGTCGGTTTTATTGACGACCGCGAGGTCCGGAAAGTTATTCGTAATACTGTTCGTGTCGAAGTTACCCACCGCGATCGCCACCGGGCCATTCCCCACTTTAATGTCGGTGGGCTGTTTGGTGAATGTGCCGTCGCCATTTCCGAGCAAAATCGAGACGGTGCCGTCGGTCTGGTTGACCACGGCGAGGTCCTGGTTGGTGTTGTTTGTTTCATCGAAGGTGCCCGCCGCGATGGCGATGGGTCCGTTTCCCGTCGGGAATGTAGTCTGGGCGTTAAAGGTTCCGTCGCCGTTACCAAGCAGAATCGAGACGTCATTGTTCGCCTGGTTGACGACCGCTAAGTCGAGATTGCCGTTGTTAATCGTATCGAAGGTGCCGGTCACTACGGCGCGCGGACTGGCGCCGGCGATGTAGTCGGTTCGCGGGAACGAAGCGCCGAGTGCGCTGGCCGTGAATTGCGAACTGGATGCTGCAAGGCTGCCCGAAAGCAGCGCCAATGTGATGGGATAGCGCTCGCCCACAAAAAAGGTCGCCGGCCTTCCATCTTGCACCCGCAGCAAGACGCGTTGCGCCTGCCGGACCGCGCTCAAGGAGTCCGCGAAGTTGACGCTAGCGCCCGGAAGCGTCGCCAGAAAGATTGTCTTGCCGCCACCGAACGCGATGAACGCCGGGATCAGCGCGCTCAATCCGCTGGCCGCGCCCGTCAGCGGGGTCTGCGTGCCGAAAATGCTCTGGATCACTTGGACGACCGACCCGATGTTGGGAGCCTGCTCGAGCAGTCGCGCTTCCGCCGAGCCCAAGGGTATAGACCTGAGCTCTGGTCGGCGGCGTGATGCCCAGAGTTTCCGCCACCTGGCGGTCGAGTTCGAGGATGTCGATATCGAGCATCAGTTCGCCGTGCGGTTGTTCGATCTCCTTCACCAGCGCCTGAGCTAGCGCTACATTTTCCAGCGTGTCGCGCACCGTCAGCGTGTGCGTCTTGCCGTGTCGAGATCGGTACGCACCACGCCGACGATGTCCCGGACCATGCGCATGGTCTCGGTCATCTCATCGTTGGTCTCGGAAGCCGACAGAGGGATGGTGACTTTCACTTCGGGCGCAAAGTCCTTACGCTTTTGCAGAGTATCGGCGGCGACAAAAAAGGTTGCGAGACTCGACGGCGCGCCAGAATGTTCCGGTCTGTTCGCCTAGAACGCGCATCGCCGTGGCGAAATCGACGCCGGAAATTCGGAAGCGGATTTGGCGGTCCGTGAGATCCCCGTCGAACGCCGCCGTTAAACCGAACTGCCGAGCAATTTCCTGGTAGGCACCGCGCGTTCCGCCGGTGTAGTTGAAATCATGAGTACCGGATTGCGGCTGGAGCTTGGGGGGGCCGCTTGCGAGCTGGGGCCCGTTTTCTTGCGGCGCCGATGCTCGGCTGCTCGAGCGGAACTGGTATCCTCCGCCAGTTGGTCGAGCCGCTCGCGCGCGACGGTCGTAGGTTGGGTCGAGCGAAAGCGCGGATTGCAGGCTGGCTCGAGCGACGTCATTTTGCCCGCTGAGAATTTCTTTTTCCGCCCGCTCCGTGCGAAGCTGGACAACTTGGGAACGCGCGACTTCTTCGTGCAGCTCGATGGCACGATCGGCCGGCGATTCGCGCGCGGCTTCGTTGAAGGCCAGGAATGCCGATTCCCAGTCGTCGGCTCGCTCGGCTTCCAGACCTCGCTCGTATGCCTGACGGGCCTTGCGCTTGTCCGCAGCGGTAACTTGTGGGCGCGAGACCGCGGCTGAGGATGCAGGTGGCGCGGGACCGCGGGGCCACTAGTCGGGGCTGCGTTCGACTGTCCTGCCGCGGGGAGGATTGCAATAGAGATAGCCAATACTGCTAGAAACAGAAACAAACCGGCCTTGGGCATAATCTGCGGCATCGCGCTGATAACCGCTCTATAGTAGCGGAGATCAGTACTACCGGTACCTTCCGGAACCTGCGCACATTTCCCAACTCGAAACAACGTGGGATAACCATTGGAGGTCCGAGACGGTGAATGAGTTGCTCCAGGCACGCTTGCGCCGACAGCAAAAATTCCTCGGCGGCGAAAGCTATTGTCGTATACTTTTTGCCACTCTTTGACCTCAGGCCGCCGGTGGCCGTGAGGCGGCAGAGGCTAAAGGACGCATGCTTTGGAGGGCAACACATACGATTTCGAGCGCGGGACTGGTGCGCGCCCCCTGTGGGACTGCAAAATGCGGCAAGCAAAACCGCTTGACCTGAAGGGACAAAAGCACTACACTTCTCTAGTTGCAACTGGATTGCAACTAGAGCTCGCCTTGATCTCCTCTTTCCTCATCGCTCTTCGCGAAGGTCTCGAAGCCGCCCTCGTTGTCGGCATCGTCCTGGTGTATCTCGACCGCATCGGCCGCGCCGCGCCTGGCCCGATTTGTCTGGGCCGGCGTGGGGCTGGCGGCTGCGCTCAGTCTGGCGGTAGCGATCGCGCTCGAAAAATGGCAGATCAACGAAGACGGCTTCGAAGGCGCTGATGCTGCTGCTGGCTGCGGTTTTTGTGGTCACCATGATCTGTGTGGATGAACCGGGTCGCGCGGCAACTGCGGAAACATATCGAGCAGCGCGTGGACTCGTTCGCCGCAAAATCCGATCTCGCCGCAGGGCTGGGCGTGGGCACTTTCGTTTTTCTGATGGTGTTGCGCGAAGGCGCCGAACTGGCGCTGATCCTGCGCGCCGTCGAGCTCTCGAGCGAAGGGCTGGCGTTTGGCTGGGCACCGGCTTGGGTCTTGCAGCGGCGATCGCCGTGGGCCTATTTTTCTTCCAGGGCACGCTGAAGATTCCGCTGGGCCGCTTTTTCGCCGTCACCAGCGGGATCTTGGTGGTCGTGGCCGTGCAATTGGCGCTTACAGGCGTGCATGAGCTGAGCGAAGCGATGTGGATTCCCTCGAGCAAGCGAGAGATGGCGTTGGTCGGGCCGATTGTGCGCAACGATGTCTTTTTCTTCGTGGTGATTCTGGGCGCGGCGGCCTTGTTGATCCTGCGCGAATGGATGGCTCTGCCGCGGGAGGCTGGCGGCCGCAGCGGATGTGAGCGATGCCGAGCGCCGTCGGCTCGCGTGGGAACGCCGCAAGCAAAGGCGCTGGATGTTCGCCGCCGGTGTTGGTTTCGTGGTCGTGATTTTGACGCTGGCCGCGGATTTTGTGTACGCGCGGGTTGCAGCAGCGCCTCCGCAGGCTCAGATGCTGGCGGCGCAGGGAGACACGGTCCGAGTCCCGACCGCGGATGTGAGCGACGGCAACCTGCATTTTTTTCGCGTCGAGGTGAACGGCACCTCGCTGCGCTTCATAGTCTTGCGCAAGCCCGACGGGAGTTGGGGCACGGCGCTGGACGCCTGCATGATCTGCGGCTGGGCCGGTTACCGGCAGGACGGTTCCAACATTGTGTGCCGCAACTGCGCCTCGGCGATTTATGGTCCGTCGATCGGCCAACCGGGTGGGTGCAATCCTGTCGCTCTGCCCGCGCGGGTCGAGGGACAGGACCTGGTGATGGATCTTTCCTCACTGAGCCAAGCCGCGCGCAGCGTTCCGAAGTAGAAGCCGACCGCCATGTTTCTCCGCATCGTCAAAGACTCCTTCGCCCGGCAGCCGCGCCGCAAGCTCCTTACCGCGGTCGCGCTGGCGCTGGCCACGGCTGTGGCCACGGCAACGCTGAGCGTGGCGCTCGACGTGGGCGACCGCCTGGCCAGCGAGTTTCGCAGCCTGGGCGCGAATCTGCTGGTGACACCGCAAGCCGACGCCCTGCCGCTCGAGATCGGCGGCGTTGATTATAGGCCGGTGGACTCGGGCGCGTATCTGCCAGAGGCCGATCTCGGCAAGCTCAAAACAATTTTTTGGCGTAACAACATTATTGGCTTCGCGCCTTCGTTGGATGTGCCTGTTGAGCTGGGCGCGGCAGGTCGCTCGCCTGCGAGCGGCAGTTCGGCCGTGAGCATGGTCCTGATCGGCACCTGGTATCGTCACGAAGTGGCGGTTCCCAAGGGCGGCGGCACATTCACGACGGGAGTGGCGGCTACAAATCCGTGGTGGCGAGTGGACGGCCGGTGGTTTGGCGATAACGCGGCGGAGTGCGTCGTCGGCGCGGCGCTCGCACGACGAGCCGGAATCACCACGGGGCAGACGCTCGAAGTGCATTCGGGCGAGCGCACCATGCAGCTTCGCGTCGTCGGCATCGCCGCGACGGGTGGTCAGGAAGACGATGCCATACTGGCGCCTCTCGCCGCGGCGCAGCAACTCTCGAATCGCCCCGGGCAATATCGCCATTTACTGGTGAGCGCGCTGACCAAGCCCGAAGACGCCTTTTCGCAGCGGAACCCTTCGTCCATGACGCCGGTCGAATTCGAGAGTTGGTATTGCTCGCCGTATATTTCTTCGATATCGCGCCAAATCCAGGAACAATTGCCGGGCGTGGAGGTGCGGCCGATCCGGCAGATCGCCGAAGGCGAAGGCCGCATCTTGACACGGGTCGAGCGCGCTGATGTGGTTGGTCACTGTGGCGGCGTTGTTTGCAGCGGCGCTGGCTGTGGCGGCCACGGCGGGCACTACGGTGCTGGAGCGCGCCAGCGAAATCGGCTTGATGAAGGCTTTGGGCGCTCCGCGAATCATGGTCGGCGCGTTCTTTTTGGGAGAGCAGTGGCTGCTGGCGTTGCTGGGAGGCGCGGCAGGTTATGCCATGGGACTCGGACTGGCTCGCTTTGTGGGCGAGCGCATTTTCGGCATATCGCCGGAGTTGCGTCTGATTCTGCTACCCATCGTTTTGGGCGTGGCGGCCGTCGTCGCCACACTCGGGAGTCTCGCTCCCTTGCGAAGAGTGATGCGGCTCGATCCCGCCCCGGTGTTGCGAGGGGATTGAAGTTACGGCGCAAAAGAAGGCGCCCCGCCGGCTTCGGCAAAAATCGCAAAATGAGTAAAGTGATTAAGGAATAAGCGGAATGTTTTGGCGCATTCTTTGGCGATTGTTGTGGGCCAGCCGCAGCCGGCTGGCGCTGGCGCTGGTGGCGGTGGCCAGCGGAGCGACGGTTTGCGCGGCGCTGGTGAATCTGGATCTGGATGCCAGCGACAAGCTTACGCGTGAATTCCGTTCGCTGGGCGCGAACGTGGTCATTTCTCCGGCACAAACTGCGAATACCGCGGCCACGATGGATGCCGCGGTCATGGGCCGCATCAACGCGCTGCACGCGCCGGAAATCATCGCCGCTGCGCCTTATCTGTACCTGGTGGCGCAGACTGGCGATGAAAAAATTCCCGTTCCGGTGATCGTCGCGGGTTCTTGGTTCGATCAGGTTGCTCGGATCAATTCCTGGTGGAGCGTCGCTGGGCGGCGAGTTTCCGAGCGCAATGATTCCGCGGATTGTATGGTCGGTAGCGAGGTCGCGCGCACGCTGGGTCTGGTTCCCGGGCAGCCGATTGACTTTGCGCTACGCCGGACGGGACGCGACCTTTACCGTGGCGGGCGTGCTGACGGCGGGCGATTCTGAAGATAGCCAGGTGTTCGTTGATTTGGCGGCGGCACAGAACCTCGCCGGCCTCTCGGGGCAGCGTTGGCCTGGTGCAGCTCAGCGTGCGCGGTTCGACGCGTACGATCGAAAATGTGATCGATGGCCTCGCCAGAGCGCTTCCCGGACTTGACGTTGCAGCCGGTACGCCAGCTTGCCGCGGCGGAGGGCCGGTTGCTCGAGCGGATTCGCGGGCTGCTGTTCGCGACGGTCGCGCTCATCCTGGCGCTGACCGCGCTCGGCGTCCTGGCGGCGATGGCGGGACTGGCTCTCGAGCGCCGGCGCGATGTTGGGCTGATGAAAGCTCTCGGCGGAACGGTGCGGCGCGTGATGCGCTTTTTCCTGGCCGAAGCGGCCGCCATCGGAATCATCGGCGGAATCGTGGGCTGCGGCGCAGGTATGCTGCTTGGCGGATTGGGTCGGCGAGCGCGTTTTTGCCACGGCGATCTCGCCCCGTTTGATTGTCCTGCCGATGACGATCGGCTTGATGATCGGCGTGGCTTTAGCCGGAGCGCTGCCGTTGCGGCTGCTGGGGCGCGTTCGCCCGGCTGAAATCCTGCGAGGCGAGTGATGGCGCCGCTGGTTCAAGTCGAGGGGCTGTGCAAGAAGTTCGGCTCGGTGCGCGCTCTCGACGACGTGGGATTCGACGTTGCCTCTGGAGAGTGGATTGCCATCATGGGCCCTTCCGGCTCCGGCAAGACCACTCTGATGAATATTCTGGGCGGTCTGGACCGGCCCACCGGCGGGCGCGCAGTGGTGGATGGCACCGACGTAGCAACCTTGGCGAACGCGAGCTGACGCGTTACCGCGCCGAAAAAATCGGCTTTGTCTTCCAGCAGTTTCATTTGGTGCCGTATCTTTCGGCCGTCGAAAATGTGATGCTGGCGCAATATTTTCACAGCATTGCGGATGAAGCTGAGGCCGCCCGCGCGCTGAACCGCGTGGGTCTCGGCGACCGGCTGAATCACTTGCCCAGCCAGCTTTCCGGCGGCGAGCAGCAGCGCGTGGCTGTGGCCCGCGCGCTCATCAATCAGCCGAAGCTGATCCTTGCCGACGAGCCAACGGGTAATCTCGATGAAGCGAACGAACAGATCGTGCTCGATCTGCTGCAGGATTTGCATGCTAGCGGGCATACGATTCTCGTGGTGACCCATTCGCCGGCCATCGGTCGCATGGCGGACCGGCGCATCGAGTTGGCGCACGGCCGTCTGGCCCAAATCGTCGCCAACACGGCCTGAGTAGCGATGAAGCGGTAGCCAGCCCCAGATAAGCAAAACGTCTGAACACAGAGGCGAGCAGCGGGCAGCGTACCAGACAAAATGCCGATTCCAATCGATCCTCGCAGGAAGCCACAGGACGTGAAAGTGCACGTCTCGACCGGCGCAGGCGTGGACATCGTCTGGCCGACGGACACCGCAGCCACTACGATTTCGCGTATCTTCGCGAGGAATGCCCCTGCGCGATGTGCGATGACGAGCGGCGAAAGAAAGCGGAGATCTAGCCTGCGCACGCTCCGGTGACGTCTGCCGAGCCGGTACTTGCCGATGTTCAAGCCCCGGCCCGGCGCCCGCGCCGCCAAAGCGGTGGGCAACTACGCCCTGCAGATTGATTTCAGCGACGGGCACGCTACCGGAATCTACAGCTACGACTACCTGCGCAGCATCTGCCCTTGCGCGGAATGTGCAAAACTCTTCCGTCCCGGCGAAGCCCTCCGCCTTGCCGGCGAGAAATAAACAAAATATTAGGAAAAAATTCTGGATTCGCGTCGCCCAAAATGCGACGATAGCCGACTCCCGGTAGAACACAGGTCTATGCCCCGGCATCCGAAGAACCAGTCGTCATCATCGTCGTACCGCGGTCATCGTGGCCACTACGGCCATGCTCACCTTCATCTCCTTTTGGCGCGCCGCCGCGATTGTTCTCAACGACATGGGCTCGTCGGCCTTTTACGCCGGCGCGATCGCCGAGCACTTCGTCGGCAACACCGGCCCGTGGTTCATCCTGGCCATCATGCTGCTGGCCTATGCGGTTCGTTCGGTCTACATCGAGAGCTGCAGCATGTTCGTGCGCGGCGGCGTCTACCGCGTGGTCAAAGAGGCCATGGGCTCGACCCTGGCCAAGTTCTCGGTTTCGGCTCTGATGTTCGATTACATCCTGACCGGACCGATCAGCGGCGTGTCGGCGGGTCTCTACTTAGTCGGCCTGCTGAACGAACTCCTGCAGTATTTCCACATGCACACCACGGTTCTGCCCGTGAACGGGACCGCCGCGTTTTTCGCGGTTCTGGTCACGATTTACTTCTGGTGGGAAAACATCAAGGGCATTCCCGAATCCAGCGAAAAGGCGCTGCGCATCATGTACGTGACCACCGTGATGGTGGTCGTGATGCTGGGCTGGTGCGGCTATACGCTGTGGGTTCGAGGGGTCCACCTTCCGCCATTTCCGTTTCCCCGGAATCTGACGTTCTCGCCGGACGCGCTTGGCTGGCTGCGACACACCAACCTGCCGTACACCGTGGGGCTCATCGGCATTTTGATCGGCTTGGGTCACTCCGTTCTGGCCATGAGCGGAGAAGAGACCATGGCGCAGGTCTATCGCGAAATGGAGCACCCCAAGCTCCGCAACCTGGAAAAAGCGGGCTTCGTCATTTTCGTTTACAGCCTGATCTTCACGGCGGGCGTGGCGTTCTTCGCCGTCATGATCATTCCCGATCAGGTGCGCCAGAGTTACTTCGATAACCCCATCGGCGGCCTGGCGATGTATCTGGTCGGGCCGCTCACCGCGCGGCTGGCCTTCCGGGTTTTCGTCGTGATCGTCGGCGTGCTGATGCTCGCCGGCGCCGTGAACACCGCGATCGTGGGCTCGAACGGCGTTCTGAACCGCGTATCCGAGGACGGCATTCTTCCGGACTGGTTCCGGCAGCCGCATCGCCGCTTCGGCACGTCCTACCGCATCCTGAATCTGGTCGTCGGCGCTGCAGCTCGTCACCATCATCCTGAGCCGCGGAAACATCTTCATGCTGGGCGAAGCGTACGCGTTCGGCGTGATGTGGAGCTTCGCCATGAAGGGCCTGGCGGTGCTGGTGCTGCGCTACAAGGAGCCGGGCGAGCGCGAATTCCGCGTGCCTCTGAACTTCAAGATCGGCAAGCTTGGAAATTCCGCTTGGGCTGGCCCTGATCACGCTGACGCTCTTCGCCCTGTGCATCATCAACCTCTTTACCAAGCAAGTCGCCACGGTCTCCGGCATCGCCTTCACGCTGATATTTTTTGCGCGTCTTCAGCATCTCCGAAAAAGTTACCAAGAAGAGCACGGCGGCGCGCACGTCGAACTCGACCAGTTCAACGTGGCCGCAGCGCAGCGAGCTGACGCCGGAAAGCGTCGGCGCCCGCCCCGGCAACGTGCTGGTGCCGATCAGCAACTATCACGCGCTGTATCATCTGGCGGCCACGCTCGACCGCGTCAAAGTCGAACGGCGCGACATCGTGGTGTTGCACGTGCGCCTTCTGCGCCGCTCGGGTTCGGGCGAAAGCGAACTCGAAGCCAGCCAGCTGTTTGGCAGCGTCGAGCAATACCTTTTCACCAAGGCGCTTTCGCTGGCCGAAAAGCGCGGCAAAACCATTCGCTTGGCCGTGGTCTCGGCGACGGACCTGTGGGACGGCATCCTGCGCGCCGGAGTGAACCTGCACTCCTCGACGCTCGTGCTGGGAGGCTCGACGAAGGTCACCCTGGCGAAGAAGCACGCGAAGTCGGATTAGCCTGGGAAAAGCTGCCGGA
This sequence comes from uncultured Acidobacteriota bacterium, assembly GCA_963818345.1. Classification (GTDB taxonomy): domain Bacteria; phylum Acidobacteriota; class Terriglobia; order Acidiferrales; family UBA7541; genus Palsa-189. The sequence goes on along the minus strand of CAWFRX010000003.1, from coordinate 16,601 downwards.
TCCTCGCCCGCCGTTCAACCTGGAGATTTTCGCGCGCGGGCGGGCAGCGAGAGTTCTTCATGCTTGGCCCGCATGCGCCAAACCTGACCATGAACGAGGTGAACCTGGTTCACCGGCTCTGGCTGCGCTTGGGCGATCTGATCTCGCCGGAAGAACTTCACCACCACGACGTCGTGCACTTCGCGCTGAATGAAGTTCAGAAGGAGATTGCCGAAGGGAAAGATCAGGAGGTTGCCGAGCGTCTGAAGGAGCACCTCGGCCAAGAAACGAAGCCGCCCAAGACATAGGCGGAAATCTGCCTCGAACGGCGCTGAGCCGCGCCCGGATCAGGACGGCCAGCGCCAGAATCACCGCGGTTACCAACCCTCGCAACACGAATATGCCTCCCGCCGCTCCTAGCAGCGCAGCCGCCCATGCCAATGGCGCCCAAGCCAGCGACGCCATGATCAACCCAACCAGCGCAACCGAACCGCCGCCGATCTTCATCGCCAGGCGTGTGCGTGGGAGCGCTATCCGGCGGGCGCGGCGCCAGGTGTAAATCCCCCACACGATCACCACGCCGGCGAGAATCAGCCAGGACGGCTGCCGCGGATCGAAAAGATAAGCGCCCGGCGAACGCCACCCACAAGCAGCAGCGCGCCGATCACAACGAAAATCATCTCGTTGACGACGCGAAACAGCCGCAACAGGTCCAGCATGGCTCTGGCGGTCTAGACCCGCTCGATGCGCACGTGTTGCAAGGTGACTGGCGTGCGCGGCCGATCGCTTGAATCGCGCGGCAGCTCAGAAATCTTGTTGGCGACGTCCTGACCTTCGACGATTTCGCCGAAAATGGTATGGCGGTTGTCCAGCCACGGTGTGGCCGCGACGGTGACGAAAAACTGGCTGCCGTTGGTGTTTGGCCCGGAATTGGCCATGGAGAGTTTTCCGGGGCGATCGTGGCGCAGCGAGGCATGAAACTCGTCGGCAAAACGGTAGCCCGGTCCGCCCGTGCCGTTGCCCAGAGGGCAGCCGCCCTGAATCATGAACTGCGGAATCACGCGATGAAACGACAACCCATCGAAAAACGGCCGCTTGGTTTTTTGCCCCGTTTTGGGGTCGGTGAATTCCTTGGTGCCTTCCGCTAGGCCGATAAAATTCTCGACGGTTTTGGGCGCCTCTTTTTCAAATAGGCGGCAGACGATCGAGCCTTGCGAGGTTTCCAGAATGGCGTAGGTTCCCGGCGCGCGTGTCAAATGTTTAGCTCCTTGTGAGATGAATCCCGCTTGGCGTGACTTCGAACCTCGAGCATTATCTCTTAACCGTCGCCTGACGGCCAGAGCAGCCGGACGGCGTTCGCGAGGTGCTACACTTAAGGGCTTTGTCGTGGGAATTCGCTGCGCCTCAGTCGCGCAATCAAATAGCAATCAGGGCGCTTATGGCAATCGAGAGGAGTCTTTCTGTGCGTAATGTGGTTATTATCGGAAGCGGATGCGCGGGCTTACCGCCGCCATTTATGCGGCCCGGGCCAATCTGAAGCCGCTGGTGATCGACGGCCACGAGCCGGGCGGGCAGCTCACTCTCACCACCATGGTCGAGAATTTTCCGGGCTTTCCCGACGGCATCCTGGGTCCCGAGCTGATCGAGAACATGAGGAAGCAGGCGCAGCGTTTTGGCGCGGAGTTTCGCGCTGGCGCGGTAGCCTCGGTGGACCTGAGCCAGCGGCCGTTCCGGATCACCTCGGGCGGGGAGACCTTTCCGGCCGAGACGTTGATCGTTGCTGCCGGCGCGTCGGCGCGCATGCTGGGCCTGGAATCGGAGCGCAAGCTTCTGGGGCACGGTGTTTCCACGTGCGCCACCTGCGACGGTTTTTTCTTTCGGGGAAAAGAGATCGCGGTGGTCGGTGGCGGCGACACGGCGATGGAGGAGGCCACATTTCTGACGCGGTTTGCCAGTCGCGTGCACTTGATTCACCGCCGCGCTGAATTTCGCGCCAGCAAAATCATGCTCGACCGTGCGCGGGCTAACGACAAAATTCGGTTTGTTGCGCCAGCAGTCGTCGAGGAAGTCCGGGACGTCGGCAAAAATTCAGTTGAAGTATTGCAGTTGCGAAATCCGGAAAGCGGCGCGGCTTCCACGCTCGCGGTCGATGGCCTCTTCGTGGCGATCGGACACGAGCCCAACACCAAAGTATTCCGCGGCCAACTGGACATGGATGAGAACGGCTACCTGATCACGCACGAGGGCGCCATGACGAACGTTCCTGGCGTTTTCGCTGCCGGCGATGTGCAAGATCACCGCTATCGCCAGGCAGTTACCGCCGCTGGATCAGGCTGCATGGCCGCGATAGAAGCCGAGAAATTCCTCGAAACACAGCACGCGGCCCATTAAGACGAGGCCGAGCGGGCCTCAGCGCTTTCGGCTCACCATCACCCCGTCGCGCAGCGGAACAATCACCGAGAACAACTTTCCCGAAGCGTAGGACAGGCGATTGAATTCCTTGACGCCGCGCGTCTCGGGATCGGAAGCGCGCCCGGCTACCCGGCCGGACCAGAGCACATTATCGGTAACCAGCAGGCCGCCGCTTCGTAGTCGCGGCAGTGCCCTGCGGAAAGCCGCTGGATACTGGTGCTTCTCAACGTCGTTAAAAATGAGATCGAAGGAGCCCTTAGTTTTGCCGATCAGCTTCACGGCGTCGCCCACGTGTACGTGTATTCGCGCGGCAAGCCCAGCCCGGCGAAAATAAGCTTCCGCATCGCGCGCCAGCGCGGGATCGCCGTCGGTGTAGTGGACTTCAGCGCGCGGGCCAGCCGCTCGCGCCAACCAGATCGTCGAGTAGCCGATCGCCGATCCCATCTCGAAGATGTGCCGCGCCCCGGTCATCTCTACAAGCTGCGCCAGGAAACGCCCGACGGCAGGTCCAATGATCGGTATCCGCTCGCGGCGCGCGCGTTGTTCCATTTCCGCCAGGACCGCGTCGCGGGGCGGAAGCACGCTGTTCAAGTACTGTTCGATTGACTTTTCGACGATGAAATTGGCCATGCACGAATGATGCCTTTTTTTTCGTCTGGGCGGAAGCGCCCTGCCGCCCTTTACCGGGCAAACCGCACAGGCAGACCGCCAGCAGGAACGCGTTCGTCTATGCACCCATACCTACCGCTCACCTCGAGTAGCTTGTACCTCACCTCATTTGGTGCTATAAATCGTAGCTTCATTTTAGCCTCAGGCGTTGCTATTCTATTCTTCGGAGCGTTCTTCTAAGGAGACAGGAACATGGCCTACGTCATCGCTGAGCCCTGTATCGGAACGAAAGACACCGCATGTGTGGACGTCTGCCCGGTGGATTGCATTCATCCCCGCAAGGATGAGCCGGCGTTTGAATCCGAAACACAGCTTTATATCAGTCCGAGCGAGTGTATCGACTGCGGGGCTTGCGTGCCGGTTTGCCCGGTGACCGCGATCTTCGCGCTCGAAGACCTGCCGGAGAAGTGGCAGAACTTCACGGCCATCAACGCGGACTGGTACGCCAATAAGGCTTAAGCCTTCGGGCAAGAATTCGCCTGCCGGCGCAGCATCAAGTGCGGCGGGGTCCGCGTGGACTCCGCCGCATTTTTATTCCGCGGCACTGCTTTTTCGCTGATGCGCGGCATCCCTTTCGCGAGCATCTCCAGCGCATACCCGGCATCCAACTCAGAGGCTGTGGTTTTTCAGTCGACCACCCGTTCAGCCGGCGCGCTCACTTCCGGAGTGGCGCAACGCTCCGGCGTCGCCAAGTTGCACGCCAAGAATGCGAGAGTAAAGTGACGCCCGACATCACAACCACGGCTGCGGCGTCCGATCGTCCTGCCCCGCAGAGCAAGCCCTCCATTGTTGTGGCCTCGACGGCAACCGCCTTGCCACCGCATATTCTCTCTCGCGAGGTGGTAAAGGAATATTTCGGCCGGGTGTTCTCGCTTTCGGGCCGCCGTCTCGATGCCATTCTCGAGGTCGTTGACAACTCGCGGATCGACCGCCGTTACACAATTTTCCCCGTGGATTATTTGATCGAGCCGAGGCCGCTCGCTCAAATCAGTCGCGAATATCGCGAACATGCCATCGCTCTGACTCGTTGCGCGGCCCGCCAAGCGCTTGAGCGCGCCGGCATCTCCGCGTCAGCAGTGGACATGATTGTTACCGTGTCCTGCACGGGCGTCATGATTCCGTCGGTGGACGCCTACCTTGCGCCCGAGTTGGGCCTGCGGCCGGATGTGCGCCGCCTGCCGATTACCGAGTTGGGCTGTGCCGCGGGCGCTGCCGGACTGACACGCGCGTGGGAGTACCTGCGCGCTTATCCAGACGCCACGGTGCTCCTGGTCGCCGTTGAGTTGCCCTCGCTTGACCTTCCAGCGCAGAGATCTTTCCCAGGCGAATTTGATCTCGACGATTCTGTTTGGAGACGGCGCCGCGGCGGCGGTGATTACCGGGCGTCCGGCCTCCGGTCCCTGCATTCTCGCCAGCGAAAGCTATTTGTTTCCGGACTCGATCGACGCGATGGGTTTCGACCTGCGCGACGAAGGCTTTCACATCGTGCTTTCGAAAGAGGTGCCGCAGCTCATTCGTGATCGCGTGGGTGGGCTGGTCGACGCTTTTCTGGCGCGGCACTCGCTCACCCGAGAAGACATGAAGGCATGGATCCTGCATCCTGGAGGGCAGAAGCTGCTCTGTTTCCTGCAAGAGGCGCTCGGGCTCGGCGACGATCAGACGCAGCCCTCCTGGAACGTCCTGCGCGACTACGGCAACCTGTCGAGCGCCTCGGTGCTGTTCGTCTTGCACGAGTGGCTCGCGGGCGGAACAATGGGGGCGGGCGACCGTGGTCTGCTCGCCGCGTTCGGTCCCGGCTTCAGCGCGGAGATGCTGCTCGTGCAATGGACCTGAGCGTCGTCGGCTACCTGATTCTGCTGGCGCTGGTCGGCCTCTCGCGCCAAGCCGAGCTGGCAATCTCCCGCCGGCACCAGCGAGAGCTGCTTGGCCGCGGAATTGAAAAGCGCGCCGACCCTCAGTTTCGCTGGATGGTCGTGCTGCATGCGGGTGTGCTCACCGGCGCGGCGGTCGAAGTTGTCGCGTTGCGCCGCCCATTCCTTCCGGGTTTGGCCGTCCCCATGGCCATACTTTTCCTATGCGCCACCGCGCTGCGCTGGTGGGTGATTCGCACTCTCGGAACGCATTGGAACGTCGAGGTGATGGCTTCGGCGCCGCTCGGAGTGGTTACGTCCGGCCCATTTCGCTGGGTACGGCACCCGAACTATCTGGCCGTATTCGTCGAACTCGTGGCGCTGCCGCTGATTCACACGGCGTGGATCACCGCGCTGGTTGCGGCTGCGGGGAACGCCTTGGTGTTGAGGCATCGCCTCCGTATCGAAGAGCCGGTGCTCGAGGCCAACGCGGCCTATCGCAGCGCAATGGCCGGTAAACCACGTTTTTTGCCAGGACTCTTTTGATAGCTCACGGAAGCGGCCCCGCGGTATGGCGCGCCTGAACCCGACTCATCGTTCGTTTCCTGCATACGCGATCTTGGGTAAGTGCAAGTGTCCCGGATCGGGGCCGCTCGTGAGACCATCGGCCCAGGCGCGAGCCTCTACGCGCAGGATTTCCAGCTCAATCTGATTGTGGGCGGCAGGAAAGCGCTCCAGACGCCGCAGGCCAGCCTCGAGTAAATTGCGCGTGCCTCGCGTATTTCCCCGCGAGTAGTGGTGAAAGGCCGCTGCAATCTGAATAATCCCCTGCAGGAACGTTTTTTCCGGCTCGGGCGATCTCAGCCAGATCTCTTCCCAGGTTTCGTGGGCCTCAAAGAATCGCCGTTCGTTGAAATGTTCGACGCCCACGACGAAATGTTTCCTGATGCTCCTTTGCGGAGAGGTGTTCGTTTGTAGACATAGCTTTGTGCCAATACTTCAGCGGCGCCTGAGCCGCCATGATAATGGATAACTCGATTTGCATGGGGGAGCGTCACATTGTCCAGGTTCCACCTCGTACTCCTGATTCATGCGCATCAGCCGGTCGGTAATTTTGACAACGTGTATGAGGAGACTTTCCGGCGCTCTTACCTGCCCTTCGTTCAGCACCTCACCCGCCATCCACAAGTGCGTCTGGGCCTGCACTACTCCGGTCCGTTGTTCGAGTGGTTCGAACGGCACCATCCAGAGTTTCTCGATTCACTGCGCGAACTCGTCGCGCGCGGTCAGGTGGAAATGGTCGGAGGCGGCTTCTACGAGCCGATCCTCATCAGCATTCCGCCGGAGGACCAGGCCGAACAATTCGCACGCATGAGCGGTTATCTCCAGGAGAAATTTGGCTCGGCGCCGACCGGAGCCTGGCTGGCCGAACGAGTCTGGGAGCCACAGCTTCCCTACGCGCTGTCCTCGTCCGATGTCCGCTACACGCTGGTCGACGACGCACATTTTGTCGCAGCTGGTTTTGAGCTTGCGCAACTCCACGGTGACTACGTCGCAGAGGACCGCGGACGAACAGTTCGCATCTTTCCTGGTCTGAAAGCGCTGCGTTACCTGCTGCCCTTTAGTTCGATCGAAGAAGTCCTCGGCCTTTTCCGAAACTATTCCGAGGCCCATCCAGGCGGGATGGCGGCGATGGGAGATGACTGCGAAAAGTTCGGCGCGTGGCCTGGCACATATGAACACTGTTACGGCGACATCGGCTGGGTCGACAGGTTCTTCGCCGCGCTGGAAGCGGCCAGCGATTGGCTGGTCACCACGCCGCCGGGTGAGTGGGTCGCATCGCACCCGCCGCTCGGCCGGGCTGACTTACCCACCGCTTCCTATGCCGAAATGATGCAGTGGTCTTTGCCGACGGCTGCACTCAAAGAATTTCGCGCCATCAGCGATGAATTTGCCCATCGCCCTGAAGTCCTGAGGTTCCTGCGCGGCAGCCACTGGCGCGGGTTTTTCACCAAGTACCCGGAGTCAAACTTGCTGCACCAGAAGATGCTGCGCGTCTCGGGCCAAACCCGTGATCTGGCGTCCCGCCGTTTGGGAAAACGGCAGCGAGCCACGCTGGTGCGTGCGCGCACTCATTTGCTGCGCGCCCAATGTAATGACGCGTACTGGCACGGCGTCTTCGGTGGAGTCTACGCTCCTCATCTGCGCACGGAACTGTGGCGTGAGCTGGTGCGCGCGGAAACGCTGGCGGACGAAGTCGCGAAGCCCGACTCTTCGGCTTTGCAAGTCGAGCGCCGCGATTTCGACGCCGATGGCGCGGAAGACCTGTACGTGACTTCGCCGCGCCTGACGGCGCTGTTGCGGCCCTCGGATGGAGGCACACTCGCCGCCTTGGACGACCGCCGTGCGGGTGCGACGCTCATCAATTCCATGCAGCGCCGTGTGGAGGCCTACCACAGTCGCTTTTACGAAGCCGCTCCTGTCGCACGGGGTCGCGTCGGTTCGATTCACGATCATGTACTTTTCAAGGAGAGTGGGCTCGAGCGTTTCCTGCGGTACGACCGCTGGCCACGGAGCTCGTTCCGGGCACTCTTATTTTCTGCGGAGAAAACCTTCGAAGATTATTGTGAGTTGCGGCTGGACGAACATGCGGCCTTAGCTGCCGGAGCGTACGCCGTGCGCGAAGGACACTCCCCATGTTTCATGATGGATCTTCAAGCTTCACTTTCCAGCAATCCGGCAGATGCAGACAGCCCAGAGCAGCTCCGTTGCGCGAAGCATTTTTCATTTACTCACGATGGCGAGGGATTTCGCGTGAACTGCGCCACACAGCTGAGTCTATCCGGCCCCGCGGCCTTTCGCGGCCAGGTTGGGATTGAGCTGGTTTTGAATTTCCTCGCTCCGGACCAGCCGGACCGCTTTTTCGAAATTTCATCCAGCCGGCATTGGCTGCGTTGGACGGCCGACGTGCCGTCTTCCGAGCTGCCCTCGGGAGCGCTGCGTCTGGTAGACGAATGGCAAAACGTCGCTGCAACGATCGAAGCGCCGCACGCGGCCCACTTCTGGATTACGCCAATCGAGACCGTTTCGGAATCTGAGGAAGGCTTTGAGCGGGTCTACCAAGGATCGCAAATCTTAATGGTCTGGCCAGTGGAACTCGCTGCAACCCAGGACTGGCGGGGTGAGGTGGCTTTGCGGATCGAGCCGGCGCGTTAGCCGTCAATTCCGAGGCCTCATGCGGCTCGATTTGGGACGTCCTCTTATTCGGTCATTCCGCGATCAGCAATGTCTGCGCGAACGGCCACTCCTGATCCACCCACTGTGCTTCCGTGCGAAAGTGGTTGCGCTGACCCATCTCCGTGATCGCCTCCGGCCGGTACTTGTGCGAGCTTTCCGTCCAGATGGTCTCGCCTTCTTCCAAATGCGCCGCGCACGCAGCCCCGGGAATCGCGACCTCCTGGCGTCGTAGAGACACCAGGTGCATCTCGACGCGCCGCTCGGTTTCGTCGTAGCGAGCGCGGTGGCGGAAGGAGGCAAGGTCGAAATTGCCTCCCAGTTCGCGGTTGATTCGCGCCAGCAGATTGAGGTTGAAAGCAGCGGTAACCCCTAAAGGGTCGTCATACGCGCGTAAAATCTGCTCCAGCGGTTTTTCCAGGTCCGCACCCAGCAGCAGGGCGTCGCCCGGTTGCAGTCTGTGGCGAACTTCCGCCAGGAACTGTTCGCCGGCAGGCCGGTCGAAATTGCCGATCGTGCTGCCGAGAAACAGAACCAGCAGTCGCTCCTCGGCGCGCCGGCTGGCGGCAACCGTGAGCAGTCCGTCCAAATAGGGCCTTTCGAAGCCCACGACGCTGACCCAATCCATCTGACCCAATTCTTTCGCGCATTGCGCCAGCGCCGTGGGAGAAATCTCGATCGGGTAATATCTGGTTCGCTGGCGTCGCGCCAATGCCTGCAGAATCCACCGCGTCTTTTTGCCGCTGCCGCTGCCCAGCTCGGCGACCACGATCGGCGCCGGAAGAAGCGGTTTGACGATCTCTTCTGCGTGTTGTCGCAGCAGACGCTCGTCGGCTCGGCACAACCCGTATTCCGGCAGGGCGGTGATGACCTCGAACAGCGCGGAGCCAACTTCGTCGTACAGATACTTTGACGGCAATTCCTTTTGCACAGGCTGCGTTAAGCCCACGCGCACTTCCGCTCCGAAATCCGCCAGCGAGAACTGTGCGACCGTTTCAGCGAGCATGCTCTCTCCTCACGCGCTTGATCAGTGCTTGATGCAGCGAAAGCCTGAGTAAATGAAGGGGTAATGCGTCTGGAACCAATTGCGAAACGACCGCCGCAGCATACACTGCGCCGTTCGTGCGGATCCGCCCTTCAGGACATAGTGCTTTCCGTCAAAGAAATTCGCCGAGTAACCTGGATAGAAGGGAAATGCTTCGAAGCCCGCGAATGGGGCGAACACCGTGCGCGTCCACTCCCACCCGTTTCCCATCAAGTCGGCCACCCCATAGGCACTGCGCCCGGCGGGGAACGCACTCGTCGGTGTCGGGTCCCATCTCTGCAAATCGAAATTGCCGCGACTCGCGTCCGGCGGCTCTTCTCCCCATGGATAGGCGCGTTCGCTTCCCTGCGGCGTGGCGTAGGCGGCCCGATGCCATTCCGCTTCGCTGGGCAGCTCGAGACCAGCCCACCGCGCATAGGCTGCGGCCTCGGCCTGGCTCACGTATACCGGCCAGTCGGGCGGTAAGGCCACTTCGCCAAACATATTCCGGAGAAACCAGCGGTTCTCGCGGCGAACCCAGAAAGCGGGATGCGTCGTACCGCTCGAACCGATCCATTTCCAATCGTCTTCACTCCACAGCGAGTGTTCCTGGTAGCCGCCCGCCTCCAGGAAGTGCAGAAACTGATCATTGGTGACCTTATATTCGCTGATCTGAAATGACGGCACGGTTACGCTGTATTCCTCGAATTCGTTATCCCAGCCGAAAGGCCCATCCTCAGCGCGCCGGAGTCCCAGCGTCGCCGTACCTTGCGGAATTTCGATCATCCGAGCAGGCCCCGGTTGTGTTGCTGGGCTCGGGCGGTCCTTACTGTGGTATTTGCGGTCCGTAGGGAGTTGATGCAGCATGTAGCTCAGGGTTTCGACATGCATGAGCCGATGCTCGATGGCCACGTGCAACAGCTGCACGGCTTCGCTGCGTCCAGTGGGCCCGTCCAGGGACGCCAGCTGCTTGTCCAGGGTATCGCGCACGCGTCTCTGGTACTCTTCAACCTTAGTTCGCGTAGGCCAATCCTTGGGCTGGTCGGTTGGCAAGCCGCCATCGACCGGATCGATGCCGAAGGCGAACAGTGTATTGAAGGCCGGGGAGAATTGTGGCAAATCAAACAGGCGGTCGTTCAAGAGGTTCCAATCGAAAGCTTCGAGATGACCCAGATAAAAGATAATCCGGTGACGCTCGGGAATGGGCCTGTCATAAATGGCCTCCGGCCGCACAATTGCGAAGAGGTGATCGCTGAGCGCGCGGGCTTCGTCCAACCTCTGCAGCAAAATGGCTTTCACCGGAATCCTAGAGGTGGCTGTCCCCACGATTACCTCCCCAAAATTCGATGCCGCTCAATGGAATCGGATACAGCGTTCCTGCCGGTCTCCGACCGGGGGGCGTCTTACTTAGCCCCTGCGCACGCTAAAGTCAACCGAATGTTCCTGCTAACTGACGTTGCGCACGGCCGGCCACCTCTTGAATGAGCGACCCAAACACCAATAATCCATCCGCAAGCCAGGACCGTACGAACGTTGTTCGGTCACGCGGGCCCGCCATCGAATTGCGTAACGTGACCTATCGCTTGCCAAATGGCCGCTCCCTGCTAAACAGCCTAAACCTAACGATCTCGGCGGGCGATACCCTGATCCTTTTAGGACGCAGCGGCTCAGGCAAGACCACCTCGCTCAAGCTCATCAACCGTTTGCTGGAACCGAGCGAGGGCGAAATTTTGGTCGAAGGTCGGCCGCAATCGGAATGGGACTTGGTCTCTCTTCGCCGGAGCATCGGTTACGTGATACAGGACGCAGGGCTTTTCCCGCATTGGAGCGTGGAGCGAAATGTAGCTCTGGTGCCTCGCCTGGGAGGCTGGCCCGAAGAGCGCGTTCGTGATCGTGTGCGGCAGATGCTTGCACTGGTCGGCCTGGATGCCGCCGAGTTCGCCCACCGGCTGCCGCACGAACTTTCCGGCGGCCAGCGGCAGCGCGTGGGCGTGGCGCGCGCCCTCGCCGCCGATCCGCCCATCCTGCTCATGGACGAGCCGTTTGGCGCACTCGATCCCATCACGCGCGCCGAGCTGCAGCGGGAATTTCGCGGTTTGGCGGCGCGCCTGGGTAAAACCATCGCATTTGTCACGCACGACGTGCGCGAAGCACTGCTGCTTGGAACTCGTATCGCGCTGCTGGCAGCCGGCGGCCTGGCGGGCGTTTACTCGCCGGAGGAATTTCTGCACGCCTCTGAGCACGAGGCGCGCGCGTTTGTGGACTCACTTAACGGCGGCGATCGGCGGCGTGCCGTGCGCCCCGCCGAATTCCGGGGAGGCCAGCTTTGAATCTTTTTCAGTTCCTCGTGCAGCAGCGCGTCGAAATTCTCCAGCGCACGCTTGAGCATCTCTGGCTTGTTGCAGCAGCCATGGGTGCTGCCGTGATCATCGGCTTGCCGCTGGGAATCGTGCTGGTACGGCGTCGCCACTTGCGCCGCTGGGTTCTGGGCGCGGCCAACGTCATTCAGACCATCCCGAGCTTGGCGCTGTTTGGTTTTCTGATTCCAGTGCCTATATTAGGTGGGATCGGTGCCAATACCGCCATCGTCGCCCTAACGCTGTACGCGCTGCTCCCTATTTTACAAAACACCTACACCGGCATCGCGGGCGTCGATCCTGCCGTGCTGGAATCCGCGCGTGCCATGGGTATGACGCCTAGCCAGACTCTCTGGCAGGTCGAGTTGCCACTCTCGATGGGCGTGATCCTCGCCGGCGTGCGCGTCGCGACGGTCCTTACGATTGGGGTCGCGACCATCGCCGCAGCCATTGGCGCCGGAGGGCTGGGCGTCTTCATTTTCCGCGGCGTAGCGGTGGCCAGTAACGCGGTGATCCTCGCCGGTGCGATTCCGGCGGCGCTTCTGGCAGTTACCGCCGACTTGCTGCTAGGTCTGCTCGAACGCCGCCTGACGCCGCACTCCGCGGCAAACGAGTGAGCACACTCTTGCTGAATCGGCGCGATGCCTTGCGACTAACGGCCGGAGGCGCGCTGGCTCTCGCCGGATGCGGCGGCGCGCGCGCCAACAGCATCCTCGTCGGATCAAAAAATTTTACCGAGCAGATCGTGCTCGGCGAGTTGCTGGCGCAGCAAATCGAAGCGCACACAGTGCTGCGCAGCGACCGGCGCTTCGATCTGGGCGGCACCTTCTTGTGTCATGAGGCTCTGCTCGCAGGAAAATTGGATCTTTACCCCGAGTACACCGGCACGGCCCTGACGGCCATCCTCAAGGAGGCTCCCGCAAGCGACCCCGCCGCCGTGTATAAGACTGTTCGCGACGCCTATCGTCGCCGTTTCCACCTGGAAGTCGGACCGCCGCTCGGCTTCAACAACACGTTCGCCATCGTCGTTCGCGGCGAGGACGCTCGAGCCCTGCATCTCCGCGTGATTTCCGACATTTCCTCCCACGCTTCGATGTGGCGCGCCGGTTTCGGCTATGAGTTCATGGAGCGTCCCGACGGCTACAAGGGTTGGGTAAAAGCCTATGGACTGAGCTTCGCCTCAGCACCGAAGATCATGGACCTGGGCCTGCTTTATCGCGCGCTACAGGAAAAGCAGGTCGATGTCGTCGCGGGCAATTCCACCGACGGGCTGATCGCGGCACTCGGCTTGGTGGTTCTGGGCGACGATCGCCACTATTTTCCGCCCTATCAAGCCGTAACCGTGGTACGCGAGGCAACTCTCGACCAGCATCCCGGCCTGCGCAGCGTGCTCGACGCGCTGGGCGGAAAAATCTCAGACGACGATATGCGCCGGATGAACTATGCACTCGATGGCGAGCATCGCGACGTCGCTTCCGTGGTCCGTGATTTCCGCGCCGCCCATCAACTCTAATGACGACCGCGCCCACGTGCCCTGCGCTTCTCGACCTCTACCATTGCCCGTTACAAAGCGTCTCTGCTACATTCGAGCGGCAGGGAGGCCCCTTTGGAAATTAGCCCGAAACTTATGGAATTGCTGGTTTGCCCTGCGTGCAAGACGCCCGTGAAGTTGACGCCCGACGGCCAGGGCTTGCGCTGCTCGAGCTGCCACCTGATCTATCCGATCCGCGATGGCTTCCCCGTAATGATTAAAGAAGAAGCCCACGCCGAAGCCAGCGGTGAAGCCCCCTCGAAGGCCCCTTCCGAAAAATGACGCGCCGCGCAGGATGACCCTGCCACTCCGCATGACTCCAGTGCCCAAACTCGACCGTCTGGTCAGCCGTTTGCGCGGCCGGCGCATCGCCGTTGTCGGCGATCTGATGCTGGACCACTACGTCTGGGGCACGGCCACCCGGCTTTCCCCGGAAGCGGCTGTGCCCGTGGTGGACTTCGTCTCCGAAACCTCGTGTCTAGGCGGCGCCGGTAATGTCGCGGCGAATCTCGCGTCGCTGGGAGCCCGCGTAACACCGTTCGGCGTCTCGGGTACCGACGAAGCAGCGCGGGAGCTGCGCGCTGCACTCGCCGCAGCCGGCATGCCCGACAAGGGTGTCATCGCCGACGCGCGGCGGATCACCACGCAGAAGACGCGCATCATCGCGCGCCACCAGCAGGTTGTGCGCGTCGATCGCGAGCGGCGCGCGCCTCTGACGAGTTCCCTCGAACAGACGCTCATTAGCCGCATCAAAGCCGCACTGCCGCGCCTCGATGCTTTGGTCGTGTCCGATTACGGCAAAGGTGTGGTCACCGAGGCGCTTGCCGATCGCGTACTCGACGAGTGCCGGCGCCTCAATCTGCCTGCGCTGGTGAAGCCCAAGGAATCGCGCTTGTTTGCCTACCGAGGCGCCACCACGATCGTCTGCAATTCGAAGGAGGCCGGCTTTTTTGTCGGTCACGAGCTCCCCGATCAAAAATCCGTCGAGGAGGCCGGCGTGCCTTACTCGCGCACTTCGGATGCGCTGCTGTGATCATCACGCAGGGTCGAGACGGTATGAGCTTGTTCGAGGATAGCGCGTCGCGCGTGCTTCACGTGCCCGCAACGAGTTTCGACGTCAGCTACGCGCGCGTGGGTCTACCGGGTGTGGAGCGCGCGGCCACCGGTCGCCAGGTTTTCGACGTCACCGGCGCGGGAGATACGGTCCTTGCAGTGTTGGCGCTGGCTGTGGCATCGGGCGCTGCGATTCCGGAGGCCGTGGCCCTTGCAAACATCGCCGCGGGGGTGGTTGTCGGAAAGTTGGGCGCCGCCAGCGTGACTCCGCCTGAATTATTGGCCGCGGTTCGCGATCTTCGCTAAGTGCCGCGCTGTGCGACTCAGCTACGGCCCTGAAGTACAGCGATAGGTTGCGACCCCGAGCTACGGCGGAAAGCTGAGCGACTGGTCGCTCCGCTCCACCCACAGGCGGACCTCCCGGTTGCGTCCGCTGTTCGGATCGCTCGCAGCAGGGAACGGCTGGAACGGGCTGGTCTCAATGACCACAACCACGCCACTCGCGTCCTTCGGCTCCTCGGCCGACTCGATCCGGTAGCTTTTCAGTGGACTGTAATACCCTTCGGACCCCAGTCCCCGCTAAAATCGTTGAAGGAATAGCTCGTCCCGTGCGGCTTCCAAAGCCGATACCCGCGATCGAGATCCCCAGCGATCACCGCGTTCATAAAGTGCTCGACGGTATGCCGCTCCGGCATGAAGAAAAAAAGGAACCACCCATACCAGGCCCCGAAGACCCACAAAGATCACCAGCGCCACGCCCGAAACGGCATACCGCCGCATCCGCGACTTCGGCTCTTCGCTAGCGTCAAGCAAGGTCACGAATGCTCTCTCCCGGACCGCAACTGATCAGATTTGGCGCTTGAACAGCAGGATGCAACCGCTGATCAAGAGCATGGCAAACCCTAACAGAACCGAAACGTCGAAGTAAATCCCCTGGATGCCCGTGTTTTTCAGCAAAAGGTTTTTGAGCGCATGCACGGCGTAGCTAAAGGGATCCACCACGGAGATCCATCGTAGCCAGACCGGAAAGCCCTCGGTCGGGTAGATCGCGCCCGAGGGAAAGAAGAGCAACGTGTTCAGCACGCCGAAAATGGCGCGCGGCACCAGAGGATTGTCCACGCGCACCATCATCAGAAACATGAAGCTGATCATGCACAGCGACGTCGACGCCAGCACCACCACCAGATAGACGAGGCTCACCGGGTCCCACAATGCGCAATCCCCGCGATCAGTCCGCCGATGAGCGTGATGGTTAGCCCGGCCATCAGCCCAATGAGCGCACCCGACAAGACCAGTCCTAGCATCAGGTCCGCTTTGCTCAAGGGCGTCGTCAGGTAACCCTCATGCAACCCGCGCGCCTTGTCGTCGATGAACCCAATGCCGCCGCCGATCATGGCCACGACGAAAATCGAGATGGAAATCGAGCCTGCGAGCAGATACTTGATGTACTCGATGTAGGGATACACTTCGATCGTCTGAATCTGAATTTGCGACGGCAGGCGTTGCGGGGTGAACATGCCGGTGAGTGTCGACGCCTGCGACTCTCCGGTTGCGCGGGAGCATGGGCGGGCCGTTCAAATCCGTCTGTATCTGTTGGATGCGCTCGAAAATTCCGCTGGCCGTGAAATTATCGGTGTTGTCTTCGATGAATGCCAGGCGCGGCTTCTCGTTGCGCAGAACCCGCTGGGAAAAATCTTCCGGGAATTCGAGAACCGCTTTCACGAAACCCGCGCGCAGATCCGTCATCGCGTCCGACAAATCATTGTATTCAGAAACACGAAACGTTCGTGGACCGTCAGCGACGGCGTTGAGCCGCTCGCGCACCAGACGGGACTCTGGGCCGTGATCCTCGTCCACCAGCGCGAGCCGCACGTTCTTAATTTGTCCGCCGAACGCGTACCCCAGCACGATCAATTGCAGAAGCGGGAACACCATGGAGGTCATCATCAGCGCAGGGCTGCGGAAAAACTTCCGCATGTTGCGTTCGATGATCGCCATCACTCGGTAGAGCTTCATACGCAAGACTCCCGTCTGCTGCGGCGCTTACTTATACAGATGGCTGATGTCCAGACGCCTCGCGCCGCCGGCCTCATCACGCAACTGCCGGCCGGTGTAGTGCAGAAACACGTCGTCGAGCGTCGTACTCTGCACCGTCACCCGGTGCACCGTCACGCCCCGGCTGCGCGCCAGGTTCATCAGTGCGCCCAGCGTCTCCGGTCCGCTGTGGGACGAGATGTGCGTCACGCCGTCGTGCTCAGTCACATTCGCAGCTTGGGGCAAAGCGACAAGCGCCTCGTGCCAGTCCGCGGGTGCGCCCCTAAATTCCGCCTCGACTACATCGTTGCCGGAGACGCTGTCTTTCAGTCGCGTCGGCGTGTCCAGCGCGGCCATCTTGCCGTGATCCACGATCGCAATGCGATTGCACAGTTTGTCGGCCTCATCCATGTAATGAGTCGTCAGCAGAATCGTCAGGCTGGACTGCCCTTGGATCT
>CAWFRX010000002.1:0-40961 GCA_963818345.1 uncultured Acidobacteriota bacterium | reverse complement strand
GCCTGCAGAATCCATCGGGTTTTCTTCCCGCTGCCGCTGCCGAGCTCGGCCACTACGATCGGCGCCGGCAGCAGCGGCCTGACGATCTCCTCCGCGTGTCGCCGCAGCAAGCGCTCGTCGGCGCGGCACAAGCCATATTCCGGAAGCTTGGTGATGACTTCAAAAAGAGCGGAGCCCACCTCGTCGTAGAGATATTTGGAGGGCAGTTCTTTTTGCCCCGGCCGCGTCAGGCCCGTCGCGCACCTCCGCGCCGAATTCCGCATCGAATACTGCGCGACGTTTCCGTAGCATGCCTCACCTCTGCGCGCTTCTCTCAGTGCTCGACACAGCGAAAACATGTGTAAACGAACGGATAGTGCGGCTGGAACCAATTGCGGAACGATCGCCGCAACATGCACGCCGCCGTGCGTGGCGAGCCACCCTTCATCACGTAATGTTTGCCGTCGAAGAAATTCGCCGAATAGCCGGATAAAAGGGAAACGACTCAAAGCCCTGAAAAGGCGCGAAGAGGGTGCGCGTCCATTCCCACCCGTTTCCCAGCAAGTCGTCGACTCCGTAGGCGCTCGCGCCCGGCGGGGAACGCGCCCGCGGCGCCGGGTCCCATCGCGCGAAATCGAAATTGCCGCGGCTCGCATCCGGCGGCTGGTCACCCCACGGATACGCGCGCTCGGTTCCCTGCGGCGTGGCGTAAGCGGCGCGATGCCATTCCGCTTCGCTGGGAAGTTCCAGGCCGGCCCATCGCGCGTAGGCCGCTGCTTCCGCGTGGCTCACGTAGACCGGCCAGTCGAGCGGCAACGGCACCTCGTCAAACATCGCGCGAAGAAACCAGCGGTTCTCGCGGCGAACCAGAAGGCAGGATGCGTCGTGCCGCTCGATTGCGATCCAATTCCAGTCCTCATCGCTCCACAGGGAGCGCTCCTGGTAGCCGCCCGCTCGAGAAAGCGCAGGAACTCCCCATTGGTTACTTTGTGTTCGTCGATCAGAAACGCCGGCACGGCCACGGTGTGTTCCTCGAATTCGTTGTCCCAGCCGAAAGGGCCATCCTCGCTGCGCCGGAGGCCCAGGTCGCTGTGCCCTGCGGAATCGTGATCGATTGAGACGGTCCCGGTGCGCCGTGGCGCTGGGCCGGGCGGTCCTCACGGCGGTATTTGCGGTCGATGGGGAGTTGGTGCAGCATGTAGCTCAGGGTTTCGACATGCATGAGCCGGTGTTCGATGGCCACGTTCAGCAGTTGCACGGCTTCGCGCTGGCGTTCAGAGGGAATCGTCCAGAGCCGCGAGCCGCTTGTCCAGGGTTTCTCGCACGCGCCGGTTGTACGCCTCGACCTCCTCGCGCGCCGGCCAATCCTTCGGCTGGTCGCTTGGCAAACCGCCGTCCACCGGATCAATGCCGAACGCAAACAGTGTCTCGAATGCGGGCGAGAAGGGGCAAGTCAAACAAGCGGCCGTTCAGGAGATTCCAATCAAACGCTTCCAGATGGCCCAAGTAAAAAATGATGCGGTGCCGCTCGGGAATTGGCCGGTCGTAAAAGGCCTCCGGCCGCACGATCGCGAATATCTCATCGCTGAGCGCGCGGCCTCGCCAGCCTCTGCAGAAGAGATGGCTGTCACCGGAGTCCTAGAGGTAGCAGTCCCACGGGACCTCCCCGCGATTCGATGCGGCTCGGCGAATCGGATCACAGCGTCCGGGCCGGCCTCTGACAGCAGAGGGCGTCTTATTTAGCCGCTGCCGCACGTAAAGTCAATCGGATGTTTCTGGTAGCGGACGTTGCGCACGGCCGGCCACCGCTTGAATGAGCGGCCCAAACGCCGTTAATCCATCCGTAAGCCAGGACCGTACGAACGTTGATCGGTCAGCGGGCCCGCCATCGAACTGCGCAACGTCGGCTATCGCCTGCAAAATGGCCGCTCCCTGCTGACCGGCCTGAACCTCACGATCTCGCGCGGGCGAAACCCTGATCCTGCTCGGCCGCAGCGGCTCCGGCAAAACCACTTCGCTCAAGCTCATCAATCGCTTGCTCGAACCGAGCGAGGGCGAAATTTTGATCGAGGGGCGCCCGCAGTCGCAATGGGACCCGATTCGTCTTCGCCGCAGCATCGGCTACGTCATTCAGGACGCGGGGCTATTTCCGCACTGGACGTGGAGCGAAATGTGGCTCTCGTGCCGCGTCTGGAAGGCTGGCCGGAGGCGCGCGTTCGCGAACGCGTCGCGAGATGCTCGCGCTCGTCGGCCTCGACGCCGCCGAATTCGCTCAGCGCTTCCCGCACGAACTTTCCGGCGGACAGCGCCAGCGCGTGGGCGTGGCGCGCGCGCTCGCCGCCGATCCGCCCATCCTGCTGATGGACGAGCCTTTCGGCGCGCTCGATCCCGTCACGCGCGCCGAACTGCAGCGCGAATTTCGCGGGTTGGCGGCGCGTTTGGGCAAGACCATCGCGTTTGTCACGCACGACCTTCGCGAAGCCCTGCTGCTCGGAACGCGCATCGCGCTGCTGGCGGCGGGCCGTCTGGCGGGCGTCTATTCGCCGGAGGAATTTCTGCGCGCCAGCGAGCCGGAGGCGCGCGCGTTTGTCGAGTCGATTGATGCGCGGTGCGATGCTGGCGGCGTGCGACGTGCGCCGCGCCGCTTCCCGCAGTTCCGGAGGTGAGCTTTGAGCCTTTGGCAATTCTTTGTGCAGCAGCGCGCCGAAATTTTCTCGCGCACGCTCGAGCATCTCTGGCTCGTCGCGGCGGCCATGGGCTTGCGCCGTGCTCATCGGCATGCCGCTGGGAATCGTGCTGGTGCGGCGCCGCGCACTTGCGCCGCTGGGTGCTCGGCACGGCCAACGTCGTTCAGACGATCCCGAGCCTGGCGCTGTTTGGTTTCCTGATTCCCGTGCCGTTGCTCGGCGGAATCGGCGCGAGCACCGCCATCGTCGCGCTGACGCTCTATGCGCTGCTGCCGATTCTGCGCAACACCTACACGGGCATCGCCGGCGTGGACCCCGCGGTTCTCGAATCGGCTCGCGCCATGGGCATGACGCCGCGCCAGATCCCTCTGGCAAGTCGAGCTGCCGCTCTCGATGGGCGTGATCCTGGCGGGCGTGCGCGTCGCCACGGTCATTACCATTGGCGTCGCCACGATCGCGGCGGCCATCGGCGCCGGCGGCCTGGGCGTGTTCATCTTTCGCGGCGTGGCCATGGCCAGTAACGCGGTGATCCTGGCGGGCGCGATTCCCGCGGCGCTTCTGGCCATCGCCGCCGACCTGCTGCTGGGTCTGCTCGAGCGCCGGCTCACGCCGCACGTCAGCGCGGCAAGCGAATGATGCGGCGCTCTTGCTGAACCGGCGCGATGCCCTGCGGCTCGCGGCCGGAGGCGCGCTGGCTCTCGCCGGATGCCGCGGCGCGCGCGCCAACACGATCCTCGTCGGCTCGAAAAATTTCACCGAGCAGATCGTCCTCGGCGAATTGCTGGCGCAGCAGATCGAAGCGCACACCGCGCTGCGCGTCGACCGCCGCTTCGATCTGGGCGGCACGTTCTTGTGCCAGCAGGCTCTGCTCGCCGGACAACTGGATCTCTACCCCGAGTACACCGGCACGGCGCTGACCGCCATCCTCAAGGAGCCTCCCGCAAGCGATCCCGCCGCCGTCTATCAGACTGTTCGCGACGCCTATCGCAACCGCTTCCATCTCGACGTCGGACCGCCGCTCGGCTTCAACAACACCTTCGCGATCGTCGTCCGCGGCGAAGACGCCCGGCGCCTGCATCTCCGCACCATTTCCGACATGGTTCCCCTCGCGCCTCAATGGCGCGCCGGCTTCGGCTACGAGTTCATGGAGCGTCCCGGACGGCTACCGCGGTTGGGCAAAGGCCTATGGCCTCGAGCTTCGCCTCCGCACCGCGCATCATGGATCTGGGCCTGCTCTATCGCGCTCTGCAGGAAAAGCAGGTCGACGTCGTCGCCGGCAATTCCACCGACGGGCTGATCGCCGCGCTCGGCTTGGTCGTGCTCGACGACGATCGCCACTATTTCCCGCCCTATCAGGCCGTGACCGTGGTGCGTGACGCCACTCTTCGACCAGCATCCCGGACCTGCGCGGCGCGCTCGACGCCTCGGCGGAAAAATCTCCGACGACGATATGCGCCAGATGAACTATGCACTCGACGGCCAGCATCGCGACGTCACCTCCATCGTCCGCGATTTCCGCGCCGCGCATCAGCTTTAATGATTGACCGCGCTCCGGCGTGCGCTTTGGCGCATTCTTCGGCCTTCGTGCACCCATTGCCCGCCGCAAACTGTCTCTGCTACATTCGTGCGAGCGCTCGGGAGGCTCCCTTGGAAGTAAGCCCGAAACTTATCGAAATGCTGGTCTGCCCTGTCTGCAAGACGCCGGTAAAGTTGACGCCGGACAGCCAGGGCCTGCGCTGCGCCAGCTGCCATCTGATCTATCCGATCCGCGACGGCTTCCCGGTCATGATCAAGGACGAAGCCCGCTCCGAAGCCAGCGCCGAAGCTCCCTGAGGCGCCCTCCGATCACTGACGCGCCGCGCAATCACCCTGCCGCTCCCGCATGACTCCCGCACCCAAACTCGAACGGCTAGTCCGCCGCCTGCGCGGCCGCCGCATCGCCGTGGTCGGCGACCTGATGCTGGACCGCTACGTCTGGGGCACGGCGACGCGGCTTTCCCCCGAAGCGGCCGTGCCGTGGTGGACTTCGTCTCCGAAACGTCGTGCCTGGGCGGCGCTGGCAATGTCGCCGCGAATATCGCGTCGCTGGGCGCACGCGTCACTCCCTTCGGCGTCACTCGGCACCGACGAAGCCGGGCGCGCGCTGCGCGCCGCGCTCGCCGCAGCCGGCATGTCGGACAAGGGCGTCATCGCCGACGCCCGGCGCATCACCACGCTGAAGACGCGCATCATCGCCCGCCACCAGCAGGTCGTTCGCGTCGATCGCGAGCGGCGCGACTCCTTTGGCTCAGTTCCCTCGAACAGACGCTCATCGCCGCATCAAAGCCGCACTGCCGCGCCTCGATGCCCTGGTGATTTCCGACTACGACAAAGGGCTGATCACCGACGCGCTCGCCGATCGCGTGCTCGACGAGTGCCGCCGCCTCGGTCTGCCCGCGCTGGTGAAGCCGAAGACCTCGCGCTTGTTTGCCTACCGCGGCGCGACCGCCATCGTCTGCAACAAGAAGGAAGCGGGATTCTTCGTCGACGCGCGAGCTCAGCGATGAAAAATCGATCGAGGAGGCCGGCCGCGCCCTGCTGGCGCATTTTGGATGCGCCGCGGTGGTCATCACGCTGGGCGGAGATGGCATGAGCCTGTTCGAGGAAGGCGCGCCGCGCGCACGTTCACGTGCCGGCGACCAGTTTTGAGGTGAGCTACGCGCGCGTGGGTTTGCCCGGGCGTAGAGCGCGCCGCCACCGGCCGCCAGGTCTTCGACGTCACCGGCGCAGGCGACACGGTGCTTGCGGTGCTGGCGCTGGCCGTGGCCGCCGGCGCGCCGATGCCGGACGCCGTGGCGCTGGCAAACATCGCCGCCGGCGTTGTCGTCGGAAAGTTGGGCACCGCCAGCGTCACGCCCGCCGAACTGCTAGCCGCGGTTCGCGACCGCGCTAAGTGCCGCGCTGTGCGACGCAGCTACGCCCGAAGTACGCGATAGCCGAAACCAGCTACGGCGGAAAACTCAGCGACTGATCGCTGCGTTCCACCCACAGCGAAACTTCCCGGTTGCGCCCGCTGCGCGGATCGCTGCGCGGCAGGGAACGGCTGGAACGGGCTGATCTCAACGACCACGATCACGCCGCTGCCGTCCTTCGGCTGCTCCGCCGTCTCGATCCGATAGCTCTTCAGCGGGCTGTAGTAGCCCTGTCGCTCCCCAGTCCGCCGTAAATTCCTGGAAGGAATAGCTGGTCCCGTGCGGCTTCCAGATCTGGTAGGCGAGCGGCAGGTCCCCGGCGACCACCGCGTTCATGAAATGCTCGACGGTGTGCCGCTCCGGCTCGAAGAAAAAAAGAAACCACCCATACCAGAGTCCAAACCAGACGAAGAATGACCAGCGCGACGGCCGCTGACGGCGTAACGCAGCAGCTGCGACTTTGGTTCTTCGCTGGCATCGAGCAAGGTCACGGCATGCGCTCTCCCGAACCGTATCAGATTTGACGCTTGAACAGCAGGATGCTAGCCGCTGATCAACAGCACCGAAAACCCTAACAGAACCGAAACGTCGAAGTAAATCCCCTGGAATGCCCGTGTTCTTCAGCAAAAGATTCTTCAGCGCGTGCACGGCATAGGTAAACGGATCCACCACGGAAATCCATCGCAGCCAGACCGGAAACCCTTCGGTCGGGTAGATCGCTCCGGACGGGAAAAACAGCAGCGTATTCAGCACGCCGAAAATGGCGCGCGGCACCAGCGGATCGTCACGCGCACCATCATCAGAAACATGAAGCTGATCATGCACAGCGACGTCGACGCCAGCACCACCACCAGATAGACCAGCCGCACCGGGTCCCACAACTGCGCAATCCCCGCGATCAGTGCCGCCGATGAGGGTGATCGTCAGCCCGGCCATCAGCCCTTGATGGCTCCCGAAAAGACCAGCCCCAGGACCAGGTCCGCCTTGCTGAGCGGCGTCGTCAGGTAACCTTCGTGCAGCCCGCGCGCCTTGTCGTCGATGAAGGCGATGCCGCCGCCGATCATGGCCACCACGAAAATCGAAATCGAAATCGAGCCCGCCAGCAGGTACTTGATGTACTCGATGTACGGATACACCTCGACGGTCTGAATCTCGATTTGCGACGGCAGCCGCTGCGGGCTGATCAGCCCGGCCAACGTCGACGCCTGCGATTCTCCCGGCTGCATCGGCGGGCAGCGGCGGCCCGTTCAAATCCGTCTGGATCTGCTGGATGCGCTCGAGAACTCCGCTGGCCGTGAAATTGTCGGTGTTGTCCTCGATGAAAGCGATGCGCGGCTTCTCGTCGCGCAGCACGCGCTGGGAAAAATCTTCGGGAATGTCGACCACGGCCTTCACGAAGCCCGCGCGCAGATCGGTCATGGCGTCCGGCAGATTGCTGTATTCGGAAACGCGAAATGTCTGCGGACCGTCGCGATCGCGTTCAGCCGCTCGCGCACCAGACGCGACTCCGGACCGTGGTCCTCGTCCACCAGCGCGATGCGCACGTTCTTGATCTGCCCGCCGAAGGCGTACCCCAGCACGATCAACTGCATCAGCGGGAACACCATGGAGGTCATCATCAGCGCGGGACTGCGGAAAAACTTCCGCATGTCGCGTTCGATGATCGCCATGATTCGGTAGAGTTTCATGCGCATGACTCCCGTCTGCTGCGGCGCTCACTTGTACAGATGGCTGATGTCCAGACGCCTGCGCGCCGCCGACCTCGTCGCGCAACTGCCGGCCGGTGTAGTGCAGAAACACGTCGTCGAGAGTCGTGCTCTGCACCGTCACCCGGCGCACCGTCACGCCCCGGCTGCGCGCCAGGTCCATCAGCGCGCCCAGCGTGTCCGGCCCGCTGTGCGAGGAGATGTGCGTCACGCCGTCGTGCTCGGTCACGCTGGCCAGCTTCGGGCAGCGCGGCCAGCGCCTCGTGCCAGTCCGCGGGCGCGCCCGCAAATTCCGCCTCGACCACATCGTTGCCCGAGACGCTGTCCTTCAGTCGCGTCGGCGTGTCCAGCGCGGCCATCTTGCCGTGATCCACGATGGCGATGCGGTCGCACAGCTTGTCGGCCTCGTCCATGTAATGCGTCGTCAGCAGAATCGTCAGGCCGGACTGCCCCTGGATCTTTTGAATCATCTCCCAGACGTTCGTGCGCGAGACCGGATCGAGGCCCGTGGTCGGCTCGTCGAGGAAAAGAATCTTCGGCGAATGCACCAGCCCGCGCGCGATTTCCAGGCGCCGCCGCATGCCGCCGGAAAACGTGCCCACCAGCGCTTTGGCGAAGCGCGTCAGGTCCACGGCTTCGAGCAGGCTGCGGATCAGTTCCGGGCGCTGTTTGGCGGACACGCCATAAAGCTTGGCGTGAATCAGCATGTTTTCCTCCGCCGTCAGCTCCGGATCGGAGGTCAGCGCCTGCGGAATCACGCCAATCGAATTGCGCACGCCGTTGGCGTCCTTGCGCACGTCGTGGCCCGCGACGCGCGCCGATCCCTCGGTGGGCGGCGTCAGCGTTGTCAGCATGCGAATCAGCGTGGTCTTGCCCGCGCCGTTGGGGCCCAGCAGGCCGAAGATCTCGCCCTCCTCCACGCGGAAGGAGACGTGGTCCACGGCCACGAAATCGCCGAAGCGCTTGGTCAGCCCGTCTACTTCGATCGCGCTCATCTTGTTTTACCGCGCTTAACTCGTGCCTAGCCCTGTCTAAAACGGCCAGCGCCGCCCGGTTTGTACCGGGGGCAGGAGCACGTAGGCGCGTCATGCCGGCGAAGAGGCGCCGGCCCTGGTTGGGAACGGCCACTTTGATCTCGAAGGTCTTGATGTCGCGCTTGGTCCGGCTGACGTCGCGCTGCGTCGCGTAGTCGCTCTCGACGCCCTTGAAGAACACCGTGCCCTCGATCTCGTCGCCGGAGGGCAGCCGCACCGTCAGCTTCTGATTGAACTGGATGGAATCGATCAGGCTTTCCTCAACGTCGGCCTGCACCCAAAGGTGATCGATGTCCATCATCGGTCACGATGGGCCCGCCCGCCTGCACCACCTCGCCCTGGCGCGCCACGCGCACCGAAACGATGCCGTTGATCGGCGCAATAGATTTTTGTGTAGCCGAGCTGCGTCTGCGCCTGGTTTTTCTGCGCCACCGACTGCGCCACCTGGCGCGTGGCCGCCTCGATGTCCGCTTGCTGCACCTCCATTTGCCTGCGATTTGCCTGCGCCACCGCCAGCTGCGCCTCGGCCGCCTTCACCTGGTCTTCGAGCGCCGTTACGTTAGCTTGCGAGGCTTTCCAATTGTCTTCGGCGGTGTCGCGTTCCTGCTCGGCGATCACGCCCGCTTGGAAGAGTCCTTGATCGCGCTTGTAGGTGATTTCATTGAGCGCCAAGTTCGCTTGCGCCTGCTGCAGTTGGGCCTTTGCAGCCGTCACCGACGCGGCCGCCTGATCGGTCGCCGCCGCGGTTTGCTGGTCGTTCATGGTCAGCGTCCGGCTGGACTGCAGCACGCGCGCCTGCAGCGTGCGAATGTTGTCCGCGGCGGCATCGCGCGCGGCCTTTAGTTCGGTCGGATCGATCTCCGCGATGAGCTGGCCGGCCTTCACTTCCGATCCCTCATCCACCAGCAGGCTCGTCAGGCGTCCCGTGAACCAGTGGGCTCACAATTTCGTCCGTGCCCGTCACAATCCCGGTGAGCTGGATCTGCTTCGAGCTCGGCGTCGTCAGGATATATACGGTCAATGCGATGGCGAACAGCACCAGCAAAAAAATAAAAAACCGCGACACTTTCATCGTGTCCTCGCTGCCTGCAGGAAAAGCCCGTGCTCCAGAAAATCGAGTACCGCGCGCCGCCGTGCCGCCACGCGCCGCGGCTCCAGCGGGTCGCAGCGCCACAGTTCGGCCAGCACCGGCGCGGCCGCGAAATAGAATACGGTCATGGCGATCAACGTTACCACCGTATTCCGCGGATCCACGCTGCCGGAATTCGCCGCGGGCGATTCCGCTGCGGATCGTCGCGGTCAGGCGGCCGTACAAGGGCCGAAAGAATTCCTCCACGATCCCGCCCAGGCGCGGTCCCGCGGCTCATCAATTCCCGTTCCACCAGCCGCGGATAATTCGGATGCGCCGCCACGAAATCGAAGTAGGCGTTGATGTAGCCGCGCAGCCGCTCGCCCGGCGGCGCGGGACGCTCTAGTGCGGCCGCAGCCTGCGCGCGCAGTTGGCTGAACAGCATCTCCAGCGTGAACCGGTGAAGCTCTTCCTTGCTCTGAAAATAGTAGTAGAGCAGGGCTTGGTTCACTCGCGCAGCCACGCGCGATGGCGCTGGTTCGCGCACCGGCCAGCCCGCGCTCGGCAAAAATCTCCTCCGCCGCGCGCAAAATCCGCCGAACCGTGTGGGGATGCCGCGCCTCGGCTAGCCGCGGCAACCCGCGGCCTGCGCGACGAATCCGCTCATCGGGCGGTAAAAGAGGAGCGGCGGTCGTGGCCGTAGCAGTCATATGTTTAACTAAACGCTTAGTCTAATGAGCGCCCCACGAGCGTGTCAAGCAAGGCTCTGGGAGAAGAAAAGCTCTTTATCGCGACTTGGCACGCAGTCAATGGTAGTGTTTTCCCGTTGAGCAACCAGGGCAGTTAGGTAGTATGGACGACCACTCCCTTCAGCTTCGCGTCAGCTACGAGGATCTACCGGATCTGATAGAACTCAGTGTGCGCGTGATCCACGGTGAGTGGTCAGCCGTGTCGACGGCTTACGCGTCGCCATTATTCCTCACCGAGGAGTGCAAGGGACTTCTACGCTGGGTCGAAGCACCTGGCCGGCCATTGCGGCTCGAGGCTGGTGCCGACACCGGGATCGGTTGGATGGTGTTGCAATTCTATACGATTGACCGCGCTGGCCACGCGCGATGCGCGATCACACTCGCTGCAAAAACGCTATTTGCACGAGCCATGTCCTGCCGGGACATCACGGTTGCCATCGAACTTCCTACCGAGCTGGGGTTGGTCGAACGTTTTGCGCGAGAATGTATCGCGCTCGGGACCGACTTCAAACGTCAGGCGCGGCTCATCGGCTTACCCATATAGCTACCGCGTCCGTCAGGCTTCGAGTGCGCCGGCTGCGCCTTCTGGAAGCTCGATCGAATATTTTGTGCGCTGCTTTTCGCGGTGCTCGGCGAGCGCCAGCTGGATGAGACGGTCGATCAGCTCGGGGTAGGGAATGCCGGAGGCTTCCCAGAGTTTCGGATACATGCTGATCGAGGTGAAGCCGGGAATCGTGTTCACTTCGTTGATGTAAATCTTGTTCGTGCGGCGTTCGAGGAAGAAATCGACGCGCGCCATGCCGCGGCACTCGAGGCAGCGGAACGCGCGCTTGGCATATTCCTGAAAGCGCCCTACCTGCGCCTTGGAAAGCTTGGCGGGAATCTCGAGGCGCGTGCCTTCTTCGAGATATTTCGCCTCGTAATCGTAGAATTCGCGATGCGGGATGATTTCTCCGGGCACCGACGCTTCCGGCTCTTCGTTACCGAGAACCGATAGTTCGATTTCGCGCCCGTTGATGAAGCGCTCGACGACAATCTTCTGCGCGAATTCGGCCGCAAAGTCTAGCGCCTTGGCCAATTCCTTGGCGTCATGCGCTTTGGTCATGCCCACCGACGAACCCAGAGCCGCCGGCTTCACGAAAACGGGAAAGCGAAACTTCTTGCGAACCAGCGCCAGCACCCGCGTGCGTGACTGTTCCCATTGGGAGCGCGGAATGGCGATGAAGTCGCCGACCGGCAGGCCTTCCTGTAGAAAAAGCCGCTTGGCAACGTCTTTATCCATCCCTACCGCGGAGCCCAGCACACCCGAGCCGACGAAGGGAAGCTCGGCGAGTTCGAGCAGGCCTTGCACGGTGCCGTCTTCGCCAAAGGTTCCGTGCAACACGGGAAAGACCACGTCCACGTGAAGCGATCCTTTGCCGGTTTTTTCGAGTGGCACCAGCGCAGCCGTGTCCGGTTCCGCCGTCAACGCAACGTGCTGGCCGGAACGCAGCACCTCGGGCAGCATTTTCTGCGCGGATCCGCCAGCCAGCCAGCGGCCCGCCTTGGTGATCCCAATCGGCACCGCCTCGTATCGTTCTGGGTCCAGCGCGCGAATCACCGAAGCCGCCGAGGCCAGCGATACTTCGTGCTCTCCGGAACGCCCGCCGAAAATCACGCCAACGCGAAGCCGCTTCTTCTCTGACGTCATGAGTTGTGCCCGCCTTGTTCGGGTTTGCTACAGAATCTTCTTTCCCAGGGCCGAGAGCACCATCTCGACGCCGAGCAGCGCCGTTTTGTTGAGCAAGTCGATCACCGGATTGATTTCGACGATCTCGAGCGACACCATCGCTTTGCTGTCGGCAATCATCTCCATCGCCAGGTGCCCCTCGCGATAGGTGACGCCACCCTGGATCGGCGTTCCCACGCCGGGCGCATCGCTCGGATCGACAAAATCCATGTCCAGGCTCACGGCGATGCCGTCGGTATCGTCCGACGCGAAACGCAACGCATCGCTCATGACCTCGTGCATTCCGCGCTCGTCGATGTCGCGCATGGTGAATGCGTGAACGCCGGATTCCTTCACCAGGCGACGCTCCTTCGTGTCGAGATCGCGCACGCCTACGATGGCCACGTTGCGCGGTTCCACTTTTGGCTGGTAACCCAGCAGTCCGGCCATTTCCGGCGCGCCATAGCCGATCAGCGCGGCGAGCGGCATGCCGTGCACGTTGCCGGAAGGCGACGTGTCCGGCGTGTTCATGTCGCCATGCGCGTCCAGCCAGAGGTAGCCGATTTTTTTATCCTGCTTGCGGAAGAAGTCCGACACGCCCGAACAGGAACCCACGGCGATGGAGTGATCGCCGCCGAGCACCAGCGGCAGCAATCCTTCGCCCAGCGTTTTCTCCACGATCTCCGCCAGCTCGCGGCAGGCCTCCGCGATTTCGCTCAGGTATTTCGCGCGCTTCTCGCCGTAGGGCAGTTCTTCCGGCTGCTTCACGACGATGTTGCCGAAATCCTCGACGTGGTGCCCCAGTTGCTTGAGGCGCGATTGCAGTCCGGCGACGCGCAGTGCCGACGGGCCCATATCCACGCCGCGGCGGCTCTGGCCGAGGTCCATGGGCACGCCGATGATGCGGACTTTTTGTGGCATGCGAGATTCGCGATCTACGGTCCGGCCAGCCAGCGCGCAAACGTGGCGCTCCGGGGCCAGCTAAGGATATACGCGATAAATCATGCGCGGGAAGGGAATCGACTTCGCGGATGTGCTCGGTTCCGCAAATCCAGGCGACGGTGCGTTCCAGACCCAGGCCGAAGCCGGCGTGAGGCACGCTGCCGTAGCGGCGCAGGTCGAGATACCACTGGAAGGCTTCCTCGGGCAGATTGTTTTCGCGCAGCCGCTTGACCAGCAGGTCGTAGCTCGAAATGCGCTCGCCGCCGCCGATGATTTCGCCGTAGCCCTCCGACGCCAGCACGTCGAAGCCCAGCGCCAGCTCGGGCCGCACCGGGTCGGGCTCCATGTAGAACGCTTTGATCGCGGCGGGATAGCGATGAATCATGACCGGGCGGTCGAACTGGTTCGAGAGAATGGTCTCTTCGTCGCCGCCGAAATCGTCGCCCCACTTCGCGGGATTGCCGTGCTTCTGCAAAATCTCGACGGCCTCATCGTAGGTGAGGCGCGGAAACGGCGGCTTCACGGCTTCGAGCTTGGCGACGTCGCGCCCAAGCGTTTCGAGTTCGCGGCGGCGCTTGCCGACCACCGACTGCACGACGTGGCTGATCAGGCCTTCGCCGAGCGCCATCATGTCTTCGAGGTGCGCGTAGGCGGCCTCGGGCTCGAGCATCCAGAATTCGGTCAGGTGGCGGCGCGTCTTCGATTTTTCGGCGCGAAATGTGGGCCCGAAAGTGTAGACCTTGCCGAGCGCCGCCGCGATGGCTTCGAGGTAAAGCTGGCCCGACTGCGTGAGGTAGGCTTTTTCCTCGTCCACGTACTGCACCTCGAAGAGCGTGGTGGTGCCTTCGCACGCGGCTGGAGTGAAGATCGGCGTGTCGGTCAGCGTGTAGCCCTGCGCGTCCATGAATTCGCGCGCGGCGCGAATGGCTTCGGCGCGAATGCGCAGAATCGAGGCTTGGCGCGGCGTGCGAATCCAGAGGTGGCGGCGGTCGAGCAGAAAATCGACGCCGTGCTCCTTGAGCTGGATCGGATAAGGCTCGGATTCCGAGACGCGCTGCACGACTTCGACGCGCGTGACGCCCATCTCGCAGCCGCCCGGCGCGCGCGGCTCGCTGCGAATCCGTCCGGTGACGATGACGCTCGATTCCTGCGTCAGTCCGCGCAGCGCGGCGAACGCTTCGGGCTGCTCTTTTTGCGAGACCACGCCCTGCAGGATGCCGGTGCCGTCGCGAAAAATCGGGAAGAGCAGCTTGCCGGATTCGCGCTGGTTATAGAGCCAGCCGCGGATGGTGACTTCCTGGTCCAGATATTCGGCGATGCGATCGATGGTGACGACGGGCACTGTTCCGTTATGCCGTCGGGTGCTCGGCGGCCATTGCTTCTTCGACGCGATCGAAGGATTTGCGCGCGACGTCCAGCGAAACGGAAGCCGGCGGTGGGCTCGGCCCAGGCCGGTTGCTCCTTCAACTCGAAGACCAGGGCACCGCCGGCATGATTGGCGAGTGCCGCTTTCCAGTCGATCGTGCCGCTGGCCCTGTGGGCTCGCTATCGGAGGACTCGGCTTCGTAGGGCGGGAGATGCTCGTCTTTCAGGCCGTGATTGTCATGGATATGCGCGGTGACCACAAGATCGCGCATGATTCCTCGAGGCTCTTCTCGACGCCGTCGCCGAGATGGGCGTGGCCGATGTCAAAGCACAGACGCATGCCGCCGAGCCGCGTTTCGGCGAGGAACTGACGCAAGTTTGCCGGCGTGGCCAACTCGCCTGGCGTGTTTTCGAGCGCGATGGTTACGCCGCGCTGCTTGGCGAAAATGCGCAGGTGCTCGAGGGAGTTGAAGGCGGCCTCGAACAGGCGCGGATCGGCGGCGTCGCGCGAGGATCCCAGGTGCTGCACGAGAAAAGGGAAGGAAACGTATTCCGCCATATCGAGGGCGCGCTTGACCTCGTCCACCGCCTCGAGGCGCCGGGAACGGTCGAGGTCGCAGATCGAGAGCGGCACGCTGCTGTCGCGCGTGGTGCTGAAATCGCGCTCGGCGGGCGCATGCACCGCGTGGACGGACAAATTGTGGTCGCGCAGCGCGCCGGCCAGCTCGCGCACGGTGTCTTCGGAGCGATAGTCGAAGTGCGAGCGGGCGCAAAACAGCTCGACGGCATTGGACGCCGGAGCGGGCGATCTCGGTCACCAGCGCAGGGGTCAGCTTGCGCTTGACGAAGAGATAGGTGGAGAGGATGCGCTTCATGGGGTCGAGTTTTCCGCCAGACTCAAAAGCGTTTTGACTCTAAGCGAAAGGCTAGAGAGCGTCAAGGCGACGGGGCGCGCAGGGTGCCTAAGTGATGGCTGGCTATCATGTTGCTGCGGCCTGCTGCGCGCTCTAGTGAAGGGCGATGTTGCCAAACGGGGTACCCCCTACCCCGGGTGTTTTTACGAAAGAGTGCGCAATCCCATGAAAACAGGTGGGTTGACTTTCGCTCTGGCGCTAAAAAGCGCACGGAGAGCGCGGGAGAGCGTCGGGTTGGGGTGCGGGTTTGGGGCGGTGCGCGGCGGATGGGCCGAGCGGGGGGAGCCATCGCTGGCGTGTGATGATTCGCGAACATACGACATTATAACATAGTCGTCAATGGGGGTTACTTGGGAGTATTCGAACGGTAGGCGTGCACTATTCGAATGAAAGAGAGTGCCGTCAAGGGCCGGCCGGGCATTCGAACCCACTGGGCAAACAGGAGAGAAGGTCCGTCGCAGGAATTGGAGAGCGACCGAAGCCCTCGTCTGCGATGACAAAAGGACAAATGGCGCGGGTGGCGGCAACGCTCCACTCCGAGAGTTTAGTGTCCCTGGATGTGTGGACGGAGCCACTCCAGGTCCGGCATCTCGGAATCGACAAAGGCGTCGGGCGTTACCTGGATTTCGAAAGCGGCGGGTTGGGTGACGGTTTCGGGAAGGTGCCCATCGGCCAGCGCTTGCAGCAGGGGGATTGGGTCGGAGTCGAATGGGACGATTCGGGCCTGATCATCCATTGCGGTCGCCAGCAG
The DNA here is from genome assembly GCA_963818345.1 of uncultured Acidobacteriota bacterium. Classification (GTDB taxonomy): domain Bacteria; phylum Acidobacteriota; class Terriglobia; order Acidiferrales; family UBA7541; genus Palsa-189. The sequence goes on along the minus strand of CAWFRX010000002.1, from coordinate 25,106 downwards.
CGCACGCTCGAACGAGAGCACTTCAGCTAGATGCGGCACGCGCAAATTCAGGCGCTCCAGGAAGCCCGCAAACTTTTCGGCTTCCGTCGTGGCGTACATCTGCGGCGGCGTCTGTTCCCAAAACGCCAGGAGAATCGTGTGGGTTGCCGTTTCGCCAAGGCTCAACATGAGCAGGCGCATGGTCAGGCGAAGCACGTTGACGAGCATGGAGGCGCGGAATTCGCGAATCAACCTGCGAATGATGCGGACTCCGGGATCGGCGCCAAGCTCGGCGGAAAACTGCGATTCAGCAACTTCGCGCCCGATGGCCAAGCGGGCAAATGTTTCCTCCCATTGTTGCGGACTGGGCGGATTTGTCTCCGTGCCGACGGGGCAATGTGGCGCAACTGCTTCCGTGCTCGCAATGGCGTCGCCGCGAGGCCGGCCGCGTTCGCTCCAGAGCTCCTGAAGCTCGCCGAGTTGAGATCGGACTTTATCGATACCCACCACCGGGATAAAAGACGGGAAAATCTCGAAGATCATGGCTTTGACATTCGGCAGGGCGGGGAGTACCCGGCGCGCGATTTCCAAGAGTCGGTGGGGAAGTACGTCACAGTGGCCATCCAGCCAAAAGCCGTCCATCTCCATGCCGCCGGCGACGTGAATCTCCCAAACGCGATCCAGGGGTATCTGGCTCAGAAACTCGTCCACGCTCTGGCGGCCATTGAGCGCGTTGGTGTAGACGTTGTGTAGATCCAGCAAGATGCCGCAGCCGGCTGCACGGACGGTTTCGGCGATGAACTGGCCATCCTGCAATTCGTCCCGGCGAGGACGCAGGTAATTGACGCCGGTTTCGACGGCCAGCGGGACTGGCATGCCGCGCTGTAACCGGCGTATGGATTCGGCGACCATGGCCACACCATCCCAGGTCTGGCGCGGCGCGAGAAAGAATCCGGTGTGAAATTCAAGCGTAGCGTTGAATGCCAGATGTTCACTAAGCCAAGGTGCGCCCAAACGCTCAACCCATTGCCGCAGCATGTCCAAATGCATCGGCGGAGCGGCTACACTTCCACCCACCGGTGCACCTACGCTGTGCACTAGTTTGCGGCCCGGCAAATCGGCGACGTGATCCAGCACGCCAGGCAGCGTCTTGAACCGCCGCTCGCCATCCGTCGAGACCTGCATCCAAAGCGTCTGTGGCTCGATTTCGATCACCTGGATCAGGCCATTGGCGTCGAAGATGAGTGGCTCGAGTTCGCCGGAATGGATAATTCCCACGCCTAGCTCAGGGAGCGATGGTGGAGAATACTCCGAATCGCTAAGTCCGGCCGGTTGATGCATGTTCGTGCCTCTACCTTTGCCGCGGCGAGGCGATTAACCCACGTCGGTGAGAGTCCCTTCGGGGGTAGCCACGAAAGTTGAGGCACCGAATTCCGTCTGGAAGGTAAGGTCAAAACCCGAACTGCATGCCAAGCAACCGAGTCGTCCAACAACTTGATCTACCACCTGGCCGATCAGGTCAAGGTTGTTGCTCACAGATTGGGGAAGGCCCACGACGATCTCCGGTCCGTTGTCCCGCGTAGAGGTAAGTTGTGGGGCGGCTTCGGTAATCTTCAGCTTGTCGTCCATTCTTAAAGCGGGCTCAGAGAAACTAAACGTACATCCCGGCCGCCCGGAAGCGCAGCGGGGGCAACCGTTGCGCGCGGCCACGATCGAGATTGCCTCTTTAAACCGCTTCAGATCGTAACCGACCGAGATGGGCAGGACGATGCGAGTTATTCCGTGTCTAGCAGCCTGGTCAGGCATATGAATCTCCTTCTCTCTTCATCGTTTTTGGATTGGGTGTTTCCTCGAAAACAAACGGTTCCAGCACTATCATTTTTGGTTGCTGGCTGGGCGGTTATACACGATACGTTCTTCGAGAACGAATCAAATCATTCGTCCGTGGGTGAATATTCATCCGAAAGTGTCCGATTCTGTCCGATTTTGTAGGGTTGGACGACCTGAACGACATGAGGATGCTCGTGTCAAGGCGAGGTTGGGGCACCAGTCCGACAGCGCGCTGGGTGCTCGCCGGCGTCAGCCGGGCGGTCGGTCGTACTTTCGGTTAGGGTTAAGCCAGCGCTCGACTTCGCGGAGCTCGAGGCCTTTGCGGCGGTGGTAGTCGAGGACTTGGTCGCGGGAGAGGGAGAGATTCTTCGCTGCGTCGCGGCGCATCCTGTTTACCGCGAAAGCTCCGCTCACCCGGGACTTTCGCTCGAAAGCGGAACGGGACGCGGGAAATGCGGGCCGCCACTCCGACTTCAGAATGAAGCTGGAGCGTTGTGGGCCGCGGGACGGGTGGGTTGCGCCGGGCACGCGCAAACATTCTGATGCTCTTACGCGGCGGCCGCGCGGCCGTTTACGTGGTAGTCCAGATGCAACCGTAGTTGCTGGGGACGGTTAGAGTTTGCGGGGCGCCTGCTACGACGCCGGTCAGGTTTTGCGTGCCTTCGATTTGCTCGGTGTAATTGCCGCCGGTGGGGAATGCGGCGAAGCTTGTGGTTTGTTGCTGATTTGTGAAATTTACGACGATCAGGCTGAATGTGGTTCCGAGCTGGCGGGAAAACGCCAGCAGACCCTTGGAGTTGAAATTGTTGTAGTCGTTGTAGAAGTAATGCTGGCCGTCGCTGAACTGCGCTCCGCCTTGGCGGATCTTCGTCAGCTTGCGTACCAAGCGGATGATGGGCTGGCCATCGGTGTCGTAGAAATAGTTCCAGCGCACCGGGCGGTAGAGCATCACGCGCCCGTCCCCGCTGCTCGGGAATCCAGTAGTTCTCGCAAAACTCCTGGCCCTCCGAAAGCAGCGGCGTGCCCTTGGCCGTCAGCAACGCAATCAGATAGGGCTGAACCTTGGGCCAATTGGCGTCCCGGTTCCCTTGCAGGAGCAACGCGTCGTTCGGATCGTTGTCGACGGGAATCGTGCCGAAATTGCAGATGAAACGCTGATGATCGTGGTTCTCGATGTATTGAAGAGCGGTCTTGGGCAGGGTATCGCCGTTAGCGGTGACCGACGTCGGGATATCCGCTTAATCCGAGTTGCAGGCCCAGTTGGTCGATGGCGCCGGGCGTGCCGGCGGCACAACTTACGGCGGCGCCGAGGTGTGCCGTCCTGCCATGTGCCGGTGGAATAGCTTCCGTAAAGGATATCGGGAGGACTCGGAAGATATTCGGCGATTTGGATCAGATTGATATTTCCGGCGGCATCAAAGAATCGCTGGTAGGCATCCGTGGCCCCGCCTTTGATTTCACGTACTGGTAGGTGGAATAGACCAGGTTGGCGTAAGCGCTTCCGGTGGGACCGTCCCAATACTCCGGCACATCGTCGAATCGGAATCCGTCCACGTGGTAGGTGTCCAGCCAGAACTGATTCACGGAGTAGAAATAATCCTGCGTGAGCCGCTTGGTGAAATCGCTTAACGTGCCGAACGCCCCGCTGCCGTCGCAGAACGGATTGGCAAGGTCGCCCTGCAGGGCGCCATAAAGCTGCCCGTACGCGAAGTCGCCGCCCGTATGGCCGTAGACCGAATCCACGACCACGGCGATTCCATTCTGGTGGCAGAGATCCACGAAATTCTGAAAATCAGACGTTTTGCCAAAGCGCTCGGCGACGCAGAAATAGCCGATGGGATCATATCCCCAATCGATCTCGCTGAGAACGTTGGAAACCGGCATGACTTCGATGCAGTTGATTCCCAGATCGGCCAGGTAAGGAAGCTGCTTGATGGTACGGCCGAGGTCGTCTCGAAACTCGCTGATCATCAGCTCATAAATGATGGCGTTCTTGAGCGGCGGCGTTTTCCAGGTCAGTTTCGTTGGCGGAAAACGTGTAGGGCGTGCTTCCGACGGTGATCGCGGACAGGCGCCCGACGCCGACTTCGCGCGAGAATGGATCGATGATGAAGTCGATGTCGCCGCGCGTGGGGCTCTGAATGAGGTAGCGATAGACGTAACGTCCGGTCTGCCCGAAGGCCGACCCTGGCGGCGGCGTCGCGGTGTTCAGATCGATCTGGCCGGACCACAATCGCCATAGGTAGGATCGACGGAGTGATTCTGCGCCACCACGACGGGAGGGATGGCCTGAAGATACTGGTCCGTTTCGTGGATGATTTTGACGGAGACAGCGTATCCTTTGGCTGAGTCGACTCCGGGGAGGAAGATTCCGAACTGGATGACCTTGGGCGATATTTCCTGCGCGCCCAGTGTGTTCATCGGAAGGTAGTTCATAAGACTCCCGAGTGTGAAGATTTGCTGGTCCGCTACTATACCCAATCATTATTACTGGGCGGTGAAAAACTTTTTTGGGCCAGAGCAATCGAGGAGTCAATATGCGAATCGCGTTGCGTATCGTGGGCGCGCTGTTGGTGTTATCTGGCGGCGTGTGGTTTCTTCAGGGAGTCAATCTGTTGCCGGGCAGCTTTATGACAGGTCAAATTCGGTGGGCGGTGTACGGCGGGCTCGCGATGGCAGCGGGCGTTGTTTTGTTGCTGCTGAGTTGGAGACAGCGCGGCGATGGCGGCCGATGACTCGGCGCTTAGTCGGTCGGGCGGTCGTAGTTTAGGTTGGGGCTTAGCCAGCGCTCGACTGCGCGGAGGTCCAGGCCTTTGCGGCGGTGGTAGTCGAGGACCTGGTCGCGGCCGATTTTGCCTACGGCGAAATAGCGCGAATCGGGATGGGAGAAGTAGAGGCCGCAGATCGAGGCGGCGGGGAGCATGGCGAAATTTTCGGTGAGCTCGATGCCGGTGGCGCGGTGGGCGTCGAGCAGCGCGAACAGCGTGGTCTTCTCGGTGTGGTCGGGCGACGCCGGATAGCCCGGCGCGGGGCGGATGCCGCGATATTGCTCGCGCAGCAGGTCGTCCGACTTTCAGGTTTTCGTCGCGGCCGAAGCCCCAGGCGTCGCGGATTTGCTTTGTGCAGCCATTCGGCGAGGGCTTCGGCGAGGCGGTCGGCCAGGGCCTTGGCCATGATGGCGTTGTAGTCGTCCATGCTGCTTTTCGAAGCGCGCGGCTAGCTCGTTGGCGCCGATGCCGGCGGTGACGGCGAAAGCTCCCAGATAATCCGCGAGGCCGGTTTCTTTTGGCGCGATGAAATCGGCTAGGGCGTATTCGGATTCGCCTTCGGGTTTTTCCATCTGCTGGCGCAGCGTGTAGAACGTAGCGATCGGGCTGGTGCGCGCGGCGTCGGCATAGATTTCGATGTCGTCGCCAACGCTATTCGCCGGGAACAAGCCGGCGACGGCGCGCGCGGTGAGGGATTTCTCGGCGACAATTTCATCGAGGAGCTTGCGCGCGTCGTCGAGCAGTTCTTTGGCGCGCGGGCCGACGGTTTTGTCTTCGAGGATGCGCGGGTAGACGCCTTTCAGCTCCCAAGCGTGGAAGAAGGGCGTCCAGTCGATATAGGGGACGAGCTCGCCGAGCGGCACGCACTCCCATTTTCGCGTGCCGGTGAAGGATGGCACGGGCGGCTCGTATTTGCGCCAATCGATGGCTGGCTTGCGGCGGCGCGCTTCTTCGATCGAAAGCAGCTGGGCGACACGCGGGCCGCGATATTGCTCGCGCGTGCGTTCCTGCTCGCGGCGGTTTTCGTCGGCGAAGGCGGTGCGCTGGTCGATGCTTTTCAGCATGGAGACGACGCCTACGGCGCGCGAGGCGTCGGCGACATGAACGACGGGCTGGCCGTACGCCGGGCGCGATCTTGACGGCGGTGTGGGCGCGGCTGGTGGTGGCGCCGCCGATCAGCAGCGGCACGCGGAATCCTTCGCGTTCCAGTTCGCCGGGCGACGTGCACCATTTCATCGAGCGACGGCGTAATCAGGCCGCTCAGGCCGATCAGGTCCACGTGCTTTTCGCGCGCGCGACTTCCAGGATTTTTGCCGCCGGGACCATCACGCCGAGGTCGATGACTTCGTAGTTGTTGCAGCCCAGCACCACGCCGACGATATTTTTGCCGATGTCGTGCACGTCGCCCTTCACCGTGGCCATCAGAACGCGGGCCTCGGCGTCGCGGCCGCCCTGCGCGAGTTTTTCGGCTTCGAGGTAGGGAAGCAGGATGGCTACGGCCTGCTTCATCACGCGCGCGCTTTTGACCACTTGCGGCAGAAACATTTTCCCGGAGCCGAACAGATCGCCGACGACGTTCATGCCGGCCATCAGCGGACCTTCGATGATGTGCAGCGGCTTTTCGTATTTCTGGCGGGCTTCTTCGACGTCCACGGGATGAATTCGGTGATGCCGTGCACCAGCGAATGCGATAGGCGCTCTTCGACGGTACCGGAGCGCCAGGCGCCTTCGCGCGCAGCGGTGGCGCCGCGCTTGCCGACGGTCTGGGCGAAATCGAGCAGGCGCTCGGTGGAGTCGGGGCGGCGATTGAGCAGCACGTCCTCGACGCGCTCGCGCAATTCGGCGGGAATTTCCTCGTAGATCGCGAGCTGGCCGGCGTTGACGATGCCCATGTCCATGCCGGCGCGGATGGCGTGGTAGAGGAAGGCGGAGTGCATGGCTTCGCGGACGACGTTGTTGCCGCGGAATGAAAACGAGATGTTGCTGACGCCGCCGCTGACTTTGACGCCGGGCAGATCGGCCTTGATCTGCGCGTGGCTTCGAGGAAAGCCACGGCGTAGGAGTTGTGTTCCTCGATTCCCGTGCCAACGGTGAGAATGGCCGGGTCGATGATCATGTCGGAGGGGGCATGCCGACTTCTTCGGTGAGGATGCGATAGGCGCGGGTGGCGATGGCCAGCTTGCGCTCGGCGGAATCGGCCTGGCCGCTTCTCATCGAAGGCCATGACGATGACGCCGGCGCCGTAGCGGCGGATTTTGCGAGCCTGCGCGCGGAAAGCGTCCTCGCCTTCCTTGAGGCTGATGGAATTGACGATGCCCTTGCCCTGAAGACACTTGAGGCCGGCCTCGATGACCGACCATTTCGAGCTGTCCACGACGATGGGCACGCGCGAGATGTCGGGCTCGGAGCCCAGTGCGTTCAGGAACGTGGTCATGGCTTTCTCGGAGTCGAGCATGGCCTCGTCCATGTTGACGTCGATCATCTGCGCGCCGCCTTCGACTTGCTGGCGGGCGATGGCCAGCGCCGGCTCGTATTCGCCCTTGCGAATCAGCTCGGCGAAGCGCGGCGAGCCGGTCACGTTGGTGCGCTCGCCGATGTTGACGAAGTTGGTGTCCGGGCGAATGACCAGCGGCTCGAGGCCGCTGAAGCGCGAGTAGGGTTCGGGCGTAGGAGGCACGCGTGGCGCGACGTCGCGCACCGCTTCGGCTATGGCGCGAATGTGCGCGGGCGTGGAGCCGCAGCAGCCACCGGCGATGTTGAGGAAGCCGCTGCGCGCGAAGTCGCCGAGATCGGCGGCCATGCGCTCGGGCGTTTCGTCGAAGCCGCCGAAGGCGTTGGGCAGGCCGGCATTCGGGTAGCAGATGGTGGGAATCGGCGCCAGACCGGACAGCTCCTCGAGGAAAGGACGCATTTGCTTGGCGCCGAGCGCGCAGTTCATTCCGACGGCGAGCAGCGGCATGTGCGAGACGGAAATCCAAAAGGCCTCGACGGTTTGGCCGGAAAGCGTGCGTCCGCTGCGATCGACGATGGTGACCGAAGCGATGACTGGCACGCGATTTCCGGAGGCCTCGAAATATTCCTCGATGGCGAAGAGGGCGGCCTTGGCATTGAGCGTATCGAAAATCGTTTCGAGGAGCAGGAGGTCCGCGCCGCCCTCGATGAGGGCTCGGGCCTGCGTGGTGTAGATTTCGCGCAACTGGTCGAAGGTTACGCCTCGCGCGGCAGGATTCGAGACATCCTGCGAGACCGATGCGGTGCGCGAGGTGGGGCCGAGCGATCCGGCGACGAAACAGCGGCGATCGGGGTGCGCGGCGGAGAAAGCGTCGACGGCGCGGCGGGCGGCCTGCGCGCCTGCGAAGTTGAGGTCGGCGACGCGGCTCTCAAGGCCATAATCGGCCATGGAGATGGCATTGGAGTTGAAGGTATTGGTTTCGACGATGTCGGCGCCGGCTTCAAGGTAGCTGCGGTGGATCTCTTCGATGATGTGCGGCTGAGCGAGGTTCAGCGCGTCGTTGTTGAGGCGCAGATCGCGCGGGTGATTCGCGAATTCCTTGCCGCGGTAATCGGCTTCGACGAGATTGCGCGCCTGGATCATGGTGCCCATGGCGCCATCGAGCACCAGGATGCGCTGGCGCATCAGGTCGAGGAGCTCGGCGCGAATTTGTTCACCGCGGTTCATGATTAACGATTCACTCCGTTCGAGATTAGCGATTCTCTCCATTCATGAATGCTGTGCTGCCTGCGATCCCGCGGACTTCTGGATTTGATGGGCTGCGAAGGTAAAAGACCCACACCCGAAGGCGACGTGTAGGGCGCCCGCTCGCGCCGACTGGAGTTTAGTCGTTGCTGCTCACACACCCAGAACACAAAGTTTACCGGGGAATTCGCGGCTGTGCGGGATTTCGGCTGCTGAAGTGGCTCGGACGGCAACTGCTGGAGAAAAGTGAAGAGTGTTTGATTCGCCTTTCGACCGGCCAAAGGGAGCCGGAAACGGTTTCAGTCTATCAGAAAAGCTCGCTTGTTGGATTTAGGGCTGGCCTGCCCGATGGTTCGGCGGGTGCTACTCGGGGACGTCGCTCAGGTACTCGGCTTTTGCGGGGCCGGGGATGATGCCGGCCTCGAAGCCGCGGTCAGCAGTTCTTGCACGGCGGCGCGGCCGCGCTCGCCGTAGCCGAGGGTCCATTTGTTGACGTACATGCCCACGAATTTGTCGGCCAAGTCGGTGTCCATATCGCGGGCGAATTGCAGGGCGTAATTCAGAGCCTCCTCGCGATGTTCGAGCGCGTAGGAGACGCTCTCGCGAATGGCGCGCGCGACCTGCTGACCCGCCTCGGGACCGATAGCGCGGCGGATGGCGTTGCCGCCCAGGGGGAGAGGGAGTTGCGTGGTCTCCTGCCACCACTGGCCCAGGTCGACCACGCGATGCAATCCCAACTCGGGGAAGAGCAGCTGGCCTTCGTGGATGAGCAGGCCCGCGTCGGCGTTGCCGGCTTTCACGGCGTCGATGATTTGATCGAAGGGAACCGGGATGGCCTCGAACCTCGGTTCGAAAAGGCGCAGCGTCAGATACGCTGTGGTGCGCAGGCCGGGCACGGCGATGCGGCTGCCAGCGAGTTCGCTGCGCTTGAGCGGCCGATTGGCGACGACGATCGGGCCGTAGCCTTCGCCGAAGCTGGCACCGCAATCGAGGAGAACGTATTTGCTGCGCAGATACGCGTAAGCGGCGAAGCTAATGGCTGTGACGTCGTAGGTTTCAGTGTCGGCCGCCTGATTGAGCGTTTCGATGTCTGAGAGGACGTGGGTGAACTGGAGGCCCGGCGCTTTCACGCGGTTGGTGGCCAGCGCGTAGAACATGAAGGCATCGTCGGAATCGGGCGAATGCGCCAGTTTGATTTCTCTGGCTTTCGTGGTGGCTTGCCTGGTTGCCATTGCGCTCAGCCCCTCAGCTACCGATTAATTTACTGAAACCGTTTGATGCAACCGCATCCTACAGCTGCCGCGCTATGGATCCGGCTCGCGAAGCGCCGTCAGGACAGCGGGCGTTGCGTTGATCCCAGCAACATCCGATGGCGTGTGGGGCCTGCCTGCAGAGACATCCCTCCCAAGAACCGCTGGCGGAACTTAGAAGCTCTCCTAACGCGGGAGGAAGGTCCGGATAAAGTCAAATGCCTCGAGGATTCCCAATCGCCGGAGAGAGATTAGCATAGTCGGTCAAGTGGGCCAAACCTAGGCATCCCTACCCAGGGGGCGGCGGCGAATTAGCCGGCGTGTCGTGGCTTCAAAGAGCGTTCACGATGCGCTCGATGGCCGTCTCAAAATCGATTTGCCCATCGAGGTATGCCTGCCAGTAATGTTCGATGACCGGCTGATAGTCGCTCCAGCCGTTGTTGTACACGCCGTTGCGAACGGCGTAGGGAGTGTAACCGGTGGTGGAAGCAAATTGGGCCGGCCAGATCCGGTGAATTGGCAATTTCCCGACGCACCAATTCGCCCGTGGTGTAGAACAGAATCGCGTGCCAGAGATCGCGGGGGACCAGCTTGCCTAGTTCGCGGCTTTGGCGCTCGATCGCTTCATCGACGCCCTCGGCGAGGGTGTGCGACGCTTCGTGGAAGAGCATCTCGAACGCGGCCAGGCCCTGGTTGCGAGAGTCGTGGCTGGCGATGGTGATGTGCGCGGGGTCGAGCGTGGTGTAGGAACCCAGCGGCCCGGCGTACCAGACGACGTCCACGCGCATGCGGCCCGGCGGCCAGGGGTGCTGGTAGATGCGGACCAGTTGCGTGGCCATGTCCGAGCCCATGCGGCGCACCAGCGGGGTGACGCTGGCCATCCAGGCGCGATTCTCGCGGTCCTGCTGCGGCCACCAGTGGGCGCGATAGATTGGCGCGGCCGTCTGCAGCGCGGCGACCAAGTCGGCGCGCAGTCCTGGCACGCACTGCGGGCGCGGCCTTCCCGGAGATGTCCGAGCAGCTCTTCGAGTTCGGCGAGGCGGTTGTTGACGATTATCATGTCGCCATTGCGGAGCAGGTCGCGCGAGGCCCAATCCTGGGCGTAGAGTGTCGAGCGCGGCGTTCCAGGTTTTTTGTTCCGGAAGCGTCAGATCGCCGGTCAGACGGGCGGAGGAAAATTCCGGCTGCGCTTGCGATTCGCGCGTGGCGGGCTTGCCGGCGGCGGCGCGAAGGCGGGCCTGCAGGTACAGGAAATGGTGCAAATTGAGCCAGAAGTCGCTGTGAAGCTCGATGACCGGCGAGGACGCGGAGGTTTGCCCGTCCTGCTGCGCGCGCAGGAGGCCCGGAACGAATAGGGCCAGCGCCGACACCAACGCCGTGAGCAAGACGCGCCGCATGGGATCGCGGGAAGGGTAGCACATTCCGGGCTAGCTGCCATGGAGCCAGCGGGCTCGACCGGGCTTAGCGAGTGAGTTTTCTGCGGAGACTTGCGGCTTCCGATTCGTCCAGCACGCCTTTGCGCAGTAGGAGCGCGACGAGTTCGTGCAGGGCGTCCAGCGATGCGTCGGCTTTCGACGCCGCTGCGGATTGTTCTCGATCGAATCCGTGCTCGGGTGCGGAGTGCTCGATCGCGCCTTGGAGGCAGCGCCCGTGCCACGACGCAGTGCACCCACCCATTCGCGCAGTACCGCGACCTGCTCCTTCGCCGCCTTGGTAAAGGCCAGCCCCATTCCCATGCCCGGCATGGAGTAGGCCACGCGCGCCTCGCACTCGAAGCTGTGTCCTTCGTCTGTGAGCCGCAAAAGCACGGAAGAGCCGACGGGGAACGGGCTCGATCACGTCGACGTAGCAGCCCGCCAGGCCAAGATCAGACGCGCGGCCGGTGAGGCGAGTGCGCGAGGTGGATTCAATGACCAAGGCCGTAGCGGAAACCACATACCGGACCTGACGGCGTCTTTCGGCGCCGCTCGGGAGACTTTGGCCGCCCTGGTCGGAGGTCTTTGTTGCCGCTTCGGCTCGGCGGTGCCGCTTCCGCTGTGTGCGGGTTGCTCTTTTCCATCCGGGTCCCCTGATCCTGGATAAGCTGCGCATTCCGAGCCGATTACGTGTGCCCGACCGGCAGTAAGGCAGGGTATACCAATTGTGCTTTGGAGGTTTGATAGCGACAAGTAAAAAGTTAATGAGTAGTTCTATGGACGGGGTGGTACCGGAATTTGTGGATCCGCGGCCGTGGCAACCGCGCCGTGCTTGTCGTCGCCGCGTAATGTCGCCGTTCGAATCGAGGTAGAACGAGCGCCGGCCGTCCTTACCGTATTCGATTGGCGTGGCGGCGAGCGCGAAGCCGGCGGCTTTGTCGCGGTCGGAGTCATCCGTCCCGGCGCGAGCGGGCACGATGACGTAGCGGAAGCTGTATCCGCCGCTTGATCCCGCCGCCAATTCCGCGGAGAGCAAGCCGGCGTGCTCGGGCGAAGCGCCGTCCGTCCGCAGCAGGGCCAAGTTGAGCGAGAGCGTCCGGCAGCTTGCCGAAGGCTTGCTGATAGTCGGCTGAGCGCTTCGGCGATTTTGGCCAGCGCGGCGATGGCGTCGCTTTCGCTCGTTTGCAGATCGACGTCTTGCCACTGTTTGGCCAGCGCCGGCAAATCGAGGAGCAGCAGTCCCACCGAGAGAAGCTTCCACTGGCCGCCCTCGCGGACGAAGCCGATGCGCACCGAGCGGGGTTCCTCGCCCGGCTGGCCGATTTCGACGGTGACAAAGGCGAGATTCTCTCGCACGTCGGCTGCGCCGAAGTGCATGTCGGCGACCAGTCCGGCGGCTTCGCAGCGCACTTCGGTGCGGCCTTCGGCGGTGGTGGAGAGCAAAGGCCGGCCCGGATCGTCGAGCAGGATGAGGCGTTTCAGCAGAGCCGTTTGCTGCGGTTCGGGCAGGGCGCGAAATGCGGCAGCGTTAGCTGCGGTGAGATGAGTGGCGAAGGCCGCGTGATCCTGGCGGCAGGCGGCCGAGAGTGCATCGGCGAGGGCGGGGACCGGATCGTGCGCGGGCGGCGCGGCAACTTGAGCGTGCAGTTGGGCGAAGCGCGATCGTTAGCACCAGTAAGAGGGCGATGGCCGGGTGCAACCGGTCCGCGCGCACGTTATGAGCGAGGCGAGGGTCAGGATTTCGCCCGGCGCAGAATTTCGGCAAGATCCGCAGTGAATTTCGAGCGCGGGAGCACTTGCTCGCAGCCGGCGGCGCGCGCTTTTGCGGCCAAGTCGGTTTGCACGTGAGAGAGAAACGCCACGACTTTGCGTCTGGCCCGCCGCGCACATTTGCGTGAGCGCCTCGAGCGCCCCTTGCCGGGCGTTGAGGTCCACGAGCACCAGCGCTGGCGACTGCGCGGCTGCGGCTTGCACCAACGCGTCGCCGCTCGAGACGACGCGAACGGCGACGCCCACGTGCCGCGCGGTTTCCGTCAGCTTCGATTGAAAGAAAAGATCGTCCACCAGCGCCAGAACACGTTTCGCTCATGTAACCATCGGTGTATATCGGTGCCATCGACGGGCTGCCCTGTGGCGGTGATACCACGCGCGCGAGCAGCGCTGACAAGGGCACCAGCGCGTCGACGCGCGGCCATCCTGTTCTGGCGCGTGGCTCTGTTCGAGCGCTTCTCGCCGTGGCGTCAGTTCGGCTGCTGTATAACAGATGCAGCTCTGGCCGTCTTGCTGGAGGTTCGGTGGATTTGCAAAGCCGCAAATTGCTCGAGGCCTTCGAGCGCGCTCGGGATTGGCCGGAACCGCGTCGATCGACTCGAAGTCTTCGGCGATCCCGAGCTTGTGGCGGGCCGTCGCGGAGGAGCTCGTGGCGCGCGGCTGGCTGAGAGCGAGCGGCTGAGCCGGATCGCTATGAGCGCACCGAAGATGGCCGTCTGGCCCTGGCGCAGCCGCTCGACGTCACGCTGTACACGCGGCCGGGATGCCATCTGTGCGAGGAGGCCAAGGCGCAGATCGCTCCGCTGCTGCGGCGACGCGGGCGCGCGATTGCGCGAAATCAACATCGATGCGGATCCCGCGCTGCGCGCGCTCTACGACTACGATGTGCCGGTGATTCTGCTGGGCGCGCGGAAGGTGGCCAAGCATCGGGTGGACCTGGAGCAGTTTCGCAGGCAGTTCGAGGAGGCCCGCCGCAGCGTCGCGCAGCCGCGGCGCAGGATCAGAGCGCGATGTCTGGACAACTGGGCGTGGCCTAGTCCTCGGTGCACGGCGATCTCGGGCTCTTGACGCCGACGCTCTCGTCCGGATCGGCGCCGGGGCGTCCTAGAACCCGGTCGTAGGTCGTGACCTGACAGGTCGAGCCCAGGGCCTCGTTGTAATAGGTGGGCACGCCGAGCGCGTAGCGCAGCTCTTCGTTGAATCTGGCGCAGGTTGCGAAGCTGCGCGGCGAGCGCGGGAAGTTTCCGCCGGTCGTCGGTGATCAGGAATTTCTGGTAGCCGGCATCCCATAAGCGGGTGAACTGGCCCTCGAGCAGAATGGCGGGCAGGATCGTCATCTGATAGCGGCCGCCGGGCGTGCGCCGGAATTCCGATCCGCAGCCGTATTTCTCGACGCGCATGACGCCGCCGGTGCTGCTGACCCGAAACCCTTTCGACGGGCAGCGCGTCGAGGGTGGCTTGTTCGAAGCGCTCTTCTACGTTCCACATGGGGCTACCAGAATCCATGCTGGCCGCTCGGTTGTCAATCGCGCCGATGCTATAGTCAGGCGGATGACAACGCCTCGTATCTTCGATGCTTTCCGTCGATGCCGCGACTGCGGTTTTGCCGCTGTTTCGCGGCCGTCCGTAAGCTGGCGTCCCCTACCTTTTCACTGTGCCTTTCCGTTAAGCTAGAACGCCTAAAAGAGCACGTTGCGACCCTTATTGCGTCTTTGTTGTGTCGGCTGGGGATGCATCAGGCCGGTGCAGGCCAGAAGACGAGCGGGCCGCGGCTGACTGAGCGCGGGCTAACCGAGTAAGAATTCAGGGTCTATGAGTTCAGAGCTTCATGACGCACAGGAGCATCCTTCTGACTGGGCCGGAAAGCGCGCAACTGGGCGCCGGGGTGCTGGAACGCATCGGCAACACCCCACTTTTGCGCCTGGAACGGGTCGGCGGGGCGTATCCCGGCGCGGGGTTTTATGCCAAAGCCGAGTGGCTCAATCCTGGCGGATCGGTGAAGGACCGCCCGGCGCTCAACATGATCCGAGAGGGCGAGCGCAGCGGCGCGCTGCGTCCCGGCAAAACGATCCTCGACGCCACCAGCGGGAATACCGGCATCGCCTACGCGATGATGGGCGCGGCACTGGGCTACCGGGTCAAGTTGTGCCTTCCGTCAATGCCAGCCCGGAGCGCAAGCGCATCCTGACCGCTTATGGCGCCGAGTTGGTGCTGACGTCGGCGGACGAGGGATCGGACGGCGCGATCCGCCGCGCGCGCGAAATTTACGCTTCCGCGCCGGACGGTTTTTTCTATCCGGATCAGTACAGCAATCCGGCGAACTGGCAGGCGCATTACCAGACAACCGCGCCGGAAATTTGGCGGCAGACCGAGGGGCGCATCACCCACTTCGTGGCTGGCCTGGGCACCAGCGGGACGTTTGTCGGCACGGCGCGGCGGCTCAAGGAATTCAATCCCGCGATTCAGTGCATCAGCCTGCAGCCCGACTCGGCCTTTCATGGACTCGAGGGTTGGAAGCACATGGCCAGCGCCATCGTGCCGCAGATCTACGATCCGGCGGTGGCGGACCGGCAAGAGGTGGTGCGGACCGAGGATGCTTACCGCATGGTCAAGCGCCTGGCGCGAGAGGAAGGCATGCTGGTCAGTCCGAGCGCGGGTGCGGCGCTGGTCGGCTGCATGCAAGTGGCGGCGGCGCTGGGGCGGGATCAGAGTGCGGTGATCGTGACGATCTTCGCGGATGCCGCTGAGAAATATCTGAGCGAGCGCTTCTGGGACGAATGATTCGCCCAGGCGCGTTGTCCGCTGTGCAAGAAAGGGCTGCCGGTTAGCGGTCGGTTTGACGAAGCCCGCACGTTAAGAAGATTGACGAGGGTGACGATGTTGCTGCTGAGCGAAGAGATCGCCAAGGCAATACGCGAGCACGGGGCGGAAGGCTATCCGAACGAAGCCTGCGGCGCGATGTTGGGCGTCGACGGCGAAGGGGAGCGCGAAGTGCGCGCACTGTTTCCGCTGGTGAACCGCAGGGACGATTCGCCGCGGAACCGTTTTTCGGTGACGGCGGACGACGTGCGCGGCGCCGAGCGGGCCGCGACCCAACAAGGATTGGAGCTGATAGGGTGGTATCATTCGCATCCCGACCATCCGGCGCGGCCGAGCGAGTTCGACCGCGACCATGCCTGGCCGTGGTACAGCTACGTGATCGTCAGCGTTGCCGCGGGGCAGCCGCAGGATTTGACCTCCTGGCGGCTGGCGGACGATCGGTCGCAGTTCCTGCCGGAGGCGCTCGACGGCAGCGTGCTGCGCGGGGCGAAGTAAAAGAGCGAGAAGCAGGAAAAGCAGGCGCGGCAGCGCAGCAGAGCCGCTGAGTAATTCCCGCGGGTGCAGCATCCAATCGGAGGATAGGTAGAACATGTCCATCAAGCTGGAAATTCCGACGGCGCTCCGGCCCTTTACGGGCAAGCAAGCCAGCGTCGAGTTTGAAGCGGCGACGGTCGGAGAAGCGCTGCGGAGGTTAACGTCAACCTATGGCGACCTGCAGAAACACCTCTATACGGAAGACGGCCGGCTCCGCAGTTTTGTGAACATTTACGTGAACGACGAGGACATTCGCTACCTCGAAAAGGAAAACACGCCTATCAAGGACGGCGACACGATCAGTATTGTCCCTTCGATCGCCGGCGGTTTGGGACGTGCCGGCGGACCCGGTCGCTGAAGGAGAGTTTTGATGCCGATTGAGACCAGCACGCTTGCGGGTACCGACGCCGCGCGCACGCTTACCAAGGAAGAAATTCAGCGCTATAGCCGCCATTTGATCATGCCCGAAGTGGGCATGGAAGGGCAGCTCAAGCTGGCTCGCGCCAAAGTTCTGATGATCGGCGCAGGTGGCCTCGGGGCGCCGCTGGGATTGTATCTGGCCGCCGCCGGCGTGGGACAGACTGGGTATTGTAGATTTCGATACGGTAGACCTGACGAATCTTCAACGGCAAATCACGTTCACGACCCAGGACGTGGGCCGGCCGAAGGCACTGGCCGCGCAGGAGCGGCTCTCGTCGATGAATCCGACGATTCGGATCGATACCTACCGCACGATGCTGACCAGTGCGAACGCGCTCGACCTGTTGCGCGACTGGGACATCATTGTCGACGGCACGGACAACTTCCCAACGCGCTATCTGGTCAACGATGCCTGCGTGCTGATGGACAAACCGAACGTGTACGGCTCGATTTTTCGGTTCGAAGGGCAGGTCACAGTCTTCAATTACAAGGGAGGGCCGTGCTACCGGTGCTTGTATCCGGAGCCGCCGCCGCCGGGGCTGGTACCGTCGTGCGCCGAAGGCGGAGTGCTGGGCGTGTTGCCCGGCATCGTCGGCTCGCTTCAGGCGATGGAGACGATCAAGCTCATTCTCGGCATCGGAGAGCCACTCGCGGGCCGTTTGCTGCGGTTCGATGCGCTGCCCATGACCTTCAAGGAATACCGTCTGCGCAAGAATCCGGCCTGCCCGATTTGCGGCGAACATCGCACCATCAACGAACTGATCGACTACGAGGAATTTTGCGGAATTCGGGGCGAGGAGGTAGTGCCAGTGACAACGGGAATACCGGAGATAACTCCGCGGGAGCTGAAGGCGCGGCTCGACCGTGGTGACGACCTGTTCATTCTGGACGTGCGCGAGCCGCATGAATATCAGATCTGCAACATCAACGGCCACTTGATTCCGCTCGGTGAGCTTCCAGGCCGCGTGAGCGAGCTCGACAGCTCCCGCGAGATCGTGGCCCATTGCCGCAGCGGCAAGCGTTCGGCCGACGCCGTGGAATTTCTCCGCCAATCCGGTTTTCGCAAGATATGGAACCTCAAGGGCGGCATCCTGGCGTGGTCGGACGAAGTTGATCCATCTGTTCCGAAGTACTGAAATTCGATTCCAGTGGAGGAATGAGACTCATGGCGCAAGTGAAAATTACCGTCCGCAAGAATGGTCCGTTTCGCGTGGAAGCTCCGGAAGGATCCGTTGAGCTAGTCGATGCCGACGGCAACCCATACGATTTGACCGGCAAGCCGGCGTTTGCCTTGTGCCGCTGCGGCGGCTCGGTGAACAAGCCCTATTGCGACGGGACACATAGCCGCATTGGATTCCAGGGCGCCGAGGCAGCCGTACGCGCGGAAGACAACCCCAAGAGCTAAGCGGGCTGTTTTGCGGGCGCGCATTCCTGCGACTCGACTCAAGTAACGGTGGTCGCGTTCGCGAAAGTGGCCGCGGAGACCCGCGTTTCGAGCTTTCAAAAGGACTTGTGCGCAGCGGCACGATTGAGAGTCTCGCCAACCGATAAGGATCTCGGGTGTGTCTAGCCGAGAGGAATTGTTCTCGATCCACTTCACGAAGAAGTAATCATCGCGGCCAGACAGAACAGTAGGGTTACAACCGAGCCAATCTTCTTTTTGCCGTAGGGGGCCGGATGTTTGCGGCCCGCACCCCCGGCTGACGGCTGACTGTGGATCGTTCGTTCCAACCGGTAACGTTTTGATACCCGCTCGCGGAACTTTTGGCCCATAACCGGACTTTCACATTCCGGTACCTTTTTAAGCCATTGACTCCATTGGAGATGCCTAAGTGTTTGGGCCGAAACGCAAAGGTCCAGGACGTGCTGTATGTGTACCGTCTTGGGTTTACTGGCGTGTGGGGAAAAGAGCTGCTCGAGCAGATCATGCTACTGGGTCGAAAAATCGGAAAGTACTTCTACCGTCTCCGGGCGCCTTTGGGGATCGCAGCGTTCGCGGGCATGTTCGTATTGGCTGCATGGCTGCGGCACCTGAATTTCACGTCTGACCTTTTACTTTTTTCCTATCTGCAGACCGTGGGGAGCTTGTTGTCTTTCACGTATGCGGCGAATGCCTTGGTGCGGTTCCGCGGCACGCACGACCGGCTGACGCTGATGTTGGCGCTGGGATTTGTCCTTGCCGGGATGGTCGAGACGCTCGCGGTTTTGAGCCTCTATGGCCAGATATCGATCGGTACGGAGCTGGCTCGCGTTCCGATGGCTTGGATGGTGGGGCGGACATTGCTCGCGATTGTGCTTTTGGCGGCGCTGGTGGTCGAGCGGCGCGTGCCGCACTCGCGGGAACCTGGCCGCGAGATCGCCATCGCGATCTCCGTGGTGGGCGTGGTGGCGTATCTCACCAGTGCCGTCTATTTCGGCTCGTTAATCGAGCCTTCCATCCATCCCTGGGCTCGCATCGCGCGGCCTTGGGATTTGTTTCCGGCGATTCTGTTTCTGTTCGCGGCCGTGGGATTTGGCCGGCGCTTGAGCGGGCGCTCCTCGGCCTTTGACCATGCATTGGTGGTGGCGCTGTGGATCAATGTCGCGTGCCACGTGGTGATCTCGCAATCGATACGCAGCTTTGACGCGCCCTTCATGTTGGCGCAGGTCTTGAAGGTGGCGAGTTATGCGCTGGTGCTCGGCGGTGCGTTGCTCGACAACGCGCGCCTGTTCGATCAGGTGCGCGAACTCGCGGTGAGCGATTCGCTCACAGGTCTCGGCAACTACCGCAAGCTTATCGCCTCGCTCGAAGCTGAAATTCAGCGATCCCGCCGGACGCGGCGCTCGTTTGCCGTTTTATTGATGGATCTGGACGGGCTGAAGCAGATCAACGACAGGCACGGCCATTTGGTCGGCTCGCAAGCGATCTGCCGCCTGGGGAACGTCTTGCGCCTGAACAGCCGAAACCTCGATACGGCCGCGCGGTACGGCGGCGACGAGTTCGCCCTGGTGCTGCCGGAGTCGGGGTTGGAGGTCGCGCAGCGGGTCGGCGAGCGCATCCGCGAGCGCCTGGCGGACGACGCGGAATTCCCCAAGGTTAGCGTCAGCGTGGGCGCTGCGGTGTTCCCGCAGGATGGCGAAAACATTGAAGAACTCTTGGACGCGGCCGATCGGAAGTTGTACGGAATGAAACGGCGCGAGAATCGCGTTTTCTCGCTGACACGAGTCGCCGCGTGCCTGTGACTTTGACTTCCTGGAACCGGGGGCTGCCGCAGTGCCTGGCCGCCGGATTAGGGAAATAACCTGCACGGATAGACAGATCGGAGGTTCAGGCGAAGGCAAAAACTGGCGCACAATAAAATTCAGGAAAAGCGCCGGCTATCCCTGGCAGAGGGGTAGCCGGCGCCTTCCTTTTTGGGTTGGCAATTTTGGGATGACAATTTTGCACGAACGCGGAACCGCCGGCTCCTCGAATCAGCTGCAGCGAAATTCAGTGGGCGCTTGGCGATCTGGCGCTGAGCAAGCCTTCGAAGACGGCGAGCGTAGCCTCTACCATGCGGTCGGCGGAATACTTCGCGGCGACGGTCTTGCGGGCCGCGTCTCCCAGCTTGTGCGCGAAACCGCGATCCGCAAGGAGACGCGCAGTTGCGGCGGCTAATGAATGCGGTGAAGCTTCCTGCACCAGCAAGCCGTTCGAGCCATCCTCCACAATCTCCGCCACGCCGCCGCGCGCCAGAGCCGCCACAGGAAGGGCGTGTGCCATAGCGCTGAGCAGCGAGGTGCCGGAGCCTTCGCTGAGGGACGGGAAGAGGAAGACATCGCAGGCGGCATACACGCAGTCGATCTGCTCGACAAATCCCGCAAATCGCACGTCGGGGGCAAGACGCGCCGCGCGCGCTTGCTCTTCGATCTGTGAACGCAGTGGACCATCCCCAGCGAGCAGCAGCCTGCAATGGGGCGCCTGGCGACGGAGTTCGGCGAAGGCATCGAGCAGCAGCGCGTGGCCCTTTTCCGCCGTGAACGGCGCGACAAGAGCGAGCACTTGATCTTCCGGCGCGAAGCTCCAGCGCTGTCGTGCGCTGCTGCGCTGTTCCGCGGTTACGAGAGCCGGGACTTCCACGCCGTCGGGGACGATCGCGATGCGTCGGGGATCGAGATGAGCGGCGAGGAGCTGTTGGCGGACCGCCTGCGATATCGCCACGATGCAGGATGCTGCGCGATACCTCGCCAGCGACAGCGCGCTGCGCGAGAGTGGGAACGTGACACGGCGCGCGACAACCAGCGGCGCATGTCGATGCGCCCGCGCTAGCCACGCCGCCGTCAGCGCGTGCGCCTCATTTGCATGGATGACGTCGAAGCGCCGCTCGCGCAGGAGACGCCGCACAAGGCGCATCGCTCCCCAGCGGCGCGAGTTCGGCGGCGTGCGGTGAACCGCGATGCCCGCGGCTTGGGCGCGATCGGCCAGCGCACCGCCGCCGGCGGCCACCACCTCCGCCGTGTGGCCGCGCGCCTGGAGTCCGCGGAGCAACAGCAGCGCCTGACTCTGGCCGCCGCGCCAGGCGCGCTCGAGGTCAACCAGCAGCACGCGCACCCTCAGGCGTCCTTGGCTTGCGGCCAGGCGTGGTGTTCGAGCTTTCCTCCGCGCACCAGCACCCCAAGCTTGCGGTATTTCATCCAGACGTAGCGCGCCGAGGTCCAGGCAATGATCGCGCCACGGTAACCATCGAGGAATCCCAGTTGCAGCAGGAATCGTTGCAGCAGCGTCCAGGGCGCCGCCACCCACATGCCGCCTCGCCAGCGCCGGCGACCGCGCGCGTAGAGATCCTCGGCGGCGCGGTTGGTGTACACATCCATTTTCGCGTAGTGCTCGGCCACCGAACTCATCGTGTAGTGGAGCAGGTCTCCCGCAAGCATGCCGACCGCGCCATCGGCGTGAACCGACTCGTGCATCGCGCCGACCCAGCGGGCCCGGTCCCGGCGGTAGAAGCGGATGCGATATTCCGGATACCAGCCGGAGTGCTTGATCCAGCCGCCCAGGTAGTTCGATCGCGTGGCGCATTGATAGGCGATCTCGGCGGGCTCCTGCTGTTTCCACGCGGCGAGGGATGCGCGCAGTTCGGGGCTCAATGCTTCATCGGCGTCCAGAGCCAGCAGCCAGTCATGCGTCGCTTGCGCGGCGGCGAAGTTCTTTTGCTTGTCGAATTGGTCGAAGGGACGGTGCAGAACACGCGCGCCCGCATCGAGGGCGATCTCGCGAGTGCGGTCGGTGCTTCCCGAGTCAACGACGACGAACTCGTCCGCCAAGCCCGCAAGGGATGCCAAAGCGCGCGGCAGGTCGCTTTCTTCGTTGTAAGTGATCAGAATCGCGCTGATGGGCGGCATAGCCCGGCTCCGCGTTACAGTAGCATAAAATTGCTGGCACCAGACTGAGCCCCCAGATCGGTCGAGACCAAGGGCCAGATACAGTCGGGGCCCAGACTCAGAAGGGTGAGGCCATCTTTGGCGTGATCGTAACCAGCACGACGGTCAAACCCATGCGGAATTCGGACAGGTGCCGCAACTCGGCGGCGCGAACCCGCTCTTGGCCCACGAATGTCCTGTTGGTCGAATCGAGGTCTGCAAGCGCACCGTGTCGCCTCGCACCTCGACGACGCAGTGTTGGCGAGAAACGTTTGGATCATCGATGGCAAAGTCCGCGCCCGAGCGTCCGAGGATGGCGACGGGTTTTTCGAGCGATAGGGCCTGGCCTCTAGCCGGTCCGGCAATTACGGACAAGGGAGATTGCCTTATTGGTTGGCAAGAATAGATCTCGCGCGTTAGCTCCGGAGAGCGCCGAAAAACCTGGCCCGACAGCGCTCCGCGCAAACCCCGGCATCGGGGAGAGCACCTGCGTGCTGTCCAAACCGCGCGTCTTGACGACCGTATTCTTGCCACAGCTTGAGCAGCGGAATTGCACGCGGGGATGGTCGCCGACCTGCGCATCGTTTAGCGCGTGAAAAGTGCCGCAATGAGAGCAGGGAGCTTGCACTCCTTTTACAGTACACCGGCGAATCGGGGGAAAGATTTAAGCAATTCGCCGGGTGTTGCAGCGCATGCAATGGCTTAATCTACGGCTCCGGTTTGGCGCTTCGCGATCTTATCCCAGTCCTTGATGCGCTTATGTCCGCACCAAGGACCGGTTGCGCCTACTGCACGAATCCGATGTTGGATGAGGAACCGGGGTGGGCGTCTCTACATCGGACCGTACTGCGCCTCGAATCGCGACACGTTTTCTCCGAGAGCACGCCACAGGCGTTTCGCGTGTCCGGGGCTCAGGATCGCGCTTGCTGCGAGCTTGCCGTGGGTGCCATCGGTGAACACGTAGATGAAGTGCAGCGTGAGTTCTTCGGAGCTGTGGTGAATCATCACTAAATTGGTGTATTGCCCAAGCAATTCCTTTTCGTCGGCTTTGATCTGCACTTGCGGTGTCTGCGGTTCGGACATGAAGCCCTCCTCGGGTTGAGACCTCGCCACCGTACCATAACGGGTGTGTTGCGCACAGCCGCTATCTGCTGTATTGACCGCCGTACGGTATTAAGTGTAGTTTATTTAGTTAGTTTATATCGGTTAACTATCGCCGATTCGATAGGGCAGGGCGGTTCGGCGTTGGCGGTCGAAGAACCGCCATAGCCGCCAATCGCGCGCGAGAGGACAAGCAGCTTGGCTAAACCGGTCACCGAAGCGCAAACCGCCTCTTCCGAGCGCTCCTCGCTGCCGGGAGTTCAGGCGCTCGCCGTCACGCACGAAGATGTAGACCGGGCCCGCGATCGCAATCGCGTCTCGTTAGCCCGCACCAAGAAGGGCTCCTTCGCCAATATGCGCCTGTTGTGGCTGCTGGTCGGGCCCGGCATTTTGGTGATGCTGGGCGAAACGACGGCCCCAGCATGCTCTCCTACGCCGCTACCGGCGCCCGCTATGGGGTCGGATTCTTCATGCCCTTCATCGTCCTGACCTTTTGCATGGCGCTTGTGGTTCAGGAAATGACCGTGCGCCTGGGAGCCGTCACGCATCGAGGACACGCCGAGCTGATTTTCGACCGATTCGGCCCCTTCTGGGGCCGGTTCTCGATGATCGACTTGATGATCGGAAACTTTCTGACGCTGATCACCGAATTCATCGCCATTCGCGCGGGACTGGGCTTTTTCGGCGTCCCGCCGTGGGCGGCTGTCCTGGCACGCTGGGGGTGCTCTATGTCGCGCTGATGACGCATCGCTATTGGACGTGGGAAAGAATCACGCTTGCCGCGGCGATGTTCAATCTGATTTTCGTTCCGGTTGCTCTGCTCGCTCATCCGCAGTGGCACTCCATCGGGCAGGCGCTGGTGACTTGGACGCCGCTTCCCGGCGGTCTAAATCAGGACATGCTGTTGATCGTGCTCGCCGATATTGGCGCCACGGTCACGCCCTGGATGCTTTTTTTCCAGCAGAGCGCCACGGCCGACAAGGGATTGACGGCCGCGACATCGGCTTCGGCCGTGCGGATACTGTACTGGGAGCATCCCTGGCGGCGATCGCCGCGATTGCAACCGTGATCGCCACCGCGCCTTTGTTTATGCATCACATCAGCGCCGCGAATCTGGAGGCCGGCCAGTTTGCGCAGGCGTTCGAGCCATTTATCGGCCACTGGGGCGCCGCGCTTTTTGCGCTCGGCATTTTTGAAGCTGGCATGGTGGCTTGCATCACCATCTCCACTTCCTCGGCCTACGCGTTTGGCGAGGTTTCCAGAAGGCCGCATAGCCTCAACCTGCCCATGAGCCAGGGCAAAGCTTTTTACCCGGTATTGCTGCTGCAAGCGCCGCGGCTGCGGCGGCTGGTCCTGATTCCAGGACTGCCGTTGGTCTCTGTGGTTTTGGTGGTGAACGTCATCGCGGTCCTGGCCATGCCGCCCGCGCTGATCTTTCTCTTCATGCTGGTGAACGATCGCGAGGTTATGGGCGATTTCACCAGCCCGCTCTGGGCCAATTTTTGACTGCCATGGTCGTGCTGCTGCTCGTCGCCGCCGGGATATTGTACGGCGTCAGTGTGATTGCGCCGAACTTGTTTGCTCTGGTTGGCGGGAACTAGAGTTTGGCTGGAATTAAGTTGCCGGAGGGAAATAACGTGGCCGAGGGGAATAACGCGTCTACGACAGAAACGGATGCCAATCGCGTCGGCACCGAAAACTCGGAATGGGTCATGCAGGCGCTCGAAGAGGGGCAGTTAGCTTCGGCAAGAGCCCAGCATTATGCGCGAAGGCAGCTCAAGCGAAGATGAAACCCTTCTCTTCTGGGGCCTACGTATCTACTTGCTATTCATGCTAGGAGTGGTTGTATACCAGGTCTGGACCAGAACTCAGTAGATCCATCAAAGTGGAGCAAATGGAACCTCACAGAGTGAGATGTGGCTGGCTGAGTCTCTTCTCGAGCCTTGTTCTCGCGTCAGGCACAACGGCTTGTCAGGCAAGTTGGGACGCGCCTCCTGCGGTCAAGGCCGCTCCCAACCCGGTGCCTGCCAGCAGCGCGAACTTGACGGCGGCCGAAGCAACCTACATGGACCGCTGCGAGCGTTGCCACGGCGATCACGGCGGGGGCGATGGTCCCGACGCCAGCCTGTATAAGCCTCTGCCG
>CAWFRX010000001.1:0-143747 GCA_963818345.1 uncultured Acidobacteriota bacterium | reverse complement strand
GATCGACTACGAGGAATTTTGCGGAATTCGGGGCGAGGAGGTAGTGCCAGTGACAACGGGAATACCGGGAGATAACTCCGCGGGAGCTGAAGGCGCGGCTCGACCGTGGTGACGACCTGTTCATTCTGGACGTGCGCGAGCCGCATGAATATCAGATCTGCAACATCAACGGCCGCTTGATTCCGCTCGGTGAGCTTCCAGGCCGCGTGAGCGAGCTCGACAGCTCCCGCGAGATCGTGGCCCATCGCCGCAACGGCAAGCGTTCGGCCGACGCGGTGGAATTCCCGCCAATCCGGTTTTCGAAGATATGGAACCTCAAGGGCGGCATCCTGGCGTGGTCGGACGAAGTTGATCGATCCGTTCCGAAGTATGAAATTCGATTTCAGTGGAGGAATGAGACTCGATGGCGCAAGTGAAAATTACTGTCCGCAAGAATGGTCCGTTTCGCGTGGAGCTCCGGAGAATCGTTGAGCTAGTCGATGCCGACGGCAACCCATACCATTGACCGGCAAGCCGGCGTTTGCCTTGTGCCGCTGCGGCGGCTCGGTGAACAAGCCCTATTGCGACGGGACACATAGCCGCATTGGATTCCAGGGCGCCGAGGCAGCCGTACGCGCGGAAGACAACCCCAAGAGCTAAGCGGGCTGTTTTGCGGGCGCGCATTCCTTGACTCGACTCAAGTAACGGTGGTCGCGTTCGCGAAAGTGGCCAGACCCGCGTTTCGAGCTTTCAAAAGGACTTGTGCGCAGCGGCACGATTGAGAGTCTCGCCAACCGATAAGGATCTCGGGTGTGTCTAGCCGAGAGGAATTGTTCTCGATCCACTTCACGAAGAAGTAATCATCGCGGCCAGACAGAACAGTAGGGTTACAACCGAGCCAATCTTCTTTTTGCCGTAGGGGGCCGGATGTTTGCGGCCCGCACCCCGGCTGACGGCTGACTGTGGATCGTTCGTTCCAACCGGTAACGTTTTGATACCCGCTCGCGGAACTTTTGGCCCATAACCGGACTTTCACATTCCGGTACCTTTTTAAGCCATTGACTCCATTGGAGATGCCTAAGTGTTGGGCCGAAACGCAAAGGTCCAGGACGTGCTGTATGTGTACCGTCTTGGGTTTACTGGCGTGTGGGGAAAAGAGCTGCTCGAGCAGTCATGCTACTGGGTCGAAAAATCGGAAAGTACTTCTACCGTCTCCGGGCGCCTTTGGGGATCGCAGCGTTCGCGGGCATGTTCGTATTGGCTGCATGGCTGCGGCACCTGAATTTCACGTCTGACCTTTTACTTTTTTCCTATCTGCAGACCGTGGGGAGCTTGTTGTCTTTCACGTATGCGGCGAATGCCTTGGTGCGGTTCCGCGGCACGCACGACCGGCTGACGCTGATGTTGGCGCTGGGATTTGTCCTTGCCGGGATGGTCGAGACGCTCGCGGTTTTGAGCCTCTATGGCCAGATATCGATCGGTACGGAGCTGGCTCGCGTTCCGATGGCTTGGATGGTGGGGCGGACATTGCTCGCGATTGTGCTTTTGGCGGCGCTGGTGGTCGAGCGGCGCGTGCCGCACTCGCGGGAACCTGGCCGCGAGATCGCCATCGCGATCTCCGTGGTGGGCGTGGTGGCGTATCTCACCAGTGCCGTCTATTTCGGCTCGTTAATCGAGCCTTCCATCCATCCCTGGGCTCGCATCGCGCGGCCTTGGGATTTGTTTCCGGCGATTCTGTTTCTGTTCGCGGCCGTGGGATTTGGCCGGCGCTTGAGCGGGCGCTCCTCGGCCTTTGACCATGCATTGGTGGTGGCGCTGTGGATCAATGTCGCGTGCCACGTGGTGATCTCGCAATCGATACGCAGCTTTGACGCGCCCTTCATGTTGGCGCAGGTCTTGAAGGTGGCGAGTTATGCGCTGGTGCTCGGCGGTGCGTTGCTCGACAACGCGCGCCTGTTCGATCAGGTGCGCGAACTCGCGGTGAGCGATTCGCTCACAGGTCTCGGCAACTACCGCAAGCTTATCGCCTCGCTCGAAGCTGAAATCCAGCGATCCCGCCGGACGCGGCGCTCGTTTGCCGTTTTATTGATGGATCTGGACGGGCTGAAGCAGATCAACGACCGGCACGGCCATTTGGTCGGCTCGCAAGCGATCTGCCGCCTGGGGAACGTCTTGCGCCTGAACAGCCGAAACCTCGATACGGCCGCGCGGTACGGCGGCGACGAGTTCGCCCTGGTGCTGCCGGAGTCGGGGTTGGAGGTCGCGCAGCGGGTCGGCGAGCGCATCCGCGAGCGCCTGGCGGACGACGCGGAATTCCCCAAGGTTAGCGTCAGCGTGGGCGCTGCGGTGTTCCCGCAGGATGGCGAAAACATTGAAGAACTCTTGGACGCGGCCGATCGTAAGTTGTACGGAATGAAACGGCGCGAGAATCGCGTTTTCTCGCTGACACGAGTCGCCGCGTGCCTGTGACTTTGACTTCCTGGAACCGGGGCTGCCGCAGTGCCTGGCCGCCGGATTAGGGAAATAACCTGCACGGATAGACAGATCGGAGGTTCAGGCGAAGGCAAAAACTGGCGCACAATAAAATTCAGGAAAAGCGCCGGCTATCCCTGGCAGAGGGGTAGCCGGCGCCTTCCTTTTTGGGTTGGCAATTTTGGGATGACAATTTTGCGCGAACGCGGAACCGCTGGCTCCTCGAATCAGCTGCAGCGAAATTCAGTGGGCGCTTGGCGATCTGGCGCTGAGCAAGCCTTCGAAGACGGCGAGCGTAGCCTCCACCATGCGGTCGGCGGAATACTTTGCGGCGACGGTCTTGCGGGCCGCGTCTCCCAGCTTGTGCGCGAAACCGCGATCCGCGAGCAGACGCGCGGTTGCGGCGGCTAATGAATGCGGTGAAGCTTCCTGCACCAGCAAGCCGTTCGAGCCATCCTCCACAATCTCCGCCACGCCGCCGCGCGCCAGAGCCGCCACAGGAAGGGCGTGTGCCATAGCGCTGAGCAGCGAGGTGCCGGAGCCTTCGCTGAGGGACGGGAAGAGGAAGACATCGCAGGCGGCATACACGCAGTCGATCTGCTCGACAAATCCCGCAAATCGCACGTCGGGGGCAAGATCGCGCCGCGCGCGCTTGCTCTTCGATCTGTGAACGCAGTGGACCATCCCCAGCGAGCAGCAGCCTGCAATGGGGCGCTTGGCGACGGAGTTCGGCGAAGGCATCGAGCAGCAGCGCGTGGCCCTTTTCGGCCGTGAACGGCGCGACAAGAGCGAGCACTTGATCTTCCGGCGCGAAGCTCCAGCGCTGTCGTGCGCTGCTGCGCTGTTCCGCGGTTACGAGAGGCGGGACTTCCACGCCGTCGGCGACGATCGCGATGCGTCGGGGATCGAGATGAGCGGCGAGGAGCTGTTCGCGGACCGCCTGCGATATCGCCACGATGCAGGATGCTGCGCGATACCTCGCCAGCGACAGCGCGCTGCGCGAGAGTGGGAACGTGACGCGGCGCGCGACAACCAGCGGCGCATGTCGATGCGCCCGCGCTAGCCACGCCGCCGTCAGCGCGTGCGCCTCATTTGCATGGATGACGTCGAAGCGCCGCTCGCGCAGGAGACGCCGCACAAGGCGCATCGCTCCCCAGCGGCGCGAGTTCGCCGGCGTGCGGTGAACCGCGATGCCCGCGGCTTGGGCGCGCTCGGCCAGCGCACCGCCGCCGGCCGCAACCAACTCCGCCGTGTGGCCGCGCGCCTGGAGTCCGCGGAGCAACAGCAGCGCCTGACTCTGGCCGCCGCGCCAGGCGCGCTCGAGGTCCACCAGCAGTACGCGCACGCTCAGGCGTCCTTGGCCTGCGGCCAGGCGTGATGTTCGAGCTTTCCTCCGCGCACCAGCACCCCAAGCTTGCGGTATTTCATCCAGACGTAACGCGCCGAGGTCCAGGCAATGATCGCGCCGCGGTAACCATCGAGAAATCCCAGTTGCAGCAGGAATCGTTGCAGCAGCGTCCAGGGCGCCGCGACCCACATGCCGCCTCGCCAGCGCCGGCGACCGCGCGCGTAGAGATCCTCGGCGGCGCGGTTGGTGTACACATCCATTTTCGCGTAGTGCTCGGCCACGGAACTCATCGTGTAGTGCAGCAAGTCTCCGGCAAGCTTGCCGACCGCGCCATCGGCGTGAACCGACTCGTGCATCGCGCCGACCCAGCGGGCCCGGTCCCGGCGGTAGAAGCGGATGCGATATTCGGGATACCAGCCGGAGTGCTGGATCCATCCGCCCAGGTAGTTCGATCGCGTGGCGCCTTGATAGGCGATCTCGGCGGGCTCCTGCTGTT
Source organism: uncultured Acidobacteriota bacterium (assembly GCA_963818345.1). Taxonomy (GTDB): domain Bacteria; phylum Acidobacteriota; class Terriglobia; order Acidiferrales; family UBA7541; genus Palsa-189. Next base: position 139,452 of record CAWFRX010000001.1, on the reverse strand, counting down.
TCCACGCGGCGAGCGAGGCGCGCAGTTCGGGGCTCAATGCTTCGTCGGCGTCCAGAGCCAGCAGCCAGTCATGCGCGGCTTGCGCGGCGGCGAAATTTTTTTGCTTGTCGAATTGGTCGAAGGGCCGGTGCAGAACGCGCGCGCCCGCATCGCGGGCGATCTCGCAAGTGCGGTCGGTGCTTCCCGAATCGACGACGACGAACTCGTCCGCCACGCCCGCAAGGGATGCCAGAGCGCGCGGCAGGTCGCTTTCTTCGTTGTAAGTGATGAGAATCGCGCTGATGGGCGGCATAGTCCGGCTCCGCGTTACGGTAGCATAAAATTGCTGGCGCCAGATTGAGCCCCCAGATCGGTCGAGACCAAGGGCCAGATACAGTCGGGGCCCAGATTCAGAAGGGTGAGGCCATCTTCGGCGTGATCGTCACCAGCACGACGGTCAAACCCATGCGGAATTCGGACAGGTGCCGAAGCTCGGCGGCGCGAACCCGCTCTAGGCCCACGAATGTCCTGTTGGTCGAATCGAGGTCTCGCAAGCGCACCGTGTCGCCTTGCACCTCGACGACGCAGTGTTGGCGAGAGACGTTTGGATCATCGATGGCGAAGTCCGCGCCCGAGCGTCCGAGGATGACGACGGGTTTTTCGAGCGATAGGGCCTGGCCTCTAGCCGGGCCCGGCAATTACGGACAAGGGAGATTGCCTTATTGGTTGGCAAGAATAATCTCGCGCGTCAGCTCCGGAGAGCGCCGAAAAACCTGGCCCGACACGCTCCGCGCAAACCCCGGCATCGGGGAGAGCACCTGCGTGCTGTCCAAACCGCGCGTCTTGACGACCGTATTCTTGCCACAGCTTGAGCAGCGGAATTGCACGCGGGGATGGTCGCCGACCTGCGCATCGTTTAGCGCGTGAAAAGTGCCGCAATGGGAGCAGGGAGCTTGCACTCCTTTTACAGTACACCGGCGAATCGGGGGAAAGATTTAAGCAATTCGCCGGGTGTTGCAGCGCATGCAATGGCTTAATCTACGGCTCCGGTCTGGCGCTTCGCGATCTTATCCCAGTCCTTGATGCGCTTATGTCCGCACCAAGGACCGGTTGCGCCTACTGCACGAATCCGATGTTGGATGGAGGAACCGGGGTGGGCGTCTCTGCGATCGGACCGTACTGCGCCTCGAATCGCGACACGTTTTCTCCGAGAGCACGCCACAGGCGTTTGGCATGTCCCGGGCTCAGGATCACGCTTGATGCGAGCTTGCCGTGGGTGCCATTGGTGAACACGTAGATGAAGTGCAGCGTGAATTCTTCGGAGCTGTGGTGAATCATCACTAAATTGGTGTATTGACCAAGCAATTCCTTTTCGTCGGCTTTGATCTGCACTTGCGGTGTCTGCGGTTCGGACATGAAGCCTCCTGGGTTGAAACCTCGCCACCGTACCATAACGGGTGTGTTGCGCACAGCCGCTATCTGCTGTATTGACCGCCGTACGGTATTAAGTGTAGTTTATTTAGTTAGTTTATATCGGTTAACTATCGCCGATTCGATAGGGCAGGGCGGTTCGGCGGGCTTGGCGCGCGTCGAAGAGCTGCCACAGCCGCCAATCGCGCGCGAGAGGACAAGCAGCTTGGCTAAACCGGTCACCGAAGCGCAAACCGCCTCTTCCGAGCGCTCCTCGCTGCCGGGAGTTCAGGCGCTCGCCGTCACGCACGAGGATGTAGACCGGGCCCGCGATCGCAATCGCGTCTCGTTAGCCCGCACCAAGAAGGGCTCCTTCGGCAATCTGCGTCTGTTGTGGCTGCTGGTCGGCCCCGGCATTTTGGTGATGCTGGGCGAGAACGACGGACCGAGCATGCTCTCCTATGCCGCCACCGGCGCCCGCTATGGCATCGGCTTCTTCATTCCCTTCATTGTCCTGACGTTCGTGATGGCGCTGGTGGTTCAGGAAATGACCGTGCGGCTCGGCGCCGTCACTCATCGGGGGCACGCCGAGTTAATTTTCGATCGATTCGGTCCCTTCTGGGGCCGCTTCTCGATGATCGACTTGATGATCGGAAACTTTCTGACGCTCATCACCGAATTCATTGCAATTCGCGCCGGACTTGGCTTTTTCGGCATCCCGCCGTGGGCGGCTGTCCTGAGCACCCTGGTGGTGCTGTACGTTGCCCTGATGACGCATCGCTATTGGACGTGGGAAAGAATCACGCTTGCCGCGGCGATGTGCAATCTGATTTTTGTTCCGGCTGCTCTGCTGGCTCATCCGAAGTGGGACTCCATCGGGCATGCGCTGGTGTATTGGTCGCCGCTTCCCGGGGGCGTGAACAAAGACATGATCTTGATTTTACTGGCCGACATTGGCGCTACGGTTACTCCCTGGATGCTTTTTTTCCAGCAGAGCGCGACGGCGGACAAGGGATTGACGGCTCGCGATATCCGTTTTGGCATTACGGACACTGTTCTGGGAGCGCTGCTGGCCGCAACAGCCGCGATTGCCACAGTTATCGCCACAGCGCCGCTCTTCATCCATCATGTGAGCGCGGCCAATCTCGAGGCCGGCCAGTTTGCCGAGGCGCTCGAGCCATTTATCGGCCACTGGGGCGCAGCGTTATTTGCGCTGGGAATTTTTGAGGCTGGCATGGTGGCATGCATCACGATTTCAACCTCCTCGGCCTACGCGTTTGGGGAGGTTTCGCGCACGCCGCACAGTCTCAATCTTCCGATGAGTCAAGGCAAAGCGTTCTATGCGGTGCTGCTCCTCGAAGCTGCCGCGGCTTCAGGACTGGTCCTCATTCCAGGGCTGCCACTGGTGTCGGTGGTGCTCGTGGTGAACGTCATTGCGGTACTGGCCATGCCGCCCGCTCTGATCTTTCTCTACATGCTGGTGAATGATCGCGAGATTATGGGCGATTTCACCAGTCCGCGCTGGGCCAACGCTTTGGCCGCCATCGTCGTATTACTGCTGGTCGCCGCGGGGATACTGTACGGCGTCAGTGTGATTGCGCCGAACTTGTTTGCTCTGGTTGGCGGGAACTAGAGTTTGGCTGGAATTAAGTTGCCGGAGGGAAATAACGTGGCCGAGGGGAATAACGCGTCTACGACAGAAACGGATGCCAATCGCGTCGGCACCGAAAACTCGGAATGGGTCATGCAGTCGCTCGAAGAGGGGCAGTTAGCTTCGGCAAGAGCCCAGCATTATGCGCGAAGGCAGCTCAAGCGAAGTGAAACCCTTCTCTTCTGGGGCCTACGTATCTACTTGCTATTCATGCTAGGAGTGGTTGTATACCAGGTCTGGACCAGAACTCAGTAGATCCATCAAAGTGGAGCAAATGGAACCTCACAGAGTGAGATGTGGCTGGCTCATTCTATTCTCGAGCCTTGTTCTCGCGTCAGGCACAACGGCTTGTCAGGCAAGTTGGGACGCGCCTCCTGCGGTCAAGGCCGCTCCCAACCCGGTGCCTGCCAGCAGCGCGAACTTGACGGCGGCCGAAGCAACCTACATGGACCGCTGCGAGCGTTGCCACGGCGATCACGGCGGGGGCGATGGTCCCGACGCCAGCCTGTATAAGCCTCTGCCGAGCAGTTTGAGCGAGGATAAGACCCGTCAGCTGACCGATGGCGAGCTGTTTTGGAAGATCAGTAAGGGCCGCCGTCCGATGCCGGGTTACGAAAACGAGCTCACCGAAGAACAGCGCTGGCAGCTCGTGAACCTTCTGCGCACGTTCGCTGCGAAGACCGCTCCCGAAGCAGCCGCCCCTGCAGCAAAGCCATCCCCATAGCCGGGCGGGGAATTATTCACTCAGAAAAACAGAAGCCGCAAAGCGCCGCGCGATTTCGCGGGCGCCTGCGGCTGGTATCGCCTGAACTGCATGACAGGCTCGTGCGCGTTGCTACGCCTGTGCGAGCGCCTGGGACACTTCCTTCACGTCGGGCACCACGGGAATGTCGTAGTTCTTGATCCAAGACACTTTCCCGTCTTTATTGATGATGACGACGGCGCGTCCGGTGATCCCCTTCTCGGCGAGGTATACACCGAATTTTTCCGCGACGGCTCCGCGCGGCTGGAAGTCAGCCAGCAGCGGGTAGTGGATGCCCATCTTTTCGGCGAACGCTTTGTGCGACCAGACGCTGTCCACGCTCAGGCCCAGCACCTGCGCGTTGAGCTGCTCGAACTGCTTCATGTCGTTTACGAAGCAAGCGTGCTCGTTCGTGCAGACCGGGCTCCAATCCAGTGGATAGAAGACCAATACGACGTTTTTCCCGCGATAATCGGAGAGTTTTACGTCTTTCTGACTCTGATCCTTCAACGCGAAGTCCGGGGCCGGCTGCCCCACAGAAATGCCCATGATGCCTCCTAAAATTCTCGGGATGGATTACGTCCGATTGCGCGAAGTCCAATGACGCACGCGCGCAAAAGGCCACTCATCATAGCCGATGCCGCGCGGGGCTGACAAACGGGCCCGGAGTTAACGCGCAAACGAAGATCGTAAGCTCGGTCCACCCGGCGACCCGACCCTTGCGATGTGGCCCTGCGTTTAGCGGTTCGGACGAAGGAGATCGGCAATCGCTTTGGGCAACTCGTTTTGGAGGGCCATCAATGCCACCCGAAATAGAGCAATGACGCTTAGCGCGTCGCGAATCTCTCCCCGTTTCGCGCGTTCGATCGCTTGCCAAAACGGCACTCGTACGACCTGGAGTTGCTCGGTTTCGTCCGGCTGAGCGGTCGAAATGCTGAGGTCCCACGCCAAGAACGCCGTGCCTCGTTCATCGGTCACGCTATTGGACAGATCCATGCCTAGGATTTCGAGCCAAGATCCGGCGACCAGGCCGCATTCCTCCCGCAACTCTCGTTGCGCCGACTCGAGAATGGGCAGAGCGATGGGGCCGCCGCCTTCGGGGATCTCCCAACTGTAGCAACCGAGAGCAAAGCGATACTGCCCGACCAACAGTACATTGCCGCTTTCATCGATGGGAACGATTCCGATGGCGTGGTTTTTGAAATGAACGATTCCGTAGATGCCTGGACCCCCCGCGGGATTGATGACCTCATGGTGATTCACGCGAATCCACGGATTTTCATAGGCCGTTGCCCGTGAGAGCACGGTCCAGGGATCTCTGGTCTCGTCCACATCTCCTCCCATCGTTTTGGCAATCGTTTATTAGCGGTCTACCGGACAGAATATAGAGTAACGGAGAGAGTTGAATATGTCCCGGCAAAGGCGAAGTTGTTTGAAGGACTGACTGCGAAAGGGGTATTACAGATTTGTGAAAAAGTTGCCTCTACGAACGGTCTCGGAAGAAGTTATATCCTGGAAACACCCTCGTTCAAAGGCTAGTCATTCAGTTAACACTGGCACTTAAAATAAAGGGGGGTAGAGATACTTAGAGGCCCTCTTCAGCGCCGTGGAACAATTCAATACTCAAAATCGACGCCGAGAATGGCGGTCGGGAATCGCCACTCCCGTCGTCATTCTGGTCGTAACGCTGCTCCTGGCCATTTTCACGTTTGCGCTCTTATACGGGCAGGCCAACGCATCTCTTGGGGTGCGTTTGATTGCGGGCGTTCTGCTGGGACTACTATTGGTACTTGATAGCTTCGTTATTTACCAGCAGGTTTATAACAATCAAATTAGACGTCAGGTCTCCGAAGAGCTCGCGATCTCGCGTCTTATCCGAGAAAACGCCGCGGACATGATCGCGGTTGTGGATGCCAATGGCCGCAGGGTTTATAACAGCCCCTCGTACCAGAGGGTTCTTGGCTATACGCCAGTGGAGCTCGAAAGCACGGATTCGTTCGAGCAGATTCATCCTGACGACCGCCAACTGGTAAAGGACGCGGCCGAAGAGACTCGGCGAACTGGACAAGGTCGTAGGCTGGAATACCGTTTCCGCCACAAAAATGGCAGCTGGAGGCTTCTCGAATCCACCGCAAACTTGACCCGGAACCGTCGAGGCGAGCCCGAGAAGTTCGTGATCGTGAACCGCGACATCACCGAGCGGCGGGAAGCCGAGCGAGCCTTGCGGGACAATGAGCTTCGTCAAGCGCAACGGATGGAGGCGGTGGGACGATTGTCGGGCGGAATCGCGCATGACTTCAACAACCTTTTGGGCGTGATCATCGGCTACACGGACATTTTGGAGATGCACCTCAACGAAGGCGATCCCTTGCGCAAAAGCGTAGAGGAGATTCGCAAGACCGGACAGCGCGCGACAGCGCTCACCCGGCAACTTCTGGCTTTTAGCCGCCGGCAAGTCCTCGAGCCCAAGGTCGTGGACTTGAACGCCGTCGTCGTGGATATCGAGAAGATGTTGCACCGGTTGATTGGAGAGGACATCGAACTGAAGACGGTTCTGGCGCCGTCGCTCGGGAGTTTGCTGGCCGACCAGGGACAAATCGAGCAAGTGATCCTCAATCTCGCCGTGAATGCTCGAGACGCAATGCCCCAGGGAGGAAAGCTGACCATCGAAACAGCTAACGTTATCCTGGACGAAACCACCACTCGACACTTGCCGACCGCGCGGGCTGGAGACTACGTCATGCTTTCGGTCAGCGACACGGGCATTGGCATGGATCCGCAGACGAAGGCAAAAATATTCGAGCCCTTCTTCACGACCAAGGAAGCTGGAAAAGGCACCGGACTGGGATTGGCCACCATCTATGACGTCGTGCAGCGAAGCGAGGGCCACATCTGGGTCTACAGTGAACTCGGACAGGGCACGATCTTCAAAATCTATTTCCCTCGAGTCCAGGCCCATGCGCAGAAGGCGGCTGCGAAAACTCGCCCCCCGCAGTCCGAACTTGCCGGTGGAACGATCCTCGTGGTGGAGGACGACGATTCCCTCCGGACGGTGACGCGCGACCTGCTGGTGCAGTCAGGGTACAGCGTTCTTGAGGCAGGCACCGGCGAGCAGGCCTTGCAGATTGTTCAGCGTCATTGCGCGCCGATCCACTTGCTGCTGGCCGACGTGGTCATGCCGGGGATGAGCGGTCCAGCGCTGGCAGGGCAGTTGGCGCATACCCATCCCGAGGCGAAGGTGCTGTACACGTCCGGCTATACGGATCAAACGATTGTGCGGAATGGAATGCTCGATCCGGGAATACTGCTTCTTGAAAAGCCATACACACGCGAGGCGCTGATCCGCAAAGTACGAGTCGCTCTTGGCGACATCGCGCCCAACCAGGACGAAGTCGATTCCATCGCTGAGCTGCGCGACGCTCCGGCGGTCCCATCGAAATAATTTACTTACCCTATCGATTTAATCCATTTGATATGCTGCTTGCTTGCTTCTACTCTCGCTTTCGAGGTGCGTCGCTATGACACAAACGGAGGATTCCTTCCCGTACGAAGCTGATTTCGAAACTCAGATCTGGGATGAGGAACGGTTCGACCGGTTGCTGCGCCAGGCCGCTTTCTTGCAACGATCGCTTTCCACGTCGCCGGCGTCCCGGCGCGAAAGCCCGAGCTCTGGCAAGGATGTTCCGGTGCGGGCCAAGATTGAGTCGCGCGCCTACGAGATTTATCAGCTTCGCGGCGCCACGCACGGTCGAGCCCTTGATGACTGGCTGCACGCGGAGCAGGAAGTGCTTGCGAATCACGGCGAGAATGATCCTAGAATGCGTTTTGCTCCCCCGATTGGTTTGTCGAACAGTCTGTGAACAGGCATATTCCTCTCCTCCGCCGGCATAGCTTTGCCGGCGGAGCAATCTGCTAACATTCCCTCGTTGTGTTATGGACGTCGTGCCATGGGGCGTCGTGCCACGGGTAAAGCTCGAACAGGCTTATCCTCAGATCGCGTTTCGTTGGCGCTCGCGCAATTGGTGGGCGCGCTTGACGCGTGTTCCTCCTGAGTGTGAACACCTCGAACACGGCGGCGATTGGATGGCCACCTACGCTCCCGACACGCTTTACTTGCGTGGCAAGGCGTCGCTGCGCCGGCGACCCGCTCGGCCGGAAGTCTCTCTTTGCAGGGCATGCCTGCTACGCGAGCTAGAGAGCGAACTCGCCGGCTATCAGGGCCGAGTGGTTGCCTTCGAGCCTGACGGGCAAGCATTCACGCAATATTTCTTTGTCGGTGTGGCGGAGTTTGCCGCTGCGGGGTTGCTTCCCGATTTGGCCTCGGCCATTGCGCGGCGTCTTGGTCAGCCGGCGGGAGATTGTGTCCAATGCGATGCCCCGGCTCACTGGCTCTGGTTTTCGCGCGAGCAGGTGGGGAGCCTCGACGAGGTTCCGCGGATCGCCATGGCTTGCGGTGAGACGCTCTGCTCCCGGCATGGGGCGCAGAAGCTCTGCGCAACGCTAGCCGCCGTGAGCGAGGCCAATTTGTTCTACATGAATTCGCCCTATGGCGAAGCGGGAGCCTACCTTTGGATTTAGTGGGACCATCCGCGCGAGATTCGGACGCACTCGCGGCGTCACGCTCGCTTGCGGTTCAGGAATTCCGTATCGGGCGGCTGATTTGGATGTGTGGGCGATGAACCTGCGCGAACTGGTCGAGAAGTATCGAGCGGCGGCTGGCGCATTCGGCCGTCCGCTGCCGCTGGCTGCCTTTGCGTTGGCGCGACCTGAAACCGAGCGACTCTTCGGCGTGTTTGACGAGGACTACCACATCAGCCGCTTCTTTCACTTCTCGCTCGACCCGGCGCTTCAGCATTCGCCGGACAAGGTCTATCAGATCAACGGCTTTGCGCAGTCCCACGTTTCGATTGACGCTGGAATCGAAGACATTCTCTGATCGCGACGCGGTCGCGGTCGTGTCTGGCAGCCGAATCTATCGCGCCGCACCTGCCGCAACGCTCAGCCGCTGCACGAGCTGTTCGTGCTCCTGACGCAGTTCCTACGGGCAAGCGGTCCCCGAACTTCTTGAAGAACGCTGCCGTCTCTTCGTTCTCGCGGCCCAATCGGACGGATCCACGCGCAGCAGTTCTTCCATCGTTTTCTCCGAGATGTTCAGTCCGTCGAGCGTAAGCGCGTCCCGCGTGGGTACCCATCCGATCGGACTTTCCACGGCTTTTCCTTTGCCTTCGACGCGCTCGAGAATCCATTTCAGCACGCGGGCATTCTCTCCGAAGCCCGGCCATAGAAACTTGCCGTCGGCATTTTTGCGGAACCAATTCACGTGGAAAATCTTCGGTGGATGGGGGATTCGGCGGCCCATGTCCAGCCAGTGCTGGAAATAATCCGCCATGTTATAACCGCAGAAGGGAAGCATGGCCATGGGGTCGCGGCGCGTCACGCCGACTTGCCCGGTATTCGCGGCGGTGGTTTCCGAGGCCATCGTGGCCGCTACGAACACGCCGTGCTGCCAGCCGAAAGATTCATACACCAGAGGCGCCAGCCGGGCCCGCCGCCCGCCGAAAATAAAGGCCGATATCGGGACGCCTGCGGGGTCTTCCCACCGCGGCGAGATGCAGGGCGCCTGAGCCGCCGGGACTGTGTAGCGCGAATTCGGCTGTGCCGCCGGTCCGTTCGACGACGAGACGCTGCGGCCTTGCCAGTCGATCAAGCCCGCCGGCTTCGGGCCGTCGATGCCTTCCCACCAAGGTTCGCGCGATGGCCGTCATCGCCGTATTGGTGAAGAGCGAGTTGCTCTTGAGCGCTGCCATGACGTTGGGATTGCTCTGCGCGTTTGTGCCCGGTGCGACGCCGAAAAAGCCGGCCTCGGGATTGATGGCGTGCAGGTAGCCGTCCGCCCCGATCTGCATCCAGGCGATGTCGTCTCCGATCGTCCACACGCGATATCCGCTGCTCTCCAGCGCCGAGACCATCATGGCCAGATTGGTCTTACCGCAGGCGCTCGGGAACGCCGCCGCCATGTAGGTGACTTTGCCCGAAGGATCTTCGAGGCCCAGGATGAGCATATGCTCGGCCAGCCAGCCTTGCTCGCGTGCCATGGAGCTGGCGATCCGCAGGGCGAAGCATTTCTTGCCCAGCAGCGCGTTGCCGCCGTAGCCCGAACCGATGCTCCAGATCAGTTTTTCCTCGGGGAAGTGCATGATGAATCGTCGATTTGGCGAGAGATCGCCGAGCGAGTGCAGTCCTGGCACGAAGTCATGGCTGTTTCCGATGCGCTCGAGCGCCTGCTTGCCAATGCGCGCCATGATGCGCATGCTGGCGACGACATACGGGCTATCGGTCACCTCCACTCCCGCACGGCTGATCGGCGAATCGCCTGGGCCCATCAGGTAGGGCACCACGTACATCGTTCGACCGGCCATGGCCCCATCAAACAGCTTTCCGATCGTGTTTTTGGCTTCGGCGGGCGCCAGCCAGTTATTTGTGGGGCCGGCATCCTCTTTCCGCTGGCTACAGATGAACGTCACGTTCTCGGTGCGGGCGACGTCGTTCGGATTACTGCGATGCAGGTAGCAGTTCGGATAGGTTGCCTCATTAAGGCGCACGGTGCTGCCTTGCTTCAGCATTGTTTCGATGTTTTGTTCGTTCTCGCGCTCCGATCCGTCGCACCAGACGACATCCTTTGGCTTCGTCTTGCGCGCTACCTCTTCGACCCACTGCTCAACTGGTGTGGACAAAATATTCTCCGTGTGCGCTCAGGCTCGCTTTAAGGTGCCCGCCGCTAATTTTGCGCCATCTTGGGAACGCGCCACGCGGCGCGCGCGTAGCAAGCAAGCCTATTCTCGATATTTTATCCTAGCACGTCGCTGAGTCGCAAGGAGTTGTGCGGGCACGTGTGACGGTTATGCTGCGGGTGCAGCAAGATTGAGAGTACTAGTTCGAGATAGCCCGGTGCTTTGTGCTCACTTCTGGGATGCGTTCGCCCCCACCCCCGCGGTTTCCAAGAAAGAACGCGCACGTGCATGAAAACAATAGACTTGACCTTTGAACACTTACAAAAGAGAGCGTCAGAGACGCTGCTGCGGCGCGAGATGAGCTTGAGGTCCTTCACTGGAAAAGCGAAGCTCCCTGTCCCTTTAACGGCGAAGTATAGGGCGCCCTGAACCTTATGGTCGGGCCAGCCGCTCCGCGTTTGGCAGTAAACCCACTGTTATACTGCCCGCGAACTTCTTGTTACCAGTTTGGGCCTCCTGGGGGTTCATCTTACAGGTGTACGCGCAGCGATTTGCGGTCGAGGTCATCGTGGGCGGTGAGCGGCGGCTTTGTCCGCTCGACTGGCTCGACTCGTTTTGCATGCGCAATTTTACCGGGTCTGCGGAATTTGACGACACACTTCCGCTTGCCGATGGTTTGCTCGAAACTGGATTTCGCGTGGTTCCAGACAGATTCGCCTCGGCGTTGAGCGAATGGCTGACCAGGCGAGGGAAAGGCGGCGGCCAGGCGGTGCAGGTCGAAATCCGGCCCGCCTCCCGGCAACGGCGCGAGGAGCCTGGGTAAAGCCCCCGGGCGACGGACGAAGGGCGCTAAGCGCGCTTCTCGCGCGCGTCCTGCGCAAGCGGTGTGGGCGGTTCGGGTCCGCGTTCGAGCACTTCGCGGATGCGCGGAAGGGCCTCGATTGCGGCTGCCTCGCCGGCTTCGACCAGTTTTGCGGGTCTTTAGAAAATCGTCCCAGGCAAACTCGCGGACTCTGGGCGATATCACCACGTCGGACTTTGCTTCCCACGCCAAATCGGCCTGCAAGCGGACGATGCTGAACGACCGGCCGATCACGTCGATTACGGTCTTCGGTTTTTGCACGCTTTCCGCTTCGAGCACGACCGAGATCACGATGTCCGCACCCATCTTGTCGGGCGCCCTCGACCGGCATGGCTGCGGCGACGAACCCATCGACGAGCAAGCGCCCCTCGTACTCGACCGGCTGGAACAACGCCGGGTAGGCGCACGAGCCACGAAGCGGCGGGCCAATCGGGCCCTGCGAGTAGTAAACCGGCTCGCCGGTCATCAAATCTGTTGCGGCGATGCACAGGGGAAGGCGCAGTTCCTCAAATGTTTTTACCCCGAGGAATCGTTCCGGGTAGCTCTCGAGGCGCTCGTTGCTCGCCAAACCCATCCAGGAAAAGCGCCATTGGCCGAAATTGCCGAACTTAATGGCCGCCGCCCTGCGCACGACCTCGTCGAACGGCAGCCCGCTGGCATAGGCCACGCCAGCAAGAGCGCCGGCGCTGGTCCCGACGATGTAATCGATGGGTATCTTGTTTTGCTCGAGCGCGTGCAGGACGCCCAGGTGCGCGATTCCGCGTGCGAACCCGCCGCCCAACGCGATACCAACCTTCGGTTCCCGCGCGGGCCCGAGCGCTGGCGATGGTTTTCGCTCCGCATACGCGAACTCGCGCACGCGCTCCACCGCGCTTCTAAGCCACCCCATTCAATCCCCCTCCCGTGCGACCCTTACATTAGACGGACGCAGACTTCACTTGGAACCGCCGAACGGCAGCCTCGGGTCCTTCGACAATGACGGCGCGGATGCGCGCGTCGGGAAGACCTGAGCTACAGCTCGCCCCCACGTCATGCGGTGTGTGCTGTGCTTCGAGCTTACGATATATGTAGCACTTTACGCGACTTTCGCGATGCCTTACCCCTCGGTTGACCGGCCCTTGCCGCTTCTGTAACCTTCCGTAGCGCCCTGACCGGTCGTGCCGCCAGGAGACCTTGCGGGCGGGAGGCCGCCTGCATTCGCAAAGCGCGCATTGAAAAAGTTGCCGTACTTGGCGCCGGCACGATGGGCGCGCGGATCGCGGCGCATTTGGCCAATGCCGGTGTGCGCTTGCTCGCTGCTGGACATCGCTCCCACCGAACTCACGCCGGAGGAAAAAGCCCGCGGGCTTGCGCTGACCGACCCGCGAGTGCGCAATCGCATCGTCCGCGCTGGCCTTGACGCCGCGCTGGCGGCTCGTCCCCCGGCATTTTTTACGCCGGCGGTTGCCGCGCGAATCACGCTGGGAAACTTCGACGACAATCTGGCCTGGTGCGCCGAAGCCGATTGGATCGTCGAAGCGGTTGCCGAGAATCTCGAAATCAAGCGTGGGCTGCTGGAACGCGTCGCCGTCCATCGCCGGCCCGGCACGATCGTTACGACCAACACTTCAGGACTTCCCATCCGCCAAATCTCCGCGAGCTTTCCCGCTGAATTTCAGGAGCACTGGGCCGGCGCACATTTCTTCAACCCACCGCGCTACATGAAGCTCGTCGAGTTGATCCCGGGCCCCGCCACGCGGCCCGAAGTGCTCGACACGCTCGGCGATTTCTGTGACCGGGTGTTGGGCAAGGGCGTGGTGCGCGCGAAGGATACGCCGAATTTCATCGCCAACCGAATCGGCACCTTTGCCATGCTTCAGGCGATTCGCCTAATGGGCCAACTCGGAATGACGGTCGAGGAAGTGGACGCCTGCACGGGCCCGGCTATCGGATGGCCGCGGTCCGCCACGTTCCGCACCGCCGACATTGTTGGTCTCGACGTGCTGCTGCACGTCGTCAGCAACATCTACGAGAACGCCCCGGACGATGAGTCGCGCGAAGTCTATCGCATTCCGGAACTGGTTGCGGAAATGGTTCGCCGCGGCTGGCTTGGCGAAAAGTCCGGGCGTGGCTTTTACCAACGCGTTAAGAAAGGCGGCGACAGCGAAATTCTCACGCTCGATCCAGCCACCATGGAATATCGCCCGCAAAAGAAGGCCCGCTTCGCCTCGCTCGATGCCGTGCGCGGCATCGAGAGCTTGCCGGACCGCCTGCGCGCGTTGCTGGAACCGGTGCTCGCGGGTCAGCCGGGAGATAAGGCGCAGCAATTTATCTGGAGCACCACTTCGGAAACATGCGTCTATGCCGCGCGTCGCGTGCCCGGAAATTTCCGATTCGATTGCCGATATCGACCGCGCCATGCGCTGGGGCTTTGGCTGGGAACTCGGTCCGTTCGAGGTTTGGGATACTCTCGGCGTTGAACGCATGGCCGAACGCCTGGCGCAGGAAAAGCGCGAGTTGCCGCCGATGGTTACGCGCCTACTCTCGGCGGGCAAAAAGAGCTTCTACCAATCCGAGCAGGGCGATCTATCGGCGTTCGACCTGGCGTCGGATGCGTTACGCGAAAGTCAACGAGCCGCCGGGCATCATCATCCTGAAATCGCTCCACGAGCGTTCCCGCGAGGTTGCCAAGAACGCCGGCGCGAGTCTCATCGATCTCGGCGACGGCATTCTTTGCTGCGAATTTCACGCCAAGATGAATGCCATCGGCGATGACATTGCGGCGATGCTGCAGGCCGGCGTGAAGCGCTTGTCTGTCGACTTTGAGGCGATGGTCGTGGCCAATCAGGCGGTGAATTTTTCCGCCGGCGCCAATCTTATGCTGCTGCTGGTGGCCGCGCAGGAGCAGGAATGGGACGATCTGCAGCTTGCCGTGCGGCACTTCCAAAACGCGAATCTCGCGCTCAAGCACGCGCCGCGTCCGGTGGTGGTAGCGCCGCAGGGTTTGGCGCTGGGCGGAGGCTGCGAAGTTTGTTTGCACGGCGCTCGGATCCAGGCGACGGCGGAAACCTATATGGGGTTGGTCGAGACCGGCGTGGGCCTGATTCCAGCCGGCGGCGGCTCGAAGGAAATTTTGATTCGCGCAGGGGAACATGCTGCCGGCGGCGAGGAGCTCGATCTGTTTCACGCTTTGAAGCCGCTGTTCGAGACTTTGGCGATGGCTAAGGTTTCTGGTAGCGCTGAGGAGGCGCGCGGGCTTGGCTTTCTGCGCCCGGGGACTTGATTTCCATGAATCGTGATCGCCAGGTCGCGGATGCGAAGGCGGCCGCGCTCGAGCTGGTGCGCGAAGGCTATCGGTCGCCTTGGCCGTCGCCCGACGAGCCTTCGGATCCGCGTGCTGGGCGAGGAATTTATCGCGGGAGCCAAGCTGGCCATTCACGGCCTGCAGCGCGGCGAGTTCATTTCTGACTACGATGCCCACGTCGCGCGCAAACTGGCGCACGTTCTTGGCGGCGGCGATCTCAGTGCGCCGCAACTGGTCAGCGAGCGCTACCTGCTGGATTTGGAGCGCGAGGCGTTCGTCAGCCTTTGCGGTGAGCGGAAAACGCAGGAGCGCATTGCGCATACCCTTAAGACTGGGAAACCACTTCGCAATTAGCACACGCGATTTTGCATATCTTCTCACGGCGGCGGGGCAGTCCCCATTTCGCGCTCTTATAGCTGGAATATTTGGACGCGGCTGGTCCCCCTGTCGATGGAACCCACTTGCCCGGAAGATGGCGCCGCGAAGGGCGTCGATTGCGCGGGGTGAAGCAGGTGGGCGATAATGCGCGCGCACCAGCGGGACAGGATTCTTGTTAGTGGAATTGGGGTGAGCGGGTGGCGACTGGGGTGAAGAAACCTAGTTCGGCGACCAAACCGTGGAGCTCGACGGCGCCGCCGGGCGAGTTTCGTCCATATGTGGCGGCGGAGACGATCCTGCCGGAATTTTCCCTGCGGGCGATTTTGCTGGGGGTTCTCGCGGGACTGTTTTTCGGCGCGGTGACGGTCTACGTGGGGTTGCGCGCAGGCCTGACGGTGTCTGCGTCGATTCCGATTTCCGTGCTTTCCATCAGCATTTTGCGGGCATTCGGCAAGGTCAGCATCCTCGAAAATAATATTGTGCAGACGGCAGGTTCGGCGGGCGAGTCGATTGCCGGAGGAGTGATCTTCACGCTTCCCGCGCTGATTTTCCTGGGCTTTCCGCTGGAGTATTGGGGCGTTTTTTTTCTGGCGCTGATTGGCGGATGGCTCGGCGTGCTGTTCATGATTCCGCTGCGGCGGCAACTCATCGTCAAGGAGCATGGCAATCTGCTGTATCCCGAGGGCACGGCGTGCGCCGACGTGCTGGTGGCGGGCGACCGCGGCGGGTCGTTTGCTTCGCGCGTGTTTTGGGGACTGGGGCTGGGCGGGGCGTATTCGCTGCTGATGAACTCGATGGGTTTCTGGCCGGACACGCCGACCTACGATCCGAAATGGCTGCCGGGCGCGTCGTTTCGCGCGAACATCACGCCGGAATATTTGGGCGTGGGCTACATCATCGGGCCGAAGGTGGCGGGGATCATTGTTTCGGGAGGCGTGTTTTCCTGGCTGGTGCTGATGCCGGCGATTCGGTTTTTCGGTTCGCTGGCGCCGGGACAGGCGCTCTATCCGAGCACGATACCGATACCGCTGATGACGTCCGACCAGCTGTGGGCCAGCTACGTACGGCCGATGGGCGCGGGGGCTGTGGCCGCGGCGGGCGTGATCACGCTGGTCAAGACGCTGCCGACGATTTGGTCGGCGCTGCTGCGCGGGGATTAAGGATGTCCGCGCGAGCCGCAGCGGTGCGCCGGTGGCCGAGGCGAAGCGCACCGAGCGCGACTTGCCGATCAAATTTGTGCTGTTCGGCGCGGTGGCTGATTGTGGCGATGATGTGGGCGCTGCTGACGTTCCGGCCGATTCCAGGCGCGGAGACGGGACTCGGCGCGAACCTGCTGGCGGCGATTTTCGTGGTGGTATTCGGCTTTCTGTTTGTGACCGTGTCGGCGCGTATCTGCGGGCTGATCGGCAGTTCGTCGAATCCGATCAGCGGGATGGCGATCGCTACGCTGATGGCGACGTGCGCGATGTTCCTGGTGGTCGGTTGGACGCGCGGGAGCTATGCGGTGCTGGCGCTGACGATCGGCGGCGTTGTGTGCATCGCCGCGGCCAACGGCGGCGGCACGTCGCAGGACCTCAAGACCGGCTACCTGGTGGGCGCGACGCCGTCGAAGCAGCAGATCGCACTGATCATTGGGGCGATGGCGTCGGTCTTCGCCGTGGGCGGGACGCTGAAGCTGATGAACGTGGGGCTCGCGGAGTACAAGCCGGTGCAGATCGCCGTGGACGTGGCGCATCTGCCGGACGGCACGCAGGTGGAGCAGCAGAACTACGCGTATCAGGGCAAGAGCTACGTGTTGATCAACGCGCTGGGATCGAGCACGGTGCCCGATGGCAAGTACCTTTACAACCGCGACACGAGCCGCATCGAGATTCAGTGGGTGCAAGGCATCGGCAGCGATAAAGCTGCTGCGCCGCAGGCGCGGCTGATGGCTACGGTCATCAACGGGATCCTGAACCGGCAGCTACCATGGCGGCTGGTTTTGCTCGGCGTGTTTCTGGTGATTTCGATCGAGCTCTTGGGAGTGCGCTCACTGCCATTCGCGGTAGGGTCGTATCTCTCGATTGCTACCACTGCGGCGATCTTTGCCGGGGGCTGCGTGCGCTGGCTCGCCGAGCGTGGCCGCGATAAAGGCGAAGAGAGCGAGATCGGACCCGGTCCGCTGTACGCCAGCGGGCTGATCGCGGGTGGCGGCATCTTTGGACTGGTCGGCATCGTGCTGGCGCTGCTGCAGGACCAGGAGTTTCGTTACCATATTTTCCCCGCTGGATTATTTCAGATCGGTCCGAAGATTCTCGGAGGAATGGCGGCCAGTAATGCGTTTGCGGTGGTGCTGTTCCTGATGCTGTGCGCGACGCAGTTGTTCTTTGCGCGCAAGAAGCTCGAATAGGCGGCGAATCGCTTTGCAGCTTTGGTCGCGTGAGGAGCTCTCCGATGCGTAATTTCCAGATCAAATGTGGCGGGAGTTTGGCGGCGGTTGTGGTTGGGTTGCTGTGCTGTGCGCCGGTCTTGCTGGCGCAATCGCCGGCGACGGCGCCTGCGCGGTCGGATGCCGCTATTGCTTCGGGTGTGCCGGACCTTTCCGGCAATTGGCTGATGGGCCCCGGCCTGGTTTTGAAGGCGTCCGGCGCACCCAGCAATCCATCCGCAAATGTTCCCATGACGCCGTGGGGGAGCGAAAAGCTCAAGGCGGCGAAGCCTCCCTTTGGCCCCAAGGAAACATTCGACCAGAACGATCCCACGCAAAAATACTGCGACCCGCCTGGACTGACGCGCCTGTATCAATATCCATGGCAGCTCGCCATCCTCCAGACGCCAATGAACGTTTACATACTGTTTGAATATTTGCACGTGTGGCGCCTGGTTACGATGAATCATGAGCATCCCAAGGATCCCGATATGACGTGGCTCGGGGACTCGGTAGGTCACTATCAAGACGATGCGTTAGTCGTGGATACCATCGGTTTCAACGATAAGAGTTGGCTCGATAACTTCGGGCACCCTCACAGCGATGCGATGCACACCGTGGAGCGATTCCACCGCGTGAGTCATGAGGTCTTGCAACTGGACCTCACCGTCGAAGATCCCAAGGCTTACACCAAGCCGCTCACGGCCGTGAAAACCTTTAAATTGAGCTCCTATCCGATGGGCGAGACGATGTGCTCTCTGTCTGAAACCGAGGCGTTCCAGAAGAACGTCATGGACCGCACGCTCTCGGTGCCGCCCAAGAAATGATGCCGGTGCTGTGTTTTGGTTGATGAGACGGAGGCGCCGGATGGAGAAAAGTTGCGCTACTCGGGAGAAAAGCGTAATTTTCGGGGTGCCGAGGGAGGTGCCTGGTGCGAAATAAAGTGCTACTTGTGTGTGCTCTAGCGACCGGCCTGTTGGCTGCAGGGCCAGCCTTTGCGCATCACGGAACTGCTGGCTACGACATGGGGAAGGTCGTCACTCTCACCGGAACCGTAACAAAGTTTGATTGGAGCAATCCTCACGTGGTGGTGCATCTGGATGCGAAGGACGACTCCGGAAATATCCAGCACTGGGCGCTGGAGCTGGCAGCTCCGCTGCTCCTCGAGCGCTCCGGGTGGAGCAGGAATTCCATGAAGCCGGGCGACCAAGTGGTTGCCGAGGCCCATCCGTCCAAGAATGGCGCGCCGGTCGGAATCAGCGGTACGGCGTCCTTCCTTCTGAAGTTCGAAGTGAACGGAAAGCCTCTGGCCCACATGTGAAGCTGGCGCTGTGATCGCGCTCCGAGCGCGACGTCACGCAAGGAGTTCATCCATGGCTAAATACCGAAACAGCTTGCTAGGGAAGTTGGCCGTATTCGTGGCGGCGTTGTTGTGTGCGCCGATTTTACAGGCGCAGACGTCCGCGCCAGTCGCTGCAGCGCCACCGGCTGCGGCGACGCCGGCCGCTGGCCGGACACAAGGCGTTGAGGCCCGCGTCCATCTGCCCGACCTTTCCGGCGATTGGACCATCGCCGCCGGCGGGCGCAGTTTGGATCCGGACGATCCTAACGGCAACAAGCCAGAGGAGCTTCCGATGACAGCGTGGGGGCGCGAGCAACTCAAAAACGCTAAGCCTCCCTTCGGCGCCGCGGAAACATTCGACACGAACGATCCCGTTCAGAAATTCTGCGACCCGCCAGGCGCAACGCGTCTGTACCAATACCCGTGGCAGTTCACGCTGGTGCAGACTCCCACGCACGTATACGTACTGTTTGAGTACCTGCACGTATGGCGCGTGGTGACCATGAATCATCCCCACGCCAAGGACCTAGATGCGACCTGGCTCGGGGACTCGGTAGGCAAGTACGAGGGCGATGCGCTGGTTATCGACACGATCGGTTTCAACGATAAGACCTGGCTCGACAACTCTGGGCACCCGCACAGCGATGCCTTGCACCTGGTAGAGCGCTTCCGCCGCCCCAGCCACGATAGCTTGCAGCTTGCACTCACCATCGACGACCCCAAGGCTTATACGAAACCGTTCACGGCCATGAGAACGTTTAAGCTGAGCGCTTTCCCGATGGGCGAGACGATGTGTTCTCTTTCAGAGGATCAGGCGTTTCAGAAGAGCGTCATGGATCAAACGCTCGGATCACAGCCGGCGAAGAAATAATTCCCGCCGCCATTTCCCTCGTCTTATTGCGCGTGGCCCATTAGCGAGGCAAGCCGCGATTTGAGCGAAATCCGGGGCCGTTGTAACATTTTTCGCTGTGCTTTTTGGCTGTGCTAGGACCCGCGTAGAACGCGAAAAGGAAGATCGCGATGCCAAGCAAGTCTCCGGTGCGAATTTGGGTTGGTACCAGGAAGGGCGCCTTCGTATTTTCGTCGAAGGACCGCAAGAAGTGGGATGCCAGCGGGCCATTCTTTGCGGGGCAGGAGGTGCACCACGTGGTGCAGGATCCTCGCGAGCCGAAACGGCATTATGCTGCCGTGGGAAACGCGTGGTTTGGCCCTCATCTCCACGCCAGTGCCGATCGCGGCAAGACGTGGCAGCTTTCCGAGAAAGGCCTGGAATGCAAAGGCATCGTCGGCAAGACTTGGCAGGTAACTGAAAAGGGGAATGAGCTGAAAGAGGTGGCGGACGCCTCGCTCAAGCGCATCTGGCACATCGCTCCGGGCGCGCCCGACGAACCCGGCGTTGTGTATCTTGGCGGCGATCCTGGGGTGCTGTTTCGCAGCGGCGACAACGGCGCGAACTGGGAGATGGTCGACGGCCTGAACCACCATGCGACGCGGGCGCGCTGGAATCCCGGGGCGGGCGGCATGATGGTGCATTCTATTGAGTGCCTGGGCAAAGGACGGATGATCGTGGGGATTTCCGCGGCGGGCGCGTTTCGTTCCAGCGACTCCGGCAAGACCTGGGAGGCTTTCAACGGCGACGTTCTGGCCGATTTTGCGCCAGACAAATTTCCCGAGGTCGGCCAGTGCGTCCATAAATTAAAGGCGCATCCCGCGAATCCCGAGGCCCTCTACCAGCAAAACCATTGCGGCGTTTATCGCGCCGACTTCAACGGCGATAAATGGCATGACATCACCAAGGGCCTGCCATCGCGCTTTGGGTTTGCATTGGCCGTTCCGGCGGCCGAACAAGCGACGCTGTTTACGATACCCATCGATTCGGCGGAGGAGCGCTTCGTTCCCGGCGGGAGGCTTCGCGTGGCACGCAGTCGCGACGGGGGCCGCACCTGGAAACTGTTAAGCAAGGGGCTGCCTCAATCCAATGCGTTCGTGCTGGTGCTGCGAGAGGCCATGACTTCTGACGACCGCGACTCAGCTGGGATCTACTTTGGAACTTCCTCGGGGACCTTGTTCTATACGCGGGACGCAGGCGATTCCTGGCAGGTCTTGGCTGAGAATTTGCCGCCGATCTATTCGGTGTCCGCGGCGCTGCATTGATCCACAGAAGCGATCACCAGGAAACGGTTCGATTCTCAGGTCTCGGGCGACCATAAAGTGATTGCCTGATTGCCTCCCCCTTTTGCGACGTTTAGGAGTACGCACGGCGCGGATTTCCTTCGGTCTTCGAGCGTGCGTGAAACCGCGCCCATGCTGGTAGAATAACGCGGCTAGTAACTCCGGGCGAGGTTCCTTTGACAACTTCACTGATGCGCGATGCCATCGGCATCCTTCTGGCAGGGGGACAGGGCGAGCGGCTCTGGCCTCTGACGCGAGACCGCGCGAAGCCCGCCGTTCCGTTTGGCGGAATCTATCGCATCATTGATGTGACGCTTTCCAATTGCATCAATAGCGACCTGCGGCGCGTATTCGTCCTGACGCAATACAAAGCGCTGAGCCTCAACCGGCACGTGCGCGAGGGTTGGTCGTCGCTGATGGGGCTCGGTGAATTCATCGAGATCCTCACACCGCAAATGCGCGTGTCCACGAACTGGTATCTCGGAACGGCGGACGCGGTCTACCAAAATATCTACTCGATCGGCAGCGAACGCTCGAGCTACGCCTTCATCCTGAGCGGCGACCACATCTACAAAATGGACTACGGAAGGATGCTGCAGCAGCATGTGGATTCCGAGGCCGACGTTACGGTCGCCACGATCGAGGTCGACGCGGCCGAGGCCGCGGGCCGCTTCGGGGTTATTGAGACCGATGCCAATTGGCGCGTTTTAGGCTTCGAGGAAAAGCCCGCCGCGCCAAAGCGCTCTCGCGTTCATCCGGATAAAGTCAATGCTTCGATGGGCGTCTACATCTTTAATACGCAACTGCTGATCCCCATTCTGATCGCCGACGCGGAAAGCCCCGAGTCGAGCCACGATTTTGGCCGCGATATTCTGCCGCGAATCCTGTCGAAATACCGCGTGTTCGCCTATAACTTCGAAAATCGCGATCGCCAAGGGCCGCTCTATTGGCGCGACGTCGGCACGGTGGACGCGTACTATGACGCGAATATGGACCTGGTCTCGGTCTCGCCGGTGTTCAACCTCTACGACCGGAGTTGGCCGTTGCGCACCTGGCAGCAGCAGTGGCCGCCCGCGAAATTCGTTTTCGCCGATCCTGAACGTATGGGCGTGGCGCTCGATTCCATCGTCGGCCCCGGGTCGATCGTTTCTGGCGGTCGCATAAAAAGTTCGGTCCTTTGTTACGACGTGCGCGTCAACAGCTATTGCGAAATCGATCGATCCATCATCTTTAACCATGTCAGCATCGGCCGATATTCGCGCGTGCGCAATGCCATTATCGACCGTCACGTGATGCTGCCCGAGCACAGCGAGATTGGCTATGACCTCGACGCCGACCGCCGACATTACCAGGTCACCGAGAGCGGTATCGTGATCGTCGTCCGCGAGGAATCCATGCTGGAGGAGCCTGAATAGGCGCGTGATTTGTAATGCTTCTTCCGTCGCGAGTCGTGCCGTGGAGCGTTGCAGCGCGTCATATGCGAGATAGAATGCCCGTGCTTACTTGTTTCCCGTTCCCACTCAATTCTCGGAGGCAGAATGTCGAAAATAGCGCGCGTCGCCGGCAGGCAGATTCTCGATTCCCGCGGAAATCCAACGGTGGAAGCTGACGTCGTACTCGAAGACGGCTCCCGGGGCCGCGCCGCGGTGCCCTCGGGCGCCTCGACTGGGGAACACGAAGCGCTGGAACTGCGCGACGCCGACAAGTCGCGCTATCTCGGCAAGGGTGTGCTGAAGGCCGTCGAGAACGTCAACACCGCCATCGCGCATGCCGTCAGCGGTTTGGACGCTGCCGATCAGAAGGCGCTCGACCGGCGCATGATCGAGCTTGACGGTACGCCAACAAAGAGCAAACTCGGCGCCAACGCCATCCTGGCCGTCTCCATGGCTACTGCACGCGCCGCGGCGGCCTCCGAAAAGTTGCCTCTTTATCGGTACCTGGCGCGTTTCTCGACCGAGCGCGGCGCGAACCTGCTTCCCGTGCCCATGATGAACATCCTCAACGGCGGCGCCCACGCCGATAATTCCGTGGATCTGCAGGAATTCATGGTGATGCCGCTGGGCGCCACGCGCTTTAGCGAAGCTCTGCGCATGGGCGTCGAAGTCTTCCATCATCTCAAGGCCGTCCTGCACAAGCGCGGCTATTCTACGGCTGTGGGCGATGAGGGTGGTTTCGCTCCCAATCTGAAATCGAACGAAGAGGCTATCGAGGTCGTCCTCGAAGCGATTACCGCGGCCGGCTATACGCCGGGCAAGCAAATTTTCCTGGCGCTCGATCCGGCCTCGAGCGAATTTTACGTGAGCGCGAGCCACCGCTACGTCTTCAAGAAATCCGACAAATCATCGCGCACACCTGAGCAACTGACGGCGTTCTGGGAATCCTGGATCCGCCAATTCCCGATTGTGTCTCTCGAGGATGGCCTGGCGGAAGATGATTGGGACGGCTGGAAACACCTGACGCGTGAGCTTGGCAAAAAGATTCAACTCGTCGGCGACGATCTGTTCGTGACCAATACGACGCGGCTGCAGCGCGGTATTGCCGAGGGCGCGGCGAATTCGATTCTCATCAAGCTGAATCAGATTGGCACGGTTACCGAGACCGTCGAGGCCATTGAAATGGCGCGGCGCGCCGGTTACACCAGCGTGATGTCGCACCGTTCGGGCGAGACCGAAGATACATTCATCGCGGATTTTGCCGTGGCAATGGGCGCCGGCCAGATCAAGACGGGCTCGGCTTCGCGCACCGAGCGCGTGGCCAAGTACAACCAGTTGCTGCGTATCGAGGAAGAGTTGGGCGCGGCCGCGCGATTCCCGGGGCGCAGCGCCTTGGCGCCGCACCAGTGATGGGACACCTCGACTGCTTATGACTGTCAAACGTCCAAAACCAATTGTTCTTACCGTCCTTGACGGCTGGGGATTTCGCGCCGACACCAAAGGCAACGCCATCGCGCTCGCGCGCAAACCCAATTACGACCGGCTGCTCGCGGAATTTCCCAACACTCTGATCCACACGTCCGGCCAAGCGGTGGGCCTGCCCGACGGCCAGATGGGCAACAGCGAGGTCGGGCACATGAACATGGGCGCCGGCCGCGTCGTGCAGATGGACATCACACGCGTCGACCAAGCCATCGCCAGCGGCGCGCTCTTTTACAACGATCTGCTGCTCAGCGCCATGCAGCGCGGGCGCGAACAACAGTTGCATCTCATCGGTCTGCTCAGCGACGGCGGCGTGCACTCGCACATCGACCATCTGTCTGCGCTGCTGCGCATGGCGCGCGAGAACAACGTTGAGCGGGTCTTTGTCCACTGCTTTCTGGACGGGCGCGACACGCCGCCACACAGCGGCATCGATTTTGTGCGCCAGCTACAGCAAAAGCTGCGCGAGCTGGGCGTCGGACGCATCGCCTCTCTGACCGGCCGTTATTACGCCATGGATCGCGACAACCGTTGGGAGCGGGTCGAGCGCGCCTACCGTGCCGTGGTGCACGGCGAAGCCGAAACGCGCACAGCCGATCCCGTTGAGGCGCTGCGCCGCAGCTACGAGCAGGGCGTGACCGATGAGTTTGTCCTTCCGGTGGTGGTCACGACGGGCGCCGCTCCATCGGCCCCGCCGGTCGCGATGGTGCGCGACGACGATGCCGTGATCTTCTATAACTTCCGCGCCGACCGCGCACGCCAGTTGACCCGCGCAATTGCCGAGCCGGGCTTCGACAAATTTGCCGATCCCGCGCGGCCGAAGAACCTAACGTTCGTGGCCATGACGCAGTATGACAAGAGCTTCTCGTGGCTGCGTTACCTGTTCGGCCCGGAAAAACTCGAGCACATTTTGGCGGAGGTTTTCGGTGAGGCTGGCTTTCCGCAACTTGCGCGTCGCGGAAACCGAAAAGTACGCGCATGTGACCTACTTCTTTAACGGTGGGGTGGAAAAACCATTTCCGGGCGAGGAGCGTGTACTGGTGCCCTCGCCTAAAGTCCCGACCTATGACCTGAAGCCCGAAATGTCCGCCGCAGGTATTACGGACGCGGTGATCCATGCCATTGAGAAAGGCGAATTTGACGCCATCGTGATGAATTTCGCCAATGCCGACATGGTTGGCCATTCGGGCAAGCTCGAAGCGACGATTAAGGCGGTCGAGACCGTGGACCAATGCCTCGGCCGCATCTTTCAGTCGTTGCGTCCGCGAGGCGGCGCGTGGATTATCACAGCCGACCATGGCAACGCTGAAACCATGATCGATCCGGTGACGGGTGGACCGCACACCTATCACACGACGAATCCCGTGCCGTTCATTTTACTGGAAGAGGACGGGCCGTCGCGCATCCAACCGGGCGGCGCACTGCGCGATGTTGCCCCCACGCTGCTGGGCATGCTTGGCTTGCCCGAGCCCGGCGAGATGACCGGGCGCGACCTTCGCGTTTTTTCGAAGTGAACGGCACATCGAAATGAACAACAAAGTCGAGGCCAAGCCAGATACGCATCGGCCCGCCGATACCAAGCTGGTCATCAGCGGCTATCTCAAGTTTACGCTGTGGCGCCCGCCCGCCGAATTGGCCGAGCGAGTGCGCCAGCGCTGGCCCGAGATGCGCGTCGTGCACCTGCCGCACCACGACCAACTTGCGCCCGAGCTGCCCGACGCGGATATTTTCGTGGGCTACCTGCTTCGTCCCGAGCAATTGCGGCTGACCAAGCGCCTGAAGTGGCTGCACTCGGTGGCCGCGGGTGTGGCGCAGCTGATGTATCCCGAGTTGCTCGAATCGGGGATCATCGTGACGAACGCCAGCGGGGTGCACGCCATTCCGATGGCGGAACACGTGATCGGAATGATCCTCGCGCTGTTGCGCGATTTCCCGGGTTCGGTGCGCTACCAGCTCGAGCATCGCTGGGCGCAGCAGGAAATCTGGGATGGCCGCGCACGTCCGCGCGAGCTCCACGGTCAAACGGCGGTGCTCGTTGGCCTCGGCGCCGTAGGTCGCGCTGTCGCCGAGCGCTTGCGAGCGATGGGCGTCCACGTCTGGGCGGTCACTCGCTCCGGCCAAGCCGATCTGGCCCTTGCGGAGCGCTCGTTCCCGGTTGCGCAGCTCGATGCCGCGCTCGGGGACGCCGACATCGTCATACTGGCTGCGCCCGATACTCCGGAAACGCGGCGAATGATCGGCGCTGCGCAGCTCGCTCGTCTGAAGCCTTCGGCGATCCTGATCAACGTCGCACGTGGCTCGCTGGTTGATGAGCCGGCCTTAATATCTGCGCTCCAAAACCGCGCCATTGCCGCCGCTGGGCTGGACGTTGCCTCGCAGGAGCCGTTGCCGCCGGAGAGTCCGCTGTGGGCGCTCGACAACGTGCTCATTACGCCGCACACCAGCGGAGTCACGGAACAGCTTTGGGAGAGAGAGGCGGAATTGCTGCTCGACAATCTGGAGCGTTGGTTCAGCGGTCAGCCGCTGCGGAACCGGGTCGATCTGTCGAAAGGCTATTAGGCCGGCGAAAGTGGCTACACGGAATGGGGTGTAGCAGTCTTCGTCAGAGCAATGGGCTGCGTTAGCCCTGGCAATCCAATCATCGAGCCTTCAGCTTAATTGACATCGCCCTTGGGCGAGGTATAGCCCTGCCGGGCGTAGATCTGAATCTTTTCATTCTTGCCCTTGGCGTTGGTAATGGTGAACGGTCCGCCGTTATCATCCAGGATCTCCACTTTGAGCTTGCGATACTTTCCGTCCAGAGTTTTGTTGGAAGATGTGTACCCGAGGCTGTACTGGTTGCGCAAGCTATTGGCAATGTCTTGCATGATGCCGGGGACTTCGCCGTCGAACCGTGGAGACCAGAAGCGGCCGCCGGTGAGCGACGCGAAGGCCTTCAGTTGGTTCTGCGCTTGTAAGAAGCTCATGCTATTCGTTCCTTGCCCGCCGAACATCTCCTGGCGCAGGGCGAGCTCCTCGGCCACGCCCACGGTAAAGATGGTCACGTCGGTTTCCTTAAGGTGGGCCAGGGTCTTATCGAGCGTGAGTCTACTGAACGTATCTACGCCCGTGGCCAAGACCAGCACGGCCTTTCTGCCTTTTACATCCTGCATGCGGTCCAGGACATCGACCACGGCATCGAAAAGATTCGCTTCATGAAAGGCCGGAGGCACTCTCATCCCCATCAGCCCCTGTTCGATCTCTCGGGGATCATGCGTGAAATCCACTTCAACGTTGGGCCGGATGGAGAAGGATTCCAGCGCAACCCAGTCTTTCGGCCCGATCTGCCGCAGGAAATTATCCGCCCAGCGGATTCCGGTGTAGTTGTAATATCCCCAGCCGCGTGAATTGAACTCCATTAGAATCACGACGGTGATCGGTGCGTCCCCGGTCGAGAAATTGGTGATCTCCTGCGCCGCCCCATCTTCGAGAATACGGAAATTCTGCTTCTTCAAGCCGCGGATGAAATTTCCGTCGTTATCGGTCACGATCACATCCACGTTCACCACGGGCACGGTCACGGCGATGGAGTAGCCCGGCTGTTGTGTCTGCGACTGCTGTGGGGGCGGGGCTGTTTGCGCGGGAGCGGTCGACGCTGGGGGAGATGCCGGCTGTGCGGGAGCTTGCGCGATCGAGGGCGCCTGAAAAGCCAGAAAGAACACAGGTAACGTAAGGCCGAACCGGAGCAGGGATCGCATCACTTTTCGCCTCCTGGCATCCTTTCCGTGCTTCGATGCTGCCACGAAACGCCGGGATGTTCAATTGTGTCACACCTACGGAGAACCGCAACCGTTCGATTGCCAAGCTCGTGTTACGATTGAATTTCGCGGTCGTCGTCGAACCTGCTGCGATTGGACGAAGCCAGCCGGCGGCTCAGCGAAGGATTAAGGAGAACCTTGCATCGATTTGCTTTGCTGCTGACGCTTTCTGCCGGACTAGCCCTGGCCGTGGCGGGCGTGGCCGGCGCACAGCAGCCACCCTTCCCAGCGCCCCCGCAGGCGCTGGCGCCGCTGCCCGGCAATCTGCAGCAACTCGAGACCGACGCGCTAGGCTGGCTCTCGGATTTGGTTCGCATTAATACCAGCAACCCGCCCGGGAATGAGGCTGCGGCTGCGCAGTACGTGGCGGCAGTGCTACAAAAGGAAAACATCGCTAGCGAGATTGTCGAGATGGCGCCGGGTCGCAGCATTGCGATCGGCCGATTGCAGGCGGGCCCGCTGCCCGACCCATCCAAGGCGTTGCTGCTGGTCGCGCACCTGGATGTCGTCGGCGCGGACAAGACCAAGTGGACCGTGGACCCCTTCGGGGCCATGGTGAAAGACGGGTACCTGTACGGCCGCGGCGTGATTGACGACAAGAGCATGCTCGCCGCGAACCTGGCCGCGATTGTCGAGTTGAAGCGCACCGGCGCGCACCTCAATCGCGACGTCATTTTTTTGGCGGACGATGACGAAGAGACGGGTGGCGCGGCAAGCATCGAGCCGTCGCCGAAAAGTACTGGGACAAGATCGCCTGCGCCTTCGCCCTCAACGAGGGTGGAATGGTCGTGCTGAAAAATGGCAAGGTGCAGTACGTCGGCCGTCCAGGCGAGCGAAAAAGTCTCCTACAATGTCGCGGTCACTGCTACCGGTGCGTCGGGTTCGCGCCGCGACTCCGTCGCCGGATAATCCCGTCGCGCACTTGGCTGCAGCCATCGAGAAGATTGCTGCGATGGAGACTCCCGTGGAAGTCACCACCATCCCGCGCCGCTATTTCGAGCAGCTAGCGCCCGTCGAGGACGAAGAAACCAGCAAGTGGATGCGGGCGCTGGTCGATATGCCGGAGCGCTTTCAACTTGCAGCCAAGCGCATTTCGGATATGAATCCAATGTGGGGCACGATGATTCGCGATTCGATCGCTCCGACCGAGTTGCGTGCGGGCGACAGCGCGAACGCGATTCCGTCGCAGGCCTGGGCCAACCTGAATGTTCGCGTGCTGCCCGGCAATCCTATCGCAGCGGTCGTCCTGCAGATGCAAAAGGCGGTCAACGACCCGCAAATCCATTTTCAGGTCGAGCCGGACTCAAGCATCACCGCGCCGCCCTCTTCGCTTACCTCGGACCTGTACAGATTAGTCGAGCGCATCGCGCCGCAGGAGTTTCCCGGAGCCGTGGTCGTGCCGTTTCTTTCGAGTAGCACGACCGACTCGGCCGCGCTTCGTTTTCACAACGTGGAGGCTTACGGGTTGCTTCCTTTTCCTTTGACCGATGCCGACGCGCTGCGCAGGACACTCCGACGACGAAAGAATCCCTCTCGCCAGCTTCCGCACGGGTGTGGAATTTCTCTACCGAACCGTCTATGAGTTCACCGCCACGAAATAAACAACTGCCTCCCACGTCACGCCGGGCCAAGATCGTTTGTACGCTGGGCCCCGCAAGCCGTTCGCGCATCATTATCGACCGGCTGATGCGGGCTGGGATGGACGTCGTGCGCCTCAATTTCTCGCACGGGACGCAGGCCGAACACGCCACCACGGTCCGGCTGGTTCGCGCGGCTTCCGCGCGCTACCAAAGGCCCATCGCCATTCTGGCCGATATGCCCGGCCCCAAAATTCGCACGGGCGCGCTCGAGGGCGGAATGCCCGTGCTGCTGCGCGCAGGGCAGCGCTTCACGATCTCCACGCTGCAGCGTCCAGGCGATCACAACGGCGTTTCGACGACGTACCGGCCGTTGCCCTCCGAGGTGCGCCGCGGCGACCGCATCCTGCTGGCGGACGGACTGATCGAGTTGCATGTGGAATCTTCGCGCCGCCACGAAATCCTCTGCCGCGTTATTAATGGAGGGCTGCTGGGCGAACACAAGGGCGTGAACCTGCCCGGCGTGCAGTCTGCGCGCGCCGGCGCTGACGCCGAAGGACCTGGACAACCTCGCCTTCGCGCTGCGCTGCGGCGTGAACTATATCGGTGTGAGCTTCGTGCGCACCGCCGATGACGTTCTGAAAGCCAAAGCGGCCGTGGCGCGAGCCGGGCAGAATACCCCGATCATCGCCAAGCTCGAAAAGCCGGAGGCCATTGATAACCTCGACGCCATTCTGCGGGTTGCCGATGGGGTGATGGTGGCGCGCGGCGACCTGGGCGTGGAGATGAGCCCGGAGCGCGTGCCCGTGGTGCAAAAAATGGTCATTGCGCGCGCTCGCGAAGCGCGGGTTCCCGTCATTACCGCGACGCAGATGCTCGAATCGATGACCCAGAATCCGCGCCCGACGCGTGCCGAGGCCTCCGACGTTGCCAACGCCGTTTTCGACGGCACTGACGCCTTGATGCTCTCGGGCGAAACCGCCATGGGCGCTTACCCGGTCGAGGCCGTGCAGATGATGGATCGCATCATTCGCGCGGCGGAAGCCAGCATCAGCAGGCCTGCGCGTCCACACGGGAAAACCGCTGCGAATATCGCCGACGCCACCGCCGAACTGATCTGCCACGCCTCCGAGGAACTGGAGATGAAGGTCATCGCGGTCTTCACCGAAACCGGATCGAGCGCCCGGCTTATTTCGAAGTATCGCTCGCCCCGGCCGGTCATCGCCTTCTCGCCCAACCAGGAAATTCGCCGGCAAATTTCATTGTTCTGGGGAGTGACGCCGCGGATGACGGGCAAGATACGAAACATCGAGAGCATGGCCGCATACGCCGAAAAGCGCCTGCTGGAAGAAGGACTGGTGCGTCGTGGCGATGTCGTCGGCATTGTTGCGGGTACCCCGTTTGGCGTGGGCGGCACCACGAACTTCATGAAATTTCACGTGGTAACCGGCGGCAAATAAACCAGCGCCATCCTATCGCTCGATTTCGGCTGGATTTCGGACGGCGGAAGGGCGCGCAGGCTAGCGGGGCGTCCTCTAGATGCTTGCTCGACGCTTAGTTGACCCAGCGGTCGGGGCGCGAGGGCGGTTCGTCGCGGTGCTTGCGCATATAAACCTCGAATTTGCGGCGAGCGCGCTTGCGCTTCCAGTCCGAGACGCCATTGCGGGCGCGGAAAAACCAAGAGCCGCGGCGCAGGTAGAGGTAGCCAATCAGCATCCCACCCAGATGTGTCACGTGGCTGACGTTGTCGCCGCCCGTGCCCAACGTTGAGAAAAACTCGATCGCCGCGGCGCCGATCACGTAGATCTTCATCGGGATTTGCACGGGAAAGGGAATCAGCCAGATCCGGCGATCCGGGAACATAATGGCGGCGGCCAACAGAATCCCGTAGATCGCTCCGGAAGCGCCGATGGTCGGGATCGTCGAGTCAAACGGAATGCCAGCCACCCGGGTTCCCACGCCGCTCGGATCCATGACGATGTTGATCAGCACGTTGATCAGTGCCGCGCCAATTCCGGTCACGAAAAAATAGACGTAGAAGCGGTGCTTACCCCAGGCGCGCTCGAGATCGACGCCAAACATCCACAGAAAAAGCATGTTGAACAGCAGATGCAGCAGGCCGCCGTGCATGAACAGATAGGTCACCGGCTGCCAAATGCGCAACCCGTGCACCACGTACCAGGGAGAGAGCCCGAAAAGATGATTGACCTGCGCGGTAACCATCGGGCTGGCGAACATCTCCAGCAGCGTTTGCACCAAAAACACGCCCGTGCAGGCCAGCACGAGATTGCGGATCGCAGGCGTGACCCAGCCGCCCATGTTCATGCCGGTGCGGCCGAAGCGCGGAATCGAGCTCATGTTCTCCCGAGTCTACGGTGAGTAGCGCGGAGTGTCAAAGCCCGGAAGGGGGATAGGATACAGCTCGTTTCAAAGTCGCACCCCCCACTTTCCTGTCGTGGACACTTGCACTTCTCTCAGTGCAATTGCACAGTGAGACCTCAATGGGGAGGGAAGTAGAGTTCGCAAGGACGAACTATTTTTGTTCATGCGAGGCGCCTCGGGGTGTATAAGGTTGCCGGCCCGGAAGGCTCGACCAAAGGTCTCGTCCAGATCCAGTTTTGCTTCAATCCGCCAGTTCCAGGAGAAGATCAGATGGCACTGATCGGCATCGACCACATCGAGCATTTTGAAGCCGTTCGCGCGTCGGGGGCCATCGCCGGTGGCGCGGAAGACCTCACCTGTCCCTACTACATCGCCAACTGGTTCGCGTATGCGCTCACGCAGGCGGGCCACGAAGTGAAATTCCTACGGGCCGAGCAAAACGTCGACGAGCGCGATATGCGCGATACACCAATGTACGGTGGCGACGATGCGAAGTACGCGGACAGCGTCGATCTTTTTTTTATCCTCACCCACGGCGATTACTCGGGCAACGAATGTCTGCTGCTGTACGACACGCAAGTCAACTCCTGGATTGGGCATTCAAAGCAGTGGCGCTTCGGAGACAGTTGTCGCCTGAAATGGCTGATGATCTGGGGCTGCGAGACCATCGATCGCAGTCATGTCACCGATCTTCTGAGCGTTTTTCAGCGACTGCACCTGATCTGCGGCGCGTACAGCTATATGTATGACAGCTTTACGGTCGACGAAGCCGGCACTGATACGGCGGACGATATGCTCTCGGGCGACACGGTATGCGATTCCTGGGGCGACGGCATTTCGGACTGGTGGGTGGAGAACCATCCGATGGTGCTCTCGGTGGAACTCGAGTGGACCTACAATAACGGAAATATTCTTTGGGAGGAGACAGTAATCGGATGCGACCACCTGCTGGGGAGCGGCTATACATTTCCTGACATTAAGCCAGCGGACGTGTATTACATGGCGTACGAATGGTGGGATGGGGGACTTTATGATGGCTGAGCGCAACGATCTCCTTGACGCACTGGTGAAGCAGGCGAAGGGCTATCAGGATCGAGCGCCAGTGCTCCGAATCACGGAGCCCTTATTCGAGGAATCGATGGCCAAGGCGCGAGAGCTGTTGATCGATGTTTGGCCGTTGTTCGGCGACTGCAGTATCGTGGCGGCCAACGCAAGCACGGCCACCGCGCGAATGCAATTGCCCGAGGAAGGGCGTGTGGACGTATTTCGCCCCTCTGGAGCGATAGCCGCACTGATGCGCCCGAAAAGCACACGGAAACCGATTGCGCTCGACGAGCGCACCGTGGACCGCAGGCCGCTGCTCGAAGTGGCGCAGCGGACCGCGGCGGTAATTTCGAAGTCTTACTCCAGCGCCGACGATCAATTGCGGTTCGAGAACCAGTGGGAAATGAAGGGTCAGGGAGTGACGCTCAAAGGCGAGAAAACGGCGGTGGCGCTTTTCGAAGTGCTCAGCTCCTTCCGTCGGTATTTGCATGGATTGCCGGTGCTCGGCCGAGCGTCGGTGCATGTGGGAGTGGCGGCGGGGCTACAGGTGGTGCGCTGGGGAATCGACTGGAGGCGCGTGCAGCCGAAGCCGTTCGCGGAGACGCCGGTGATTTCGCCCGAGGAAGGTGCGGCCCGCGTGACCGCCGATCTTTGGTGGAGGCGCGCCGAGCGGCCATTCACACTGAAGGATTTCACACCACAGGCCATGGCGCTCGGCTATTTGTCGCTTTCGCGGCGGAGGCAGCAGTTCGTGATGCAACCGTGCTGGGTCGCTGTGCTCAAGCCAACTGGAGGCATGTCCACGGGGCACGTGGTTGCGGTTCCGGCGGCCCCGCGCGCGTTCGAACCAATCGATCGGGGGCTGAAAATGATGGCTTAAATTGCTTGAGTTGAGTTGGAATCACCCTGCAAGTAACATAAACGCCGATCGATCTCAGCAACAATGTCGAGAACTCAGGAGCAAAACAAGCTGCATATTCTGAAGCCCAAGCCCCCACAATGTTCGCCCGCCGGGGCTGGCCGATGGCCGCGCTGTAATCCTTCCCGTCAAAGCCCGGAAGTGAGCGGGTAATAGATAGGATATAAGCGTTCAGGTCGGACCACCTTGGCGTGGCCACCTGTACTGTTTTGGTGCACAGTGTGTCACTCGATTATTCAGAATCACAGCGAAGCCGAAATCGGGCCACGACATGGATTCCAGTTCGAACCAAGCGCTCAGGACTCGCTGCTTGCGCTCATCTCATATCCGATGCTAGATAAATGGCAAATGCGAGTAGAGAGGGCCACCTGCGGATGCCGATGGAGACCGACCATAAGCGCCCTCCGTCCGTGCCTCTATCGAGTGCCGCAGCAACAACCGATCTAAGTTGACGCGATGCCGCCAATCCCTGTCCTCGTTGTGGGCGCCGGTCCGAGCGGACTAAATCTGGCGTTGGCTCTGAGCCGCCGGGACGTTCCATGCCGGCTCATTTCTGAAGACTCCGGACCAGGCCAGGAATCGCGCGCCATGGTGGTGCAGGCGCGCACACTCGAATTCTATGGTCAATATGGATTTGCGGAGGAAGTCGTCGAACAAGGTGTGATCGCCGAAACCGCCCACGTGCGCGAAGGTGACTCTCATGGCAGCCGGGAAGTTCTCTCCATTAGCTTCAAAGAAATGGGCGCTGGACTCAGTCCGTATCCGTTCGCACTCGCTTATCCGCAGGACGATCATGAACGCTTTTTAATCAAGAAGCTCAAGGATGCCGGTTGTGAAGTCGAGTGGGGCGCGAAGCTTACCGGGTTTAGCGACGGTGAAGATTGCGTGAGAGCCACCATCGACCACACCACTGGCCGCGTTGAGGAGGCGGAAGCCGAATACATCTGCGGCTGTGATGGCGCCCGGAGTTGCGTACGGGAAACTCTCCACTTGGGCTTTCCCGGGGGCACCTACGAGCAGCTGTTCTATGTCGCGGATGTGAAGATCACGCGCGGTTTTTGCCGAGACCTGTACATCAATTTAGGCGAGCACGTCCTCTCGTTGATGTTTCCGGTGCGGTCAAGCGGAATGCAGCGTTTGATCGGTCTGGTTCCCCCCGACCTGTCGCATCGCGAAAACCTTGGGTTTGAAGACATTCGCGCCCAGGTCGAGCCGCTTCTTGATATCAAAGTGACAGAGGTAAATTGGTTTTCCACCTATCGCGTCCACCATCGGGTTGCCGACAAGTTCCGCGTGGGGCGTGCTTTCCTGGTTGGCGATGCGGGCCACATTCATAGCCCCGCGGGCGGGCAGGGGATGAACACCGGAATCGGCGATGCCGTCAACCTCGGCTGGAAAATAGCGCACGTGCTGCGTAACCGTGCCGACAAATCAATTCTCGATACATACGAGCCGGAGAGGATCGGCTTTGCGCGTTCGCTTGTAGCCACGACGGATCGTGCATTTACGGGGTTAGTAGGGGAAGGCGCGGCCGGCGAATTTACGAGAAAGATTGTCGCGCCTCTCGTTTTCGCCGTCGTTACACGATTTAGCTTGGGGCGCCATGCAATCTTCCGCACGATTTCTCAGACGCGCATTCACTATCCCGAAAGTCCGCTGAGCCAAGGGAAGGCAGGTGATGTCCATGGCGGCGACCGCCTTCCTTGGACGGGAAGTCACGCCCAGGATAATTTTGAACCTTTGCGTTCGTTGGATTGGCAGGCGCATGTGTACGGCGAGGTAGCGAAGGATCTCGCGACCGCCTGTGACGAGCTTCATCTACCCCTACGTATTTTCACGTTCGACGAAAACACAAAAGATGCCGGAGTCGAACGGGATGCTTTATATCTCGTCCGGCCCGACGGCTATATCGCACTCGCTTCAGCGGAACAAAGCGCCGCTAGACTGAGAGCCTTCGCAGAACAATTTCGTCTAAGTTTTCGCGATCAATTGTGACCGAGATAGGATATTGCGTTCGAACCGGCTCTTTTCCCGTGGGCGTCGATGCCCCGAATTGGAACATGCTGCGAAGAGGAACAATTGTTTTATCACTCAGTAAAGGAGGCCCTAGTGTATAGATTCTTGTCTTATGATCAGGCAGATTCGTAATCAGGTAGTCTCTCCAGTAAATCAGGTATTCTGCGAATTCGTCACCGTTGTGCTAAGGTCTAGCGTTGCATCGCGTCTCGATAAAAATGGGCCAGCATCCGCTTAGCAATCTAATGTTACGAATCGCGAACAGCTTTTGGTCGCGGGGCTTCTACAAGCGTGCGATTCCCATCCTCTGCTATCACTCCGTGCCGGATCAATATTCCTTCCGATCACAAATGACGTGGCTCCGGGACCGTGGTTATCGCGTCATCACCATGGACGCACTTTGCGATTGGATGGTTCATCCGGTCTCGCTGGATCGGCCGGCAGTTGTGCTGACCTTCGATGACTGCTACATGGACCAGTTTCAAAATGCGGTGCCAGTTCTATCGGCGTTTGGATACCCGGCGACGTTTTTTGCTGTGACGCAATGGCTCAAGAAGCGTTCGCGCGTCGAATCCGGTCCGAATATTCCGAAATTGCCTCTCATGGGGCAAAACGAGATTCACGAGCTTTGGCAACTTGGATTCGGAGTCGGCTGTCACGGCCGAACGCACACGCCACTGTCGGCACTCGCGCCAGAATTTCAGCGAGTCGAGATTCAGAGCGCAAAGGAAGAGCTGGAAGAGGTCTTGCGCGAACCAGTGCGCTTCTTCTGCTTTCCGTACGGCCACTACTCGGCCGCCGCAATTGAAATCCTTAAATCTACCGGATTCAAGGCCGCTGCTTCCGTCCGCGTTGGGGCGGTCCACGCATCGGACGATCCGTACACGCTGAAACGGCTAGTGATCCCATCCCTGCCGACCCAAGAGCAACTCATGGCGCAGCTGACATGGATTCCGCAGGCGGCCGAAGTTGTGCACAAGGTTCCGCCGCTCACGAAATTTGCCAGGGTTATCTGGAAGCCGAGATGACAAGGCGGCCTGGGTGGACAGCAAAACAAACATCGCCCATTGGAACGATTCGCACCGAGCGTGCCGAATTCGCCGAGCCTCAGAAGGATGCGATAGCCGGCCGACGACATCGCTTGCTTGTGGTTTCGTCTCACGCTGTTCCGTACGCCGAGCCACTCCATCAGCGGTTGGCGCAGCACCCGAAGCTAGACGTCCAAGTGGTTCATTGCCTTCGAGGGCCGATTAAAGATTTCGAATTCGGGCGCACGATCCCCGCGGACAATTCGGCAGCGAATCGGTATCCGACCGTACAACTGCCAAACTCCTCGTTGAAACCAGGCTTGGGCAGTTTCTTTGGCCTGATGAATTTCAGATTGTGGGGGTTGATCAGGAAGGGCAACTTCGATGCGGTCGCCGTCTGTGGTTACGCGTACCTAAGTTTCTGGATCGCATTCTTTGCGGCTAAATCCATCAAGATACCGATTCTCATTTCGACCGACGCGACACAGTTACAGCATCCGCGCGGCGGGTGGTGGTGGAAGCGCTGGATCAAGCCGGCGGTCGTTCGCTTCATCTACGGACGATTGGCGGACATCGTCTTGGTTCCGTCCACAGCGGGCTTGCGCTTCCTGGAACGGTTGGGAATACCGGGTGAGCGGCTCGTGCTGACGCCATTTGTAGCGGACAATGCCTATTTTGCGAAGCGCGCAACCCCGGCTGCGCGGAAACTGATTCGCCAGCGTCTCGCTATTCCGGAGCAGGCGTTCGTGATCCTCTACTGTGGCAAGCTGGTGCGCTGGAAGAGGCCTGCGGACCTGCTCCACGCATTTGCGTCGCTCGTCGATCGCTGTGCCCATACCGCAGGTTCCGCATATCTGTTGTTTGCGGGCGACGGAGCTTTGCGACGAGATTTAGAAGCCCAGGCGCATGCGATGAATTTGACGGACCAGGTCCGATTTTTAGGTTTCGCCAATTACGCCGAGCTGCCCGAGGTTTATGCTGCGTCGGATCTTCTGGTTCTTCCTTCCGAACACGAAGCTTGGGGAGTCGTCGTCAATGAAGCCATGGCCTGCGGCGTTCCGGCGGTGGTGAGCGACCGGGTCGGTGCGCGCGTGGATTTGGTGATCTCCGGTGAAACGGGAGATTTTTTCCCCATGGCGGACGTGCCAGCGCTCAGCGCCATCCTCTCCAGGCGCTTTGTGAAATCACGAGGAGACGAGAAAAATGGGAGCGGCCGCGCGCCGGAGGATTGCCAGCTGGTCCTACGCGGAGAATGTGCAAGGCTGGATCAGAGCATTAGAACGGATTAAGCGTTCCGAGTCTGGCTCGGCGGCAAATTTATCCCAAGACGTCCCTGCGGCTTGTCCCCCCAAGGCCTCCCGCGCGAGGCAGCAGGCTGAGATATCCACAAAAAGATCCTCGGCGTAATCTTTCCCGATCTTGCAAGGGTATTTCGTGGGTTGAGTTGTGCGGGTTGGGTCGCCCGGGCCGCGCGTTTGCGCTCGTCCTGTTAATTTTCCAGCCCGATCTTCGAATAAAATCGCTTCTCACAGCGCATGCACCGGTAGGGGCGACGATTGAGGAGAGGAAGAACGAAACGCTCAAAGGCAACCCCCCTCGTCCTTGATCGGCGGACCTCGTTCGAAGTGCATCGGGGACACGCGATCGCCACAGTCATTTCTTTCGCAACTGTCTGCGGCCTAGTTGTGGCCAGCGAATGCATTGGCGAGGAGGACCGCTGAGTTCCCATTGGGAGCCCGCGCTGACTAGCCTGGTATGCGCTGGCCAGAGACAGAAGCTGCTCCAATTCGGAATCGTCGAGCGGCTTCGTTAATTTGGAAACGTGAGGGTCGGGCTGGGACGACATGACGTGACCTTTGGATTCTTATTTAGCAGTCGTGAGACATATCAAAGTCCACAGATATGCGTCGCGCGCGGATCTATTAAAGCACGATCGCGATCAAACGTAGCGCCAGATTCAACGGATCGAAATTTCAGAGACCATACCGGACCGCTGGCGTCTTCTACCCAACGGTTTCCGCCGCGTTCCACTCCACAAAACGGACGGCGCCCCCACAAACAGACTAAGCCATTAGAGTTAGTTCCAACGTGGCTTGCACTGGGACCGGAGCTGCTTCGACTTTTTGCCAAGAAGGATTGAACGTAGGACGGATGTGTTACGCAGGCGTGAACTCTCAAAAGACCTTCGAGCAGCAAATTTCAAGAGGCGCAGACTCGCAGCACGCTGTCGAATCCAAGCGACGTCGCTCATTTTTCCAAAGCGACGCTGCGTCTGTTACCACGATCGGAAGTTTGGCAGTGCGACAACGGTAGACACTGCACTTGCGCGGTCACGACGAGGAGCGCACAGACTCCGTTGGACCTACTGACTCTCGCATAATATAGGGTCACTCTGGCCATAAAGAAGCTTGCTGCCAAAAGGCGTTGATCAGACGCGGGCGACGACGCATGCGACGTAGCGTTCGTCGCGCAGCTTCGCTCAATTGCCAGTAGTCCTTCGGACAGACGTTGGACAACTCGTGCTGCTTCCAGTAACCCCAGATGTACTCGACCGGATTCAGCTCCGGCGCGTAGGGCGGCAGATAGGCGGTGGAAATCCAGCCCTGCAATCCGTCAATGTAGTCCTGCACCAGCCGACTGCGGTGCGCCGGCAGACGATCCCACACGATCAGCAACGGCAGACGAAGGTGACGCACCAAGGCCGCCAGAAAGTCCACGACCTGCTCTTTCTTGATCGCACCCGCATAGATTCGAAAGTAGAAGTTCCACAGCGTCAGCCCGGCGGCTACTGAAAGACTCTTCCAATTGAAGTTGTATTGCAGGATGGGTGTCTGTCCGCGAGGCGCCCAGGTGCGACAACGATGCGGTCGCTGGCTCAGACCGCTTTCGTCGATGAAGACCAGGATGCGCCCTTCCCGGAACGCTTTTTTTTAAGGGCAGGCCACACCCTCTTCTTCCAGCGTTGGATCTGCTCTTCGTTGCGTTCCCGTGCTCGACCCACCGGCCGCTGCGGGCTCCAGCCCAGGCCGACCAGGAGCTTCCAGACATGCCCCTCGTGATAGCGTACGCCGAACTGCAGCTCGATCAGATGAGCTACACGCGGGCACGTCCACAGCGGTGTCTCATAGCCGAGCGGCTCTGGACCTCGCAGCAGTAGCTTCTCCAGCTGCCCCCGCTGCTTCTCACTCAAGCGCGGCTTGCGGCCGGCGCGGCCCGCTTTCCGTAGCGCCGACTTGCCCTCACCACGATACAGCTGCACCCAGCGGGCTACGGTTTGCCGGACAACCCGGACTTGACGCGCAATCTCTGATTGGTTCTGTCCGCGTTCCCACAACTGAATGGCTTGAAAGCGACGTTTCTCCAAGGCTTGAAAATCGCGAGGTACTCCAGCAGGGTTTCCCATGTC
This sequence comes from uncultured Acidobacteriota bacterium, assembly GCA_963818345.1. GTDB lineage: Bacteria > Acidobacteriota > Terriglobia > Acidiferrales > UBA7541 > Palsa-189. Next base: position 99,411 of record CAWFRX010000001.1, on the reverse strand, counting down.
CAGTTAGACGCAGCATATCCGGAAATGTATCGCTATATTATGCGGGATTCAATAGTTTAGGGGAATTGAGGGGAGGCGCCTTGTCGAGCCCTAGCTCGCCGCGACGACGCGGGCCTGAAGCAGCGCTGACCGGGGTACGCGGGGTTCGGGATAGCTTTCGGCGCGCTCGATCTTCTCTCGAAGATTCATCAGCGAAAGAAACGTGCTGAGTAGCCGGCGTTTCAGCTCGTCGGACAGGCACAGGTTGCTGGCCACGCGCGCTAACAGCACTGCGCATTCGCCGATGTAGAGGGCTACCTCGCTGCGACGTTCACTCGTCCCCCCGCGGAGAGCGAGTTGACGATGTAAGTCGGCGCAGTTCTGCTCGATCTGCAGCGTGAGGTGATATACGCAGAGGCCCACTGAACCGAGCTCCTCCGGCACCGGAGCTTTGCAGCGAGACAGCGAGCCATGATGTGTGCAAGGACCGTTCATTCGTTGCCCTCTGCACCGCATTGGTGCACGGGCCGTACCAAAGTTTTGGCTCCTCGGACACGTCGGGCAGGCTCTCGAGGGCGGCCCCTGGCCGGGGAATTTGGCCCCATGCCGCGAAGCGGACACAAGCACAATTCAGGTAGCCTATTGGCAATACTCGGCTAACTACATAGTTTGCAGTATGTTGGGTGGAGAGGAAAATATTTGCGTACACAGGGCTCGATTTTCGAGGAGGTGCCAACGAACCTAAGCCGCCATGGACTCAATGACTTACTGGGGACAGGCGCGCGCCATTTAGGGAAATGATTTCCCAACCTGGACATTCGCTTTCCCTCAGGCTTGCCGTCGGCCCCCCTCGGCACCGGCCGTGCTTCGCGTTTTCAGACGGCGCAGACTTCTGTCTCGGACTGGGCACTCGACCGAGGGCCACGCGTGTCGCTGCTCCAGACGGCGCCGGTGGTATGATCGCGGGTGTGACCGGCGTTCGTCGCGCACTCCCGAGCTTGAAGGTCGCTTTGGGTTTGACCGTGAACCCGCATGGCTAATACCAGGGCTGCATACTTTTTAGCGTTATTGCTAGGACTGTCTTTCGCTCCTGCCCTCTCTGCTCACCACGGCAGCGCAATTTACGATACGAAACACACGGTCACTCTGATCGGGACCGTCACCGAATTAACGCTGGCCAATCCCCACTCATCCATCGCTCTTGACGTAAAAGACCCACAGGGCAATGTCGCGCACTGGGTTATCGAGTTCGGCGTCCTGCGAGAATTGAAGCAACAGGGATGGGCCGACGATACTCTCAAGCCTGGAGATGAAATTAAGGTTCCGATCCATCCGAAAAAAGATGGATCTCCCGAAGGCATGGTCGTGAAGGTTATCACCTACGCTGATGGTCGCGCACTGACTCTAAACCCACCGAAAGACCAACAGGGTCCGGTCCACGTTCTGCATTGGTAGATCGGAAATCGGGAAGACCATTTTCTAGGGATCCCGCGATTCCCTTCCCGTTGCGTCGATCCAAACTGCGGCTGGCGTTTTCGTCGAGCCTACTCCCGCCGGAGCAGCAGCGGCGGTGCGGGCGTTTAGCGACGTTCTGGAGAAAGACATTCGAACGCCTATCGTGAATCCACCGGCTTCCGCGAAGGACGCGTACCCAATCTCAGGTCTGAGTTTTCTTTTGGTTCAGAAGGACCGTTCCTCCAGCGACGAACAGAAGGCCGTCAGAGATTTTGTTGCCTACGCAATCGGCAATGGTCAGGACGCCGCAGAGGGACTTTACTACGCCAAGCTTCCTGAATCCCCGCAGCAGCGAGACCCTGCCCTACTGGGGGAACTAACTGCGGGCGGCCATGCGATCAACTAGCTTCGATGTCTGTAGCAATGTCCGTAACTAGGGCCGTGACCTACAGGCAGAAAGCGGCACCAAATTGCCCGCGAATCCGTATTTCCACAGGCTTCTAGAAGTTCACCGGGCGTTCACATCTCCGTAACACGAACCCTCTAGTTTGCCTCAGCCTGAAGTACTTGGAACCGATTGAAAGAACAGAATGAACTGGCTAGCAGCCGGCCGTGGGCGGGCCTGAGCAAATAGGACCTTGGGGGTGAGGCAATGGCATCGGGAGCGTCGGTACTAGATTCAAAGATGACAGGGTCCAGCAAGGCCGGGCGAATCGGCATCTACATATTCTCCGTGGCTTTGGTCATCGGCTTCATTTACGCGGGAAGTCGTCTCTTTTCCGACCTTGCGGCGATCCATTCGACCGAAATCATGCCTTTCGTCCTCCTGGGGATTGCGCTATTCACGGCCCTAGGATTTGAGTTTGTAAACGGCTTTCATGACACAGCGAACGCGGTCGCGACCGTCATCTACACGCACTCGATGGAACCGCATCTGGCGGTGGTTTGGTCGGGCATGTGGAACTTCATCGGCGTTCTCGTTTCGACCGGAGCGGTGGCGTTCGGTATCGTCTCTCTTTTTGCCCGTCGAACTGATTCTGCAAGTTGGGAGCGGAGCGGGCTTTGCGATGGTTTTTGCCCTGCTCATCGCGGCGATCATCTGGAATTTGGGAACGTGGTACTTCGGCCTGCCGGCATCGAGTTCGCACACCCTGGTGGGTTCGATCATTGGCGTAGGTATCGCAAACCAGTTGATGTCGCCGAGAACGGGCACCAGCGGCGTTGACTGGGGACAAGCGGCGAACATCGGAAAGTCCCTGCTGTTGTCGCCCCTGGTCGGATTTTTCGGCGCGGCCGCACTGTTGATGCTATGCAAGGCACTTATTCCGAATAAGCAACTCTACGAGGCTCCGAAAGGCACCGAGCCGCCTCCGTTCTGGATTCGCGGTCTCCTGGTCCTGACCTGCACGGGCGTCAGCTTTGCTCACGGCTCAAACGACGGTCAAAAGGGCATGGGGCTTATCATGCTGATCTTGATCGGCACGGTGCCGACGGCATACGCCGTGAACCACGCCTTTACCCCGCAGCAAACGCAAGACTTCGTTGCCGTTTCCGAACAGACGGCGAACACGTTGAGCCATTATGTATCGCCCGCAGCCGCTGTGGGCGACTCGCGCGACGAGGTGACCAACTACATCCGCACCAAACAGTTCACGCCAAACACGATGTTGGCGATGCGCGAATTGGTGAATGGCATCGGCACCGAAACGGCCCTATACAAGGACATGAAGGCTGTGCCGCAAGACAAGGTCCGCAACTTCCGCAACGACATGTATGTCGTCAGCGAAGCCTTGCGCCTGATGCAGAAGTCGGGCACCCCAAAATTTTCAGCCGCGGATACTGCGGTGATCAAGAACTACAAGACCCACATCGATGGCGCCACCAAGTTCATACCCACTTGGGTAAAGGTCGCGGTAGCGCTGGCCTTAGGTCTGGGGACAATGATTGGTTGGAAGCGCATTGTGGTGACCGTTGGAGAGAAGATCGGCAAGGATCACTTGACCTACGGCCAGGGAGCGGCGGCGGAAATTACCGCCATGTTCACGATCGGCGCTGCCGACTGGTACGGGCTGCCGGTCAGTACCACGCATGTACTGTCATCCGGCGTGGCTGGAACGATGGCAGCGAACCACACCGGACTTCAGTGGTCGACCGTGCGAAACCTGGCGATGGCTTGGGTTCTGACGCTGCCCGTCTCAATTATGTTGTCGGCGACACTATTCTGGGCTTTCCGCAGCATGAGCCATTGATCACCATTGACCCCGCGGGTTGCAGGCCCTTTACGCTAAAGGCCTAACCCACATCTAGCGAAGGAGGCTGAATCGTGCTGCCACCAAAAGTGATTATGTCCCCAATCGATTTCAGTGAACCGTCCAGCGACGCGTTAAAAGAAGCCACGGAATTGGCCGTGTGCTTCAAGTCCGAGCTTTTGCTCGTCAATATCGTGCCCGCGATTCCCAAGTTGCCTTCGCCTGAGGTTTTGTTCAGCGAAAGAGAATACGAAGAGGCTTTGCACAAGAACGCGGTGGACAAGTTGGACGCCATGATCCGCACGATTGGTCAGCGCGGCGTGACAGCCCGGTCTGCGGTAGGCACGGCGAACGATGTGAGCGGAGAACTACTGCGGATTGCAGAGCACAACGCGGTCGATTTGATCGTAATCGCAACGCACGGAATAAGCGGCTGGCGCAGGCTGGCCTTTGGATCCGTGGCGGAGAAGGTCGTGCGCCTCGCCCCCTGCCCGGTTTTGCTGCTGCGAGCGCAGCAAGCCGATGAGCAAACGTCCCAGGTGAAGGGCGAAGCAAAGGCAGTGGCTCAGTAGCGCTCTTGGATTAGAAGGAAGATCATTCGCCCCCCTAACGCGCCTGCGGCCCGGCGCAACCTTATTCCCGCGCTCATCATTGGAAGAAGTTTCCACTTCATATTGAAGAGCACCCCTCGTCGCCATAGTGCCGCAATCTACATTGCTCTCAAAGAGGCGCCAGATGGTAGCATCCGCGATCCGGCGCCCTGTGTTAAATTCGGGTGACAGCAGGGGGGGCCGGTTCGGTTGTGACTGATGCAAAAGGCGCATCTGCTTCGAGAGGCTACTATGGAAAGTCCTGGCGAATTGATTCACCTAACGGCCCGGTTCTCGCGCGCAGTCGATTACGCCCGGCAAGTCCACGTTAACTATCGCAAGGGCACAAATGTGCCCTACATGGCGCATTTAATGGGCGTAGCTTCCTTGGTGCTCGGGGAGATTGGGCATGTGGCATTCGTGGTGACTGAGGATATGGTCATCGCCGCACTTTTGCACGATGCGGCGGAAGACGAAGGCGGCCTCCCTCGGCTGTATGACATTGAGGCGAACTTTGGCAAAGAAGTGGCTGCAATCGTCGAGGGTTGCTCAGACAGCCTCGCGGAGGATGGCAGCAAGAAGCAGGAATGGGAACTGCGGAAAGCTTCCTACATCGAGCGGCTGTGGCACGAGCCGAACGGCACTCTGCTGGTATCGGCGGCGGACAAGCTATACAACTCCCGCTCAATTCTCGAGGACTACAGAGTGTTTGGAGCCGAAGTCTGGAAACGGTTCAAGAGGGGCCGTAAAGCGCAGCTTTGGTACTTCGACGAAATCCTCAAGGTCTACGAAAAGAGATGCCCCAATTGGCGAATCGTCGAGGAATTCAAGCGCACCGTCTCCGAGCTCGCTCGACTGTCGGCGCAGGAACCTTCCGCCGGCTAAGAACTTACGGCGCCGTCTGGTTACGGCTCAAGCCCAGGAACCTTGCCGGGTGGACTGGCCGGCCTTTACCCGGGGTGAACGAAGGAGTAACCGCGCTCCTGGGCGCGATTCACGGCCACGATTCCGGCCGGAACCAACCTCGCGTTGGGAACCAGGTTTGCCGCGATCTCCGCGAGAATGGCGTCGGCGTCACCACCGGTTGCTTTGGCGATTCTCCCAGCGATCCCTTTGCTGGCCGTATTGCATACTCCGAATTGCACGCCCTTCTTGATCAGCGCGTCCATGCGGCCCGCGACCCCGGTCGTACCATCTCCCGCGGCAGCATATAGATTGACCGTGGGCGCCTCGTTGGTCTTGGGATCTTTGAACTCAGCTTGTTCCGAGATCGGTTTGCCGTACTTTGCCCAGATGGCGTCTTTGTAGCCAAACGGCGTGGCATGGTGACGGGCGATAATTAGTACGGCTAGGTCGCTGCCCTTTAGGTTGTATGCGCTTTCGTTCGTATTGTAATAGTTGCCTGCGAATTGCAGCGCCATCGCAAAGCCGTCCGGCGTCGTGCAATCGAATACAAAGCGGTGCACGCCGGGAATTTTGTCTAGCCAGTCATCCTGTGCGTGTCGAGCCGGCCGAAATGTCTCCTCCGGCGTAGCTGACCCCACATCCGCCATAGCAGCAGGGGCGCCTACCGCTGCCGCTCCCACGATGCCGGCCCCTGTGCCGAGCCGAGCCAGAAACAGTCTGCGCGCCATCGACGATTGGAACCATTTTCCGCTCATGCGAGCCTCCTCAATATTCCCCAGGGAATGCGAAATCTTAGCATAAATGGCGGGATTAGAGCTTGCCGCTGCCCGAGGTCCAACCGTTCGTCACATGCCATTTGCTGTGACCTGGCGCACTAGGGCAGGTGTGAAGCGACACGGCGATATCCAAGGAAGTGCGCCAATATGACCGTGGAGGACGATGTGGAACAGGCAAACAAAAAGAAGGTGTTGATCGTCGAAAACAACGCGCTGACCCTGAGCCGCCTTCAGCAAGCGCTTGAGACAGCGGGTTTCGATGCGAGCACAACCTGGAGCGGTTACGAGGCTTTGGCGTTGCTCAAATCCCGGTCGTTCGATCTCCTGTTGGTGGACGACTACCTGCCGGACCTGCACTCAGGGATTTCTTAAGCCGGATCGGCCCAACACCGCCATCACCCACTCCGACGCGCATCGTGGTCATGCAATCGTCAGAGCCGACGGCGGATCATGTGCGCCACTACCGCATTCTTGGGGCCTCGGCTGTTGTGGCCAAACATAATCTCGCGGAGGTCAGCAAGACGGTCCTCTCGTTGTGCAGGAACGAGCCGGCTGTGCCAGTGTCAAAAAACGAGGGACTCGAGCGTGGCTGAAGGGTGGCCAGATAGCTTTGCGCGTCGGAGATCAGAATGCAAAAAGATGAGCGGGATCTGCTGGACGTCCTGAAACGCGAACTCGACTTCTTCACAGCCGCCGGCTATACCCGGTCCAGTTGGAAGCCTAAGTTGATTTTTGAAGATTCTTCTACGTGCATAAACTGCGATTCCAAGGACAATCGCAAGCCATGTACCGAGTGTGCTCTGATCGACTTGGTTCCGGCCGAGCATCGTTCGAGCGCTGTCCCATGCCGGCATATCCCACTCAACGCGGCGGGCGAAACGCTCGACTCGCTCTATCGCTACGCCGACCGCCACGAAGTTGAAAAAACCGTTGTCCGTTGGCTGGAAGACACGATTGAGTCTCTAGAAGAGGAGCGGGCCGCTTCGTCTAAGACCAAAAATCAGCAGCCATCGAGCAGTGAAGGGACCAGGGTGGATTCTTTGTTCCAACACCTCCATCCGAAATGTGCAAATCCCGCGTGCTCAAGCGCATTTCATTGGCTTGCGGGCGGACGATTTTTCCGTTTCCGAGCGGACGCAGGCCTCACGGCTGCTGGCACTCCCGCGGACGCCGATCTCGAGGGACATCGCGGAACAAAACATTATTGGCTCTGCGAGCCTTGCTCGCGCGTTTTCGCTTTGACCTACGAAGAAAAGGAGGGTGGAGTACTCCTCCACCTGAAGCCGCTTCGGCTGCAACTCCCGATCGAAGGGTCTGACGAAGGCAGCCATCCGTCCGGCGACGGGAACGAGGGAGACCGCACGTGACGACTGTAAATTCAGAGACGCAAACTGCCTTCGAAAATATAGTGTTTGCGACAGATTTTTCTCGGGGCACCGAGGCCGCCGTGCCTTACCTGACGGAGACGGCGCGCCTGTATGGCTCGAAGGTACATATCGTGCATGTTAAGACGGCGGAGTGGGATGATTTCCATGAGCACGCATTGCAACGATTGCGAGAACAGCTTGCCGACGTTCCCCACGAAGTCCGGATAGAGCCAGGCGAGGTTCGGGCTACCCTGCTGGGGCTTACTGCTGAGAAAGGAACCGACCTATTTGTGCTCGGCACACATGGTCGTACCGGGCTGGGCCGCGTGCTTCTCGGGTCGGTCGCCGAAACAATTTTTCGCCAGGCGTCGTGTCCGGTGATGACCGTCGGACCCCGGCACCGCGGCGATTTGGGAACGCTGCTCATCAAAGAGATTCTCTATGCGACAGATCTGACCCCGGCGTCCGCGCCGGCGGCTAGGTTCGCCCTCAGCTTGTCTCAGAAGACGCAGGCGCGCCTGACGATTCTGACCGTGCTGCCGGAGAATAAGGCAGCCGACGCCGTCGCGCATTCCGAGCATCAAGTGACGTTGACGTTAACGTTGCGCCATCTGGAGGCGTTGGTCCCGCCGGACATCCAGCTCTCCAGCCAGCCCTACTGCGTGGTGGAGCGTGGAGAGGCAGCCAACAAGATTCTGGAGATAGCGAATAAGTATGACGCCGATCTGATTGTTCTTGGGGTCCGTCCTCACTTGGTTGGCATGGCAACGCGTGTATCTCGCCGCACGGCCCACGAGGTTGTGTCCGCGGCGCCTTGTCCCGTGCTCACCGTTCCAGGCTTTGAGCCGTGCCCTGACGGCGAGAAAGTCGCGCACAAAGGGGAAACGGGATTGTCCGCTATCGAGTTCGCGCCCAGTTGGGCAGCGCTGCGTGTAGCTTATTAACCTGAGCCGACAGCATCACTTCGTGACGGACTGTCGGGGAGCTAGATCTAGGGCGACCATCTTACGATTTGCCCATATGCTAGAACCGGGCCCGTAGGAAAAGACTTCTTGACATAGGGCACGGCCTTCGCTAGAACAAGCGCACCAAGTGGCCTCCTTTCGAACCTAACCTGTCCATTGGAGCGGGCTCGGGGCCTATCGATCAAGCATTGATGGGAGGTGAGTTTTGCGTGGCGGAAGTTGTCATTCAAGAAGGTGAGTCTCTTGAAAACGCTTTGCGGCGCTTTAAGCGCAAGGTGCAACAAGAGGACATTATCAAGGAAATTAAGAAGCATAGCTTCTACATGAAGCCGGGTGAGAAGCGGCGCACCAAGCAGGCGCTGTCTCGCAAGCGTTTGCGTAAGAAGCAGAGACGTGAGCAGGATTAGTCGCAGGATACAAAGAATGGGGCCCTTGGGTTTTCCTCAGCACCTTCGGACCGACTCAGCCAGCGGGACTTCCCAGCCTGGGCTGACGTGTATGAAGGTGCTGCTGACCCCGCACTCAGCGTGGGGTCTCGGAGCAGCCTATGGAGTACCAAGATCGGATTCTGAAGTGCGCGGAATGCGGTGCCGAGTTCGTTTTCACCGCCGGCGAACAGATGTTTTTCGCCGACAAGGGCTTCAAGAACGAGCCCAAGCGGTGTAAGGCCTGCAAAGCGAAGCGAGCCGACAGCTCAGGTCAAGGCAATGGGTTCCAGCGAAGCGAAACCAAGACGACCTGTTCACAATGTGGGAAGGAGACTACGGTCCCCTTCAAACCGACGCAGGGTCGCCCGGTTTACTGCCGCGAGTGCTTTCAGCAGCGGCGTTCGATGGGATCACCAGCCTGACTTGACGAGAAGGCTTTCTGATTCTTCGATGCTCTCGTTTGGAGCGAAAGCTCCTACGCGCTAGACCTGAGGTATCTCTGGTCCGGAAGGGCCAGATACACTCGAGGAGATTTCACGGCCCCTCGGCGGGTGCAACTGCCGCCGGGGGGCCTCTTCTTTTTTAGTGAGCCTCACCCCGCCGTCCGGCCCCGTAGGCATGCGGCTGGGATTCTCAAGGCACTTGTGAAAGAATCAACCCGAAGGCAATCGCCGACGAATTACCGCACAGCGGCAGTCAAGATTAGATTGGCTGCACGGCAATGCGGCCTGAGCGGCGACCTTCAAGGAGTGGCGCATGCCCGACGACGCTGCCTTGCGGCAGCACGTGGTCAACCTTCTGATCGGCCGCGGCGCACATGCGGATTTCGAGCAAGCGGTTCGCGGATTGCCCGTAGCCCTGCGAGGCAAACGAGCCAAGGGCCAGCCCTTCACGCCGTGGCGGCTTCTCGAGCACATGCGTATCGCCCAGTGGGACATCCTCGAATTCTGCCGCGATGCCAAGCATGTTTCGCCGGACTGGCCCGAGGGCTATTGGCCGAAGGGCGACGCCCCGCCCAGCGCCAAGTCCTGGAGTAACAGCATCGCGGCATTTCGTCGCGATCTGGCAGCCATGCAAGCGCTGGTGAGCGATCCCGAGACGGACCTATTTGCGCGCATCCCGCACGGCGACGGACAGACGATTCTGCGCGAGGCGCTGCTGGTCGCCGACCACAACGCGTATCATCTCGGCGAGCTCATCCTATTGCGCCGGCTGCTAGGCGCTTGGAAAGAGAAGTAAAGTAGAGAACGCGCGGCCGCTTCTTGGCGTAATTCCAGTGAGCGAAAAAGCGCGTCGCGAAAATTGCGGCCGTCCGGGCAGTTCTCGCGGGGAGGATCGATGGTGTTTTCGCAGACTGCGCGGCGCGGGGCTCGTTGCCGGCCGTTGCGAAAATCGTTCCATTTGCGGCCAACGAAGATGCGGCGCGCGATCCCTTTCGCGGCGCTCCTTCTGATGGCTTGCAGCTTGCCCGCACAGCAACAAAGCCCCGCCTCGTTTGCATGGTTTTTCGCATCAGGCGCAACCAGCCGAGGATCAATGGGAGCAGAAATTTCGCGCCATACCCTCGTCCGACAACCTGCGCGAATCCATGAAGCTGCTCTCCGCGCATCCACATCACGTCGGCTCGCCCTACGACAAGCAGAACGCCGATTGGCTGGCCGCGAAATTCAAGGAGTGGGGCTGGGACGTTCGCGTGGAGACCTTCCAGGTGCTGTTCCCGACGCCCGCCGAGCGCACAGTCGAGCTGGTCGCGCCGACTCATTTCGTGGCCAAGCTGGCCGAGCCGCCGCTGCCGGAAGACCCCACCTCGAACCAGCAAGCCGAGCAATTGCCACCGTACAACGCCTACTCCATCGACGGCGACGTCACCGCGCCGCTGATCTACGTCAATTACGGCGTGCCCGCTGATTACGAGCAACTCGATCGCATGGGAATCTCGGTCAAGGGCGCCATCGTGATCGCGCGCTACGGCGGCTCCTGGCGCGGCATCAAGCCCAAGGTCGCCGCCGAACACGGCGCGGTCGGTTGCCTGATTTACTCCGACCCGCACGACGACGGCTATGCCGAGGGCGATGTATTCCCCAAGGGCGCGTGGCGCCCGGCGGACAGCGTGCAGCGCGGTAGTGTCATGGATATACCGCTGTATCCCGGCGATCCGCTAACGCCCGGAGTTGCCGCCACTCCTGAAGCCAAACGCCTGGACATGAGCGACGTCAAAGTGTTCACGAAAATTCCCGTCCTGCCGCTTTCCTATGCCGACGCGCAGCCGCTGCTGGCGGCCATCGGCGGCCGAGTCGCTCCGGAAGGTTGGCGCGGCGCGCTGGGATCACCTACCACGTCGGCCCGGGACCCGCGAAGGTCCATCTCCACGTCAAATCTAACTGGGACATGAAGCCGATCAACGACATCATCGCGACGATTCCCGGCTCGACCGCGCCGGACGAGTGGGTGATCCGCGCGCAATCACTATGACGCTTGGGTCAACGGCGCGCGGGACCCCATTTCAGGCTTGGTAGCCGAGCTTGAAGAGGCGCGAGCCTTCGGCGAATTGCGCAAAGCGGGATGGCAGCCCAAACGCACCATCATCTATTGCGCTTGGGACGGCGAAGAGCCAGGTCTGCTAGGCTCGACCGAGTGGGTGGAAAAGCATTCCGCCGAGCTCGCCGAACATGCGGTCGCCTACATCAATAGCGACTCCAACGGCCGAGGCTACCTCGAGGTGGGGGGATCGCAAACGCTCGAAACCTTTGCCAACGACGTTGCCAAGGAGATTCCTGATCCTGAAAAGGGCATGTCCGTCTGGAAGCGCAAGCAGTTGCGTTCAATTTCCGAGGCATCCTCGGACGACCAGCGCGACCGGCTGCGCGGGAAGTCCACCTGGCCGATCGACGCGTTGGGCTCGGGCTCCGACTACACCGCGTTTCTCGACTTTGCGGGCGTGGCCTCGCTCAATCTGGCCTACGGCGGAGAGGAGGAAAGCAATGGCGTCTACCACTCCGCGTATGACGATTTCTACTGGTTCACACACTTTGACGATCCCGCGTTTGCGTATGCTCGCGCCTTGGCGCAGACGTCGGGGACGGCCGTAATGCGCCTGGCCGATGCCGATCTGCTCCCGTTTAACTTTGGCGATCTTTCCGCCGCCGTGGGAGAGTACATCGGCGATCTCAAACGCCTCGCTGGGCGGGAAAGCGGCGCAATTCGCGAGCGCAATCGCGAAATCAGCGAAGGCTTATTCAGCGCGCTCTCGGACCCCGACCACCCATCCACGGCGCCGCAACCCGAGGCCGAGCCTCCGCAACTCAATTTCGCGCCTCTCGAGGCTGCGCGCGATCAACTCGGCTCGCGCCGCCGATCACTATCAGAGGAGTTGGGAGCGGGCGGGACAAGACGCCGGCGCGTCTCCGGCGCACGGCGGCCTGGACAAGGTCAACGAGGAACTGCTGCGCAGCGAACACGCGCTGACCGACCCGAACGGGCTGCCCGGCCGGCCCTGGTACAAGCACCAGCTGTATGCGCCTGGTTTTTACACCGGCTACGGCGTGAAGACCATTCCCGCCGTGCGCGAAGCGATCGAGCAGCACCAATGGCCCTTGGCTCAGCAGTCGATCGTCAGTGTCGCGAAAATGATTACTGACGAGGCCGCCGTCGTCGAACGCGCGGCGAACGATCTCGACGCCGCGCTGCAGTAGAGCGCTCGACCACCCTCATCATCCCTTTTCATGAACACACTGCGAATACGCAGGCTGCGGCGCGCGGAATTGCCTGCCGACACGCTCACGCTGGCTCGCTACCTCATCGGGAAGTCCTGGTACGTGAAAACCCGCGGAGCGCTCGCGAACCGGCGGATAGCCGGGTCGCATCGTCGAAACCGAAGCCTACGTGGTTGGCGACTCGAGCGGACATGCGTTCCGCGGTCTGACGCCAGCCAACCGTTCGCTCTTTCTGAGGCGCGGGCACGCCTACGTCTACTACATTTATGGCTCTTGCTACTGCTTGAATGTTTCGAGCGAACAGCCCGGGATCGGCGCCGGCGTTCTCTTGCGCGCTGTCGAGCCTCTCGCAGGCATCGCTGCCATGGAGCGCCGTCGCGGCACGCCAAAACCTGCGCGATCTTACCCGCGGCCCAGGGCGGCTCGCCGCTGCTTTCGGCATCGACCGGCGATACGATGGCGTGGACCTTTGCGCTCACGAGCCACTTTGGCTTGGTGTCACGTCGCAGCCCGCAGGTCCCATTGGCGAGAGCGTGCGCATTGGTCTTAGCCGCGAAAAGGATCGCGTGTTGCGGTTCTACGAGCGCGGCAATCCTTTCGTGAGCGGTCCGCGCAGTCTGAGCGTCGTGTGGCAGCGTCTGCCGGCTTGGGCAGACGATCAGTGGCGGGCAGCTAACTGGTGCGGCGACTTCGTAGGCGCAGATCAGGACCGAAAACCACGACGCCTTTCAACACGGGAATGGGTTTGCGAAGTTGATCGGATTTCTTCAGCGTGATCTGGACCTTGTTTCCAGCAGATGTCACGCTCTGCGGAGCGTCGTTGTCCACTTGATCTTCTTCGAGCGGGAAAAACGACGCGTTCGCTTCCGGAGTCGCCGTCTCGAAGTGACAGAACGAAATTCTTGCCGTCATCGGCGGCTTGGGCCTTCGAGCCCGCCGGCAAAGGCTTGGGCCAGTGTGCTCGGGCGTCCTGGAAAAGCTGGCGCGTTGCGGCGGCATCGGGCGTCGCGCCCTTGGCCGTTGGAATGGCGAGCGTGGCCTTCGCTTTGGCGGGAATGCAAACCTCCCGGCAGATCAGATATCTCGACGTCCGCGGCCAGCGTTGCCGTCGCGCCTGGCTTGTAATCCGCCGGCACTTGCAGCGGCATGCGGAAGCAAGACGCGCCCCTGGTAACCATAGTCAATGACGCTGCCGGTAGCCAAACGAATCGGGGCCGGCCAACGAATATCGCCCGCTCGAAAGCCTTTGGGAAGCTCCCACTGGATCCGTGGCGCCTCGCCGGAATCGCCGGGATTCACCCAGTAGATGTGCCAGCCCTTGTTCCAGGTCGAAAAACAAGCCGATCCAGGCGGTTTGGCCCGGCTTGAGCGCTCCGTCCTCAGCGAGCAGCGCGATCTTGGCGTGCTGATCCGAGAAAGACTGCGCTCCCGCGCCCGAAGCGCAGACGCCGAAAACGCAGACGCCCAGCGCGCAGACAATGCTCAGAGCCAGTGCCAGCACAAGTTCGGAACGCGCGGATTTGGCGGAGTTGGCCATTACGAATCTCGATCCAACGATAGCCCGCGGACCGAAGAGGCCTTACGAGAATTGCCCTGCGGGTTCTCCGTCAGGAGTTGCTCGACCAATGTACGCTCCTCGCGCTCGAGCCGCTCGTGTTCTTCGCCGGTGGCGGCGCTGGCAAAGCCCGCGTGCACGCTGCGCACCCGCCCGTCGCGCCCCAGGAAGATCGTCGTCGGATAGACGCCGAAATTCACCAGTTGCGGCAGCTTGCTGGCAACATCGTCAGGCGTGCCGGGCACCAGCATGGGAAATTCGACGCCGTAGCGCTTGATGAAGGCGAGCACGCGCGGCCGAGCGCGCGCCAGGTCCGGATCAAGCTCGAAACTCAGCCCCACGACTTCGAGCCCTTGTGCATGGAATTGCTTTGTACAGCTGCGACAAGAAAGGGCACTTCGTCGTGGCAATTCGGGCACCAGGTCCCGCCGATCGACAGCACCACAGCCTTGCCGCGAAACTCCGGGTCCGCGTCCGACATCTCTGCGGCCGTCGAGCGTCAAGCCGCTGAAGTGGAATGGCGCCGTCGGATCTTTCACGCTGGTAAAGCGCGAAGGGTCGGGCGGTTCGGGAAGTCCTTTGGCGCGTGCTTCGCTCGTGCGCGCGGCCCGATAGGTGAATCTCCGGTCGAGCGTGATGTCAAGCGTGCCATCCGAATTGAGCCGCGCTTCGAGCAGCAGAGGTCGATCGCCAGCGAAATGGCTCATCACCAGCGTGTTGCCGTTCCATTCGGCCAGTCAGTGCGCCCGTGTCGCCCGACGTCTTGAGAATGGCTCCAGAAACCGCGGAGCCCGATTGACGGAGATACAGCCGCCAGGAAACATCGAGCTTGGAACCGTCTGGGCCGTCCGGTACATCACCCAGTTGCCGGCGATCTGCGGCGTTTGAGCCGTCCCGGCAGCTACCGGCGCGAACCGGTGACCACGAATTTCCAGCGGCGGCCGTTCGGTCCGCCGTACGAGCCCCCGGAATTGATCGCCGTCGAACGTGGCTTCAAAAGTTGTATTGAGAAAGTCATATTCCAGCTTGAGCTTGCCGTTGTCGAAGGCCCCCGACGTCGAGCCGATCTTGCGGTCTCCCTCGAAGAAAAATCCTTGGACTTGGGCTCCGTTTTGGGCGATCTCGAAGCGGAAGGGAATCTCCACCTGGTCGGCGACGACGACGGCGTCCCACAACCCGGCAATCCGCGAAGCGGAGGTCGCCGGCAAGGCAACCAGTAACAAGACAACAGCAACGAACGGCACCCGTCGCATATCGCGAATTATAGCACCGAGATTCCTAGCCCGGCGCGCATGCCTTCTCGGAACCGCCCTTGCTCGCTTGAGCCACCCTTGCTTTCTCGAATTACCCTACCGTCTCCAACCAAGGGCCGCCGAGTGCCAGATTTGGAAACTTAAGCCCCCATTTTGTCGCCCTTCCTTGACTTCACTTGGGCGAGCTTTATAATGGCCCTTCGGCTGCTTTTGGCCGCCAAGGGCGATGTTTCTAGACGTCAAAGAACTCGCTGTTCACAAGATCCGGCTGCGGCAAAGCTATGCGCCGGGTACGGTGGACTACCACACCGCCGATTTTCGCCAGGTCGAGCCGCTGGAAGTATGCGCCACGGCGGAACTGGTGGAAGGGCAGATCCGCATCACCGGCGAACTGCACACGCGCCTGGAGTTGGTGTGCGCGCGATGCCTGGAGCCGGTCGTCGGAAGAGGTCAGCCGCGACTTTGATCTGTTTTACCGGCCGATGCAGTCGATCAGCCGGGAGGAGGAGTTCCGCCTGAAAGCTGGACGACACGGAGATCGCCTTCTTCGAAGGCGAGGGGCTTGTTTCTGGCCGATGTGCTGGCCGAGCAGGTTCTCCTGGCGATCCCTATGAAGGTGATCTGCCGCAGCGACTGCCGGGGTCTGTGCCCGCACTGCGGCGCCAACCTGAACACCGATGAGTGCCGCTGCGAGGCGCATGCGGCTGACACGCGACTCGCACCGTTGGCACGTCTCAAGCAGGACTGGTTCAAGAAACAATAGCAATATCCTGGGAAACACCATAGAATTCCCGCGCATATAGCGGGACTCGTTCGAGGAGTACGCATGCCCAATCCAAAACGCCGCCATTCCAAGAGGCGCAAGAATCAGCGGCGCGCGCACGATCATCTCACTGCGCCCGCGTTTACCGAATGCCCGCACTGCCATGAAATGAAGCAGCCTCACCGCGCCTGCCCGCACTGCGGGTACTACAAGGGGCGCGAAGTGATGAATACCTAGGCGATGCGGTACTCCGCGAGAGCGTGCCGTGAGACGATTCGTGCAACGGGGCTTCCCTGGTCCGTGCCTGATGGCGGGCGACCGGTAGATCCGCGATGATCACCATTGCTGTGGATGCGATGGGTGGCGACCACGCCCCAAAGCCCGAGGTCGAGGGCTCGGTGCTGGCGGCGCGCGCAGTTTGGCGTGCGCATTTTGCTGGTTGGCCAGCCGGCGGAATGCGCGCGCGAGCTGGCCAGGCATTCGGTCAAGGGCCTGTCGGTGGAGATCGTTCCGGCGACCGAAGTCATCACCATGACCGATTCGCCGACGGCACGCGTTTCGCAAAAAGAAGGACAGCTCCGCGCATGTGGCGGCGCGGCTGGTGCAGCAGGGGCAAGCCGACGGCATGGTGAGCGCCGGCAACACGGGCGCGATGATGACGGTGGCCAGGTTCATTCTCGGCACGCTGCCTTCGGTGCAGCGGCCCGGCCCTGGCGGCGCAGTTTCCCACCAGCCGGGCGGCGTGACGGTCTTGCTCGACGTGGGCGCGAACGTGGATTCGAAGGCGGCGCATCTGCTGCAGTTCGCGGTGATGGGCGAGATTTACTACCGCCTGATTTTTGGCGTGCGACGCCCCAAGGTGGCTTTGCTCTCGATCGGCGAAGAAGAAATGAAGGGCAACGAACTGACGCACGAAGTCCACGGCCGGCTGAAGGAACTGCCGCTGAATTTCGTCGGCAACGTCGAAGGGCGCGAGCTGTTTTCCGGCAATGTGAACGTGGTTGTGTGCGACGGCTTTATCGGCAACGTGGCCTTGAAGGTCAGCGAGGGCGCCGCGCAGCACATCGTCCTGTTGCTCAAGAAAGCGCTGCAGAGCACCATCGCCTCGAAAGTGGGCTACGTGCTTTCGCGCAGCGCCTATCAGGAATTTCGCAAGAGCATTGACTATTCCGAATACGGCGGGGCGCCGCTGCTCGGTGTTCGCGGGATCACCGTGATCGGCCACGGCGGCTCCAATGCCAACGCCATCAAGAACGCCGTGCGCGTCGCCGCCGAAATGGCACGCGCCGAGCTCAACGAGAGCATCGAACAGGAACTTTCCGCCTTGCCGGTCGCCGTCGAGGCCTAGCGCCGCCTCGATCCTTCCGCGAAGGGAGCTACGAAATCCACTATGGGTCGACTTGCATTTTTGTTTCCGGGGCAGGGATCGCAGTATTCCGGCATGGGCCGGGAACTGGCCGAATCTTTTCCCGTCGCCCGCGCGGTGTTTGATGAAGCCGACCGGGTACTCGGCTTTTCCCTCTCCGAACTCTGCTTTTCCGGCTCCGAAGAGGCGCTGAAGCTCACCGAAAACACGCAGCCGGCGATCCTCACGGTTTCCGTCGCCATCGAGCGAATTCTCGAAGAGAAGGGCATTCGGCCCGACTTTGTTGCCGGCCATAGCCTGGGCGAATATTCCGCGCTGGTTGTCGCCGGGTCGCTGTCGTTTGCCGACGCCGTGCGCCTGGTGCGCCGCCGCGGCAAGTACATGCAGGAGGCGGTGCCTGCCGGCGAAGGCGCCATGGCCGCGATCCTGGGACTGCGTCCCGGCCAGGTGGCGGAGATCTGCCGCAAGGCGAGCGAGGGCCAGGTCGTCGGTCCGGCGAACCTCAACTCTCCCGAGCAGACGGTCATCTCCGGCAATGCCGCAGCGGTCAAACGCGCCGTCGAGCAGGCCTCGGCCAGCGGCGCCAAGCGCGCCGTCATGCTGGCGGTTTCGGCCCCCTTTCACAGCGAATTGATGCGGCCGGCGCAGCAGCGCCTGGAAAAGGATCTGCGCGAAACGACATTTGGCGCCGCTGCGCGTTCCGCTGGTCACCAATGTCGACGCCAGCATCATCACCAGTGGCGACGAGGCCCGCGACGCGCTGGTGCGCCAGGTCACGCTTCCCGTGCGCTGGGAAGACTCCATGCGCGAACTGATCGAGGAAGGCACCTCCACCTTCGTCGAGGTCGGCCCGGGGCGCGTGCTGAGCGGCGTGCTCCGCCAGATCGAGCGCTCGGTGCACTGCTTCAACGTCGAAGATTCGAAATCGCTGCAGAGCGCGCTCGAGCGTTTGGCGCAGGCCGAGGGGGAAGCGGCCGAGGCGAGCTTAGACTGCGGCCACGGTCCGCTGATCATGTTCAGCCTGAAAGATCGAGTTGCGCTGGTCACCGGCGCTTCGCAGGGAATCGGCCGCGCCACCGCTCTGGCGCTGGCCGCGGCGGGCGCGCGAGTTGTTGCCGCCGCGCGCAACGCGCGAAAATCTTGCCGCCGTCGTGCAGGAGATCGCGCCGCGGGCGGCGAGGCGCTGGCCGTGCAAATGGACGTCGCCGATGCCGAGCAGATCAAGGCCGGCTTCCGCCAGGGCCTCGAGCGCTTTCGGCCGCCTGGACATTCTGGTGAACAATGCCGCCATCACGCGCGACGGCTTGGCGGTGCGCATGAAGGCCGAAGATTGGGACGCCGTGCTTGCGCACGAATCTCACCGGCGCGCACTTCTGCATCCAGCAGGCGCTCGCCGTGATGATGCGCCAGCGCCACGGCCGCATCATCAACGTGAGCTCGGTGGTCGCCGAAACCGGCAACGCCGGCCAGGCCAATTACGTCGCCGCGAAAGCCGGACTGATCGGCCTGACGCGCGCCATCGCCATCGAAGTGGCCTCGCGGAACATCACCGTCAACGCCGTCGCGCCGGGCTTCATCGTTTCGCCGATGACCGACCCGCTGCCCGCAAGAGTGAAGGACGAGTTGCTCGCGCGCATCCCGCTGGGGCGCATGGGGCAGGACGCCGAAATTGCCGCGGCCATCGTTTTTCTCGCCAGCGACGAGGCCGGCTACATCACCGGCCACGTGCTGGACGTCAACGGCGGCATGCGCATGAGTTGAATTAAGCGTCGCCTTGTGCGGCGTGATGACCGGCGGGTTGACCTTGTTCGAGCCGGTGAATAGAATGGGCCGGTTGCTCGCGGAGCCGCAAACAATATCGGAGTGCGCCGGAGCGCGACCCAGCACGACACATTTAGCGGAGGCAAATGAGAATGGCCAGCGTCGAAGAACGCGTGAAGCAGATTATTGTCGAGCAGTTGGGCGTGGATGAAGCCGAAGTGACGCCGACCGCCTCGTTTGTGGACGATCTGGGCGCCGACTCGCTCGACACCGTCGAGTTGGTCATGGCTTTCGAGGAAGCCTTTGGCATCGAGATCCCCGACGAAGACGCCGAGAAAATCGCCACGGTCAAAGACGCCATCGCCTATATCGATAAGCACGCGCAAGCCAAGAAGTAAGTCAGATCTCCGGCCGCCTGAATTCACACGGGAGAAGTGCGACGTTGAGCCGCCGGGTCGTGGTAACGGGTGTCGGTCTAGTCTGCGCGCTGGGGATCGGCACCGAACAAGTCTGGCAGAAACTGCTGGCCGGCGAGAGCGGCGTCGGCCCGATCACCCAGTTTGACGCCAGCGCATTCGACTGCCGCATCGCCGCCGAAGTTCACGGCTTCGATCCGCTCATCTGGATCGCCAAAAAAGATCTGAAAAAGATGGGCCGCTTCATTCAGCTCGCCGTGGCCGCCACGGATTTCGCCATGCGCATGGCCGGTCTGGAAGTCACGCCGGACATCGCCGACGCCACCGGCGTCTACATCGCCTCGGGCATCGGCGGATTCGACATCATCGAGCGCGAGCACTGCAAACTTGCTCGAAGGCGGTCCCGGGCCGCATCTCTCCGTTTTTCATTCCCGCGGCCATCATCAATCTGGCTTCCGGCGTCGTCTCGATTCGCTACGGCGCGCGCGGCCCCAATTCCGCCACGGCCACGGCTTGCTCCGCTTCGGCGCACGCGGTCGGCGACTCCTTCCGCCTCATCGAGCGCGGCGACGCCGAAGTCATGATCTGCGGCGGCACCGAAGCCGCGATCACGCCGATGGGCATCGGCGGATTCGCCGCCATGAAGGCGCTCTCCACGCGCAATGACGAGCCCGCAGCGCGCCAGCCGCCCGTTTGACGCCGAGCGCGACGGCTTCGTCGTCGGCGAAGGCGCCGGCATCCTGATGATGGAATCGCTCGAACACGCCCGAGCGCCGCAACGCGCCCATCCTCGCCGAAATCGTCGGCTACGGCATGTCCGGCGACGCCTATCACATCACGCAGCCCGCCGAGAACGGCGACGGCGCCTACCGCGTCATGCGCGCGGCCCTGCAGCGACGCCGGCGTCGAGCCCGAGCAGGTCGGCTACGTCAACGCGCACGGCACCTCGACGCCGCTCGGCGACGCCATCGAAACCATCGCCCTCAAGCGCGTCTTCGGCGACCACGCCAAAAAGCTCGCCGTCAGCTCCACCAAGTCCATGACCGGCCATCTGCTCGGCGGCGCCGGCGGCCTCGAAGCCGGCATCAGCGTGCTCGCCCTGCGCGATCAGATCCTGCCGCCCACCATCAACTACGAGCATCCCGACCCGTCCTGCGACCTCGACTACGTGCCCAACCAGGCGCGCAAGGCCGACGTCGAGTACGCGCTCTCGAATTCCTTCGGCTTCGGCGGCACCAATGCCGCGCTGCTCTTCAAACGCTGGGCCGAGTACCCCGTGACAGTGCCGCACTCGCCGCACTCACCCGCGCACTAGCCTGAGGCTCGCCATGAAAATCGCCGTCTGCATCAAGCAAGTTCCCGCCAAGGATGCCCCGCTGCGCATCGCCGATGACGGCGTGTGGATTCGCGAAACCGATATCGGCTTCGAAATGAACGAGCCGGACAGCTTCGCGCTCGAAGAAGCCCTGCGCCTGAAGGAAAAGCACGGCGGCGAAGTCGTGGTGCATCTCCATGGGCCCGGAGCGCGCCAAGCAAACCATCAAAGAAGCGCTGGCCAAGGGCGCCGACCGCGGCATCCACGTCGCCGACGACAAATTTTTCCTGCTCGATCCGCTGGGCTCCGCGAAATCCCTGGCCGCGGCGCTGCGCAAGGAATCCTTCGACCTGATCCTCACCGGCCTGCAGAGCGACGATCAGGGCTCCGGCCAGACCGGCGTGCTGCTGGCCGAGCTGCTGGGCCTGCCGCACGCCACCATCATCATGCAGATCGAAGTGCAGGACGGCCGCATGAAGCTCAAGCGCGAACTCGAAGCGGGCTGGTTCCAGCATGTCGAGCTGCCGCTGCCCGCCGTGCTCACCATCCAGTCCGGCATCAACAAAGTGCGCTACGCCTCGCTCAAGGGCATCATGGCCGCGAAGAAAAAAGAGATCGTCACCGATCCCGCGCGAATCGCTGGGCGTCGCGCACGAGCCCACCGAGCACGTCGAGCGCATCTACGTGCCGCAAAAAACCAAGAAAACCGAATTCATCACCGGCACGCCCAAAGAAGCCGCCGCCAAGCTGCTCGAGAAATTGCGCCACGAGGCGCGCGTCCTCTAGCCATGAAATCCGCCAAACGAAATGATAAGATGCGCGACGAGCCGCGCTAGCAATCACGCAGTATCCGGCACCGGTTTTGCGGGTGCCCCACCCTTCGCCTCGAAGGGTGGGCGGCAACCAACAAACGCACAGCGAGACACCGCGCTGAGCCACTCCGTGTCGATCAGAGGGATGTAGCCAGTCTTTTTGCCGCGCCCCACTCGCTCCAATCATGAATATCCTCGTCATCACCGAGCAGCGCGACGGCCAGTGGAATCCAGTCAGCTTTGAATCGCTGGCCGCCGCGCAGCAAATCGCCGCGCAAACGCAAGGCCGCCTCGCCGCCGCAGTTATCGGCAAGGGCGTGCGCGCCCTCGCCGACGAACTCGCCGCCTACCAGCTCGCCGAAGTCCTCCTCGTCGAGCACGACCTGCTCGAACAATACACGCCCGACGGCTTCACCATCGCGCTCGCGCAGGCCATCGCGCAGGCCAAGCCCGACCTGGTGCTTCTCCCGCACACCTATCAGGTCCGCGATTTCGCGCCGCAAGCTCGCCGCGTCGCTCGGCAAGGGCATGATCGGCGATTGCATCGGCTACCGCTACGAAAACGGCCGCCTGATTTTCGTCCGCCAAATGTTTCAGGGCAAAACGGCCGCCGACGTCACGTTCGCCGGCGCCGCGCCCTGGTTCGCCTCCTTTCAGGCCGGCGCATTTCGCGGCGACCAAGCCGCCCGCGGCGCCTCGCCCGCGCCCGATCACCGCCGTCGCCGTAGATTTGCGCCCCGAGCAGATTCGCACCACGCCGCTCGAGCTTTTCCGCGAAGCCAAGCAAGCCGTGGACCTCACGCAAGCGCCCATCCTCGTGGCCATCGGCCGCGGCATCAAAGCGCCGGAAAATATCCCCATGGCCCAAAAACTCGCCCAGCTCATGGGCGGCGAACTGGCCGCCTCGCGCCCCATCTGCGACGAAGGCTGGCTCCCCATGGACCGCCAGATCGGCAGCTCCGGCCAGACCGTTTCGCCCAAGCTCTATCTCGCGCTGGGCATCAGCGGCGCCATCCAGCACGTCGTAGGCATGAAAGGCTCGCGCACCATCGTCGCCATCAACAAGGACGCAAACGCCCCCATCTTCGAAGTCGCCGACTACGGCATCGTCGGCGACATCTTCGAGCTCATCCCCGCCCTCACCGAAGCCCTCGAAAAGAAGTAGAATTTCGTGCTGTCCAAACGCAAAGACGATCCCCTGGCCAAGCGCTTCCTATCCGAGGCTCAAGGAACGTTCGATCGCTACCTGCCCCGCATCGCTAAATCACTCGCGCAACTCACCAACGAAGAAATTTGGTGGCGCCCGAACGCCGCCTCAAACAGTGTCGGCAACATCGTGCTTCATCTCAGCGGAAATATCCGCCAGTGGATTATTTCTGGATTAGGTGGTGTGCCGGACGTTCGCGAACGAGACAAAGAGTTCTCTGCGCAGGGCGGCATCCCAGGACCGAAACTCGCTGCGCATCTGCGCGCCACTGTCCGCGAAGCCTGTCGCGTTCTCCGCAAACTACACGCGGACACACTCACGCGGAGGTACACGATTCAGGGTTATCACGTGACAGGGCTCCACGCGATCTCTAACGTGTGCGAGCATTTCTCGCATCACGCCGGCCAAATCATCTACATCACCAAACTGAAGTCGCGGCAAAAACCTCCGCTTCACACATCTCCCGCCAATCAAGAAACCGAAGTAACTCTCAGTCCTGCGAAATCACATCTGAATCGAGTACCCTTGCTAAGATAGGCAGCGCGCCCACGACGATAGAGCGCTAAATAGATGCCTGAGCGCGAAAAACTCGACGCAGATGTGCTGATCGTCGGCGCCGGGCCTGCGGGCCTGGCTTGCGCGCTTCATCTCGCGCGCCTGATCCGCAGCACAACGAATCCGGCGCCAAGCCGCGAGCTCTCCGCCGAAAATATCTACGTGCTGGAGAAGGCCCGCGAACTTGGCGCGCACCAGCTTTCCGGCGCCGTCATGGACCCGCGCGGCCTGGCCGAACTGGTCCCGGATTTCGCGCAAGGCCGCGCCATTCGACACGCCGGTCACCGACGACGCCGTCTACTTTCTGACGGCCGAGCGCGCCTACAAGTTGCCGATCACGCCGCCGCCGCTGCGCAATCACGGCAACTACGTCATCTCGACTCAATAAACTGGTGAAGTGGCTTGGCGGCCTGGTCGAGCAGGCCGGCGTGAACGTCTTCACGGAATTTGCCGGCACCCAGCTCATCTACGAAGGCGATGGCATCGCCGGCGTCATCACGGGCGACAAGGGCGTCGACCGCAGCGGCAAGCCCAAAGCCAATTTCACGCCCGGCTACGAGCTCCGCGCCAAGGTCACCGTGCTCGCCGAAGGTCCGCGCGGCTCGCTCACCAAGGACCTCGTCGCGCAAAAGAAACTCGACGGCCTCAACCCGCAGGTGTACAGCATCGGCGTCAAGGAATTGTGGGAAGTCCCCGAAGGCCGCATCGCGCCGGGCTGGGTGGCGCATACGCTGGGCTGGCCGCTCGATTCCAGCATGTACGGCGGCGGCTGGATTTACGGCCTGCGCGAGAATCGCGTCTCGCTCGGACTGGTCACCGGCCTCGAATACCACAACCCGCGTTTCGATCCGCGCGAAGCCTTCCAGCAATTCAAGACGCATCCCCTCGTGCAGCCGATTCTCGCAGGGCGGCAGGATCGTCTGCTACGGCGCGAAGACCGTTCCCTCTCGGCGGCTGGTATTCGATGCCGCGCACGTTCGTGGACGGCGGCCTGATCGTCGGCGATTCCGCAAGCTTCCTCAATTCGCAGCGCCTCAAGGGCATTCACATGGCCATCAAGAGCGGGATGCTCGCCGCCGAAACAATTTTTGAGGCGCTGCGCGCGGGAGACACTTCCGCGGCGCACGCTCGCCGCATTTCCCCGCAAAGTCGAGCAGAGCTGGGTCGCCAAGGAACTCCGCGGCGTGCGCAACTTCCACCAGGGGTTTCAACACGGGCTATGGCGCGGGCTCGCGCACGCGGCGGTGCAGTACGTCACCGGCGGACGCGGGCTCGTCGATCCGATGCGCATGCCCGCAGGCTATCAGGAGTATCACAAGCTATCGGCCGATGCGGGGCCGGCGCCGCCGCCGCATGCAAGGCGATGGCGTTCTCACCTTCGATCGCCTCACCGACATTTTCTATTCCGGCACGCGCCACCAGGAGGATCAGCCCGTTCACCTGCTCGTCGCCGACACCAACATCTGCGTGGGTCGCTGCGCGACCGAGTACGGCAATCCCTGCCAATATTTCTGTCCCGCGGCCGTCTACGAAATGACGGAGGAGAATGGCGCGCGGCGATCTGAAGATCAACGCCTCGAACTGCGTGCACTGCAAAACCTGCGACATTGCCGATCCCTACCAGATCATTACCTGGGTTCCGCCGGAAGGTGGCGGCGGCCCAAATTACGAAGGCATGTAACGCATTGCTCCAGCTCGGCTCCGCCGCCGCAGGATCTGGTTTCGGTTCGTGCGTTCTCCCCGCGACGCGCGCCTCAGCGCACTACCGATTGAGGGACCGGAGGTATCTCCTCTTTCGGTTATCTACGTTCCTTCGCAACCATCGAACGTGCGCCAAGCGCAGATCGCGTCACCCGTCCCGCGTCACCCATTCCCGCCTCAGCCGTCCGGAGTCAGCGTCCCCGCGCCACTCATCCCTCACCCCCGTTGTCATCCCGAGGCCCGCAGGCCGAGGGATCCGCTTTTGGTTGCTGCGCCCACCCCGCGACGCAACAAAAACTTCTAGTTAATCAGCCCGTAAACCGAAAGCTCCCCCTGCGTGCCCACGTACACCTTGCCGTTAGCAACCGTCGGCACGGCGAACTTCACCGCCAGCCCCGCCGCATCCGCACTGTTTACCGAACTGTTGTAGATCTCATGGCCGAGGTTCGTCGCGTCGTAGGCGTGCAGCACGGCTGGTGTCGCGGCCGCCCCACCCGCGCCATAGCCGCTTGCGTCGATGACCCACACGATGCCGTCGCTCGTGCCGTTCGCGGAGATCACCGGCGATGGCGCGGGGAAGGCGAACGTCTCCGGGGAGAGCGTGCTCGGCGCAGCTGCCAAAATGCCATTGCTCAGCGAATAGGAGCTGAGATTCTGCCCGGTTGCGGTTGTGTAGAGGGCGCCCTGCCAAAACAAGGGCGTACCGTAGATCGCTCCGTTCAGATTCAGCGTGCCCAGCACCTTATCGGGGCCGCCCAGCGTGAATCCGCCGAGATTGTCGCGGTTCACCAGGTAAAGGATGCCAGGCTCTCCGCCGATCGTCGCCAGATGCGATGGCCCGCTGGTCTGGTTGGGCAGCAGCAGCACACCGCTCGAACCCAAACTCTGGTTGTCCGAAGTCAGGGCTCTCTCATCGAATGGCGTGAACGTGTCGAGCACCGTAAAGTTCGCCGCGGTGGTATTGGCGCTCAGCCTCAACAGTGTTTGCGCATATTCGGTGTTCGGCGCGTTCGCACTGTTAGCGTCAAAGATGCCCAGTCCCGTCACGGCAAAAATGGTTCCGCTCGAGTCAATTGATGGAGCGGCCCCACCTTGCTCAATACCGCCCTGCGAGGGGGTTATGTTCGGTGTGGTGTTGAAGACCGCAACCTGCGCCAGTGTGGTTTCGCTATAGGCGAGCAACCATCCATGAAATGGATTGACATCGCCGTGCGATCCGAAGGCGACATAGATAGTTCCGCCGGAGAGCGCCAGCCCAGCGCGTTGATTTTCGTGCAGGGGATCGAAGGCAACCTGATTTTCTCCATTGGTCCCCGCTCCATTGCCGGAGACAGTCGCTTTTATCGCAGCCGGGCTATCGGGCTCGTCGTTGCCTGTGGTGATGTCCAGGGCGTGCAGCCGTTGCATGTAAACGGGTCCATTGGGCGTGCTTTCCTTTGTTTTGACGATGACGTAGAGCACCTTGGTCGCCGGGTCGATCACGGGAGTGCCGGTGATACCGATTTCTGGAGTGATGTCGTTGCTCCCGACGTCGTTGGCGAGCGCGCCATCGGAGCAGGCGCCATCGATCATGTAACAGGCCGGCACAGTCGTCACGCCCTGGACCGAGTTTAGGAAGCTCGTCTGCCAAAGCATTTGGCAGGGAGATGCGTTCGCATCGAATGCGAAAACGCTGTCGTGCTCAGTGGCCACGAAAACCACATTGTGAACACCCGCGGCCACAATCGAGACATTAGGGACGTAGAGCGGCTGAGCGTACACCTCGCCATCCACGCTGCACGCGGCCACCTTGCCAAAAACCGTGTTTGAACCGTTAGTGATTGCTGCTGGTGTGAGAATTTTTTCCTGGCTGTCGATACCCGAGAGCATGGTGTCGTTTCGCCAGGAGAAGACGCCGAAGGTCAAAGGCGCCACGGCGATCACCGTGACCTGCGCGGATCCGAAATCGGTTATGTTGGAGGCGAGCACCGCACTCACGGTGACCAGCGGCGGATTCGGCGGGGTTGCCGGTCCCACGTACAGCCCTTCGGGCGAGATCGTGCCCACCGTCGGATTGCCGCTGGGAATCGAATTCACTTCCCAGTTGACCGTGGGATTGGTCGCGTTCTGCACCGTCGCACTGAACTGCAACGTGCCGCCGGCAGCCACCGAAGTAGCGGGCGCGGCCACGGTGACAGTGATGGCTAGCGGCGGAGACGGTGGTCCCGCTGCGGGTGGGTCGGGAGCGGTTACTGCCGCGCAGGATATTAAACTCAGCGCAGCGAGCAAGACAGCGAGAAGACGGAGCGCGCGCGTCGAGCGCGATGGGGCGACGCTTAGCTCGAAGGAAGGCGAGAGGACGGAATCGGCGAGCATGACGACACTAACCCCCGATGTATCGGCTGAACGTGAGAGGGATGAAAGAACCTCTGAGAGCGGGGCGAAGCTAGCATTCGTCGACGAAGCCGGTCAACGAGACATCTGACACGTGACATATGACTCAGGCAATAAGTTGAAAGGGAACTGCGTGGAACGCGGCCGATCGAGCGATTCGGCCGATCAGGTGATTCCGGCGATCGGGCGATGATTCCGATCGGCGGCTGGAACGCGATCAGCTAGCAGCGCCGCAGCCGACGCCGGCACATTTGGCGTCGTGACGCTTGTGGAGAAAGCCAAACATCCTGCCGAAGACTCCAGGTCTTTTCGTTTCCGATCCACTATTCGCGGCATCTTTCAGCGGCGGCGCAGGGGGAGGCGGAGCAGGTTCGACGTCGCCCTCGAAGATCGTCTTGGTTTGTAGGCGCGCTACTTCATCCAGCACGATCGTCGGCGGATCGGCAGCCGCCGGCAATTTGGGCGCTGCGGCATCGAATACCAGCGGCACACTGATGCGGTAGATGGGCCCGTCGCTATCCAGCGGAGGCGCAGCCGCGGCAGCGAACTGCTGGCTAGCATTCGGCGTGGTCGGCTGCAAGGTCATCGCGAACTGCTTCTTCACCGTATCGGCAACCACCAGCAGTTCACAGCTACAGGGTTCCGAAGCGCTGCGAATCGCGTTGAGTTGGCCGCCGCTGAAGCTCACTTGGCCGCCCTGCGGCACCAGCATGCCCTGGCCTCCGAGTTCTTCCTCGATGCGCAAGGCGCCGCGCGCCGTCATGATGCAAAGCGAACCAGCTTGATCGAGTCCGACGGTGAGATCGCGTGGGGTGTCGCCGATGGCCACCGGAGTGGCGACGATCAGCGGCATATAGATCGTCAGCGCAATCCCGGAATTCAATTGCGGATGCACCTCGCCGTAATCGAGCGCCAGCGTGATCGTGCCGCCGGCTTTCAGAATGGTAAAGTGCGCTGGGCCGCAGACGGCAATCGTATCGTCGGAATCCAGATCGATGCGCGCTTTGCCGGATCGAACGGTGACTTCACTCCCGCTCGCGAGCAGCGCGGAGCTGCGGCCATTCGCAACGTTGAAGCTAGCCGCACCGTTGACGGTGACGTCGTCTCCCACCAGGCTGGCGATGGCTTCAGGCACGGGCGGAGTTTCTGCGCGAAGCGGCAAACTCAGGCCAAGCGTCGCCAGGAAGGCGGCCGCTACCGCTAGTGCGAGCAGCACGCCAAACGCTGAAATCGATCCGAAGTTTGCATCAGCAATGAATACACGCGCATCATGTGCCCAACGAAGATTCGCCTATACTATACGCCGTGACGGATGCGGCGAAAACCGGCGCTGAGCCTGAAGAGCAACAGTCCTCCGCGGTTTCCGAAGTACAACTTCAGCCCCTGCCATTCTCCAGACGCTTGCAGGTGCCCATTCTTGGGAACGCGGCCCTGGCGCTGGTGCGCCTGACCGGCCCGACGCTGCGCTACGACATTTCCGGATTGCAAAATATCGAACGGGCCCATGCCGGCGGCCGCTCGTGCGTCTTCGCGTTCTGGCATCGCGGACTCATCCCGCTCTCGTATTGGGCGCGTGGCCGCAAAATCGCCATCCTGAGTGGCACGAACTTCGATGCGCAGTGGGCGGCATACGTCACTCTGGGTCTCGGTTTGCGCCGCGTCCTGGGCAGCTCCTCGCGCGGCGGACTGCGGGGCATCGTGGCCATGGCGCGCAGCATGGCCGAAGGTTACGACGCCGCGTTTACCGCCGACGGGCCGCACGGGCCGCGCTACGTCGCCAAGCCCGGCCCCGTGTTGCTGGCACGGCGCACCGGCTGCTCGATCATTTGCGTGCACGCGTACTGCGAGAGCGCCCGCACGCTCGAGAAGGCCTGGGACCTGTTTCAAATTCCCCATCCGTTTTCGCGCGTCGCGCTGCTCTTCAGCCCACCGATCGAAGTGCCGGCTGGCGCCGACCGCGAGACCATCGACCGCAAACACGCCGAGATGCAAAGCCTGCTGGAACGCGTACGCGACGCCGCCGACTCCTGGTTCACGCTGACGAGCCGCGGAGCGCGAACGGGAGCGCGCGTTCTGGAACGCGTGACGTTTGCGTGTGCACCGAAAAAAGGCGCGGCGCGATGTGGATGCGTCCGCGTGAACGCGTGTCAGGCGGCCAGGCGCTTCAATTTCTCCACGAGCGCAACGACTTGTCGGCGCGTCTCCTCGATGGTTCCGGAACAATCGATCTCATCGTCGGCGAGCTTGCGCTTTTCGGCGAGATCGAGCTGCGCGGCGATGCGTCGCTCGGCCTGATCGCGCGTCATGGCGCGTCCAAACGCCGGATCGGTAAGGCGCGCCAACTGCTGGTCGGGCCGGCACCATGCAACGATCAGCCGATCGAGCTGCTTGTAGTATCCCGCCTCGATCAGCAGGGCGGCTTCGATGACGGCAATGCCGTGCGGATCGCTCTGTTCGAGGCGGCGAAGCTCCCGCGCGCGCTGCTCAAAAATGCGCGGATGGGTGATCGCTTCGAGGCTCGCGCGGCGCGCGGGATCGGCGAAGACGATGGCGCCGAGCTTGGCGCGGTCCACGCGGCCGGTTGCATCGAGAATTTCGCGGCCGAATTCGCGGACGACGTCGTCATACGCGGGCTGGCCGGGCTCGATCAGCCGATGGGCCATCTCGTCGGCATCGAGCACATGGCAGCCGAGCTCGCGCAACATCGCGGCGACGGTGCTTTTGCCGCAGCCGATCCCGCCGGTCAGGCCGACGCGCAGCATGGCATCAACGCACCGCGGCAGCGGCGCTGCCCGATTGTCCGCGGCGCAGGCGCGCAGCCCTCACCGTGTTGCTCATGAGCATGGCGATCGTCAGCGGGCCGACGCCGCCGGGAACCGGCGTGAACGCGCCGGCAACCTCGACGACTTCGGGGTGAACGTCGCCAACCAGGACCGAGCCCTTCTTGCGGAAGCTTTCGATCTTCTCGGGGAACTTCGCGAAGATGCGCTCGGCGTGCGCCGCGTCGGTAATCACGTTTTGGCCGACGTCGATGACGGTGGCGCCGGGACGAATGTAGTCAGGGGTGACCATGGCGGCGCGGCCCATCGCGGCGACGACGATGTCGGCGCGGCGCACGACCTCTTTCAGATCGCGCGTCTTGGAGTGGCAGACGGTCACCGTAGCGTTGGCGTGAATCAGCAGCAGGGCCATGGGCTTGCCCACGATGTCGCTGCGTCCCATCACCGCCGCATTGGCGCCTTCGAGGGGGATATTGCTGCGGCGAAGGATTTCCATCACGCCGAGCGGCGTGCAGGCCACCAGATTGGGCCGGCCGGCGACGAGTTTGCCTACATTGACGGGGTGAAAGCCGTCGACGTCTTTTTCGGGAGCGACCGCGTCGAGAATTTTCTTGGAATCGATCTGCGATGGGAGCGGCATCTGCACCAGGATTCCGTCGACGTCATTCCGGCGGTTGAGATCGTCGACGATGGCGAGCAGTTCGGCGGTGGTGATCGAGGCGGGCGGGGTGAGCAGGAAGCTCGCGAGGCCCAGTTTTTCACAGGCGGCGATTTTGCTCTTCACGTAGAGCTGGGAGGCGGGATTTTCGCCGACCAGTACGGCCGCGAGTCCCGGGCGGATGCCGGCCGCGCGAAGGGAGGCGATCTCCTGCTCGAGTTCAGCGTAGATCTGATTGCGGATGGCGTTGCCATCGAGGATGCGTGCGCGTCACACCGTTTCTCCCAGAGAGTGACTTTGGCGTTTGGAAGTCGATGATAACACGGGGCGTTTCATGGCACAGACCCCCACCCCCAATGTTTTTACAAAAGAGTGCGCAAACGCATGAAAATACGCGAGTTGACTTTCGCTCTGGCGCTAAAGAGTGCGCACGGAGCGTGCAACGGCGTGAAAAGAAAGGGCTAAGGAGATTCGCGATGAGTGCGGCGAAAAACGCGCAAAAAAGATGAAAGCGGGACCGGTAGGTTTCAGTCGCGCGGAACGGGTTGATTGCGGCAGTCACGATGCAGAGTACCATGAAAGGCACTAGGGGTCGAGGTGTGTATTGGTTGTGTATTCGAATGCGTTGTGGAAGGTGTGGAAAAGGAGCAGGGAAAGGCGAGGGAGGATGGCAAGAGCCAAAAGGATCCAGCGCGGGTTCGTGCGTGCCCACGTTATTCGCACAGATGATCCAGCGGACATTTCTTGATCGCCTGCCGACGCGCTCGTTGCTACGAAAAGCAAAAGAGACAGAGAGATTCCTCGACTGCATGGCGGCGCGTCCCGAGGAACGGGACGCGAGGAAAGGCGGGCCGCCATTTCGCTCAGAATGACGCTGCCGGGGGGTGGCCGCGGGGACGGACGACTCGTAGCTTTGGGTCGATGCCGCGAGTAGCATGTTCGGAGACGATGGCCAAGGTATTCCATGTGTACATTCTTGCGAGTGAATCCAGGGTTTTATACACCGGGATGACGAACCATTTGGAACGGCGCGTGCGGCAGCATCAACAGAGGGAGAACCCAGGATTTACGCGAACTTACAACGTCAGAAAACTTGTCTGGTTTGAGGCGCAGGGAACGGCGAGCAGCGCCATCGCTCGTGAAAAGCAGATCAAAGGGTGGCTGCGCACCAGGAAGATCGCCCTGTATCCATCCACGGGAACACCTCGCACAGGAGTTGGCGACGCTTGAATTGAGCGCGGCTGAATTGGCGCGCCGGATCAAGGTGCCGACCAATCGCATCACGGAGATATTGAACGGCCAGCGCGGAGTTACCGGGGATACCGCGCTGCGGCTGGCCCATTTCTTCGGAACGAGCGCGGAGTTCTGGCTGAATCTGCAAAGCCTCTACGAGCTGCGGCTCGCAGAGCAGAAAGCCGGGAAATCGATTAAGGCGCTGCCGACGCTGAAGCAGCGGGACCACGCGAACGCGTGAACGGCATGCGGTGAAAAGTAGCGGTGAGCACGGAGGGAACCATGCTTTTTGGGAGCGATGGAGGCAGGCGGGAACGCGAGCAGCAGATGCGCGCGGCGGGCCGGTTGCCGCCCGGGCAGTCGCTGACGCTCAAGTGGCCGATTCTGCACCAGGGTTCGGTGCCGCCGTTTGATCCGAGCCGATGGGACTTTGAGATTTCCGGGCTCGTCGAGCGGCCGGTCACGTTGTCTTGGGATGAATTTGGCCGGCTGCCGCGCACGGCCGTCCTTGCCGACATGCATTGCGTCACGCGCTGGAGCCGGTTCGACAATCGGTGGGAGGGGGTGGCGGCGTCGGAGGTGGTAAAACTCGCAACGCCGACTGCGCAAGCGCGGCACGTGATGATCCACGCAGAGCACGGCTACACGGCGAATCTGCCGCTCGAGGATTTGTTGCGGCCGACGACATTATTTGCTTTCGATCACGACGGGGCGGCGCTTACGGGAGAGCACGGATTTCCGCTGCGCCTGGTGGTTCCGCACCTGTATGCATGGAAGAGCGTGAAGTGGGTGCGCGGGCTGGAATTGCTGGCGGAGGAGACGCCGGGATTCTGGGAGCGAAATGGGTACCACATTTATGGCGACCCGTTTCGGGAGGAGCGATACAGCGGGTGAAGGAATTTGCGGCGGGAGCGTACGGCGTCCTGCACTCACGACGCCAGGGCGGTTTTGCCAATTGTGCGCTTGACTAGCCGCTTCCGAGAGCGCGAGGGGGCGGGCGCCGTGCGCACTTCGAGGCGAACGCCTTCCGAGCGTTGCAAGTTAGCGACGATTTCAAACAGATTGCTGGCCGTTGGGTTCCCGTCTGGTCCAAACATTCGGTGAAGTGTTTTTGGGTGGAGGTTGGTCTTGGCGGCTAGCTTGGGGAAGCCGATTGTGGCATTGATGTAATCGCGCAGTAATTCCTTGCCAAGTGCCACCTGGCCGGAGAGAAGGTTTTCGATGGCATCGCTGAGAAGACCCTCGCGGAAGGCTGGATCGCGTCGCACGCGAGCTTGAACCGTTTGCCTGAAATCCTTGGTCAAAGCCATTTCAGTCCTCTTTTCGTTCTTTCTTTCGGTGCTTGTAGTCTGCCCAACGTTCGAGCGCAAGCTGGATGTCGTTTTGTTGGCGTTGTTTTGCTCCGCCGCCGAGAAGAACGACGATCTGCTCGCGAACCTTTCCGAAGTACACGCGGTACCCAGGACCGAAGTTGATCCTGCACTCGTGAACCCCGGCTCCGACGCCCTTACTATTGGAGAAATTCCCGAGTCCCAAGCGATAGATGGCGGTCGTGACCTTGCGCGAAGCCTCGGCGTTCAACCCGTCAAACCAATCGCTAAATGGGCTGCGGCCGCGTCGGTCGCGATACTCGCGGATTTCGAGCATCGCTCGAATAGTAACACATACGTTACCAATGTCAATGGCGCAACGCGGGGAAACTTCACGCGGTTCGAAGGGTCAGGATGATGCGGCCGTCCTTTGGCTCGGCATGGATTGCGCTGCAATCGTCTACGATCCAGTTGGCACCGGCTGCGCGCAGCACCGGATCCTTTTCGGTGGTGCGAAGGGCTAGGACGCGCGCGCCGGCGGATCGGCCAGCCTGGATTCCTGCTGGGGCGTCTTCCACTACCAGGCAATCCGCGGCCTCGAGGCCCAGTGATGCGGCGCCTTTGAGGTATGGTTCAGGTGACGGCTTTCCTTGCGTGACATCCTGGGAAGTCATCAGCACTTTGGGGAGCGGCAGGCCTGCCGCTTGGATGCGAACCAGCGCCAGCGGCCGCGTGCAGGAGGTGACGATCGTCCAGTGGTCGGCAGGCAATTGCCGCAGCAGGTCGAGGACGCCGGGTAAGGGAACTACGCCTTCGAGATCGGCGATTTCGCGGCGCTCGACTTCGAGATTTTCCTTCTCCGGGTTGCCGTTCGGGAGCAGTTCGCGCAGCGTGGCGAGGCTGGGACGGCCATGCGCGCGGCGCACGATCTCGTGCGGGTCGAAGCCGTGTTCCACGGCCCACGCGCCCCAGACGCGCTCGACGGCGGGTGTGGAGTCGACCAGCACTCCGTCAAGATCAAATAACACACCGGTACACTGGACTTGGGTCATGGGGAATTGTCCGTCTCGTCGGCAGTGTGGATTTGTGTCCGGTCAGTTTCGGAGCGCACACGTAAAACCGCGCGGTATCGTCTCTACTTTCGTACGGCCATGGCCCGTTCGAGTGTTTCCCGGATGAGGCGTGTATAGGGAATGCCGCGCACTTTTGCCTGAGCCTTCACCGCCTCCAGCAACTGTTTCGGCACGCGCATGTTGATCTGCTCGTCTTCTTCTCGAATTCAAACCGTGCCCGTTTAAATTGCGAAAAATCAAGGTTGGAAGGTCCCGAGCAAGAAATGCTTCCGCTTGCTTATCGGTTTTAAGGCGTGGGACTTTCTTCTTCCTCATAAGCTTCGCGATAGTGGCTTCCGTCAGTAGATGTCGTACTGCTCCCAGTGCAGCGTGGGGTCGGCTTGGATGATGGCGCTCTTGCGCGTTACTTGCTCGAGTTCTTCGATCAGGCCGGCTTCGCGCGTCTTTAGGGCTTTGGCGATCTCGGGATGGACGCGCAGGGTCAGGCTGGTGGAGTCCAGGTCGGCGGACATTTTGCGCGCTTCGGCTTGGATTTCGTAGCAGATCGTGGGGATCGATTTGACCATGCCCGAGCCGGTGCAATAGGGGCAGGGCTGGCAGAGCACGCGTTCGAGGGCTTGCTTGGTGCGTTTGCGCGTGACGGTGACCAGGCCGAATTCGTTGAAGCCCAGGACCTTTGATGGGGCGCGATCGGTGCGCAGGGCTTGCTCGAGCGCGATCATTACTTTTTCGCGGTTGCGGCGCTCCTCCATGTCGATCAGGTCGAGGACGATGATGCCGCCGAGGTCGCGCAGGCGAATCTGGCGGACGATCTCCTTCACCGCTTCGAGGTTGGTCTTGACGATGGTGTCTTCGAGGCGCGTCGAGCCGCGGCCCACGTACTTGCCGGTGTTGACGTCGATGGCCACCAGCGCTTCGGTGTGGTTGATGACGATGTAGCCGCCGGACTTGAGCCAGACTTTGGGCCGCAGGGCTTTGTCGAGCTCCTGCTGGATGCCGAACTCCTCGAAGATCGGCGCGGCCTTGGTGTAGAGCTTGACGCGGCCGACCAGCTTGGGCTGGAAGCGGCTGACGAACTCGACGACCTTGCCGAACTCCTCTTCGTTGTCGATCCAGATGGCGGTGTAATCGTTGCTGACGTAGTCGCGCAGGATGCGCTCGACCAGATTGAGATCGCGATGCAGCAGCGACGGGGCTTTGCGCGGCTCGCCTTGCGCGAGGGTTTTCTCCCAGGTGCGGCCGAGGAATTCGACGTCGGCGCGAATCTCTTCTTCCGGGGCGCCTTCGGCGGCGGTGCGGACGATGAAGCCGCCGGGGAAGGTGCCCTTGGCTTCGCCGACCAGGCGGCGCAGGCGCGAACGTTCGTCGGCCGAGGCGATGCGCCGCGAGACGCCGATGTGGTTGACCGTGGGCATGTAGACCAGGAAGCGGCCGGGAAGCGCCACGTGGCTGGTGATGCGCGCGCCCTTCTTGCCGAGCGGCTCCTTGGCGATCTGGACGATGATCTCCTGGCCGGCCTTGAGCATTTCGGAGATTAGCTGCGGACGCCGCGCGGCTTGCTGCCGGTGATCTTGCTGGCGCGCGGGACGCCGCGCCACCGCCGCCGCTGCGCTGCGGGCGGCCGCCGCGGCGCATGGGGCGCTGGAAACGGGCGCGCTGCGGCTGGGAGATGCGGGCGCTCATCGGTTGCTGCTGAGAGCCGGGCTGAATGTCCGGGTTGCGCGTCGGAGGCGGACGATTCCTCGTGCTCGCCGGCTTCGCACCGTGCTCGTGGCGCTCGGTCCGGCCATGGCTTCGGCGGCTTCTAGCGCGAGCGCGTCGATGCGTTCTTCTTCGTCGAGTTCCGACTGAGCTGAGTCGGGTTCGTGCGGCTCCGCTTCCTGCTGCTCGACCGCTCCTGCGCTTCGCTTTCGGCGGCGAACTCTTCGGCTTCGGCAGCGGATTCCGGCGCGGGGGGATGCTCTTCGTCGAGCGAGCCGAGCTGCTCGTCGGCTTCGGCCTCGGCGGCGGCTTCTTCCTGGCGCGCTTCGGCGAGTTGCTCGGCGAGCGAGGTGGCTTCGTCCTCGGAGAGATCGGCCATGCCGCTGGCGTGCTGGTGGTCGTGCGTGTTCGGGATGGTCGTCGGTTCGGCGTGCTCTTCGATGAGTTCTTCGATGGTCTTCGATGTGTACCTCGGCGTGTTCTTCGTGGCTTCCGCGCCTCGTGTTCTTCGTTGTGTGCTTCGCGCGCGAGCGGGCATTTCCGGCTCCGCGGCGGCTTCGGCGGAAAGCTCGGTGAGCGGCTCAACGGGCACGGCGGCTTCAACGGCCTCGGCGTGCGTCTTCGGGCAGGTCGGCGATGTCGGCAGAAGTGGCTGCTGCGTTAGTCGCGTAGAGCGACGAGGGCAGTCCCGACGCGGTAGCGGATTCTGACGCGCGGCTGCGAGGATGCAGACGATTCCGTCGCCGGCATCGCAGGAGCGCTGGAGCGCCTGGAGCGCGATCTTTGTACTTGGCCAGCGACTCGCCCGGGAGAATGACCGGCGTGTAGTCGGACGGCAGGCGCGGGCTCATCGGCGGCTGAAATGGGCCGCGGCGTGAACGGGCGCGGCGATGCGTACTTCGAAGGAGGCAGGTCGCGTCCCGGGGCGGCGATCGCCGCCGCCACCGCCTGCCGCCGCGACGCCAACGTCCGCCACCGCCACCGCCGCCGCGACGGCGTCCGCCACGATCATGGCCTTGGCCGTAGCCACCGGAGCCGCCTGGGCCAGTGGTCCGCCGGGCCGCGATCTGTCGCCAGGCGATCTTGGCGCTGGAACGGGCGCGGCTGGGGCGTGAAGTGACGAGGCGGCTGCTGAGAAACGCCGCGTTCGGAAAGCGGGCGCGGAGACGTGGGCAGAGCCTCGTTGCCGGGAGAGGGCTCGGAGCGGCAGCCTCCTCGGCGGGAGCACGCAGGCGCAGCCGGCTGGCGGCGAGAACACGGCGCCGCCCTGCTGCTCCATCTTCTCGATCTTGCCTTCGACGGGGGCGACGACGTGGTCGTAGTCCTCAAGGTTTTCGAGGAAATCGCCGACGTAGAGGAAGGCGTCGCTATCGAGGCCGATGTCCACAAAGGCCGACTGCATGCCGGGCAGCACGCGCGTGACGCGGCCTTTGTAGATGCTTCCGACTAGAGCAAATTCTTTTTCCCGCTCGATGTAGATTTCGTGCAGCAAACCATCTTCGAGAATGGCGACCCGCGTCTCATGGGGGGCCGCAGAAATAACCAATTCTTTGGGCATGAAAGCTCCTCGGAGGCCATCGCGACGAGCCGAATGGGGGCGCTAGGGCGCAAGCCGTCCCGGCCGGGCCAGGAGGTCCGGAGAAACCGGCAATGGTGCGCAGTATGTCTCGGACACGCGATGCAACCTCATCGACATTCAAATTCTATTCATCAGTTTAATTGTCTACAGCAATCTATTTTCGTTCACAATGTTTCGAAAATCTGGGCCGCTGCTCGCAGGCGACATGACCCCAAGCGTAGCTGGCCGCGAGCCAGAAGAGCAAATCGCGCGGGGTTAGTTGACGAAACGCCGCAGACGGACGTTCATCACCAAGCCGAGCGCGAGAAACACAAACAGCGTGGCCGACCCGCCGTAACTCATCAGCGGCAGGGGAATACCGGTCACCGGCATGAAGCCGATGACCATGGCCACGTTCACCAAGACATGGAATCCTAAAATCGCCGCCACGCCCATCACCAGAAACATTCCCTCGCGATCCTTCGCGCGTTGTGCGTTCTGGATCAGGCGCAGCAGCAGAGCCGCATACAGTGCCAGCGCCACGAAGACTCCGGCAAAGCCGAGTTCTTCGGCAAGCGCTGCCATAATGAAATCGGAATAACGGACCGGCACGAAACCGAGTTGATTCTGGCTTCCGTGGCCGAGTCCTTTGCCCCAGAAACCGCCCGAGCCGACGGCAATTTTCGATTGGAGAAGCTGGTAGCCCGAACCCTTGGGATCATCTTCCGGACGCATGAAGGCGGTGACGCGTTCCTTCTGGTAGGGCTTGAGCGACGTGCCAGGCGACCGGCAGCAACATCGCTGCCGCGAGCGCGATCACGGCCACGTGTTTCCATTGCATGCCCGCCAGATACGCCCCCACGGCAGCCACGGGAACGAGCACCATGGCCGTGCCCAAGTCCGGCTGCAGCAAAATCAATCCCATTGGCACTCCCAGTCAGAGCACCCGCCTTGAATAAATCCCCCAAGGACAGACGATCTGTGCGCACATCGGTGAAGAAGCGCGCCAGCACGACGATTATAATCAACTTCGCTAATTCCGACACCTGGAAAAACTGGCCGAGAACGGGAAGCCAGCGCTTGGCGCCAAATCGCGTGTGGCCCAGGGCTAAAACGGCGATCAGCGCGAGGATCCCGATGACGTAGAGGATGGGCGCCTTATCGAGGACGGCATGGTAGTCCAGGCGCGAGAGCAGCAGCATGCCGAACAGGCCCATGCCGATCCAGGAGACCTGCTTCCACTGCATGCCGGCGAGATGGCTGACGTGCGTGGACGACCAGATTTCGAGCACGCCCATTCCGCAGATGGCGAAGGCGATCATCAGCAGGGTCCAGTCGTATTCGCGAATGCCGCCGGTTTTCTGTTTCATTGTGCGGTTCCGGTCATTGCGTTCCTGTGGCTGTCCTGGGGTTTGTCCCGGCGCTGCTTCCGCGGCGCTTCCTCGCGGGCTTGGGTGGTGCGAGCTTCGCGGGATCGGCCTGCGGCGGGCTTGCTGGCCGGCGCGGCGCTGGCGACTTGCGCGGAGGGTTGCGGCGTAACGGGCCGCTTTAGCGGCCGCTGCGCCCGCGCGCTCATTCGGGCGCTCGGATGGGCATCGCTACGGTGGTTGCGGCGGGCGTCGCTGCACTACGCATCGG
The DNA here is from genome assembly GCA_963818345.1 of uncultured Acidobacteriota bacterium. GTDB lineage: Bacteria > Acidobacteriota > Terriglobia > Acidiferrales > UBA7541 > Palsa-189. Next base: position 59,955 of record CAWFRX010000001.1, on the reverse strand, counting down.
ATTGGCGCGCTCCCGTTCGGCAGCAACTGCGTGGTGAGCAGTCTGGAACGTTGCCCTGCTTTTTGTCGTAATAGGCTTTGACGATGTCTTTCGCGATGGGCGCGGCGGATACCGCGCCGAATCCTCCGGCCTGCACCAGCACGGCCACGACAATTTCGGGATTGCGTCGTGGCGCGAAGCCTTCAAACCAAGCGTTGTTTTTGGTCTGCGTGCTGTTTTCCTGCTTGCCCTTTATGTTCGGCGCCAATCACCTGCGCCGTGCCTGTCTTACCACAGAATTCAATGCCGGGCAGTTTCGACGCGGCTGCGGTGCCGTCTTCGTTGACGACGCCCCACATGGCCTGGGTGATGAAATCGGTGGTGGATTCGGAGATCGGGAAGTCCATTTCCGGGCGCGGGCTTGATCGCTCATCAGGAGATGAGGTTGACGGAACACGCCGCCGCATGGCGATGCCGCCGATGGTGTAGGCGATCTGCATCGGAGTAACCACCGTGGCCCCCTGGCCAATGGAGACCGAGATGGTTTCTCCGGGATACCACTTCTGATGGAAGACGCGCTCTTTCCACTCTTCCGAAGGCACCAGGCCGGAATCTTCGCCCGGCAGGTCGATGTCTGTTTTGCGGCCGAGGCCGAGTTTTGTGGCGTAATAGGAGATGCGGTCGATGCCCAGGCGCTGGCCCACATTGTAGAAGTAGACGTCGCAGGACTTCACGATGGCTTTGTGCAGGTCCACTTCGCCATGGTCTTTTTCGGCGTCGTGAAAAATGCGTCCGTAAAATTGCGGCGAAGCCGGGACAAAAAACCTTGTAGTCCTCGGGAATGGCCTTGGATTCGAGCATCGCCGCGGTCATGAAAATCTTGAACATCGAACCGGGCGCGAGTTGCGCCTGAATCACGCGGTTGAGCAGGGGATGGTCGGGATCTTCGTTGAGCTGCTGCCATTCGTCTTTGGAAATGCTGACCGCGAAGTCGTTGGGGTCGTAGGCCGGGTGGCTGGCCATCGCTAGGACGTCGCCGGTGCGAGGATCGAGCGCGACGACAGCTCCCCGTTTGCCTTGCAGGTCCTGTTCGGCGATCGCTTGCAGGTCCTCGTCAATCGTGAGGCGCATGGGTTTGCCGGGGACCGGGTCGGTTTGCTCGAGACGGCCGACCTCGCGGCCCGACGCTATTCACGATGACGCGCCGCTGGCCGTCAACGCCCATCAGAGTCGATCGTTGTACTGCTTTTCCAGACCCGTTTTGCCGACGATGTCGCCGGGTTTGTACCGGCCGCCAGAGACGTCCGACCTCGTCCGCACTGACTTCGCCGACGTACCCGCTCACATGTGCGAGGAACCCGTCGGGCGGATAGCGCCGGCGATGCACCATGAGCATTTCGAGCACGGGAACGTCGCTGCGATGGGATTCGATGAAGGCGATATCCGATTGGGCTAGCTTCCGGCTTGATGACCAGGGGCTGGAAGCGCGGGAGCGATTTCGCGGCTTCGATCTGTTGCTGCAGGTCGTCGAGGGAAAGACCGAGACCGTCGGCGATCTGCGGCAGCAAGCGCTGAACTTCGTCGACGTCGTCGCGCAGGAGCAGGACGCTGAAGGAAGGATAATTGTCCACCAGCACGCGCCCGGTGCGGTCGAGCATGGAGCCGCGCGGCGCGATCACAGGAATGGTGCGGATGCGGTTCCGCTCGGCGAGTTGCGCGTAGCGATCGGAATCGACAATCTGCAGCCGCCAAAAGCCGAACAGCAGCAGTCCGATCAGTCCGACGATGACGTAGGAGATGACGGCCAGCCGCGTTTGCGGCAGGCGACTCTCTCTTTGAAACGAGCTAGACAACGCAAACTCCGCGCCGCCCCCGAATCTCTTGCCAGTCGATCATCTGCCCGTAAACGCGATGAACGGCCTCGAACGGCGTTACCGCAAATCGGCGCGTGCGGAGGGGGCTTCCGAAGCGCCTAGGTTTGCGGAAAAAGCTGAGGACGGTGTCATTTTATGAGCTGTACCACCTGATTTCAGCTGGCTCGCGTGGAGCCCACGCCCATTCCGGGGTACCCTGCACGCCCAGGAATCTTCCTCTCCCTGGCTATCGACCCGGAGGAGAAAATCCTTAATTTCACCGGCTTATGATGACACCGCAGACAGTTTCCCGCCGTCTTCCTAGATCGCCTCACGGTAACATTTGCAGCCATAGTGTGCAACTATTCGCACATGTTTGGCCCCAGGGAGTTACTCCCTGTACCAAAGTGTGGGTCGGGATGGAGGTACGCAGGAGCGAAGCCTGAGCGAACCAATCAGCTTCCTGGGCCGACGCCAGGTATGGCGCCGGATGCCTGCGACGGTTGCCGGGTCACCGAGGGCGATTTTCGATAGAACGGGCAATTGCGATTAGGGTAGGAGCACGATCTTGCCCCGGGTGTGGCCCTGAGCAAGCAGTTTGTACGCAGCGCGTACGTCAGCCAACGGGAAGGTCGCGGCGATGGGCACTTCCAGCTGACCAGCGGCAACCATCTGAGCGAGTTCCGCAAGGAGCGCGCCGCTTAGCGCGGCCACACTGCCCTCGGCCTTCACGCCATACTGTTGCGCGGCGGCGAAGTCGATAATCGTGTTGATCCGGCCCGGCACAACGCCCAGCTCGATCGCCAGCTTGACGTAACCGTCGCCGTGGGTGTCAATGAACGCGTCTATCTTTGCCTCCCGCAGCCGGGCGGCTAAGCTGTCGCCGTATGGCACGGGTCTGATGCCATGGGCCGTCAACCAGTCGTGGTTGGCTGGGCCGGCAATGCCGATCACTTCTGCCCCAGTCCGCTTCGCCAGCTGGACGACCAGCGATCCAACCCCACCCGCGGCGCCGGAAACCGCAACCGTGTCACCCGGCTTCAGGGATACCGCTTGCACCGACGCGTACGCCGTGCTTCCCGCAACCGCCAAGGACCCGGCAGCCTCCCAGGATACGTTCGGCGGCTTGCGCGTCAGGTTTTGGGCTTCGACGACGGCATACTCAGCATGGCTGGCGCGCCGGTAGGTGAACCCGATGATTTCGTCCCCGACCGCGACACCTTCCACACCCGCGCCGATCTTGGTCACGATCCCGGCCAAGTCGGTACCCTCACCCGACGGGAAAGTGGCTGGCCAGCGCGCATGCATCAGTCCTTCGCGTATTTTTGCCTCACCGGGGTTGATCGAAGCGGCTTTCACCTTGACCAGCACTTCCGCACGAGCCGGCTGAGGTACCGGCACTTCAGCGATATGCAGGACTTCAAGGTCACCGTACTTATCGAATCGCACAGCTTTCATGCTTCGGTCCTCCTGGGTTTTTTCTGATGTGCGATCTGCTCTCTTTGGGGCACGAGGCGCAACTGTAGTATGCCCCGGATTAGCTCTCGGCAATGCTTTCCGGCCTCCAGCAGCGTCGACATCGAAGCAAAACCCTTCCGAGATCGTAGATCGGGACTAGTCCCCTTTGGCCCAGGCGAGTTGCGCTTCCGCGCATTCGATATGGACGGTCATGAAGCGGTCGACGTCGTCTTTGCTGATGAAGGGATTCGGATCGCCCGGTTGCCGGGACCGGAAGGCGTCTAGTTTTTGAAGTGAATTATCGTCGTTCGAGTGGATGTGGATGATGGTATCGACGCCGGCCTTATCTTCGAGCTCTTTGAAGCGTTTGGTCGATGCGATGTAGGTTGTGCTCATGGTCTTCATGTCGGGGAACATCTGCACGCCTTCCTGCACGAGTCTCATGAAGTCTCCGCCCAGCATTCCGGCCATATGCCGTTGGCCGCCCTCTTTTACCGGGAAGATCAGCGACAGATTGCCCGGCGTGGACGTAGGCGTGGAGTACATCGTGACGGTAGTGTCTCCCAAGGTCAGCTTTTCGCCGTCTTTGGCGACCATGTCTTTCATGGGCTTGAGATCGGCGGGGGTGTTGTCCTTCGCCAGAAGATCGTAATCGACCTGGGACATGATCACGCGCACGTTCGGCACCATCTTCTTCAGTGGATTGATTCCCCAAGACTGGTCGGAGTGGGAGCGGACGATGATGGCGTATTTGATGTCCGCCGGGTCTAGGCCAAACGTCTTCAGTTCGTTCACCAGGTCCGGAGTGACCCAAGGGAAGTTTGTATTCAGCAGAATAATCCCCTTGGAGGTGTTGAGCGCCCAAGTGGATTCAGTCTGTGTGCCGATGAAGTAGAGGTTATCGAACACCTTCACCGGCGGCACGTACCACTTATCGTGCGGCGTAGGAACCAATTTCGCTTTTTCGTCAGGCTCCCCAGGACCCACGGCGGGGGGCTTTGCGCCCGGCTTCGGCTGATTGCATACGATATTGAATAGACCATTAAACGTCTGCCAGGGCTTGGCATTCGCGGTCGCGGGAGATAGCGCGGCCTTGGCCGCGGCCACATGAGCCTGTGCCTCAGCGGTCTGGCCATGCGCATTGACGGCGACGAAACCGGCTAGCAAGACAACGCCGAGTAAGGGCGCGCAATAGGTCCTCATGATTCGATCCTCCCCAGGGTTTTGCCTAGGAATTTCCTCGATGGGCCTGCTTATACACCGTCAGCCCTTGCGAGTAAACATAAGGAAATGGTTTTCCCTGCCAAACGGTATAAGAGCCGGTTTTTTCGCGGGCGATCGCGCAGCGCTTCATTTTGGCGAGCTGGTGGCGAGAGTTCTCTAGTACGAAACCGTTGAGACCGGACTGTCGGCGAGATTGGTATAGGCAGCGATAGCCTTCACTGTCGCCGGCGAGGTCACCGAGACCGCTCCGCCGTTTGCCATCGACGAAGAGTTCCGCGTCGGCTGTGTCCCGTCGGTCGTGTAATAGATCCTCGCGCCGGTCGTTGCTGAAGTGATCGTGACCGTGCCACTGTAGCCCGAAGTTGATGGCGAAAAGGTCGGCGAGCTCGCTTGATTGGCCAGCCCATCGAAAAGTCCAAGCCGCGAATCGGTAACCGCGCCGGTGCCCGCTTGAACCCAACCAGGACTTCCGGAAGCGTAGCTGGAATCTATTACCGATAATTTTAATGTGAATCCTCCGGCCACGCCTCCCGCATTTTGATACCAATTGATCGTCGTCCCAACGGCACAAAGACGCCAAATATCGTTGTTCGAGACGACTGCCGGAGCACTTGATCCGACAGCGGAGAGTCCAGCACTCACCAATTTGTAAATTTGTGTGTAGCCGTTACCTTGTGGACCTGCCACACCGACATATCCAGTACCCGCAGTCGTCATGCGCACGCCGGGACCGAAGTATCCGGTTGCGCTAGCCGAAAGCATATAAGCGTCGGCGCACTGATCATTCGGCCACGGCGCGCCTGTGTCGCCAGAGACTGGCGGGGCCGTGTAGACCGCTAGCGCCGCTTGAGAAGTTGCGGCTGGTTCGCATGCGTTGCCTGAAACCGCTTGTATATTTGCGGGTGAGCCAGTGACCGTGGAGAAATTGCCGCGGTCGCTCACTGGATTTTCGATCGTCGTGCAGGCATAGGAGATAAGCTGCTGCATGTTCGGAGACGAGTTTGGATTCAGAATCATCGAGCTACTGTGCGGCCCGTAAAGCGGAGTTCCTGCGATGCCCGAATACAAGAGGGTGGTATGCACGTTCGATAAGGCACTGTTTCCGATCTCGGTTGAGTGCATGACACTCGCGCTGTACCAGTCCTGCGGCGCACTGCTTTGCTGCGCCACGAGAGTCCACGGCCCCGCCGGGGTCACACCGTCGTGAATAAGCCAAAGGATCGAATTGCCGGTTTGAGTTGTAGAGATAAGCATGTAGCGGTTCATTCCGGGAATAAATTCTATCTGCTTGTCATATACGGCTGCCGCTGGAGCGACACTCACCGCTGACGCAAAGCTCGAACTCCAATTCGCATCGTTCACAAAGGCCGCTGGCGTAACGGATGCTGGAGAGGGGCCAGCCCAAAACTGGAAACCGGTCGTCGATTGCAGCTCGACCTCGATGCGCGGAGCCCGCATTAGATAGAGCGTGGGAATATTTCCATTGGGCTCGAAAAACATGTAGATCCAGCCGTCGGCCCCGTCGATTCGGTTTCCCTTCGTGAGGTAGCCAATGGTTCCGTCGTCTGCCGCATATCGGATCGGAGTTACCTTACCCACATTGCGACTCGGATATTGGTATGACCCAAGCGGACTTGGCGGCACACCGTTCGCGTTGAACACGGAGGGAGTTTGCCAACTGTTCCACGTCATGCCGTGGTCCTTCGACAACATGATATTTCCGAACAGCAAATTCGGGTTTAATGTCGAAACATTGCTTGCCCGTAAGTGGAATAGATACAAACACCCGCCCATTCCAAAAATTCCGGTGAGCTTATTTGTTTGTGGGATTCCTCCGGGGCCATCGGTGCCGTTGAAACTCGCAAACCCCCCATAATTCGTGAGTCGATTGACCAGGGTCCCCATCAGAGTCGAGGGAGTCGTCAGTTTCCCAATCTGCATGTTCGCGCCGCCGTTTGGGGAAGCCTCGAAGCCGAACCCATCGTCCTGCGTGATGTATTGGTTGCCGTCATTCGAGACGAACGTGTAGGTGTAATCGCCCTCCTGGGGGCCGGCCGTGATGGTGCTGCCCAACGCCACCTGATTGACCGGCGTGCGCACCTGAGCGGCATCGGTCGTCACCATCTGCGGCGTCGATCTCATATCGCCAGACTCGGCGTAAACCGAAAAGCTGGTATTGGCTGCGAGGCCAGTGACGATGCAGATGTGCGATGTTTTGTTAGGCTCAGGCGCGTTGTTGTCCAATCCAGGCTTTTCCCCGGCAAAACACTTCGTATCAGCGGATGTGGCCGTGGTCCAAGTTGCTACGATGCTGGTGTCGGAAGCGCTATAGGTGACCGTGAGGCCGCCATCGCCTTGCGTCTGCGCTCGCGGGGCTGCCGATTCGATCAAGACAAGCGCAGCCGCCGCGATGATAAACACTCGGGCAGACGCGAGCGTGCGATGTCTCATGGACCTGTTTACGCGTTTTTGCGGAGGCGATCGAGCATGGGAAACAGCAGGCTGGCGAGCACGGCGTTCACTCCGCGAGGCGATCAGAAGCCTGGGGGTGAAATAGGGCTGCTGGTGCGCGAGCAGCACGCGCGAAATCATTACCAGCACGGAGTTGTGAAAGTAGAAAAAGAAAAGCGTGAGGATGAAGCGGCTGACGGGGTGCTCAACGTCGAGCCGGGCGCCGAGGGAGGAGGCCACGAATCCAACCAAAGTTTTGGCGATGCCGTAGAAGCCGATGGGTGTGTGGCTCAGACTGTCTTGCACCAGGCCGATGACCATCCCCAGCATCAACCCTCCCGACGGATTCCGGCGGCTCAGGGCAAAGTAAATCGTGACCAGCAGAGGCAGCTCGATCAAATCCGCCCAGCGGAAATTAGCACGCAGGAAAGCCTCGAGCAGGAGCGCGAGCAGCACCGTGGCGGTGACCACACCCGCGTAAAACTTATGTACTTCGACGTGTTGTTCGGCTGTCGCGTGGGCTTCCATTTAGCTCACCTGCCGCTTTTGGCACGGTCCGGTTCGGCCGGCTTCGGTCTCGAAGCGGCGCATTGCGACCATTTTCATGACGGGGATGCGGCTGCGCCAAGACGCGGTGTTCTCATGGATGGCTCGCGGCCTGAGTGGCCGCTCGAGACGCTGGTTTCGCGAGCGGTGCCGCTGACTGCGGCACATTGGCGGCCTGGGCGGCGGTTTTCTTGGGCGCAAATTCGTGCCGGCTCAGCAACACGAGCACTTCTTCGAGCCCGTCCAGCTGGCTGCGGGCTTGATCAGAATTTCCTGGAACGAGCGTGCGGCGATCGAGTTTTACTTGCGCCACGGTGCCCACTGGCAGGTCCTTGGGGAAGATGCGGTCCTGGCCGGACGTGAGCACGGCCTCGCCTGGCTCAACTTTCACGTCGTTGCTGACGTACTCCATGCCCAGCAGCGGATCGCCGGTGCCGCGTACCGGGCTTTGCGTGCGTGAGCTAGCCAGAAGAGCGCCGACTCCGCTGTCACGATCGTCGAGCAACAAGACTTGGGAGGTGTCCGGAAAAACGTTCACGACTTTTCCGACGACGCCCTCCGGCGTGATGACGCCCATGTCGCGCTTCAGTCCGTCGCGCGAACCCCGGCTGATGAAAACGACGTGGCTGCCTGCGTCAGGACTTCCGCCGATCACTCGCGCGGCCAGCATGGGAACCTCGGCGTGCTCCTCGCGGAATCCCAGCAGGTCCGCCAGGCGGTCGGCTTCGGCGGCGCGGCCCTCGAGTTCCGCGTTGCGCATTTTCAAGCGGTCGAGTTCGGCCTGCAGCGACTCGTTTTGCTGGCGCATGTGGCGCAGCGCAATGTAGTGGCTCCAGTCGCCGCCGACGCCGTCGCTGGACCAGGCCGCGGCGCGACCCAGCGGGGAGACCAGTTCGACGGCCCAGATGCGGATCAGGCGCACCTGCGTCTCGCGCTTGATCTGGATGGCGAGCAGGAGCAACTGGGCTCCAGCATAACGCCCAGCAGCGTCAAGGAACGGTGTCGAGAAGGTACGGCCAGCATGATTGTTCGACACTCTGGCGGCGCGGGATGTCTGGCCGCGCGGCGCGCTTTCAGTCGATCGAAACCAGACGCAATAAGTGGAAATCGCTCAGCATTTTTCCGGTGCCGAGCACCACCGAGGCCAATGGGTCGTCGGCGATGGAAACGGGCAAACCGGTTTCTTCGCGGATGCGTTTGTCCAGATTGCGCAAGAGCGCGCCGCCGCCGGTCAGGACGATGCCGCGATCGCTGATATCGGCGGAAAGCTCCGGCGGGGTTCGTTCGAGCGCGACGCGAATGGCATTGAGAATGGTGGCGACGCATTCGGAGAGCGCTTCGCGAATTTCGCTGTCGTCGATGGTGACGGTGCGCGGCACGCCCTCGATCAAGTTGCGGCCTTTGACTTCGATGGTGAGCGGTTTTTCGAGCGGGTAGGCCGAGCCGATCTCCATCTTGATCTGTTCGGCGGTGCGCTCGCCGACCAGCAGGTTGTACTTGCGCTTCAGGTAATGCATCACGGCCTCGTCCATCTCGTTGCCGGCCACGCGCACCGAACGGGAATAGACGATGCCGCTCATGGAGATGACGGCGATGTCGGTGGTGCCGCCGCCGATGTCCACGACCATGTTGCCGGAGGGCTCCTCGATGGGCAGGCCCGCGCCGATGGCCGCGGCCATGGCCTGCTCGACCAGGTAGACCTCGCTGGCGCGCGCGCGATAGGCGGAGTCCTGCACGGCGCGCTTTTCCACCGGCGTGATTTCGCTGGGCACGCCGATGACGATGCGAGGATGCACCAGGACGCGGCGGTTGTGCGCCTTCTGGATGAAATAGGTGAGCATCTTCTCGGTGACTTTGAAGTCGGCGATCACGCCGTCCTTCATGGGCTTGATGGCCACGACGTTGCCCGGCGTGCGGCCGAGCATGTCCTTGGCCTCGCGCCCGACGGCGACGACCTCGCCGCTGGTCTTATTGATGGCCACGATCGAAGGCTCGTTGACCACGATGCCTTTGCCCTTGGCGAAGACGAGCGTGTTGGCCGTGCCCAGATCGATGGCCAAGTCGGACGACAACAGGCTGAAGACCGAGCGGAAGTTATATCCATTCTTATTGATCATTAGTTGTCATTGGCCCGAGCCGCTATCCGCCTCGGCTCCCAATTCGCACAAGCGGCCTCCCCCTCGCTACGGAATGACGATCGGCACGCGTTTGATGGCCGTGCCTCCCCGGCGATTTTGGCCGGTGATAACGATTTCATGGCTGCCCGCGCGTGAGCGAGGGCGTGAAGTAACGGAAGCGCCCGTCGGGCTGAATATCGACGACGGCTTCTCCGTCGATGATCAGCGCGGCGCCGGGATCGGTGCGACCGGTCAGCTCGACGACGCTGCCGTGAATCTCCGGGGAGTCCATTTCGAGCAGCATTTCCTCGCCTTTACCCTGCGCCACCAGCGTGAAACGGAAGGGTTCGCTCGGGGCGCTGTCGCGCTTCTTCGCGTCGGTGGCGGTGACGCTCCAGAAGTAATCGCCAGGCTCGAGCCCGCTCAGATCCGCGGTCACGGCCGCGGTGTTTTTCTCCGCAACGATGCGCGTGAACATGGTGTTGGTGCTGACGCGCAGATCGTAGCTAACCGCTTCCGGGACGGCTGCCCAGGCGAAATGCACGCTGGCGTGCTTGGGGTCCGGCTCGATCAGCGGCTCCAGGTTGACCGGCTCGGCTAGCTCCGGAGGCGCCAGCACCATCGTCTTGGTCAGGGGCCCATCTGTTGGCGAAGGTTACGCGCTCCCATTTGCCGATTTCGACCTGTTCGTCGCCGACCTCCATGTGCGCGGCGCCGGCCGACACGGTGATCTGGTTCTGGTCGCCTCCGGCATCGCTTTGGACCGCGGCGCGGCGAGTTCTCCTTGCAAGGATGCGCGAGCGTTGGCAAAGGAGACCTCAGCCTTGGAACGCGGCGACTCCCACGTGCCGGTTGCCAGATCGACCGCGCCGGAACTGATGTGCACCGCGACGCTGGTGGTGCGGTCGTGATCGATGGCGTTTTCCTCGACGGTGACGAAGGAGTCGTTTTTGACCGTGTACGTGGTGCCGTCCACGAAGGTGATGCGCGCCGCGCCGTCGCCGCCCGTGCGGACCAGGTCGCCCTTATCGAGCGTAGTGCGATAGTCGGCGGTTTGCCCAGTTCACCGAGTTGACCTTTTTGACTTCCACCTTGCCGTCCAAATTGACGAAGCGGGCCTGATTCGTCGCGCGGGAGAGGGCGCCGTCGGCGCGTCGCCCCGAAGGTTTCGAAAGCCGCTCCTCGAGGCTGGCGTACCAATCCGGATGGATCAAGTAGAAGATGCCGCCAGAACAATGGCCAGAATCAGCGACAGTAAATGATGACGCTGCGGTACGTGACCGCAGTCCAGTACACCTCGACGCGCGGTATGCGGGCCTGTTTCGACGGATCGGTTTGTCGAGGGATGGACATCGCAAAAAATTGCACTTTTTGTGCTAAGCTTCGGAATCTAGCATAGGGTTATAGGCGTCGCAAGGCGGCCCTGCTGAGCGGTTTCTCCGCGCTACAATAGGCCTTAATACACATCCGGCCGCCCAGCTGCGCGTTCCGCGTTGCCTCGCACTTTGCCGTCGACGTTTCCATTTGAGCCAACGGCAGTCTCCGTCATCTATAATGCGCTGATAGAGCTTTGTAGCGAACGCCTAGGCGAACCCGGTCGTGTGCCGGATCGGCCGTAGAGAGCGTTTATGCCGCGGAGGCGCGTTACACGTGTCGGACTCGAAGCGTAAAAACCAGCTCGGTGTTCGTATCTTGCTTGGCTTCATTGTCGGCATGCTCGGCGCCGGCATGCTGGTCTACCTGATCCCCGGGCAAGGCACGGCCAGCACGCCCACGGCGGACGTCGTGGCCAACGTGGGAAACGACCAAGTCACGGTCACCGACGTTCGCACGCAACTGACCCGTATCCAGACCCTGGCGCCATCCCGCCCGCCCTGCAATCGCTTTACGCGCAGCAGGTGCTCAATCAACTTGTTTTCGCGAAGGAATTCCAGATCGAGGCCGATCGCCTGGGCATCCACGTTACCGATCAGGAGCGCGCCGACCGCATTCGCCAACTGGTTCCCACCGCTTTTGTGGGCGATACCTTCGTCGGGCTCGACCAATACGCGGCAGCAGATCCAACAGCGCGCCGGCATGAGCGTTCCCGAATTCGAAGACCTGATCACGCAGGGCATGATCGAGGAGAAGTTCCGCGCAGCTCGTGACTGGCGGAATCACGGTTACCCCGCTCGAGATCCAGCAGGAGTTTCGCCGGCGGAACGAGAAGGTGAAGCTCGACTATGTGGTCATCAAGCCGGACGATCTGCAGGCCAAGATCCAGGCGAGTGACGCCGACCTCGCGGCCTACTTCGAGAAAAATCAAGGCGCGCTATGCCGTGCCAGAACGGCGCACGGTGCGCTACGCGCTGCTGGACATGGATCAGCTTCGCGCGCGTCAGGCCGATCTCCGACGACGAGATCCGCATCGTACTACAACGATCACTTGGACATGTACAAGATGCCGGACCGCGCCCACGTCGCCCACATCCTGTTCAAGACGGTGGACAAGACGGACGCGGAGGCCGAGGAGATCCGCAAGAAGGCTGAGGACGTGCTGAAGCAGGCCAAGAGCGGCACGGATTTCGCGGCGCTGGCCAAGCAATATTCCGAGGACACCAGCAAGGACAAGGGCGGCGACCTCGATTGGATCGTGCGCGGCCAGACCGTGCCGGAATTCGAGGCTGTGGCGTTCGGCCTGCCAAGGGCAGCATCTCCGACCTGGTGAAGACCCATACGGCTTCCACATCATCAAGGTGATCGACCGCGAGAATGCCCGCACGCAGACGCGTCGACGAAGTTCGCCCCATGATTATGGCGGCTTTGCAGGCAGGATAAGGCGCAGCAGGCCGGCGCAGCAGATCTCCGACCAGATTGCCGCGGATATTCGCGGCTCCGGGCGGGTCCCGCTCGACGACCTGGCCAAGAAATACGGCATGACGATTGGCGAGACGCCGCCCCTCGAGGCTGGCGCAGCGATTCCTGAGGTTGGCAATTCGCCGGAGATCGCCGACGACCATTTTCCGGCTGCGCCAGGGCGACGACAGCCCGCCGATCCATACCGATAAAGGCTATGTGGTGTTGACTCGCTCAAGGACGTGCAAGCGGCCCACCCTGGCACGCTGGCCGAGGTCCACGACAAGGTTCTGGCCGACTACCGGCGGGACAAGGCCGTGGATCTGGCCAAATCGCGACGCCGAGGAGCTCGCACGGCGGTCAAGGCCGGCGAAGACCTGGACAAAACCGCCAAGTCGCTGGGCCTGGATGCCAAGGCGAGCGAGCTCGTCGCGCGCATTGCCACCGTGCCAGACGTTGGCCCGGTCGCTCAGCTGCCCCGCCTTCACGCTCGCGAATGGCCAGACCGCCGACCCGGTTTCCTGGGCGCCAACTGGGTGGTCTACAAAGTGCTGGATCACCAGCAGCCGAATCCGGCCGACCTGACGCAGGCAAGACGCAAGGACGATATCGAGCAGCAGTTGCTCGACGCCAAGCGCGAGATGGCCTTTGAAGCGTTCCGAACGGCGCTCGATGCCCGCATGAAGAAGGCCGGGGAAGTTCGCATCAACGCCGACAATCTCAAGCTGATCTGGCCAACTCAAACCAGCAGCCGTAACGTATAAACATAAGATACTAAAGGTCTTAGAATTGTCTTGCGCCGAGCCTTGCCTTGCCGGCTGCGCGTTGGGCTACAATTTTGCCTGTCCGCAGCGTGGAGCCCCTTCGCCAGGGGGGCGTTTCGCCGACGTTGCCTTCCTCGTGCCGGTTTACTTCGATAGTCGTGAGCAATTCCGTGTGAGCGGATTCGATTCCGAATTCTTACAGTACGGGCAGACGTCCTTGCGCCGGATCTTCGCGGAGGGCGTATGTTGAAGGGGGCAAGATGCCGAGGAAAAGCAATCATCGCAACGAATACCAGCTGCTGTATCGAAATGAACCAGAACGGTAAGTATTGTGTGCGCATCCGCGCGCACTTTGCCAGGCGCGGATGGGTGCTTCCGGTTTATTTTCTTGTCGTCGACGTTCGATCGCGCGGTCCGGAAACTGGAGCAGGCGCTCCAGTATCTGCAGCGGGAAGAAGATCGCCTGTGGTTCTGGGGAGTCGACCGCTCGGACGATCCCAACGTGTCCGCCGAGATGCTGCGTGAACTGGGCCTGCGCCCGGATCGCCGCGCGGAGTTCCCGCGGCGTACCGAGAAGCTTATGGTCGCGCCCGAGGAGCGGGTACCCGGGTTTATGCTGGCGCCCATGCGGCGAAGCCTGACGGAATCCGTGGGATCGGCGCGAGAAGCTTGGACGCATTGATTTGCGACCGCTGATTCGGATCGCCGCCCCGGCGCCCGATCGGCCGCGGACTCGCGTCGTCGCTATGCGTGCCTTCAGCTCTCCCGCACGATGATTTCGCCCGAGCCGATCAATTGCTCGTTGAGCCAGAGCGCGGTAGCGGTAGGAGCCGGCTTTGGTTCCCGCGTCGAGCGGGGCCGCTCAACAGGCGGATGCCGGCGGGCGCCTGGAAAATATTCGAGGAAAACGGGCAGCGGTTGGGATCGAACTCGACTTTAAGCTGGCCTTCGGTTGCGATCCAGGATACTTGGTCCGCAGGACCGAGCGATCGTCGCCTCGGGAATCACACCCACCAAAACAGTTTTTTCAGCCATCGATTGCGCGGCCCTCCGATTGCTTCTTGTTAGCCGGTCCGCGAAGATAACACACGCGCGCCGCCAAGCGAGAAAGATCATAAGGCGATGAGCTTGCGATCCTGTCTCGCGGATTCCGGTCGCGCGGGATGTATCTTTCAGCGGAAATGTTTTCGTCCGAAGCAGCTTGACCGCTGCTGAACATGCGCCTACACTGATGCCTGTAACTCCTCAGAGCGCGCCGACAGCCTATCTATTTTGTTTGTCCTGCGCTCGCGGAAGGCGTCCGCGACAGACGTCAATTTACGTTTGGGCGAAGGGAAGTGGCTGATGGCTTTCGGCGTAATCACTCTAAAAAATGGGGACCGCATTCCCCTGGTTCGTTCCCTTCCTTTTTTCGTGGTGCATCTTGCTTGTATCGCGGCATTTTTCCTGAAGTTTCACTGGTCCTATCTGGTCGTTTGCCTGGCGCTGTATTACGTGCGCATGTTTTTCGTGACCGCCGGGTATCACCGCTATTTTTCGCACCGCTCGTTCAAGACCAGCCGCGCGTTTCAGTTCATCATGGCGCTGGTGGCCACCAGTTCGACGCAAAAGGGCGTGCTCTGGTGGGCCGCCAATCACCGTCACCATCATCGCTATTCGGACACCGACGAAGACCTGCATTCGCCTTCGCTGCGCGGCTTTCTGTGGTCGCACGTAGGCTGGATCCTGTCCGACCGCTACAACAAGACGCGCGTCGAACTGATCCCGGACTTCAACAAGTATCCGGAGCTGCGCTGGCTGAATAAGTATCACGTGGTCCCGCCGATCGCGCTGGGCACGCTGATGTTTCTCATCGGCGGCTGGGGATTGCTGGTTTGGGGATACTGCATCAGCACCGTGATTCTGTGGCACAGCTCGTTCACGATCAATTCGCTCTCCCATATTTTCGGGCGGCAGCGCTACCAGACACCCGATTCCAGCAAGAACAACGCGGTCCTGGCGATCGTCACCATGGGCGAGGGCTGGCACAACAATCATCACCACTACATGGCTTCGGCGCGCCAGGGATTTTTCTGGTGGGAATTCGACATGACCTTTTACGTGCTGCGCGTGCTCTCCTGGTTCCACATTGTTTGGGATTGCGCGCAGCCTCCTCGCCACATCCTGCTGAACGCGGAAGCCGCGCAGCAGGCTGCTTTAGCTTCGGATCTACGCCGGCAGTTCGCACCGGCAACTGCCCGGACGTCCGCTCTGATCGCGGGGCGTTGATTTTCGAAAACTGCGACGCGCCGCAGGCTCATGCGCTCCCGACAGTTCTGCTAACCTGAAGGCGCGGCCTTCGTCTCGATCTTTCCCGCTTTCCGAGACGCCGCGCTGACATCTTCCCCGAGAGGAATCAGCCATCGTGAACTTGCGAACCCACGCGTAACTCGGCATTCAAACGCGCGTTCAATTTCAACGCGGGCCCGGCGGCGCTGCCGCTTCCTGTGCTCGAGCGCATCCGCGAGGAGTTGCTCGACTGGCACGGCAGCGGCATGTCGGTGATGGAGATGAGCCACCGCTCGCCGGAATTCGAAAGCATCAACGCCGCCGCCGAGGCTAGCTATTCGCAAGCTGCTTGGCGTTCCCGACGAGTATGCGGTGATCTTCGTGCAAGGCGGCGGGAGCATGCAATTCACCATGGCGCCGATGAATCTGTGCCTGCCAGGCAAGCCCGTGGATATGCTGCACACGGGCGCGTGGACGGCCAAAGCGATCGCCGAGTTAAAGAAGGGCATGGCGTATCGCATCGCCGCTTCAAGGGAAGCCGCAAAATTCATGCGCGTGCCGAGCGTTGACGAGATCTCGCTCTCGCCCGACGCCTCCTACGTTTATCTATGCAGTAACAACACGATCGAGGGCACCCAGTGGACGGCGTTTCCGGAAACGGGAGCAGTCCCGCTGGTGGCCGACATGTCCTCGGATATCGCCTCGCGGCCGCTCGATGTAAAAAAGTTCGGCTTGATTTTTGCCGGCGCGCAGAAAAATCTCGGCCCTTCGGGCGTTACCGTGGTGATCGTGCGAAAGGATTTGGCGGAGCGCGCCGATAAGAATTTGCCCACGCTGCTGCAGTACCGCACGCACATCAAGGAAAAATCGCTGTATCACACGCCGCCGACCTTCGCGGTCTATGCGGTCGGGCTGGTGTTGGAATGGCTGGAATCGCTCGGCGGGCTCGCGGCCATCGCCAGCGCAATGACGCCAAAGCAAAACTGCTCTACGACACGATCGATCGCCAGCGGCTTTTACAGCTGTCCGGTGGAGAAGAGTTCGCGCTCGAAAATGAACGTGGTCTTCCGTGTGGCCGGGGGCGACGAAGCGCTCGAAAAGAAGTTCGGCGACGAAGCGGCCGCAGCCGGCATTGTGGGCACGCCGGGACATCGCTCGGTGGGCGGGATGCGCGCGTCGCTCTACAACGCCGTCACGCTCGAAGCCGTGGAAGCACTGGTCAGCTTCATGCGCGAATTCCAGCGCACCCGCGGCTGACGGTAGAGCACAACTGCCGCCCGATCGCGGGCGGCAAGATTCAGACGAACCCGCGACCGCTAGATCACTTCGCTTCCAGGATTCGCGTCGACGGCTTCGACGATGTGCTTCGCGGAGATGCCAAAGACGTCGAGCAGTTCCTCGGGCTTGCCGGAGTGCGGCACGCGATCCACGGCCAGCCGCTTCACTGCGGCAAGAGCGCCACGCCAGCTCCGCCAGAGCCGTTACCACCGCTTCGCCGAGGCCTCCTTCGGAATAATGATCTTCCACGGTAACCAGACGCGCCCGCCGGTGGCGCGGACATTTTCTGCAAGCGCGGCGACGTCCAGCGGCTTGACGCAGTAGAGATCGATCACGCGAATGGCAATCTTGCGGGCCGCTAGCTGATCGCAAGCCTTGAGCGCTTCGTAGAGCGTTACGCCGGCGCCGATCACGGTGACGCGATCGTTCGCGCTTTGCCGCAGCACCTTCAGGCCGGGCACCGGGAATTTCTCCTCGGCCGTGTAGAGCACGGGCGTTTTTGGCCGCGAGGTGCGGATGTAACAGATGCCGGGACGGCGCGCCGCTTCCTCGGTGAGCCGTTCGGCGCAGACGGCGTCGCTGGGATAAAACACGGCGGAGCCGGGAATCGCGCGGAAAGATGCGAGATCTTCGAGCGCCATTTGCGACGGCCCATCTTCGCCGATGGAAACGCCGCAATGCGAGCCGCACAGATTGATGTTGGCGCGGCTGATCGCCGCCATGCGCACCTGGTCGAAGGCCGCGCGAGAGGAAGCAGGCGAAGGTGTCCACGAAGGGCACCAGACCCTGCGCCGCCATGCCCACGGCCACGCTCACCAGGTTTTGCTCGGCGATGAAGCCTTGGATCAGCCGGTCGGGATCGGCGTTTTCAAGCGTTTCGGAAAAGGTGGAATTCTTGACGTCCCCATCGATCGCGTAGACCTTCGGATTTACCGATGCGAGATTTTCCAGGCCAGTCCCGTAGGCCTCGCGCGAAGCGGCCATTTGGCCAAGCTGTGTAATTGGGCGGCGGCGGAGCAGGGAAGTCCGGAGGCACGGGAAGCGACTTTCGCGCATAGGAGCGCCCGTCATCTTTCTGAACGGGCGGCAAAGGACCCAGTTGGGCCAGTTCGGCGAGCGCCTTTTCGAGCTGTTCGGGCGAAAGCGGCTTGCCGTGCCAGTGGTCTTTGTCATTCAGAAAGCTGATGCCGTGGCCTTTCTCGGTGCGCGCAAGAATCGCAAAGGGACGGCCGCGGGTCATGCGAGCCTGATCGAGAGCGGCGACGACGGCGGCCATGTCGTGGCCATCCACGACCGCAGTGGCCCAGCCCTCCGACTCGAATTTGCGCTGGTAGACGCCCATATCGTGGCGATACATGGTGTGCTCGCTCTGCCCGAGGGCGTTGACGTCGGCGATTGCGATCAAATTGTCGATCGAGTAGTGCCCAGCGAACCCAGCCGCCTCCCAGACTTGCCCTTCCGCCATTTCGCCGTCGCCCATCAGCACGAACATGCGCGCGGGCGATTGTTGTCTGCGCGCGCCGATCGCCAAGCCCGCGCCAACCGAAAGTCCTTGGCCCAAGCGAGCCGGTGGCGGCGTCCACGCCAGGAATGTACGGCGTTGGGTGGCCTTCGAGTTCGCTTGAGAGTTGCCGCAAGGTCATCAGCCGCGAGACCGGAAAGACGCCGGACTCAGCCAGCGCGGCGTAGAGAATCGGCGCGGCGTGTCCCTTCGAGAGCACGAAGCGGTCGCCGGCGAGCGCGTTGGGATTGAGCGGGATCGAATTTCATGGCGTGGAAGAACGTCGCGGCCATGAGTTCGGCGGCGGAAAGACAGGAGGTCGGATGGCCGGAGCCCGCGGCCGTGGTCATGCGCAAGGAATGAATGCGCAAGATGCGAGCTTTTTCGCGAAGAGTTTCGAGCAATGCGGGGGTGGTTCCAGCCTGTCCGGTTGCGTTCATGGTGCTCCTCCTGGGTGTACATCTGCCGCGCAAATTCGTGCGTCGCGCGGCCAATTGTACCGAACCGGCCGCAACGGTGCGAGGCTACTTTAGCGCCGGGGCCGCGAGTCGCCGCGAGTCGCCAGCTGATGTCGCCCGCGAGTCGAATGTTGAATGCGTTGGCGCTGCACTCCAATGGATGTTCTGCGCAGCGCTGCCGGTACATAGATGTTTTCGGTGACGAATGTTTTTGGTCACGCGGGCGACTTTGTTAGTTGCAAGCACGCCGAGGTTAGGCGAAACTATAGTGCACCGGGTCGGGTGCGATTGGCTGTTCGTCTGTTGTCTTCGCTGTCTCGGATTTTGAGGCAATGAGACCCCGCCGGCGGTAAACAGCAAATCCACGGATTCTTTAAGGGATTGGCATGACAACGCAAAATTTTGGTGAGCTTTCGGCCCCGTCACGGTTGATGTTGACGCCAGGGCCCTCCTCGATTGGACCCGCGGGTTTATCGCGCGCTCTCGACCCCGCTGGTGGGTCATATGGACCCGTGGTTTATCGAAATGATCGGCGAAGTGCAGGTGCTCCTTCGCCAGCTTTTCCAGACCGAGAACCGTGTGACGCTGCCGCTTTCCGCCAGCGGTTCGGGCGGCATCGAGGCGTCCGTGTGCAACGCGCTCGAACCGGGCGACGAAGCCATCGTTTGCGTCAACGGCGAATTTTCCGAGCGCATGGCTGATGTAGCCTCGCGCATTTACGGCGTCACCATCCACCGGGTCGAAACGCCGCTCGGACGCACCGTGGATCCCGAGGACGTGCGCCGGGCCGGCAAAGGCCGCAAGATCAAATTCGTCGGCGTATGTCAGGGCGAGACTTCCACGGGAGTGATCACCCAGGTCGACGAGTTTCGCAAGGTCGCCGATGAATTGGGCGCGCTGCTGATCGTGGATGCGGTGGCGAGTCTGGGCGGAGTGCCCCTTGACATCGACCGGCAGCGAATCGACATCTGTTTCAGCGGCTCGCAGAAGGCCATCAGCGCGCCTCCGGGCATGTCGCCGATTACCGTCAGCCCCCGTGTGGAACAGTTGTTGAGCGAGCGCAAGATCGCCGGTACAAAGCTGGTACTTCGACCTGACCATGGTCATGAATTTCTGGGGCAAGGATCGCACCTATCACCACACTCCGCCAATTTCGCTGATGTTTGCGATGCGCGAAGCGCTGCGGATCCTTTTCGAGGAAGGCCTCGAGGCTGGCTGGAGGCGTCACCGTCAGAACCAGTTGGCGCTGATCGCTGGTATCGAAGCGCTGGGCCTCGATCCGTTCGTGCCCGATCCGGACGATCGGCTCCCGACCGTGACCAGCGTGCGCATCCCGGCGGCGCCGAACGACGCTGCAGTGCGGCGGCAACTGCTCAACGAGTTCGGCATTGAGATCGCCGGAGGCATCGGCGAGCTAAAGGGAAAGATTTGGCGCGTCGGCCTGATGGGTCACACCAGCCAAGAAAAGTATGTCTTGTTGTTCCTTGCCGCGCTCGAAAAGGTGCTCCTCGACCAGGACTTCTCGCGTCTCGCCGGGCGCCGGCGTGGGCGCAGCCGTACGCACCTACGCGCACGCGGAGCCCGCAGGCGTCGCGCAACACAAATGACCGACCCGAAGAACGCCATCGCCGACTCGTCTGCCCCTGCTACGATTCCGAATCGTGGACCGATGAGCGAT
The DNA here is from genome assembly GCA_963818345.1 of uncultured Acidobacteriota bacterium. Lineage (GTDB taxonomy): Bacteria > Acidobacteriota > Terriglobia > Acidiferrales > UBA7541 > Palsa-189. Next base: position 39,545 of record CAWFRX010000001.1, on the reverse strand, counting down.
TTTGTCGCTCCTTTCGATGTGCCTTCGAAGCTTACCGACGAGGCCTACCACGTCCGTTTTTCCCATCTTTGGAATGGCATCGCCACGCGCCATAGCGACACGATCGACACCAAATTTTTTGTGGATGGCCGGGCGTCGTCGTGGGTTTGGCGCATACCGGCTTCGCGAAGTTCCGCGGGCTCAGCGGACGCAATTTCACCGATCGCGAGGCCTGCTTCATCGCCGCCGAATACCTCCGCGAGCGGCTCGAACAGGAAGATGAACGCCCGCTTTACGATGTATCCGGCGAGGACGTCCTGCGCCTGGCCGACCTTCGCGGCATCCACTAATCTGTATCGGTTGGATCTGTCTGCACTTGATCCGCAGGCGTTGGCCCGCCACTCCGCATCTGGCTCGCGTTGCCGCTTTGTTCCCGCCGCACTGGATTGAGAACGCCCCTGCTTCCGGCCTGTGCTAGAGTAGCGCGCGTAAGCACCGCCCATGGCCACCAAACCCGCCACTCGACCGCTCGAACTTTTGCCCGAACAGCTTCGCTGGCGTTGCGATCCCGGCGCGCATCCCCTACGACACCACCGAGCAAGCCGAGCCCATCGAAGGTCCCGTGGGCCAGGACCGCGCTCTGCGCGCGCTGAGGATGGGTGTGGAACTCGCGGCGCCCGGCTACAACGCCTTTGTCTGCGGCCTTTCCGGCACCAGCCGCGGCGGCATGATCCAGCGCATGATCGAAGATCTGCGGCCGCGAACCGAAGCTGGCCCCCGACCGCTGCTACGTCAACAATTTCAAGAATCCCGGACCGGCCCCGCCTGCTCACGCTGCCGCGCGGCCAGGCCAGTGGCTTCAAGAAGGACATGCAATCGGGCATCGAGTTCCTGCGCCGGCGCATTCCGCAGGTGTTCGAAGGCGAGCCCTTCCAGCGCCAGAAGGGCCGCATCGTGGACCGCTACACCGTGCGCGAAAAAGAGCTGATGGACGATTTCACGCGGCGCATCGCGCGCGAGCAGTTTGCCCTGGGCCACATGCAAGTGGGCGCGGTGGCGCTGCCCGAGATTTTCCCGGTGCTCGAAGGCCAGATGGTGCCGATCGAAGACGTCCCCAAGATGGTGCAGGAAGGCAAGCTCGAAACCATCGCCGCCGAAGACCTCGAGCGCAAGTACGAACAGTTCCGGCAGGAGTTCACGGTGGTCTATCGCAAGACGCTGACGCTTTCGCGCGAGCTGGCCAGCGAACTGAGTTACCTCGAACAAGAGGGCGCCTCGGTGCTGGTCGATGGCTTCATCGGCGAGCTAAAGGAGAAGTACGCCGTGCCGCAGGTCGCCGAATACCTCGAAGAGGTGCGGCACAACATCCTCGACAATCTCGATCCGTTCAAGGAACGCGAAGGCGAAGAGGAACCGGCCGGCGGCGCCTCCCAACGAGGGTCCGCCGAAGTCGCGCCGCCGTCCGACCGCGATCCCGTTTCGCGTGTACGGCGTCAACGCGCTGCTGGCGCACAACGAAGAAGACTCCTCGCCGGTGGTCTTCGAGACCACGCCGACGCATCCGAACCTGTTCGGGACCATCCAGCGCAGCTACGATTCGCGCGGCGTGTGGACCTCCGACTTCATGGACCTGCGCGCCGGCTCGGTGCTGCGCGCCGACGGCGGATTCCTGATCATGTACGCGCTCGACGCGCTGAGCGAGACCGGCGTGTGGCGCACGCTCAAGCGCACGCTCAATCACGCCAAGCTCGAGATTCAGCCGATGGAACTGTTCTTCCCCTTCGGCACCTCGGCGCTCAAGCCCGAGCCGATTGACCTGACCGTGAAAGTCATTCTCATCGGCGACCGCAGCATGTACGAGCTCTTCTACGCCTACGAGGAGGAGTTCAAGAAAATTTTCAAGGTGCGCGTCGAATTCGACGAAGAAATGGAGATGAGCGACGACGTCATCCGCCAGTACAGCGGCCGCCTGCGCAAGCTCTGCGAGGACGAAGGGCTTGTGCCCGTTCGATCGCACCGCCGTGGCCGCGCTGATCGAATACGGCGTGCGCTTGGCCGGACGGCGCAACAAGGTCACCGCTCGCTTCACCGATCTGGCGGACCTGGCGCGCGAAGCCTGCTACCTCGCGCGGCAAAAAGGCGAAGCGCCGGTGACGGCCGCGCACCTCACCAGCGCGCGCGAAGCCAAGGTCGAGCGGCACAACCTCATCGAAACGAAAATTCGCGAGATGATCGCGCGACGGCACGCTGCTGATCGATACCGAAGGCTCGCGCGTCGGCCAGGTCAACGGCCTCAGCGTCATCGAAATCGGCGGCTATGCTGTTCGGCAAACCCGTGCGCATCACCGCTTCGGCCGCGCTCGGCAAGGCCGGGCTCATCAATATCGAGCGCGAATCCAATTTGAGCGGGCAGCTGCACGACAAGGGCATGCACATCATCGCCGGTTTCCTGCGTTCGCAGTTCGCGCAGGATAAGCCGCTCTCGCTCGCCGCCAGCATTTGCTTCGAGCAGTCCTATTCCGGCGTGGATGGCGATAGCGCCAGCTCCAGCGAAATCTACGCGCTGCTTTCAGCGCTCTCCGGGCTTGCCCTTGCGCCAGGATATTGCCGTCACCGGTTCGGTCAGCCAGCAGGGCGAAGTCCAGCCCATCGGCGGCGTGAATCAGAAGATCGAAGGCTTCTACGACGTTTGCCGCATCCGCGGACTGACCGGCACGCAGGGCGTTCTGATCCCGGTCGAAAACGTCGAGGACTTGATGCTGCGCGACGACGTCATCGAAGCCGTCGCCGCGGGAAAATTTCATGTCCACCCCGTGGCCCGCATCGAGGAAGGCATCGAGATTCTCACGGGCGTGCCCGCCGGGCGAGCGCGACGCGCGCGGATATTTCGAGCCAGACACGGTCTTCGCTCGAGTGGACCAGCGCCTGCGGGAGATGGCCGACACGCTCAAGGAATTTGAGTAGCGGGTCGAGTAGCGCGGCGCGCGCCATGATCATTTTCGGCGCCGCTCGCTGAGCTTCTCATTCGAGCACGGCGCCAGAAATCCTCGCCGCGAATTAATCCGGTAGCCCTTGCCACCATTACCAGCGCAACTCCACGCGAATCGTGTGGTAGCGTCCGTCGGCGACCAGCGCCGTGAAAGCCCAAGCTGTACTGGTGCCGCAGCAGCAAGGCGATCCGCCGGTAGGCATCCTGGAAATCGCGCGCATTTCGCGGAAAGAACGCGTGTCCGCCGGTTTCTTCGGCGATGGCTTCAAGTGCGCGCTTCGATTCCGCGAAACTCATTTCCTCCACCGATCGGCGCGCTGGCATCGCTTGCGTTTCTTCGCGCGCGGCTCTGGTATCCCGCAGTTCGCCGCCGAGCGCCACCGGCAGCACCATCACGTTGCTCTGCCGCATCCTGTGCCACCAGTTGTTGCCAGGGACCGGGGCCGGAGCTATCGAGCCCAGTGGTCAGCGCGACGATGGCGCGCTTGCCGTCTCCGGCCGCGAGCCAGTCCAGAGCGCTGGCCAAGCTGGCGTAGAAATTCAGATTGGCTCATCCCCAGTTCGTAGCCCGCCGAATTAAGAGACGCCGCCGCCTCTCGCTTGTCCGCCGTGAAGTCCAGCAGCAGTTGCGGCTGCGTCGCTGTAGCTGGCTACCGCGACGCGGTCGTCGGCGCCCAGGCCGGCCAGCAGGGCCGTCGCAGCGGCGATGTGTTCGCGCCGGAGCAGGTACACCGCCGGCCCCGTCTCCACGAGGATGAGCACCTGCGCAGGTTCTTCTTCGGGAGTGAAATACTCGATGGGCTGCTCGGCGTCGTCCACCAGCAAACGGAAATTCTCGCGCGTGAGTTTGCCGACGAAACTCGCCGCGCGCATCGGTCACCGTCACCGGCACGGCTACCACATTCACCTTGACGGAAATCTGCGGGGTGAGTGCAGCTTTGTCTAGGGTGCGTACAGCCTTACCCGGCGCGCCTGCGACCAGCAGGACGCCCGAAAGCATCAGCGTTACGCCAGCGACGAGTGAAATCAGTGCGACCAGTACATGACGGGTGCGCACCGCGCGCAGCTATTGAGCTTTTGCGGGCGCCGCTGCTGCGGGAGCAGCCGAGGCCTGCGCCGTGTCCTTCGGCGTCGAGAGATAGCCGCTGATGTGGTCCTTGGTGACGTCGAACACCACGATCTCGTAGGGCGCGCGCGCACCACGCACGTAAAACTGCACGGGCTCTTCCGCCGTGCGATCCTTCTTCTCAATCGATTTGTCGTCGGCCACCACGGTCATGGTGTACCGGAAGTGCTTCGCATCCACGCTGTGCAGCGTGATCTGCACGGGCCCCACGTGCTGCGCGATTCTTGGATTTCGCGATGTTGAACTCGAAAATATTTCGCTCGCCGAGCCGCCGCAGCGCGTCCAGATCGTCCCGCGTCCGCGCAATCAATCCGCTCTGCACGCCGAGGTCGCCCACGGTCGAGGTCAGCCTGGCTTTGGTGTCGCTCAGATCCTTCTGCGTCGACGCGATGTCGGTCTTCGCCCCGGTCAGGTCCGTCGAGACTTGGCCGATCTTGGTGTCGGTTTCCTGTTGCACTTGCCCGATCTGCGCCGCCAGTTGGGCGTCGCTCTCTTGTTGTTGCTGTCTGGATCGTCTGCGCCAAGGTGCGCGCGCGCGCCAACTCATCTTGCGTCAGGCCGAGCTTCTGCGAGGTCACGTCGAGCTGTCCTCGCAGTTGCGCCACGCGCTCGTTGGTCTGTTCCAGTTCCTTGCTCATCAGATCGGCCCGGTTGTCCGCTTTGGTGTTCGCGGTGGCCAGCTCATTTTCGAGCGACGTGCGCGACGAGTATCCGGCATAGACCGCTCCGACCAAGCCCAGAAACAACACCACCACCACAATCGGCACCCACTTTGGCGTTGCCTCTCTCTCGTACACTTCGGACTCGCCCGCTGGGGGCACATTCGGCGTGATGCTCATGAGCGTTCTCCTTGGGGATCAGCCCGGATGATCCCGAACCGGTGCTCCTTCGTAGGATTATCACCGAGTCCGGCCGGGTTGTCTATGCTAACGGGCCATCACATGCGCGTCTTGGCTGCCGATCCGCGGGGCCAGCGCGCCTCGACGCTGGTTGTCAATCCGCCACGTGGCGTGAACTCGCCGCGCACCGCGCACCACACCGGCCGTGCGGCGGCAACGATGTCCCGCAAGATACGATTCACCGCGTTCTCGTAAAAGATGCCGAGATTGCGATAGGCCAGAAGGTAAAGCTTCAGCGATTTGAGTTCCAGACACTGCCGTCGTGGCTGATACTCGATGGTGATCGCTCCATAATCCGGCATGCCCGTTTTCGGGCACACCGAGCTGTACTCGGGAAAGCGCGTCCGGATGGAATACCCCGGAAACTGGTTCGGCCACGTCTCGAGTTTGGGCAACTGCGCCCGGATTCCCGCTCGGGCGTGCTCTTCGCTGTAACCTTTCATTCTTGCTCCTTGGCTGTCGAGGTTCCCAACGCCTACAACTATGCTTACAACATACTGATTCTACACACCTGACACCTCCGGCGCGCGCTTGCGGCGAGCAAATCCTTCGAGTATCCTGTTTAAGATCGGAGCCTCCAACAGGGAGGTGTGATCGTGGTCTGTCCCAGGTGCCGGCTCGAGCGGTGCCATCGCTCGAAACGTCGCGGTACCAAGGATTTTGTAATCGGCGTAGCTGGCTTGCGCCCGTGGAGATGCCGCGATTGCAATTTCCGATTCTACGCCTGGTCAACGGCGTTGCGGTTTCTGTTCTACGCGCATTGCAGTCAGTGCGGCAACCTCAATCTTCAGCGCATTTCGCGGGACCACGTGGCAGGGTGGGCCGCTGGGTTGTTCCGGTTAGCGCACGTCCACGCTTTTCGTTGCGCGCCTTGCCGAAACCGCTTTTTTTCAATACGGCTTGTGAGCCGCATCGGGTCGACCGGACCGAGCGTTGAGTCGTCGCCGGGCCAATCCGATGTCGCATCCGGCTGAGTCTCTGCCGGATTGTCCCAGGTGCCCGGCAGCACAGACGGGTCTGTGGCCACCTTCGCAGGATTCTGTGACTCGGTTCAGGCGATTTCCCGGAAGCCGCGGCTGTCGCTAGACACCACCGCTGCTCCGCTAGGGTGACGATAGAAATTTATGTGGATTGTTAGACTCGCGCTCGACCGGCCCTACACCTTTGTGGTGTTGTCCTTGCTCATCCTCATCTTGAGCGGCGTAGCCATCTACCAGACGCCAACCGATATCTTCCCGAGCATCAATATTCCCGTCGTCGGCGCCGTCCTCCAATACACAGGCCTGTCTCCGCAGGATATGCAAGACCGGCTTGCCAGCGGTTTGGAGCGCGGTCTGACCACTGTGGTCAGCAATATCGAACACATGGAAGCCCAGTCCTATCACGGCGAGTCCGTGATCAAGGTGTTCTTTCAGCCTGGCACCGACGTTTACGGTGGGATGGCGCAAATGGCCGCCTATTCGCAAGCGGCCGTCCGGCAAATGCCGCCGGGTGCAATTCCTCCCTTCATGATCGCGTACAGCGCCGCCGACGTACCCGTCTTGCAGATTGGCTTGAGCAGCAGGACGCTTTCCGAGCAGGAAGTCTTTGATTTGGCGGCCAATTTCATGCGCATACGACTGGCCAACATCGAAGGCGCGGAGCTTCCCGCTCCTTACGGCGGAAAAAATCGGCTGGTCGCCGTCGATCTCGATCCGCAATCGCTGCTCCAGCGGGGAATCTCGGGCAACGATGTGGTCACTGCGGTCAACAACCAGAATCTGATTCTCCCGCAGGGCACGGCGAAAATCGGAGAGCGCGAATACGACATTGCGCTCAATAGCAGCGCGAAGACCATCGCGGAGTTGAATGACGTACCCGTGAAGGTTGTCAACGGCGCCATGGTCTACTTGCGCGACGTTGCTTTCGTCCACGACGGCGCCAGCTTTCAGACCAATATCACCCGTCGCGACGGCCAGCGCGGCGTGTTGCAGTCCGTGTTGAAAAACGGCAACGCCTCGACTCTGGACGTGGTCGACAGGATTCGAAAGACGCTGCCCTCGATTGCCGCCACCATGCCTCCCGGCGTGCAAATGAGCACGGCGGACGATCAGTCCATCTTCGTGCGCGCCGCGGTGAACGGCGTACTGCGCGAAGCCACCATCGCCGCCGGCCTGACCGCTGCGTTGATTCTGCTGTTCCTCGGCAGTTGGCGGAGTACTTTGGTCGTGGCTGTCTCGATTCCGCTCTCGATCCTCACCTCGCTCCTGATCCTGAGCATTCTCGGTCAGACCATCAACATCATGACGCTGGGAGGGCTGGCGCTCGCCGTCGGCATCCTGGTCGACGACGCGACCGTCGAGATCGAGAACATCAACCGCCTCCTGCCGGAGGGCATGCCGTTACGCGACACCATTTTGACGGGCGCTCAGCAGATTGCCGTGCCGGCGCTGGTGGCCACGCTCAGCATTTGCATCGTTTTCGTGCCGATCTTTTTCTTGAAGGGCATACCCGGGTACTTGTTCCGTCCCCTGGCCGAGGCCGTCGTGTTTGCGATGCTGGCCTCGTATTTCCTCTCGCGAACGCTTGTGCCCACGCTGGTGATGTACCTGTTTCACTCCGAGCGAAAGAGAGAGCGTGCGCGAACCGCCGAGGCACAGCCGGGGCTCTTCCGCCGTTTCCACCAAGGCTTCGAGGCTAGCTTCGAGCGTTTTCGCGAGCGCTATGTGGGCATGCTGGAATGGTGCCTCGCTCATCGTTTGGTCTTCGTAGTGTTCTTCCTCGGATTTTGCTTCGCGTCGTTGCTTTTGATCCCGATTCTGGGCGCCGATCTTTTCCCGACGGTGGACGCGGGGCAGATTCGTTTGCACCTGCGGGCGCCGATCGGCACGCGCGTCGAGGAGACGGCCAGTATCGTTGATCGCATCGAACAATCACTCCGCCGCCAGATTTCGCAGGACGACGTGGCAGGAATCCTCGATAACATCGGATTCCCGATCAGCGGCATTAACCTGACGTTGAGCAATAGCGGCGTGATCGGCACCTCTGACGCGGAAATCCTCATTTCCCTCACGCCGGACCATCACATCAAGCCCGTCGACTACATTCGGACCCTGCGCCGCACCCTGCCGCGTGAGTTTCCCGGCGTGGAATTTTATTTCCAGCCCGCCGACATCGTCAGCCAGGTCCTGAACTTTGGATTACCGGCGCCGGTCGATATCCAGCTCGCCGGGCAAAATGTCCGGCAAAACTACGATCTGGCTCGCAAGCTGCTGCCGGAACTGAAAGCCGTGCCTGGGCGCCGCGGATGTGCACATCCATCAAGCCTACAATCAGCCGCAGATCGACATTGCCGTCGACCGCACCAAGGCTGAAGAAGTGGGCATGACGCAATCGCTTGTGGCGAATAACGCCCTGACCTCGCTCACCTCGAGCTTTCAGACTGCGCCGAACTTCTGGCTGGGTCCGAAGGCGTTGAATACAGCGTCGCCACGCAGACGCCGCAATATCGTATGGATTCATTCCCCGACTTGCGCAGCTTGCCGATCATCGGCGGTACCGCCAACCCAGGCGCCACCGGTACGGCCCCGCTTGCGTCCGTGGGAACGCCAGCCGTCGGGCAGTCGCAAATGCTCGACAACCTGGCGAAGATTTCTCGCGACGCTGCTCCGGCCATCGCTTCCCAGTACGACATTCAGCCCGTCGTGGATATCTACGCCGCCGTGCAGGATCGCGACTTGGCCGGCGTGAGCGGCGACTTCAAGAATATTCTGCAGCGCTTCGCCAGCCAGCTTCCTCGCGGGACCACCGTGACCATGCGTGGCCAGGTGGAGACCATGATTTCGTCCTTCGAGGGGCTGGCCATTGGCTTGGTCTTCTCGATCATCCTGGTTTACCTCTTGATGGTGGTCAACTTTCAGTCTTGGGTCGATCCCTTCATCATCATCACCGCGTTGCCGGGCGCACTTGCCGGAATCGCCTGGATGCTGTTTCTGACCGGCACCACCTTGAGCGTGCCTTCGCTGATGGGCGCGATCATGTGCATCGGCGTGGCCACGTCCAACAGCATCTTGCTGGTCACCTTTGCCGCCTCGCAGATGCGCGAGGGAAAAAATTCGGTGGAGGCCGCGGTGAGCGCGGGGTTCACGCGCCTGCGGCCGGTGATCATGACCGCGATGGCCATGATCGTCGGCATGATCCCCATGTCCCTGGGCATTGGCGAGGGCGCTGAACAGAATGCTCCTCTAGGCCGCGCCGTGATTGGCGGCCTGCTGGTCGCCACGGTGGCAACGCTATTCTTCGTTCCCATCGTGTACAGCGTTTTCCGGCGCAAGGGCTACGTGGAAGTGTTCGCCGAGTGAACTTCGCCGGCCGGCAAGGTTTGCCAACTGGCAAAGTGTGCCAGCCGCCGGCGCGCAGGGAGCCGCAGCGTTAGCAGCTTGAGAACGGTAGCTTCAAGACAAGGAACGATCCATGAACCGAAACACCAGCGAGACGACTGAGCCAGTCACTCCCGTCAGAAAGACCACCACAGTCACCGAGCCCGAAGAAAATTTCGGCGGTCCGGCGCCCACGCCCAAGGTCCTTCTGTACACCATACCCGCCATCGTACTCGCTCTGTTCGCTTGGCTGGTCTTCTCCAAGGTGCAAGCGCGGCAGCGCGTGCGCGCCGAAACGGTTACGGCTTCGTCCGACGCTGGTGACCTCCCTGTTTCCGTGACGCATCCCAGCCGTTCTGCCACGGTTCAGGACCTCAGCTTGCCTGGGAACATCCAGGCCTTCGTCGAAACGCCGATTTACGCGCGGACCGATGGATATTTGCTGCATTGGTATGTGGATATCGGCGGCAAGGTGAAGGCCGGCGATTTGCTTGCCACCATCGACACGCCGGAAGTGGATCAGCAACTCGCGCAAGCGGAAGCAGCGCAGCTGCAGGCCCAAGCCAACCTGGATTTGGCGCAAACGACTGCCAATCGTTGGCACACGCTTCTGAAATCCGATGGCGTCTCCCAGCAAGAAGTCGATCAGAACGACGCCGCGCTAAAAGCGCGACAAGCCGACCTCAATGCCGCCGCCGCAAACGTGCATCGCTTGAAGGATGAACAGTCCTTCCAGAAAGTCACCGCGCCATTTGACGGCATTCTTACCGCGCGTAATGTCGACATCGGCTCGCTGATCTCCAACGGCACCTCGCAGGCCCTTTTCCGGCTGGCGCAGATCAATGTCCTGCGCGTCTATGTGAATGTTCCGGAGTCTTATACCCAGGATATTCACGCGGGCATCGAGCGCCGATCTGCACGGTCGCCGAAATTCCCGGTCGACGTTTTCAAAGGCCAGGTGGCTCGCTCGGCAGGCGCCATCGACCCTGCCTCCAAGACGCTGCTGACCGAAGTGGATGTTCCCAACCCCAAGGGCGAGTTGCTGCCCGGCGCTTACGCGCAAGTCCTATTTCACTCTGAAGTCGGGCACCCCGCCGCTCACCATTCCTTCGAACACGCTGATTTTCCGCACCTCGAGCCACGCAAGTCGCCGTCGTGCAAGGACGGCAAGGCCCGATCTGAAAACCATCACGCATCGGTCGCGATTTCGGCAACAGCCTCGAAGTCATCTCCGGTCTCGATCCCGAGCGATGAAGTCATCTTGAATCCGCCGGATTCGCTTACCGATGGCGCGGCCAGTCTCCGTCCAGCAGACCGAGACGCCGCCATCGCTGCCGGAGCACAGCCGGCGCCGCCCACAATCCGCGCCGAGCGCGGCCCACTAGACATGACTCACCCGCCCGAACGAACTCTACATCTCTGCTCGTTGGGTTCGCCGTAGCCTTTGCGCCGGCGTCGCTGCTCCTGCTTGCTCGCCGGCTGCACCGTCGGCCCCAACTATCAACGAGCGTCCGTCCCCGCTCCGCCCGCGTACAAAGAGCCGCCGCCCGCCGGATGGAAGGACGCCACGCCGAACGACGAAATCTCCAAGGGAAACTGGTGGGAGGTCTTTGGCGATCCGCAGCTAAACGATCTGGAAACCCAGGCTCTCGCGGCCAACCAGACGCTGCAGGCCGCGGTCCAGCGCGTGCTCGAAGCGCGCGCCAGCCTTGCGGTCACGCGTTCCCAGCAGTACCCGAACATCTCCGCGTCAGCCATCTCTAGGCGGCGGACGCGTGGCCGGCACGCGTCCGCTGCCGCCGGGAACCCTGGGTCTGCCCTACACCTATTACCAACTCGAGCTGCCCGCCGACGTGAGCTACGAAGTCGATCTGTGGGGCTGCATTCGCCGTCAGGTCGAATCGGCCAAGGCGCAGATGCAAGTTTCGGTCGCCGACTACGAGAACGTACTGCTCACCGTGAAATCCGATGTCGCCGAGGACTACATGATGACGCGCTTCATCGACCTGGAGCGCGTGGTCCTGAAAAATAATATCGACCTCCAGCAAAGCGCTTTGGACCTGACCCAGGCTCGCCACGATGGCGGCGTCGCCAGCGGCCTCGATGTTTCCGAAGCGGAAACGCTGCTCGACACCACGCAGGGCGATTACATCGGCTTGGGCGTGCAGCGCGCGCAGTTCGAGCATGCGCTGGCGGTCCTGCTGGGCAAGGCTCCTGCCGAATTTTCCCTGCCGGTAGCCCACTGGACCTCAAGCCTCCGGCCATTCCCCCCGGTTTGCCTTCCGACTTGCTCGAGCGGCGCCCCGACGTGGCCGCAGGCCGAGCGCACCATGGCATCGAATAACGCGCAGATTGGCGTCGCGCGCGCCGCTTTCTTTCCCAGTCTTCAGCTGACGGGCAGCGGCGGCCTGCTCACCGGACAATCTCGGCAACTCTTCACCTTGCCGAGCTTGGTCTGGTCGGCGGCAGCCAACTTGACCGCGCCGCTCTACACGGGCGGCCAATTGCAGGGTAATCTGGCCCGCGCGCAAGCCACCTACGACGAGTCCGTCGCCGACTATCGCCAGCAAGTGCTCACGGCCTTCCAGCAAGTCGAAGACGCCCTTTCCGGCCTGCGTGTGCTCGAGGAGCAAGCCGCCGCGTACGACAAAGCCGTGCAATCCGCGCAGCAGACGGTGGACATTTCCACCTCGCGTTACCGCGAGGGCCTGGCGAATTTCCTCGAAGTCATCACCGCGCAGGTGACCCTGCTGAGCAACCAGCGCGTAGCCGATCAAATCCTGGAGCAGCGCCTGCTCACCACGGTTCAGCTGATCCAAGCCCTAGGCGGCGGCTGGCAGGAATCCACGATCTACTCGTCGCAGCACGCGCTAGCCGCGACCCGCCGCAAGCAGCTGCAGCACGCCGGCGGCGCCCCGCGCCCTAGCCGCCGGATTCAGCCGAGCGCGAGTCCAGGCTTCGGTCTCACTGCAGCCGCGCAGCCATCGATCTGAAAACTTTTGACGAACCACTATTGTTTGGGAACGTCTCGATTGACCGGCGTAGGTGCAGCCGTCCGGAACGCAGGATTGCGCGGCAAACTCAGCAGGTTGGCAAAAAACCGATACGCGCCCGGAACCCCGTCCGGCAATTGCCGGTACAGCGCGAACGCCACATAAACGTACACGCCTTTCCCATACTTCGCATAGATCAGCCCGCCCTTTTGCGGGTCCTGATCGGCGTCGTGCGTTTCGAGCGGCGCCTGATAGTGCGAGTCCCATGATTTCACGAAGCCGTGGCCGCGCTCCTCCACCCATCCAGTAAAATCGCGTCGCGTGATCTGGTTCGGCCAGGTCAGCAGCGGGACTCTTCGCGTCCAGAAATTGCATCGCCGAGGTTTCGTCCACCACCCGTTCCGCTTCGTTCGGCACGCTGATCGGATAGGGCCCGATAATTGTGGTCGTACTCGGCCGTGTTGTACTGAACCACCACCACGCCGCCGTTCTTGACGTAGTCGAGCAGCCGGCTGTTGTTTGTCGCCAGTTCGGGACGCGCCGCGTACGCGCGCACGCCCATCACGATGACGTCGAATTTCTGCAAATCGCCCTGCGCCAGATCCTGCCGGCTCAGGAACTCCGTCTTGATTCCGATGTTCTCGAGCGACGACGGCACCGTATCGCCCGTCCCGGTCACGTAGCCGACGCGCAGTCCCGGCGCGACCTTCACATTCACGCCCGACGTCCGATACGCCGCCGGCAAATAAAGATTGTATGGACGCAAACCCGGATAGCCAGTCGTAACGAATCCCTCGCGATACTCGCGCCCGCCCGACTCCGCCACGGCCGTCACCGTGTAAGGCTTTTCTTCCAGCCGATCGGGAAACACCTCGAAAGCCCACGTTTTCGTTCCTCGCCCGCCCGGTCCATGCGAAAATTGCGCGGCCGCCGGCTCCGCGCGCCAGCCCGCCGGCAATTGCAATCGCACAGTGCCCTTCGAGCCGGCGGCCGCTTCGCTATGCACCAGCGCCGAAAGCGCGAACGACTTCTTGCCCAGCGGCGTGATGCCCGGCTTGCGGCGCGATGCGCACCGAAACCGCCGGCGTGACCATCAGCGGGTTGAGCACCACGCCCTGCCCAGTTTCGCGGCGCACCGTCTGCACCACCTGTCCCAGCCGCACCGGCACGCCCTGGTAGCTGAATTCCGCCCAAGCCGCCAGCGGGTAGGGCGGCAGCGAAAGATTGCGGTATCGCGGATCCAAAATGTCGTAGTACGGCTGCTCGTCATTCGGCCGCGTGAAATAAGGACGCGTGGCCGCGGCATCGTCCGGCAACTTTCGTGTCGAATCGCTGATCGATCGCCGCCCCCGGGCCAACCGCAGCCGGCGCCGGCGATTCTGGCGCGACTCGTCCACTTCTCGTCCGGCTTCTCGCTAGGCGTCGTCTCCAGCCACACGCGGTTGAGCGCCAGCGCACTCGCTTGCGGATTGTAGAGGTGCACGGTCACAACGAACTCCTGCCCTGGAATCGCGTACGCGAACGATTCCTGCGGTCCATTGTTGAACGCATTCCGCCCGCCCGGCTCGCGCTTCGGTCCCGCCGTGGCGTCCAGCGAAATCCCCAGGGCCAGCACAATGGCGTGCTGGAACTGCTCCTGCTTCAGCGCCAACTCGCGCAGCACATCGTATTTCGCCTGCTCCGTAAGCGTGCTGGCCGTGACCTGCGAGGCCAGCGCGTTCGTCTGCTTCAGTCCGTCCGCCAGCACCGGCGCGATTTTTTCCGGATGCTCCGCGGAAAATTCGCTCATCGCCCGCTCGACGAGCATATTGACGCGCCCCAGGCCGTCCTTCACGAACGCGTTGTCCTGCCCGTGCGCCAGGTCCGCGATGCCCGCCAGCGAAACATCCACGCCCGTCAAAGAACGATTGCTCCTTGTCGCCCGTCGGCAACGCGCGAAGCGTAGCGGTGAAACGGCGCCTCCTGCGGCCCCGCAAACGGCACCGCGCCGCCGCCATTTTGCGATTTCTGCAGCGCCAATCCCTCCCGCTCGATCTGCAGAAAGGTAAAGCCCAACACAGGCGAGTAGGTTCCTCCGGGAACTTGCAAGGTCGTCGCAGGCGCTCCGTCCGTCCACTTTTTCTGAATGAAATCGTAGAAGCGCACCGGCAGATACTTTTCCGTCGCCGAATCGTACAATCCCTTCTCGCTCACCGCGCCCACCGGCGTGCGCGCATACATCTTCAGCGGCGACCACGGCCGCAAACCTTCGCGAATCTGCTCGGGGAACATGTTCGGGTCGCCCGCCGCGTCGAAAGCCTCCTGCGCCATCTGCCCGGACACCGCGTGATGGCCGTGCCCGTCGCTCGGCCCGCCCACGAACACCGACGCCAGCACCAGCGGCCGCGTCATCCGCACCACGCGCACCACGTCCGCCAGCACGCGGTCGTGCCCCCACTGCGCGAGCGCCTCCTCGCGCGACTTGGAAAAGCCGAAATCCACCTCGCTGCCCCAGTATTGCTCCGCGCCCGAATAGCGGTCGGCAGCCAGCAGCTCCTCGGTCCGCACCAGTCCCAGCGCGTCTTCGTAATCGTCGGACATCACGTTCTGTCCGCCCTCGCCGCGATTGAGCGTCATGATCGCCGCGCGCGCGCCCAGTCCGCGCGTCTCGTACGCCAGCATGCCGCCGCCGGCGTTCTCGTCGTCCGGATGCGCGGTCACCAGCAGCAAACTCGCTCGCGTATGCAGCTTCAGCAGCGTCTGCCAGAGCCCCGCCGCGCCGCTATCGATCTTGAGCGGCCACGCGTCCGGCGTCGGCGCCATGGTTGGCACGGCGTTGGTTGGAATCCACGAGGGTGCGGAAGTCGCGGAGGGAGCCTGCCCGCGCGCCGGCCGCGAAGAGAGTCCCGCCGCCGCAATCGTCGCCGCCAATGCCGCCGAAAGCAATCCGTAGACGCGAGCCTGCTTTTTGAAACGGGCTGGTTGCATCCGCTTTCTCCACAGCGTCAGGAAGCGCCGCCTCGCGTGCGGGGACGCCGCCCGCTTGGTTCTGGTAGCACAGGCACTCTGCCTGTGCCGTTCAAGGCCCCAGTACCGCGGCTTCGATCCTGCGCCACGCCGTCAGCGCTTTTTCGACTTTGGCTTGGCGCTTTTCTTCCCAGGCTTGCGCGCCTTGTCAGCCAGCAGCAGCGAGATTTCTTCCTTCATCTCTTTGTCTGGCCCGGCGCCTTCGCGCGTCGACTCGGTCACCAGGTAGTTGGCCAGCTCATTCACTTTTGGGGGACGCTTGCTCTTGCTGATCCGCTTTAACATGCCCGGAAGTATGGCATGGCCAGGCAACAGGGTCTAGCCAGTAGCGCCTTCGCTACGGGTCAGCGCGCCCGCCCAGATCGGTTCTAGTAGCACAGGCACTCTGCCTGTGCGATTCAAACTGTCCCAGTACCGCGGCGTCACACCCAACCTGCCTGTGCGCTACGCCCCAGTGCCGCGGCTTCACACCGACTCGCTTGCCAGCGCGCCCGAATCCTACCCCGCGATTCGCAATTCATAGAAAATCTCATCTTCGGCCGTACCGTCGGGCCAGACGTGCGATCTCCGCCCTGTGCGTCGAAAGCCATGCCGCTGATTGGCCCGCCGCGACGCCCCATTCGACTCCCGGTGAAACACGACGACGCGCTTGAATTGCGGCCGCGCCCGGATCCAATCCAGTCTTGCTTCGTAAAGCAGCCGGGATAACCCACGCCCACGGTATTCCGGCCGGATAAATGACATCGCCAGGAGTGCCGTCTGTCCGGACGGATCCTCGCGCCACGTAAACGCTGCTGTAATACCGATAATCTGCTCTCCATCGAAGAGCCCAAAGACCTGATGGTCTGGGCCTTTCATCTCAAGTTGCCACTCGCCCGGAGTCCTGGTCACCTCGGCTTCATAGGAAGAGGCGAAAACTCCTGGCGCTGCCCGCAGAGCCTGCAAGCGAAAGTCTCGAAAGATCTCCCATTCCGCCGGATCGAGCGCGCGTATCGTCACCGGTTCCATCTGGCGAAAGCGCCTCCCCGCAGAAAATATTTGCGCAGCGCACGACTCCAAACAATCGCGCTGCAAAATTATAGCGCCACATAACCTGCCGCAGCCCGCGCGTAGGGCTCCAGCGCTCGCCGCCTCCCAGCCGGTTTACCCTGGAACGCCAATCTCCGCATTGGCGCGTCCATCTGGAACGCAGGCACACCTAACCAGCTTGGCTACCAAACCAGCGCAAGGAAAAGGTAAAAGAAGGAAGGAGCGTGCTGCGTCCCGTCAGAAAAAAAAGTTAAGGCCGACACCTCAATACGCTACATCGAGCCGCGCGCGACGCCCAAAGAGCTTGATGTAAATCGCCGCCACACACACGGCCAACAGAAAATCCCTGACCGAGCTGACCACGAAGATCAACGCAAAGTGTTTGCGATGCAGAAAAGCAAGAGTCGCGATCGCCTGCACCGTGTGGCTCTCGATGAGTGCCTGCGCAGCGCAAACGGTCAGCACCGCAATCCACAGAGGCATTCTCCAGGACGATTCCTGCCAAGACCACGCTCGAAAACCTTGGCTGATCGCCCATCGATCATAGAGGTACCACACGATCCACAGGCCCGCGATCGAGGACACAACTTGCAAAGCAAGATAAGGAGGAATCCCCCAAATCCGCTTGTGCAGAAACACGATTCGCTCCGCCACCCATCCGTCTTCATGGACAAACGCATCCCACACCACGTGCGTTTCCGCTCCAATCGCAATGGCGCAAACAGCCATCAGCCCATTCCACAAAGATAGCCCAGGTTTTTCGATCTTACGCAGCAGCGCCTCCCGGTGAGGGCTCGGCAGCAGAAAGACAACCTCCGGCGCGACCCAATAAAAAATCAGCAGGACGACGATGCCGAGGGGAAGAGCCGTATAAAGCGCGCCCACCGGTGTGTGAGCGATCTTCTTAAAAGTGTCAGGCAACGGCAGGTAATACCCAGCGTCGGGAGCCATGCTCCCAACGACCAAAGGCGCCAACGCCAGCCACCGCTTCCACCGCCTGTGGATGGGCACGACCGCGGCTGGATGGGCAAACGTAAATGGCACCACTCCATTAAGCCAGCTAGCCCGCCGCTTTTCAAATTCGCCCGGCGGCTCAGTTTCCACCGTCAGCCGTCGCTGGATGAGAATCCGCGAATGCCCAATTGGCTTCTAACCTTGACTTTGCGCGCGGCAGCTCGGCGGGCCAAGATCCGCTGAATTGCGTTCGAATACTGCTCAGTAAACCGTATTGACCCGCATGTTATAATGTCCTCATCAGCTTTGGAGGCCGCGCGCCCGATGTTCTCGACGATCCACGGAGTCTGCTCGGTTGTCTGTTTGTCGGACGTCCCCGGCGAGACGTCCGCGAGGCCGCGCGCGAAGGCCGTGAGACGGCCCTTGTTTTTTCAGCAACTCGCCAATAACTTGTCGCGCTCTTTGCGTTGTTCAGCGCCAGAGCGAAAAGTAACCCCTGTATTTGCAGTCGGTTGCGCACTCTTTCGTAAAAATACCGGGGGTGGGGGGTATCCACCTTTCCCAATAGTTAACCCCTTACGAATGATATTGTTGCGTCACCCCGCCACGCAACTCCCATGGAATGATATTCTTGTGAAAACAGTGGGGGGGTGGGGGTCACACTCCGCAAAGGTCGGACTCGCATGAAAATCGGCATCACCTGCTATCCCACCTATGGCGGCTCGGGCGTCGTCGCCGCTGAATTGGGCATGGAACTGGCCGCCCGCGGCCACGAAATCCACTTCATCAGCTATGCTTTGCCCGTGCGACTCGACCCTGCCAAAGAAAACATCTTCTTCCACGAAGTCGAGAACACCAACTACCCGCTGTTCGAGCATGCGCCCTACACTCTGACGCTCGCCGTGAAGCTGCTGGAGGTCGCCACTTCAGCCGGCTTGGATCTGCTTGCACATGCATTACGCCATCCCGCATTCGATCAGCGCGCTGCTCGCCCGCTCCATGGCCGCTCCCCGCCGACTCCCCTTCATCACCACGCTGCACGGCACGGACATCACGCTGGTCGGCAGCGACCGCAGTTTCCTTCCCATCACGCGATTCTCGATCGAGCAATCCGACGGCGTCACGGCGATCTCGCACTACCTCAAGCAAAAAACCATCGAGGAGTTCGACATCAAACGGCCCATCGAAGTCGTGCCGAATTTCGTCAATTGCGACCTCTATTGCCGCCGCGACGACCCGGAGCAACGCGCCGAATGGGCGCCCAATGGCGAACCCATCGTGATGCACCTGTCGAATTTCCGGCCCGTCAAGCGCGTCACCGACGTGGTCGAGATTTTCGCCCTGATTCGCGAAAAGATTCCGGCCAAGCTGGTTCTCATCGGCGACGGCCCCGACCGCGGCGCCGCCGAATGGCTTGCCCGCCAAAGAGGGATCGCCAAGGACGTGATCTTCCTCGGCAAACAGGATGACGTCTACAAGAAGCTCAGCCTAGCCGATCTTTTCCTGTTGCCCTCGGATTCCGAATCGTTTGGGTTGGCGGCGCTTGAGGCCATGGCCTGCGAGGTTCCCGTGATTGCCACTCGCGTCGGCGGCATACCCGAGGTCATCGAACACGGCATGGACGGTTACTTGGTCGAGCCTCGCGATGTGGGCGCAGCCGCGCGATTCGCCATCGACATTCTCTCGCGCGCCGATCGCGGCAGAGAGATTGGTCAGCGTGCGCGGCAGGGAGCGCGCAGCAAATTCTGCTCAAACGACATCATTCCTATGTACGAGAACTATTATCGCCAGGTTTTAAGCGGCGCAGCAGCAGCCCGCGCCTGATGGATTCTCGCCGCGTCCCGTAGTCGGGCTTGTTGCGGATGGTTTTGATAGCGCCGAACTTTCAATCGGTGGTCGTTTTTAATCGCGCGCCGTAGTTGAACTCGGCGCCGCTGCTAAATGGAGCGAACCGGCATATCCGTCACATCGTCCACCTGCATCACTTCCTTCACCACGAACGGTTCGGCATACTCAACGCCGGCCATCTCGCCGTAAAAGCGCGCCACCAGCCCCACTCGCTGCACCAGCCGGTCCAGCGGCAGGTACACCTTCGAGCGTTTCTCGGCTCCCTTGGGCTGGAACTGCGACGTGTAGGCATAGATCGCGCGGTTGCGCCGCGCAAACTCGCGCGTGATGTCCACAACAAAGGTTGGCCGCACCGTCGCGGTCGTAGATTGTCGCGTACAGCATCTTGAACGGGCGGAACGGCTCGCCTTCGATGTCCAGGCGCTTCAAGCCCGCGAGGAAGCAGCCCTCGTATGCAAGCTGCGAAGCCGTGTAGTGATCGGGATGCCGCCCGGTCCAAATCGGCAGGATGACGGTGTGCGGCTTCAGCGCGCGAATGCGCCGCCGCGATGGCCAGCTTGTAGTCCATGCGCACTTCGAGGTGCGCGTCCGGCAGCCCGAGATTCTCGCGATGCGCCACGCCAAGCACTCGCGCCGCTGCCGCAGCCTCGCGACGCCGAATCTCCACCGTGCCGCGCGAACCCATTTCACCGCCGGTGAGATCGATGATACCCACGCGGCGGCCGCGCCGCACCATCTTGATCAGCGTGCCGCCGCACGTCAGTTCCACGTCGTCGGGGTGCGGGGCGATCGCCAGCAGGTCCAGTTTCATCGTGCCTCCTGCGGTACGAGCGGCCTCGATTCTAGGCAAGCGCCGCGCCGCGCGTCAAAGGCCGGCTGCGAACGTTCGTTCCAAGCCCGCTTCCGAAACTGCGCCGAATAGGTTGACAGAGCAGGAGGCCGCAGTATGCTTGCCCGTCAACTTTGCGCCCCGCGACGCAGCGACGCCGAAGGCTCGCTGTTCGCGCTGCTCATCGTTGCGGAGATCGTTTTGGCACAACGCCCGCCAACAATCAGCCGACGCAATCGCCGCCCGGCGCAGCCCGCCGAACTGGCTTCCGCGGCATGGGTTTGGGCGGCGCCGTCTCGCTGAACATGCTGGACATGATCGGCGTTGGCCCCTTCATCACCTTGCCTTTGGTGGTCGCGGCGATGCACGGCCCGCAGGCGATCCTCGGCTGGGTCGCCGGTGCGGGATTGGCGATGTGCGATGGGCTGGTGATCGCCGAACTCGGCGCCTCGATGCCCAAAGCGGGCGGCTCCTACGAATACCTCAAGCAAATTTATGGACCAAAGGGTTTCGGTCGTCTGGTCTCATTTCTTTTTATCTGGCAACTGACGTTCAGCGCGCCGCTCTCGATCGCTTCCGGCTGCATCGGGCTTTCCGCCTATGCCGGCTATCTCTGGCCCAATCTTCGCGGCGTCATCGCTCAGCGAAGTCTTCACGTTGCGCTTCCGCTGCTGGGCCGGCTCGAAGCCAACGTGGTGATCACGCCGGGCACTTGGGTAGCCATGGGAAGTTGCCTGCTGGCCGTGGTGCTTCTCTATCGGGGCATCGCGAGCGTGGGACGATTGTCGAAATTCCTCTGGGGCGGCGTGCTGCTGACGCTGGCCTGGGTGGTTTCCGCGGGCGTCACCCACTTCCATGCCGCCCAGGCTTTCAGTTTTCCGCCCGGCGCCTTCACGGCGAACCTGGATTTTTTCACCGGGCTTGGTGCGGCCATGCTGATCACCACCTACGATTACTGGGGCTACTACAACATTTGCTACCTGGCCGGCGAGGTGGAAAAACCGGAGCGAAATGTTCCTCGCGCCGTGCTCATTTCCATCGTCCTGGTGGCGACGATTTATTTGCTGATGAACATCAGCGTGCTGGGCGTGATTCCCTGGCGGCAGCTCGCCGGGCAGACCAGTCCCGACGCGCGCTCTTCGGTGATCGCCGTTTTCATGCAGGATATTTATGGCGGCTGGGCGGGGAAGCTGGTGACGGCGCTGATTATCTGGACGGCGTTCGGCTCGGTTTTTTCGCTCCTGCTAGGGTACTCCCGCGTGCCTTACGCCGCCGCGCTCGATGGCAATTACTTCGCGGTTTTCGGCAAACTCCATCCGCGCTACCGCTTCCCGCACGTCTCGCTGCTGGTGATGGGCGGCGTGGCGACGGCCTTTTGCGTTTTGCAGCTTGCCGACGTCATTGCGGCGCTGGTGGTGATCCGCCTCATCCTGCAGTTCCTCCTGCAGGAAGTCGGGCTGATTATCCTGCGCAAGCGCCATCCGGAAATGCCTCGCCCTTTTCGCATGTGGTTTTACCCGCTGCCGGCAGTGCTCGCTACGATCGGCTTTCTGTACATCTTATTTTCGCGGCCCAATTTTCTGCGTGAGATTCGCTACGCGGCGGTGCTGCTGGTCGTTGGGCTGGCGCTCTATTTCGTGCGCGCCGCGCGGCGCCGCGAATGGCCGTGGAAGATAGACCCGGGCGACCAGCCGGCGGCAAGCGCAACGCCGTGACCGCGCCCTGCCGGCCCACAAGGAACTCGCGTGCCGCACGGATGCAGGTATAATGTCCGCGCGGCGGTATGGTGCAAAGGTTAGCACGCGGCCCTCTCAAGGCCGAAATCCGGGTTCGACTCCCGGTACCGCTACCAACCATAGTCCATTTGCTCCGATGCTCGTCCCCGTTTATCGCGCAGCTCGTCAAAGCCGGCCTCAGCGCTGGGCACATTTTCCGAAGCACCTGAGGAAGCAAGCAGGAGATGCAAAATGCGTGTAATCGATGAGAACACGGTTACCGATGCGGTCCTCGATCAGATGGCGTCCACGGGCGATCCGCGCCTGAAGGAGGTGATGGCCGCGCTGGTCCGGCATTTGCACGACTTCGCGCGCGAAGTTGATCTCAAGCCGGAAGAGTGGCTGGCGGGCATCGGATTTCTCACCGCGGTCGGACAGAAGTGCACGCCGTACCGCCAGGAGTTCATTTTGCTCTCCGATACGCTTGGCCTGAGCACCACGGTCAACGCACTCCACGACAAGCGCATGGCGGAATCCTCAACGAACTCGAGCATACTCGGCCCGTATTACCGGCAGAATGCTCCGGCATTCAAGCTGGGCGAGTCGATTGCCACCAAGACGCACGGCCAGGAGATCGCGATCTATGGACGCGTAACCAACAAGGCGGGCGAGGGCCTTCCCGATGCTTCGATTGAAATTTGGCAGACCGACGAAGACGGAAACTACGATCTGCAGATGGACAAGGCCGAAGAAATGGACCTGCGAGGATGTTTTCACGCGGATGACCAGGGCCGCTTTTTCCTACGCAGCGTGCGCCCGCACGCCTATATGATTCCGATGGATGGACCGGTCGGCAAATTGCTGCGCGCGCAAGGGCGGCACGGCTACCGCCCCGCGCACATTCACTTTCTCGTGGGTGCGCCCGGGTATCGCGAGGTGGTTACCGCCGCCTATCTGGCCAGCGACGAGTACCTCGATTCGGATACGGTTTTTGGCGTGACGCCCTCGCTGGTGACCGAGACGAAGATCGGCGACGGCTCTTCGCCCCTTCCCAGTCTTCCGAGCCTGCGATTTGATTTCACGCTGGTGGCTGAGACCCAGGGCGCTGGCGTCCGGACGCGTCGGCGCGGACGCTTCGCAACTCTCCGTTTAGCGAGCAGTTTCGGATCGAACATGGCGATCGTCTACGCGGGCACATCGGGCTGGGCCTACACGAGCTGGAAGCCGAACTTTTATCCGCAGAAGCTGGCCTCCGCGAAATTCCTGGGCTACTACGCGACGCATCTCAATTCCGTGGAGCTCAATTACACGTTCCGGCGCTTTCCCACGGAAAAGCTCCTGAGCGGGCTGGATTGCGCAGACGCCGCCCGGCTTCAAGTTCGCCATCAAGGCCCACCAAAACATCACGCACATCAAGCGACTGCGCGGGGCGGAGCAGTTTACGACCGAATTCCTCGCCGCGCTTCGTCCGCTCGGAGAAGAGGGCAAACTTGGCCCGGTTCTGTTCCAGTTGCCGCCGTTCCTGAAGTGTGACGTAGCGCTGCTAACGGAATTCCTGGCCGGGCTGCCGCGGGGCATGCGCTGCGCGTTCGAGTTTCGCCATGCTTCGTGGTTTGCCGACGATGTATACGCCGCGCTGCGCAAGGCCAATGCGGCGCTGTGCCAGGCGGAAAGCGAAAAACTTGAGACGCCCGAAGCCCAAACCGCCGATTTCTGCTATTTCCGTTTGCGGAAGGAGAGCTATTCATCCGAAGAGCGCAAAGCGCTGGCGGAAAAGGTGGGCCGCTTGGCTGGGGGTGGCGACGTCTTCGTATATTTCAAGCATGAGGACACTCCGGAAGGCGCGCTATACGCTGAGGAATTGCTAGGGGCAAACAAACCAACGTAAGAGGATCTACTTTTTGCTTTTGGCTTTCGCCGCGCGGGCCGGTTCGCTTTAGTTAGGACCTATCCTGCGTCATTTTAGGTGCACCGAGCGCCCTTGCCCGCCCTTCAGAGCAACTCTTCAGCTTGGTCCGGGTTTCCTGATTATGGGCTCACTGACGACAGCCAAGGCCGCGTTTGCGCCCCTGGAAACAGCGGGAACTGCTGGAAACCCAGCCTGTTTTTCCGGCATCACAATGGAAGCTCAAGAGTATCCTTTCTCTGCCGCAAATCTACGCGGAGGATGTGTCGACTGATGCGGCCTCACCGGTTGAGAATAGCGCCCGTCTGCGGCGTGATAGGCGTCGCGCTGTTGTTTGTGGTGTCTTCCGTCGCAGCCCAGCGAGAGCCGGCCACGGCAACTTCTTCCCTAGGAGGTCATGACGACATTCCTAGCACTACCAGTACGGCGTCGAGCACGGCCGCTGCCAGCACCCCTGCCACGGACGATCGCATTTTCAAGGTGATGCCAAATTTTGAAACGGTCGAGGGATCCTCGACCGTAGCGCCGCTGACGGCCGCTGAGAAGTTCACGTTGACGGCGAAGGGTGTGTTCGACCCTTTTGAATTTGCGTTGGCCGGAACCCTCGCCGGATTGAGCCAGGGGGAAAACAGCGATCCCACGTATCGGCAGGGAGCTGCGGGCTACGGGAAGCGCTACGCGGCGGCGTTCGCCGATCTGGCCATCGGCAACTTCATGTCCGGGGCCATCCTGCCTGCGGTGCTTCATGAGGACCCGCGCTATTTCCAGCTCGGTAAGGGAACGTTCGGGCACCGCTTCGCTTATGCCCTGAGCCGGATCCTTGTTACGCCCACCGATGCCGGCCACATCGAATTCAACTACTCCGAATTCCTTGGCAATGCAGCCGCGGCAGGAATCTCGAACGTTTACTGCTCGCCGGAAGACCGCACGGTCGCGAACACAGTGGGCTCATTCGGCGAACAGCTCGCCGTCGATATGATGGGCAACGAACTAAAGGAATTCTGGCCCGATATTCGGCGCAAGATGTTCCGAAAACCATAAGCCGCCGCCGCGCCGCGTAGATCGCCTGTCGAGTGCGCCTTTTCGCGCCATCGTGCAGGTCTTGCTGCTTTTGGATCGAGCGGCGATGCGGAGCGAGCGAAGCAGGGTGCGTGTGCTACCTCGGATGATTCGTTAAGCGGCGGCTACTCTTCTGGGCGGTCTTCACGGCGACGCTCTCGTTTCCGCATTCACGGATTCAATTGGCTGCTGTCGGCGCTGCGGCTGAGGCGCTCCGCAAGCGCGCCGCGACGCGGTACAATAAGGTTTTAGCTCAGCGTGTGGTCTAGGTCATCTTTCGATGGGATTATCACCTGCTCACAGCGCCGCCTCGAATGCCCTCGATTGGGCTCACCCGATCGTGCGGGAATGGTTTGTCGAACGCTTCGGCACGCCTACCGAGCCGCAAGAAATGGGCTGGCCGCATATCCTGGCTCGGCGCAGTACGGTCATTTCCGCGCCAACCGGATCGGGCAAAACGCTCGCGGCATTTCTCGCCTGTATTGACGGCCTGGTGCGCAAGGGGCTGCGCGGGGAACTCGCGGACCAGACGGATGTGCTTTATGTCTCTCCGCTGAAGGCACTCGGCAACGACATCCAGAAAAATCTCGAAGTTCCGCTAGGCGAAATTCTGCAAAGGGCGGGCGAGCGCGGCTTGCTGCTGCCGGAAATCCGCGTGGGCGTACGCACCGGCGACACGCTGATGCACGAACGCCGCGCCATGCTGCGGCGGCCTCCGCACATTTTGGTTACGACTCCCGAATCGCTCTACATCCTGCTCACCGCGGAAAAGAGCCGCGAAACGCTGCGCCACGTCGAGACGGTCATCCTGGACGAGATTCATGCGGTCGCCGACGACAAGCGCGGATGCTCATCTGGCGCTATCGCTCGAACGGCTTGAAGCGCTGCTCGAACGTCCTCCGGTGCGCATCGGGCTTTCGGCCACGCAGAAGCCCATCGAGCGCGTCGCACAGTTTCTGGCGGGAAGCGAGCGACCGGCGCCTGCCGTGGTTAACGTTGGACACCGCCGCGCCATGGATCTCGCGGTGGAAGTGCCATCGAGCGAGCTCGGCGCAGTGGCCTCGAACGAGATGTGGGGCGAGATCTACGACCGCGTCGCAGCGCTGGCGGGCGAGCATCGTTCCACGCTGGTCTTCGTCAACACGCGGCGGCTGGCCGAACGCGTAGCACATCACCTCGCGGAGCGGATCGGTGAGGATGCGGTTGCCGCGCATCACGGCAGCCTGGCGCGCAAGCTGCGCTTGGCCGCCGAGCGCAGGCTCAAGGCCGGCGAGCTGCGCGTGTTGGTCGCTACCGCTTCGCTCGAACTGGGAATCGACATCGGCCACGTGGACTTGGTCTGCCAGATTGGCTCGCCGCGCTCGATCGGCGTGGGGCTGCAGCGCCTTGGGCGCGCTGGGCACTGGCGCGGGGCTGTTCCAAAGGGCCGCATCTTCGCCACCACGCGAGACGAACTGCTGGAATGCGCCGCCTTACTGCGCGCCATACGTAGAGGCGAGCTCGACGAGCTGATGATCCCGGAAGCGCCGCTCGACGTTCTCGCGCAGCAGATGGTCGCGGCGTGCGCGGCTGGGAATGGCAAGAGGATGAACTGTTCGCGCTGGTGCGCAGAGCCTATCCCGTATCGTGCGCTGCCGCGCTGCGGATTTTGACGCCGTGCTGAGCATGGTTTCGGATGGCATCTCGGCGCGGCGCGGGCGGTATGGCTCTTACGTTTTTCACGATCGCGTCAACCATCGGCTGCGTGGGAAACGCGGCGCCCGGCTCGCGGCCATTACCAGTGGCGGCGCGATTCCGGAAAATGCGCTCTACACGGTGGTGGCCACGCCTGAGGACGCGGTGGTGGGCACGATCGACGAAGACTTCGCCGTGGAAAGTCTTGCGGGCGACATCATGCTGTTGGGAATCGCTTCGTGGAGGATCCGCCGCGTCGAGCGGAGCAGAGTCGCTGGTCGAGGATGCGCATGGCGCTCCGCCTAACGTGCCCTTCTGGCGCGGCGAAGCGCCGGGACGCACGGCGGAACTTTCGCAGCAGTTGGCGGAGGTGCGCGAAAAGATCAGCGAGTTTGCTTCTGGCGCTGAGGAGGCCACCTGCCCGGGCGCGGGACGAATCGCGGCCGTCGACTGGCTGAAGCAAGAGTGCGGCCTGGACGAGCTGGGCGCCTCGCAGGCGGTCGATTACATCTGGACGGGTCGAGCTGCGCTGGGCGCGGTGCCGACGCAGAAAGTCGTCGTCGCCGAGAGATTTTTCGACGAAAGCGGCGGGATGCAACTGGTGATTCATGCGCCCTTCGGCGCGCGGATTAACAAGGCTTGGGGCCTGGCGCTTGCGCAAGCGTTTCTGCCGGTCCTTCAATTTTGAGCTGCAAGCCGCGGCCACCGATAATGGTTTAAATATTTCGCTGGGCGAACAGCACAGCTTTCCGCTTGCGCGATGTTTTTCATTATCTGCAAGCCGCGTCGGTCGCAGGAAGTTCTGGAGCAGGCGGTGCTCGCGGCGCCGCTGTTTACGGTGCGATGGCGTTGGGCCGCGGGCCGCTCGCTGGCGCTGCTGCGATTCCAGGGCGGCCGGAAAGTCCCGCCGCAAATCCAACGAATGCGAGCGGAAGATTTGCTGGCCGCGGTGTTCCCGCAATCCATTGCCTGCCAGGAAAACATCGTGGGCGACATCGCCATTCCCGATCATGTGCTGGTTCGCGAGACGATGAACGATGCGCTCGGGGAGGCGCTAGACCTGGAGGGACTGAAGCGACGTTCTCGAAGACCTCGCGGCGGGTCGAATTCGCTGCGTGGCCGTGGACGCGCCGGTACCTTCGGTCTTTTCCCACGAGATACTTAACGCCAATCCCTACGCTTATCTCGACGATGCACCGCTCGAAGAGCGTCGCGCTCGCGCCGTGGAGATGCGCCGGATGCTGCCTGCCGGCGATGGCTTCCGAGGTCGGGCGACTCGATCCGAAGGCGATCGCCGAGGTGCGTGCGGACGCCTGGCCCGACGTGCGCGACGCCGACGAACTGCAGGACGCCTTGCTGACGCTGGTTGCCCTGCCCGATCCGGGGCTCGGCATGGCTGCGCCAGCGAGCCCGCTTCAGGAAACTGTCGCGACGGTCGTCTTCCGGAATGGCGCGGCGCTTTGCAGAACTGACCGCGCAGCGCACGCGCGACGCGTGCCGTCGCACGGCGGCCGGACGTATTGGGTCTGCGCCGAAAGAGCCCAGATCTTTCGTCAGATTTTTGCTCGCAGCAGAGTTCGAGGCGCCCCTGCCCGAGGTGGGCGAGGCTGCGGCTTCGCGCGAGGATGCGCTCTTCGCGTTGCTCGCTGGCTGGATGGCGCACGCTGGACCCACGACGGCGGAAGAATTGAGCAATGTCCTGGGTCTGCACCGCGAACGAAATCGACCAGAGGCTGCTGCGCCTCGAAGCTAACGGGTCGATCCTGCGCGGCCAATTCACGGATTCGCCAGCGTGCAGGCAGACCGAATGGTGCGACCGGCGCCTGCTCGCGCGCATTCACCGGCTCACCGTCGGTGAATTGCGCCGGCAGATCCAGCCGGTGACGCCGGCGCAATTCATGCGCTGGCTGCTGCGCTGGCAACACCTCGCTCCGGGCACGCAACTATTCGGCGAGCGCGGCACGCTGGAGATTCTGGGCCAGCTCCAAGGCTTCGAAGCGCCCGCGAATGCCTGGGAGCGCCAGATCCTGCGGCGGCGCATCGCCGGCTATACGCCCGAGATTCTCGATCAGCTCTGCCTAACCGGCGCGGTGGGATGGGGACGCCTCTCGCCCCACCCGGCGACGCCTTGCGGCGTGGAACGCGCTGGGCGCCGCGTGTGCCGACCAGCGTGGCGCCGATCGCTTTTTTTGTGCGCGAAGATGCCGACTGGATGATGCCCAGGCACGCCGCACGACGCCGAAGCGCATCCGAGCAGGCTCAGCCCCGCGGCGCGCGAAATCTATGGTTTCTTGCAGCGGCGTGGCGCCTCCTTCTTTGCCGACATCGTGCGCGGAACGGGCAAGCTCAAAGCGGAAGTGGAAACAGGCCTCTGGGAGTTGGTCACCGCCGGACTGCTCACCGCCGACGGCTTCGACAATCTTGCGCGCGCTGATCGATCCCAAGCGCCGCGCCGGACATGGCAGCGGCCGCAGCGCGCGGCCCCGGCACAGCACCGGCCGCTGGTCGCTGCTGTACGTCGATCAGGCCGCCGACCGCAACGGCGCGCTCGAAGCCATGTGCAAAGTGCTGCTGCGGCGATACGGCGTGGTCTTCCGCGAAGTGCTGGCGCGCGAAAGCGTCTTGCCGCCGTGGCGCGAGATTGCTGGTCACGCTGCGCCGGCTCGAAGATCGCGGAGAGGTCCGCGGCGGACGATTCGTCAGCGATTTTCTGGGCGAGCAATTTGCGCTGCCCGCCGCCGTCGGAGTCGCTGCGGGCCATGCGGCAGGATCCTTCTATCGGGAGAGCGGGTCACGGTTTCCGCGGCAGACCCTCTGAACATGGCTGGCATCTTGGTTCCGGGAGAGCGCGTAGCAGCCAATTCCGGCCGGCAGGTAACCTTCTCCGACGGCGTGGCCGACCCGCGAGCGATTCGCCGGTAGCTATCCGGCCGACCGGCGAGGCGGCAGTTGGCCTGTCGGCCGCGGTCTAACCGCTGGAAACGTGCTATCGCGAGTGATCCAAACCATTTTGCGGCCCGTATTACTGTTGATAGAGCTAAAATAGGGTAAAGGAAGGTTGACGTCATGCTCATCAAAAAATCGAGTGACTTTCACAGTGGTCCGAAATCACGCCGAAGGACGTCTACATGAACCGGCGCAAATTTTTGGCCGGGCGCTGCGGTTGCCGCCGGAGCCGCCCTCGCGGCAGGTCCGGCGTCGAGTTGGCTCGAGCCGCAAACGGCGCACGCGGCAGGCGCCAAGCTCAGCACCGGCATCGAAGAGCCCGTTCTCCACGACCGAAAAGGAGACTCCCTTTCAGTACGATCACGACGTACAACAACTACTACGAATTCGGCACCGACAAGTCCGACCCTGCGCACTATGCGACCAAGTTCGTGACCAGCCCATGGTCGGTCAGCGTCGAAGGCGAAGTCGCCAAGCCGCAAAAATTTTCCGTCGAAGATCTCATGGCTTTGGCGCCGCTCGAAGAGCGCATTTACCGCCATCGTTGCGTCGAAGCGCTGGTCCATCGTCGTGCCGTGGATCGGCTACTCGCTGAGCGTGCTGATCAACAAGGTCCAGCCCACGCCGAAGGCTAAGTTCGTGCAATTTTTTACCGACCTCGATCCCAAGCAGATGCCAGGCGTGCGCGAGCCAGTCTTGAACTGGCCTTATCGCGAAGGCCTGCGCATGGACGAAGCCATGCACCCTCTGACCACGTTGTGCTTTGGCCTGTATGACCAGGTGCTGCCGAACCAAAACGGCGCGCCGCTGCGCACCGTGATTCCCGTGGAAGTACGGATTCAAGTGCACCAAAGCGCTGGTCCGGATTAAGTTCGTGACAAAGCCAGCCGGACACGTCCTGGAACACGGCCGGCCCTAACGAGTACGGGTTTTACTCCAACGTGAATCCCAATGTCGACCACCCGCGCTGGAGCCAAAAAACCGAGCGCCGCCTGGGCGGCTCGATCTTTTCGGTGGCCCGGCAACCGACGCTGATGTTCAACGGCTACGGCGACCAGGTCGCCAGCCTGTACAACGGCATGGACCTGCGAAAGAATTTCTAACCGCGCCGTTTGAGCGAACGCTGATGGACTCAATCGCTACGTCAAATGGCTCAAGGCGCCGGTGTTTCTGTTGTCTCTCGGGCCGCTGATTGCTCTGGGTATCCGAGCTTATCACGACACCCAATATCCCGATGCCCTGCCGTTGCTCGGCGGTAACCCTCAAGCATTCATCCGCAACTCGACCGGCTTCTGGACGCTGGTCTTCATCTGCATCACCATTGGCATCACGCCCGCGCGACGCCTATTGCACCAGAACTGGCTGGTTCGTTTCCGCCGCATGATGGGCCTGTTCGCGTTTTTCTACGGCAGCCTGCACTTCGTCACCTATTTTTTGTTTGACACCGGGCTCGATTGGCACGCGGTGGTGAACGACGTCTACATGCGGCCATTCATCACCGCGGGATTCATCGCGTGGCTGCTGATGGTGCCATTGGCGATCACCTCGACGGCGGGTTGGGTGCGCCGCCTGGGCGGCAAGAACTGGCAGAAGCTGCATTATTTGGTTTACCTGACGGCGATCGCCGCGGGGCTGCACTACTGGTGGCTGGTGAAGGCGGATAAGACCGTGCCACGACGATTCGCTGTGGTGATTGCGGTGCTGCTGGGTTACCGGATGGTGGCGTATTACGTGAAGAAGAAAAAGATGCGGTCTGTGGCGCGAGCGCAGGCGGCGAAAAAGCCCGCGACGGCCCGCGTTACGGGCAGTTCCCTCGGCGATACTGGCGGTTCCACAAGCGCAGAAAACTGAACGGCTACGAAATAGCGGGGGCTGCGCGGCGGCTTCAGACCGCGGTTTCCGTGCTGGCGCGAATCTGCTGCCAGCGGCGGGGACGCTTCTTGACGTCCAGCACTTTCTTGCGCAGCGCAGGGACTTCGGCGTGATCTCGACGTATTCGTCGTCGGCGATGTACTCGATGGCTTGTTCGAGGCTGAGTTGGCGATGCGGGATCAGGCGGATCGCTTCGTCGGCGCTGGACGCGCGCATGTTGGTCTGCTTCTTTTCCTTGGTGATGTTCACGTCCATGTCGGCTTCGCGCGCGTTGTCGCCGACGATCATGCCTTCGTAAACCTCGACGCCCGGGCCGATGAAACAACTCGCCGCGCTCCTGCAAATTCCACAGGGCGAAGGCGGTGCTCGACGCCGGGGCGGTCGGCCACCAGCGCGCCGGTCAGGCGCGTGGCCATTTCGCCGGCATATTCAGTCCAACCGGCGAGGATGGAATGAATCAGCGCCGTGCCGCGGGTTTCCGTCAGCAATTGGCCGCGCAATCCGATCAAGGCCGCGCGACGGAATGCGGAATTCCATGCGCACGCGGCCCGAGCCGTGGTTCACCATCTCGGCCAACTCGCCGCGCCGCGTGCCCAGGCTCTCCATGATGATTCCGATGTAGCTTTCCGGGCAGTCCATCACCAGCATTTCGAGCGGCTCGAGGCGGCTGCCGTCCTCGGTGTGCACCACGATCTCGGGCTTGCCGACCATCAATTCGTAGCCTTCGCGGCGCATGGTCTCGATCAGGATGGCGAGTTGCAATTCGCCGCGGCCGAGCACGCGAAAGGATTCGGGTGTTTCGGTGTTCTCGACGCGAATCGAAACGTTGGTGAGCAGCTCCTGTTGCAGCCGCTCACCGCAGGTCGCGCGAAGTCAGCCACTGGCCTTCGCGCCCGGAAAGCGGCGAATTGTTCACGGTGAAGACCATGGCCAGCGTGGGCTCGTCGATCAGCAGAGGCTCGAGCGGCGCGGGATGCTCGGGATCGGTGATGGTTTCGCCGATCTGGATTCCTTCGACGCCGGCGATGGCCACGATGTCCCCGGCGGCGACGGTTTCGGCTTCGTCGCGCTCGAGGCCGCGGAAATTGAAGAGCTTGGTGATGCGCGTGGTCTGCAGCGAGCCGTCCAGCTTGACGATGCCGACCAGATCGTTGCGACGCAGCGTGCCCTGGAAGACGCGGGCGATGGCGATGCGTCCCAGATAGTCGCTGTAATCGAGATTGGTCACCTGCACCTGCAGCATCGCCTCGGGGTCGCCCGAAGGAGGCGGCACGGCGCTGACGATGGTCTCAAACAGCGGCGCAAGATCGTCGGAATCGTCGCCGCCGGCATCGGTCCAGCGGCGGTGCGCCACGCCCGTTTTCGCGTTGGTGTACAGCACGGGGAAATCGAGCTGATCTTCGCGGCGTCGAGATCGATGAAAAGGTCGTAGATTTCGTCCAGCACGGCCGCGGGACGCGCGTCGGCGCGGTCAATTTTGTTCAGCACGATGATCGGCGGAAGCTTTGCCTGCAGCGCTTTTTGCAGCACGTAGCGCGTTTGCGGCAGCGGGCCTTCGCTGGCGTCCACCAGCAGGAGCACGCCATCCACCATGCGCAGCGCGCGCTCGACTTCGCCGCCGAAATCGCTGTGGCCGGGCGTGTCCACGATGTTGATGCGCGTATCGTGAAAGAACAGCGCCGTATTCTTGGCCAGAATGGTGATGCCGCGCTCGCGCTCGAGGTCGTTCGAGTCCATCACGCGGTCGACGACTGCTTGATTGCTGCGGAAGATGCCGCTCTGGCGCAGCATGGCGTCCACCAGCGTGGTCTTGCCGTGGTCGACGTGAGCGATGATGGCGATATTGCGAATGTCTTTGGTCATTTCGTAATCATTTCCAGGCGCTGCCTAGTCTTGTCCCACGGATGTGAATCCAGGGGTCTTCTGGGGCGATCAGAAAAACGGCCTGCAAGAGGAGCCTTGCTGCCTCTGAGACCTCGAGCGACGGGCAAACGCTCTCGGTAAATCCACCCATAAGTTAGCATGTCCAGACCACTTGCGCCAATGCGGAGTGCCCAGCGATTGTGCGGAATGAATCGTTCGCTGCGGTACCTGTGGTCAAATTTGATCCTTCTGGGAGGCGGAGGCGCGTTCGAATCGCTCGAGGTTGGAGTAGAGGCGTCGAGACCGGTAGGCGGAGCGGATGCTCGCGCGTGCGCTTATTGCTGCTGTTGCTGTTGTGGGCCTTGGCCTTGGCCGCGGCCGTATCCTCCACCATTGCCGCCGAGTCGATTGCCTTGGGGGAGCCTGCCCAGCGGAATTACGGTTTGACCGTCGGCTCGGGTGAGGCTTCCGCCAAAGGCGTGCTTGGATCCGTCGCGGGCGGCATAGGCGGTCACGGTGACGACTTCGCCGGAGGTCATTAGGGTCTGGTAGATGCTGGAATCAAAACCGTTTCGCCTGAGAACCGCGGGGCCGGGAAGCTCCAAGGCCCAGTTCACGACCTTGCCTTGGGGGTCTTTGGCGTCGATGTAGAGCCATCCGTGGGGGTTTTCCATCTCGACTCTGGTGAGCTTTCCGACCAGTGTGAGCGCCTTCGACCGATCATATTCGGTTGCAAATCCGTGATGGGCGGATGCCGGAAGCCAAGCCGCCAGAAAACTAATTCCCAGGGCCAGAATGGTCAGGCGCTTCATCGTCAATTACCTCCGTTGGTCTGGACCGGCTCGCGGACTGCGCGGAATCCGATGTCGCTCAATTTTAGAGTGGAGCCGTAATAGTGATATCGCGCCGAGAGACGCACGAAATTCGCCGGGTTGTCCCACGCGCCACCGCGCATGATGGGAGTTTGTCGCCCCGGGCCGCCCCTGCCGCCTCGATTAAATCCGAAATTGCCTCGCTGTACGGGTCCATTGCCCGGCCCGCCGGGACCGCCTTGCTGTCCCTGTTGCGCCTGCTGTCCTTGTGGGCTCTGGGGTCCTAGAGGCGCGTCCGTTTGGTAGGCAATTGGGCTAGCAGCTGGACCGTTGCCGTTACCGTTGCCGCCGCCATTTCCATTGCCGCCGCCATTCCCGTTATTGAAGCGCCCGCCCCGACCGAAGCCTCTCCGAAATCCGCCTTGGCCGCCCTGCCCGGGTTGCGGTCCTGTGGGGTCAGTAACTGGACTATTGGCATAGAAATTCGCCGCATACTGGTCTTCGACCCATTCGCGCACGTTGCCTAACGTGTCGTAGAGTCCCCAGGCGTTGGGTTTCTTTTGACCGACCGGATGAGTTTGATCGTTTGAATCTGCGGCGTACCAGGCTACTTCATCCAAGGATGCAGGAGGTGGCTGTCCGGCCCGGGCCGCATATTCCCATTCGGCTTCGGTAGGCAGACGGTATTTGTAACCATCGTTTCGAGCGGTGAGTTTGGCGAGAAAGTCATGCGCCTCGTCCTTGGACACCGTTTCTACAGGAAGATTATCCCCCTTGTTGGTGCTGGGATTTGATCCCATAACGGCCTGCCACTGGGACTGGGTGACCTCGAACTTTCCGATCTCGAAGCCCTTGGTAATTTGAACCCGATGCGTAGGTTTTTCGTCCGGGTCACAGGAACCATCGCCTGTAGAACAGCCCATCATGAATTCACCGGGCGCGACCTTGATGAATTCGATACCCACCGCATTCTTTGTGGAGTTGGACTTTGGACTCGGACTTTGAGCCAGTACCGGCAGGACAATGAATAGCGCGAGTAGGAGACGGTTCATAACGTTGCGCTCTGGTTGGTATTCCCTAGGATTGGGGATTAGGTTCCACAAACTCGACGGGACCTCGGCAAACAGTTCGTCAGATGCGACGGCCGGGGTGAAGAGTTGTCGGCGGGACCTAAGTTCTAATGCTTCGGTTCTATGCTGCGGCGCAAGGGCCGCGACCGAGGGACGACGAGATGACCGGTATGGGGAATGGCGCTCGATGGGAACATCGGAGCCTGTTCGTGTACTAGCCGGTGGGCTCCTTGGGGTCGCGCTTGATCCCCAGAATGAAGTCTAAACCGGACTGGCGGCAAGATCTAACCACGCCTGAGAACTCTTCTCTGTGCCATTTGAGGTGTATTTTCGATCCGACGACGATGGGCTTTCCGATTCGGATGGAGGCCCCGTGGCGAGACGTATCCTCAAGCTTTCCGCGAGCGGTTTGGGGAACGCCAGCTTCGTTCTCAAACGACACTTCCTCCCAGGACACCTCCACGATGGCCATAATGGCGGTTCTTGACTCCATTCTCTTTTTCTAGCACGGTCTTTCTATCGGCATGGCCGCGGATTTCCTCCAGCGGGTTCAGGTGGCGCGGCCGGGCGAGTTTCCATGGTGTGGACTGGGACGAGACCAAGGGAAAAGAAACATCGAAGGGACACTAAAGGGGACGGGGCACGCGCCGATGAGTACCACGTGACCGTTCTACGCCGGAACAACCGGCAGCTCCGGAACCTAACACCCGGGACAGGGACGCTTCCGCAATGAGTGACAATGAGATCGTCCAGGAGTTTCTGGTCGAGAGCTACGAGAACCTGGACCGGCTGGATCGCGAGCTGGTGTCGCTGGAAAAAGCTCCGGGCGACGCGGAAACGCTCGGGAGTATCTTCCGCACCATCCACACGATTAAGGGCACCTGCGGTTTCCTAGGATTTTCCAAGCTCGAAGCTGTGGCGCACGTGGGCGAAAATCTTCTTAGCAAGCTGCGGGACGGCGTACTTCAGCTGAATCCCGAATTGACGACGGCATTGCTCGCGATGGTGGACGCCGTGCGGCAGATGTTGGCCAGCATTGAAGCCAGCGGCCAAGAGGGCGAGCGCGACGACGCGGCATTGATTGCCAAACTCACCGCGCTGCTGAAGAACGAGCCGGTTGCGAGCGGCGCTGTGGCATTGAGTGGCGTTGCGGCACCGAGTGCCGTGCCAAATATCGGTGAACTGCTGATCGAGAAGGCTGGAGCGAGCCGGTCCGATATCAAGCTAGCGGCCGAGAAGCAGGCTCTCGGCGATCCACGCCATATGGGCGAAATTCTGGTGGAAGAGGGCGCGATCAAATCCGCCGACGTTGTGGAGGCCTTGCACACGCAACAGGCGGCGCGCGGACAAACCAGCGTCTCGGAAAGCACCATCCGCGTAGACGTGGCGCTACTGGACAAGCTGATGAATTTGGTTGGCGAGTTGGTGCTGGCGCGCAACCAGATCCTGCAATTCTCAAACGCCACCGAGGACGCCGGAATCGTCGCACCCAGCCAGCGATTGAACCTGATCACCACGGAGCTGCAAGAAGGCGTGATGAAGACGCGTATGCAGCCGATTGGCAACATCTGGAGCAAATTTCCAAGGACGGTCCGGGACCTGGCGCTGAGCTGCGGGAAAGAAGTAGAGATCGAGATGGAAGGCCGGGAGACCGAGCTCGATAAGACGATCATCGAGTCGATCAAGGATCCGCTGACGCACCTAGTTCGCAACACGGTCGACCACGGAATCGAGAAGCCTGAGGTTCGCCGAGCCACCGGAAAAAATCCCACGGGGCGCCTGAGCTTGCGCGCGTTTCACGAAGGCGGCCAGGTGAACATCGAGATTTCCGACGACGGCGCCGGACTGGACTGCGAAAAGCTTCGCCGAAAAGCCGTGGAAAAGGCGCTGATCACACCGGAACAAGCGGCCAAGATGGGCGAGAGAGAGACGGCCAATCTGATTTTCCTGCCGGGGTTTTCCACCGCGGAAAAAATAACCAATGTCTCCGGGCGCGGCGTGGGCATGGACGTGGTGAAAACTAACATCGAGAGAATTGGCGGGACGGTGGACGTACAGTCCAAGCCCGGGTCGGGCACGACCGTGCGCATGAAGATCCCTCTGACTCTGGCGATCATACCGGCGCTGATCGTGACCAGCGGAGGCGACCGGTATGCCTCCGCTCAGGTCGATAAGAGAAAAGCTGGCAGCTTATCGCAGGCCATCCAGGGTGCCTTTCGAGACCTTGGCGTCTTCAAGGCGTCCAATGCGAAGGCCTTTCAAGGTGACGGCGCGCAGCCGTTTGAGAAAGTCGGGGCCGTGGACGAAACGGAACTGGATGCGGACCTGAAGAAGATCATCGATCCTGGCAAGGGGACGTCAACGAGGGCGGAGACACAATCCTTGCGGGACGTTCAACAGGCCATCCAAAAAGCCCTCAATCCCGAAATTGAGCGGCACCAAGTCTCCATGACCATGCGTCCCGAGGGCTTGATCATCAGCTTAAAGGAGACTGGTTTTTTCGACAGCGGCACGGCCACCATACGTCCAGAGTCCCTCGACGCGATCTCACGTTTGGTCGCCGTTCTCAAAGAGCGTCCCGAACATTTTCGCATTGAAGGTCACACCGATAATGTACCGATTCACAATTCAAGATTTGCTTCCAACTGGGAGCTATCGGCCTCCCGGGCCACGGAAATGATTCGCCTATTGATCACGCGATATGGAATGGTTGCCAGCCACCTCTCGGCGGCCGGTTTCGGCGAATTTCACCCGATCGCCACAATTCTCACGCCATGGTCGCGCGCAAAACCGCCGGGTTGACGTTGTGGTCCTCGCGCCGATGCAACTTGCAGACCCGGATTCCGGGAATCTCAAACAGGATGCCCCGCTGACGGAAGAGCCAGGAGCAGACCACTAGCGCCTCTTAGCATGCGCACCGCTCCACGGCAGGCGATGGCGTTACTGGCCGCGAGGTCTCCGGAAACCGTCCGGACCGCCCGGCCCAGCTTTCAACGTGTACCCTGCGGGAACCTGAAACAGCGCTGCGTCGGGTTCACTTCGGTTAATGTTGGTCACCGTCATGGACGTGTTGCCGCGTGACGGATCTGTTGTTTGCGTCTGAACATCGATGTCCAAATCGGCCGAGTGCCAGCGCTCCATCGTGACCTCGAAAGAGATGTCCATTGCCGAGCCTGCTGTGGGCCGCAATCGTCCTGGTGATGCGTGTCCCCTTGCACGAAAGACCACCCACCGTTTGGTAGCCCAGATCCGCGGACACACCGGCGTTCGGGGAAATGCCTTGAAGCGTGCCGGATTACCCGCCGGCGGCTTGCCGGTAGGCCGCGTGAACTTGCGGTACGTCTTATGCATGGGATCGAGCATATAATCCACCGCCGACCGGATCGCTGATGACAATCGAGCGGGGCGAAGTTCTCTATCCGGAAACCACCGCCGGGAGATTCAACTCTCGAACTGTCCAGCCCCTGGCTGTCGCGGCACACGTTCGTAGTTGTGTCGCGGTGAATCTGGTTTCCATCGGCGAGCGTCTCGACAAGCTTATCGGTGACCAGCCCGCAATAGGGCGCGCCGGTGACACCACCTTGCCGCCCGCAAAGCCCAGAAACCCGATGCGATTCTCCGGTCCCGGAGGACCACCTGTCGCGCGAGGCTGCTTGCGGAACCAAACGCAAGAGCCGCGAGACAGCACA
Source organism: uncultured Acidobacteriota bacterium (assembly GCA_963818345.1). Taxonomy (GTDB): domain Bacteria; phylum Acidobacteriota; class Terriglobia; order Acidiferrales; family UBA7541; genus Palsa-189. The sequence goes on along the minus strand of CAWFRX010000001.1, from coordinate 929 downwards.
TGAAACAACCAACCCGTTTCGGCGCATCTTCCTCTTCCTCCTCGCTAACTCGACGGCATGCTTGCTACGTCCGCTGCATGAATGTCCAGGCCTCTCCAAAATTACCAGCCCACCACGCGTATCGCCTGAGGCGTCCCATCGTTCGCGATAATCAAATCCGCGACGACTTGTTGGTCGCCGCTATCGCCCACCGGTACGCCCCAAGTCTCCTCAGTTCGTCCCCTGACAGACTCACTCGCACTATTGCATCATCGCTCAAAGTAGTTGGGTCAAATGTGCCGGACAGCGGCACGAAGGAGTCGGCTCCTTCGTCGTCAGATGCCCCGGTTTGTGCCGGCGGCTGCGCCGACGCGGCCTCCGCCTGACTGTTTGCCCGCCCAGGTTGCGCGAGCCGTGCAGCCTCTCGATGGCGCAGAAGGCATTTGGACGTCCGATCAGGAATAGTCCGAGAACGATCGCAGCAGCCACGCCGGCAATGCCCGCTGACCACCGCAGCAGGGTCGACGGGCCGGGAGCAGATTCGCAGCGCTGCTGGAAGGCTGCTAACAATGTCGCTTCCACGCGACCAGCGACGTCGGCGACAGAACGCGCCGCAAGCAAAGCGCGCAACTCACTCGTCAACAATTCGGCTTCTTCAAGCAACGCGTCGCACTGCTCACAAGAGTCCGCGTGAGTCAGAGCTCCCTCGACGATCGCGACGTCCAGAGCCCTCGTCCCTAGCCAAGCTTGCGCTACGTCTTGAAATTCTTCGCAATTCATCATCTGTTCCTCGCCGATTTCGCTTTCCCACCGCCGCGTTTTCTCCTGGCTTGCGGACTCACTAGCTTTTCCATCAGTAGGCCGGCGCCACGATGGAGCCGCGAGCGCACCGTGCCGAGCGCGCAGCGAAGGACCGCCGCAGCCTCTTCGTAGCTCATTTCCTGCAAATC